>URCI01000004.1 GCA_900546345.1 uncultured Prevotella sp. | reverse complement strand
TCTTCAGATCCTTAGGACTCATCACATATTTATTGTCGATCTCAAGCTGATTGCCGGTCTCTGCATCTGTGACGATATAAGAGCGACGGCAGATCTGCACGCATTGTCCGCGGTTGGCTGAGCGGTCAGCAGCAGCCAGACTCATGTAGCACTTGCCCGAGACAGCCATGCACAGCGCACCATGACAAAACATCTCGATGCGCACCGGCTTGCCGGCAGGGCCACAGATGTGTTGCCGCTCAATCTCATCGTGGATATGGCTCACCTGCTTCATGTTGAGCTCGCGGGCCAGGACACTCACGTCGGCAAACTGAGCATAGAATTTCAGCGCCTCCACGTTGCTGATATTGAGCTGAGTGGACAGGTGGACCTCGACACCAACCTGGCGGCAGTAGACCATCACGGCGACGTCAGAGGCGATGACCGCCGAGATGCCGGCCTCGTGTGCTGCGTCGATGATGGTGCGCATCGTATCCATGTCCTCATCATAGATAATGGTGTTGACAGTGAGATAGGTCTTCACGCCATGCTCGTTGCAGATGCGGGCAATGTCATGAAGATCACTGATGTCGAAATGATTGGCACTGTGTGACCGCATGTTGAGCTGTCCGATACCAAAGTAAACCGAGTTGGCGCCTGCCTGCAAGGCTGCGGCGAGCGACTCGCGGGAGCCCACGGGGGCCATGATCTCAAAATCCTCTATTTTAGCATTCATAGTGCAAAGGTAATCAAATAATTGCTTATCTTTGCACTTGATATGAAGAAAATAGTGATTGGCCTTCTTGGCCTTGTGATGATCATCGGCTGCGGACGTCCGGAGCCCCGCAAGCCGGTGAGGAGTGAGTTCAAAAACGATGTGGTCATCAAGACCACACCTGTGCTGGACCAAGGCCGTAGCGCACTATGCTGGGCCTATGCCATGCTGGCCACCATCGAGTCGGAGCATCTCATGCAGGGCGATTCGGTGCATCTGTCTGTCGACTATCTGGCAAGAATGCTGCTGAAGGACGAAGCCACCCACTATTATTTCAATCGCAATGAAGGGCAGATGTCGATGAGCGGCACGGCCTCGATGGTCTTTGACCTCATGGCGATGTATGGCATACTGCCCTATGACAGCTATTATAATAATGAGCCCGTGGACTATCCCGTCGTGGCGAGAACCGTGAAACAGATTGCGCGGGCCAGCACGTCGCTCAGGATGCTCAACGAGCGGGTGGACAAGTCATTGGATGAACAAATTGGTTATTTGCCCGGCACCATCATGATGTTAGGGGCAAGATACACGCCGATAGAGTTTGCGCATAGTGTCTGCCGGCCCGAGGAATACTTGTCACTGACCAGCTTCACGCATCATCCTTTTGGCAAACCGTTTATCCTGGAGGTGCCGGACAACCAGATGCGAGACTATTTCCTCAACATTCCCATCGACACGCTGATGCATACGATTGTCGAAGCGCTCAAGAGTGGTCATCCTGTCTGCTGGGAAGGCGATATCAGCGAACCGGGATTTGACTTTAAGAACGGCATCGCTGTGCTGCAAAATGACAAGGCGGACTATGACCAACTCGACCGTCAGCGCGCTTTCGAGACGTTCCGCACGACCGATGACCACTGCATGGAACTGTGCGGACTGGCCCACGACCGACAAGGCCGCCGCTACTTCATTGCCAAGAACTCCTGGGGCACCGACAACCGTTTTGGCGGATACATGTATCTCAGCTACCAGTATGTCAAGTTGAAAACCATCGCTGTGTATCTCAGCAAAGATGCCGTGAGGAAAAAGACGACGCTATGAGGGAGTTGGAAAACAGAGGCTGATATTCTCAATTTACCTTTCTGATATTCCCTATCTCTCCTTTCTGCATGCTCAATAAAGCTGATAGATCACCTAAAAAATCTTTTATGTATTCATCGTTTTTCAAGCAGAAGAAACAATTTCTCATTACATTCTCCTGCTTTTCTAATATTTTATTCTTATTTTTGTAATTAATAGAAACCAAAACTAACGCCTATGAAGAAAACATTAAAATTTATGATTATGTGCCTTCTCCTGTTGATGGTTGCAGAAAAGGCATGTGCAGAAGACATTATCTACAAGACCTTGGACTTCGCAAAAGCTAAAATGGAGAAGTGCATCGTGTATTCGGCTAGTTGGACAGCAACGGATGGCAATGACTCCTGGGTCTTAAATCATTTTAGTAACAACAATCTCAATTGGAAAAATGTGAGATGCGGAACGTATAAATCTGCAACCTCAGCTTCAATTGTCAACAAACAACCATATGAGAAAGCTGTGAGCAAGATCGTCATAACCGTTGACGAAATCAGATCTTCTATCGTGGTATATGCACGAATATTAACGAGTACGGATTCTAACTTTAATAATGATGTGCAAACAGTCTATTTTACTAGCAAGTTTAAAAGAGGAGGTTTAGTAACGTGTGACATACCACAATCTAAACCCAATAGATATTATAAAATAGACTTATCATTAAAACCAAACACAGTGAGAAAAAATGGTCCTATCCAAATTTCCAAGATTGTCTATTACACTCCAAGCGACTCTCCTCACATCTCCGGTTCTACTGCATTTCTCGACAATACTTTTGTGACGCTCAGCACAGGGAATCCGGATGCCAAAATCTACTATACCACTGACGGCAGTGAACCTACAGATCAAAGCACAGCATACACGGTCCCCTTCTCACTCAACACTTCTGCTAACGTGAAAGCAGTGGCCTACGTAAATGGTGAGAAAAGCGCGGTGGCCTCACAAAACTTTAAAAAAGTGGAAGAAAACGAGCTAATCTCGGTCGCTGACGCACTCCATGCAACTGACGGAACAATGGTCTATGTCAAAGGCATAGTTGTCAAGACCGATACTTATAATAACAAGTTACCCTATCTCAATTATTATATTGGTGACGCAGAAGACGCAGATGAAAACCTAGAAATATGCAAAGGACACTATCTGCTAAACGCAGATATCAACAATGCATTTCAGATCGTAAGAGGCGACAACGTCATTGTCGCTGCGCAAATGGCCTCAAACAATGGCAACAAAATGCTGAAAGATCCACAACTGATGCGTCTCGATGAATATCAGGACAAGGCAATGATCAGCTCTGCAGGATGGGCAACCTTCATCAGCCGCCGCGCTGTCGACTTCTCGCAAACAACCGACATCCATGCCTACACCGTAAAATATTGCGCTGATAACAATTATGTGACGCTTTCCCCTATAACAGCCATTCCGGGTAATACCGCTGTGGTGGTCAAGGCAAATACAGGAACGTATGCGCTCAAACGTGGCAATGAAGACATCATGGTGACAAACAATGACCTGAACTTTGACACGACAGAGAAAAAAGTGGAAAGACCCTACTCCATCTACGTTCTTTCAAAACAGGGCAACGGATGTGGATTCTATCCAGTAAAAGCCAATGACACCATCGCACCTTACAAGGGATATCTCACTATCAGTCGGACTGAAACCAACACGTCCAAACGCTTCTACGCCATCGACTACCCTGCCACGGACATCAAACACCCTTTGAGAAAGTGGGAAAAGCGTGACCATATATACTATAACCTCGCTGGACAACGCATCGATAAACACCATAAAGGCATAGCCATCGTAGACGGCCATAAAATCCTTATCAAATAATACCTCTAAAAAAGCAGAAACATGAAAGCAACTTATGTAAAACCAGCTTTGAAAATACAAAACATAGACACGGAAGCCAGTATGTTGGCTACTCAAAGCAATGGAAACAACTTTACTCCATCTGAGGGGACTGATAGCTATCAAGAAAATATAAGTGAATCGAGAACCTTTCAAGAGGTTAGCGGGGCAAGTGCATTGTCAAAACAAGGCTCTTTCTTTGGCAACCCATGGGATGACTAAAGATGAGGAAACTCCATGTCCACACAATAAAAGCCCGCCGTCAGCAAGCAACTGCTGGGGGCGGGCTTTTATGATTTACGACAGCGAGAGCATGCGCTCAATAGGCTTCACGGCCTCACGGGCAATCTCCGGGTCTATCTCTATGCTGGGCCATCCATACTTCAAAGTATTATAGATCTTTGCCAGCGTATTCTTCTTCATGTATTCACACTCATTGCATGAGCATCCTACTCCACCTTCGCTGACCTCCGGCGGCACTGGGATGAAAGTCTGATTGGGACATGTGCGCTGCATCTCATGCAGGATACCAGCCTCGGTAGCTACTATAAATTCCTTGATTTCTGGATGAGCCTGAGCATATTTCAGCATGGTTGCTGTGGAACCTTTCACGTCGGCAATCGCCAACACTGGCGCCTTACACTCCAAATGGGCCATGACCACAGCCTGAGGATGCTCCTGCTTGAGCTTCACAATACCATCGACAGAGAACTTCTCATGAACGTGGCAACCGCCATTCCACAAGAGCATGTGACGGCCGGTAACGCTGTTGATGTAGTTGCCTAGGTTGTAATCCGGCCCAAAAATGATCTTCGCATCCTTAGGGAAGCTCGCCATCACCTTCTCTGCATTGCCCGAGGTGACCACACAGTCTGTGAGCGCCTTGACAGCCGCCGTGGTGTTGACATAGCTCACTACCTGATAACCTGGATGCTCCTCTTTGTATTTCTTCAGATCTGCCGCGTCACAGCTGTCGGCCAAAGAGCAGCCGGCTGTGAGATCGGGGCATAGCACGGTCTTGTCAGGAGACAGCAGCTTGCAGGTCTCTGCCATAAAATGCACGCCACACATCACCATCAGCTTGGCATCGGTGTCGGCAGCCTTGCGTGCCAGCGCCAAAGAGTCGCCGACAAAGTCAGCAATGTCCTGAATATCGCCTACTGTATAATAATGTGCAAGGATGATGGCATCCTTCTCCTTACACAGTTGTCGGATGGCTTTTTTCAGATCGAGTCCCTGCGGTATCGGCTCATCGACATATCCTTTTTCTTTCCATTCCTTTTTGATCGTCTCCATGTATGTGCTTCTGTTATCGGTGTTATCCACCATTCATTATTATTCTATTAGTCTTTCTTCTATAAAAGAAAAAAGAATAGTATGATGATGTAATGTGGAAAAGTGGATATTGAAGAGCTGAAAAATTTGGTGATGATGATATCAACATGAGAAAGAGAGTGATCAACATCTCTGTTGAATATCTTTTCTTTGTTTATCAACTGATTGTCTACTTATCCACATTTATCAACTACTGTGCAAAGATAATAAGTTTATATCTTTTTTGCGTGTAAAATCGTGGAAAACTTTGTTTCATTGCTTTCAAAAGACTGTGGATATCCCCTGCTGAAAGGATTGCGGTTGGATCCTGTGGATAAGCAAGAGGTTATCAATAGTTTTTTCCACAGTTTTCCACATGGTTATCAACAGGCAAAAACTTGGATTTTTCATCGGTTTCTTTTTTGGGGGTGAAGAAGATTGATGGCGAAATGATGCCGGGTGGGGTCTGACATACCTATATAAAACAATGATGGGCTCAACCCCCTACGGATTGAGCCCATCATCTGTCGTATGAATATTATTTCTCGTTCTTTCTTTGTTCATCATCGCTTTCTACGAAGGCCGCCTCTTCAGCGGCTGCGATAATTTCTTCACGGGTCTTTTCTCTGGCACTGATGTCGCTTAGGTCGAACTCCTCTTCCTTAGCTTCTACCGAGTTGGCTGGCTTGTCGAGTGCACTGTCATCTTCTGAGAATACGTGTTCACGGAAGGAAGTCTCGTGCTTCGGCTCGATATTTCGGGAGGCATCCGTGGTCTTGACGAATGCTTCAGCCTCATTGGTGCTTGGAACATCCAGTACCGGTTCCTCTTCCATTTTAGTGCGGTTGGCCTTTGCAGCGAAGACACTGTCGATGAACTGCGGTTCACGCTTCAGTTTATCGAGGGTGTCCTTAGCGGCTTTCTGCTGGCTTTCTTTTTTCGAAAAGCCTTTGCCCATGCATCCGTCAAGCCCTTCGAGCTTGATCACGCAACAGAATGTAGGACTGCCGTTGGCGTCCTTGCTCTGTGAGGTCTGGCTAAAGTCCAAGTTGACTTTGTTTTTCTGACTCCACTCGATAAGTTTGCTTTTGAAGTTCACTTCTTTGTAAGCCACCTTGTCGATGTTGATCATCTGTGAGAGGATGCGCTTTTTCAGAAAGGTCATGCAGGCATTATAGCCACGATCGAGGTAGAGTGCACCAACCAACGCCTCGAAAGCATTGCCGCCGAGATAGCTGTTGTGTGTGGCAGAACGCCCGCTAGAGAGGATGAGATTGTTGATGCCCATTTCCATGGCCAGCTTGTTGAGCGTGTCACGCTGTACGAGTTTGGAACGTGTGTTAGTGAGAAATCCCTCACGTTTACCGGGGAAATGGCGATAGACAATATCTCCTACGGCAGCGTCAAGGATGGCATCGCCAAGAAACTCCAACCGTTCGTTATTGACGGGTTTGCCTTTTTTGTTGCGGTGCATGACGCTCTTATGCATCAGTGCCATTTTGTAATAGCTGATGTTGTGAGGATAGACACCGATAATATGGTATAAAGAAGAATAAAGCTCCTTATCCTTTCGGAAGGGGAGCCTTATTCTGTCTAAGATATGGATAAACATATACTTTCTTTGTCAGCAATCTATTACTCAGCGTACTTTTTCACGATGATGCAAGCATTGTGTCCGCCAAAACCAAAGGTATTGGACAGAGCTGCACGCACCGTGCGTTTCTGAGCCTTGTTGAAAGTGAAGTTCATGTTATAGTCCAGCTCCGGATCATCATCACCCTCGGCATGATTGATAGTCGGCGGGATGATATCGTTTTGAACGCTCAGTACACAGATCATGCCTTCTACAGCACCTGCAGCACCAAGGAGGTGGCCCGTCATGCTCTTGGTAGAGCTGATGTTGACCTTATAGGCCTGCTCACCAAAAAGATCCTTGATAGCTTTGGCCTCGGAGATGTCGCCCACGTGAGTGGAAGTACCGTGAACATTGATGTAGTCGATATCTTCGACCTTCATACCTGCGTCCTCAAGAGCTGCCTTCATTACAAGCTTAGCACCGAGTCCTTCCGGGTGGGAGGCAGTGATGTGATAGGCATCTGCGCTCATTCCCTCACCGGCAATCTCGGCATAGATCTTTGCACCGCGAGCCTTAGCGTGCTCCAGTGTCTCAAGAATCAGACAGCCTGAACCCTCACCCATCACGAATCCGTCGCGGCTTGCGCTGAACGGACGACTTGCGCCCTGCGGATCGTCATTGCGGGTGGAAAGAGCTTTCATGGCGTTGAAACCACCGACACCGCAGTCGCAAATGGCAGCCTCGGCACCTCCGGCCAGGATGACATCAGCCTTACCAAGGCGCAGCAGATTGAAAGCGTCAGCCAAGGCGTGGCATGACGAAGCGCACGCACTTGTGGTCACATAGTTAGGACCATGGAAGCCAAAGTGGATGCTGATCTGTCCAGCTGCAATATCTGAAATCATCTTGGGGATGAAGAACGGGTTGAACATCGGTCCGCGATCTACGTGCTGGCCGTAGTACATCACCTCGTCCTGGAATGTCTTGATGCCTCCAATGCCGATACCGTAGACCACGCCCACGCGGTTTTTGTCGACAGTCTCCAAATCCATGCCTGAGTCCTTGACAGCCTGAATGGCACTGATCATGGCCAGCTGTGTGCAGCGGTCCATCTTACGAGCCTCCTTGCGGTCGATGTAGTCATTGACATTCAAGTCTTTGACTTCACAAGCGAACTTTGTCTTGAAATTGGTTGTGTCAAATGACGTAATAGGTGCGGCGCCACTCTTACCGGCAAGCAGGTTGCTCCACATTTCCTCAACGGAGTTACCTACTGGCGTGACAGCGCCCAAACCTGTTACAACTACTCTTTTCAATTCCATTGGATTATGTTTTTGATTAAAAGAGTTTAGCGTTTAATGTATCACAACGGTCACCTTGTGGTGATCCAATTCTTTATGAAAAACTACATTAAACGCTAAACGGGGAAACGCTTCAGACGTTGATTACTTAGCGTTGTCCTCAATGTACTTGATGGCATCGCCTACCGTCTGGATGGTCTCAGCCTTGTCGTCGGGAATAGAAATGCCGAACTCCTTCTCGAACTCCATGATGAGCTCTACAGTGTCCAGAGAATCAGCGCCCAGATCGTTGGTGAAGCTTGCTTCGGGCTTTACCTCAGCCTCGTCAACACCCAGTTTGTCTACGATGATAGCCTTAACCTTAGATTCAATTTCTGACATAATTGTAACGTTTTAAATGATTAATTTTGTATTTTCACTATTAAACTGGGTGCAAAGGAACAAATTTTTTACCGATTACACAAATATTTTCTCGATAAAATGCTTTTTGGATGCACATTAGACCCTTACTTGTGCATGTTTTATAGTTTTTTTCTTCTTCTTTTTTTCTCATTTCGTTGTATATCTCAAAATTAGTTGCTAACTTTGCATGAACGCATAAACCAAATCTGAACACATACATGTCTTTTACTCAGCAATGTAACGAGATTTTCAACAAAGCCATTGATGACTATCATGTCACAGATCATGTCGACACGCCCATCAGCAATCCTTATGAGCGGGAAAGCATTGAAAACCGGCTTTATTTGAAATGTTGGATAGATACAGTCCAGTGGCATTTGGAAGATATCATCCGTGATCCTCATATTGATCCGATTGAGGCATTGAATATCAAACGGCGGATTGACCGCTCCAATCAAGATCGTACGGACTTGGTGGAACAGATTGATTCATATTTCCGCCAAAAGTATTCTGATGTCACACCGCTTCCGGATGCACGGCTCAACACGGAGAGCCCCGCATGGGCAGTAGACCGCTTGAGTATTCTTGCATTGAAGATTTATCATATGCGGGAGCAGACCGAGCGCACCGATGCTTCGGAAGATCATAAAGAGCGCTGTCGTGCGAAATTGAACGTGCTGTTGGAACAACAGAAGGACTTGTCTTTGGCTATCGACCAGTTGCTGGAAGACATCCAGGAAGGCCGGAAATACATGAAGGTGTATCGCCAGATGAAGATGTATAACGATCCCAGCACCAATCCTGTTCTATACGGCAAGAAGTAAAACCGTAGCTGTTATAGTAGCGAGGATGCCTTATACCTATCACGATGAAAACTGAGCATATACTTATTATCCGTTTTTCAGCCTTAGGCGACGTTGCCATGACGGTGCCTGTGGTCTATTCATTGGCAAAGCAGTATCCCGATCTACGTATCACGATGCTTTCCAAGCCTTTCGCCCGTCCCTTGTTTGAGAACATGGCACCGAACGTAGGATTTATGGAAGCCGACCTGGCCAATGAGTATCATGGCATCAAGGGGCTCAACGCTCTGTACCGTCGTCTGACTGCCAAGAACTTCACGGCGATCGCTGATCTGCACAATGTCATCCGGTCAGATTATTTGCGTATGCGATTTAATTTCGACCGTTATCGTGTTGCCCACCTTGACAAGCACCGTCTGCAGCGCCGTCAGTTGGTGTCTTATAACAATAAGGTGTTTGAGCCGATACCTTCTGCTTTTGACAACTATGCAAAAGTGTTTGAGCAGTTAGGATATCCTGTTCATTTGGAGTTTACGTCATTGTTGACTCCGGAGCAGGCAGGATTGTCTCAACTGCCTGAGGGATATCATATGAAGAAGCCTTTTCAGCAGTGGATAGGTATTGCTCCTTTTGCAGCCCATCGTGGAAAGGCTTATTCATTGTCGCAGATGGAAAAGGTGGTGACAGAGCTCACACGTCGTCATCCTTCCTGCCGCATCTTTCTTTTTGGTGGTGGTCCTGTTGAGAAACAGCAACTTGATGATCTTGCCAGCCGTCATAGCAATTGTGTAAATGCCTCTGCAGATTTGGGAGGAATGATGAAAGAACTGGTACTGATGAGCCATCTTGACGTGATGATCAGTATGGACAGTGCCAACATGCACCTGGCCTCATTGGTGGCTACGCCTGTGGTGAGCATATGGGGAGCCACCCATCCTTACGCCGGCTTTATGGGCTGGGGCCAAAGCGAGGCTAATGCCGTGCAAGTAGACTTGTCGTGCCGTCCTTGCTCCATATATGGCAATAAAGAATGTCGCCGTGGAGACTATGCTTGTCTGTCAGGCATTGATCCCATGGATATTGTAGAAAAGGTAGACAACATCCTTAAGTGATAAAAAAAACTCTCAGCCTCACCCCCAACCCCTCTCCAAGGGGAGAGGGGAGTAAAATGCTCTGCGGGTGATAAGGGAAAAAAGTGGTATAGGGGCGGACTGCCGTGGAAGCAGGCCGCCCCACGCTAATCGTGTCAGGGCGTTTGTTTATCTGGCATTTCACTCCCCTCTCCTTGGGAGAGGGGCAAGGGGGTGAGGCTCCTTTTATTTGCTTTTTCCTGTTACTATTTTTTTGATCTCGTTGAGTTTGTTAAGCGCTTCGACGGGTGTGAGGTTGTTGATGTCCAGTCCGAGGATCTCATCGCGCACTTGCGAAAGAACGGGATCGTCGAGTTGGAAGATGTTGAGTTGCACACCATCTTTCTTGTCTGCAATGTTTTCCATTCTGGGCTTTCCTGCGGCTCCTACTTCCGATCCTTCGGCCTCAAGCTGCTTCAATACTGTATTGGCTCGCTTGACGATGGAGCGCGGCATACCGGCGATTTCAGCCACATGAATACCAAAAGAGTGCTCAGAACCACCGGGGACAAGCTTACGCAGGAAGATCACTTTGCCGTCAACCTCCTTGACAGATACGTTATAGTTTTTGATTCTCGGGAAGTGTTTCTCCATCTCGTTGAGCTCATGATAGTGTGTAGCAAAGAGCGTACGTGCGTGTGCATGCTCATTCTCGTGAAGATATTCCACGATAGCCCAGGCGATAGAGATGCCGTCATAAGTGGATGTGCCGCGCCCGAGCTCGTCGAAGAGCACCAGAGAATGCTGCGATACATTGTTCAGAATATCAGCGGCCTCAGTCATTTCCACCATGAAGGTAGACTCACCTAAGGAGAGATTATCGCTTGCTCCTACACGTGTGAAGATCTTGTCTACCACTCCTACTCTTGCACTCTCAGCGGGCACGAAGCATCCAATTTGTGCCATGAGCACGATGAGAGCCGTTTGTCGCAGCAAGGCAGACTTACCGGCCATGTTAGGACCGGTAATCATCATGATCTGTTGTTTCTCAGTGTCGAGATAGACATCATTGGGCACATAACGCTCGCCGAGCGGCATTTGTGTCTCAATGACGGGATGTCGTCCTTGATGGATATCGAGCACATCACTTTCGTCCACCACGGGGCGCACATAATAGTTGTCTTCCGACACTTTGGCAAAGGAAAGCAGACAATCGATATGTGCCAGGATGTTGGCATTGATCTGAATCTGAGGAATGAATTCCTGCATGGCCACGATGAGTTCAGAAAAGAGTCGTGCCTCCATTTCCAGTATTTTCTCATCGGCCCCCAGTATTTTTTCCTCGTATTCTTTCAACTCTGGTGTGATATATCGCTCAGCTTGCGCGAGGGTCTGTTTGCGTATCCATCCTTCAGGCACTTTATCCTTGAAGGTGTTGCGTACTTCGAGATAGTAACCGAAAACATTGTTGAATCCCACCTTCAGCGAGGAAATTCCTGTTTTCTCGGTCTCTCGTTGCTGTATTTCCAAGAGATAGTCTTTTCCGCCCCGGGAAATGGATCGCAGCTCATCGAGTTCTTGACTGTAGCCGTCAGCGATGACTCCTCCTTTGCTCACAAGCTGTGGGGGATCAGGGGTGATCTCCTTTTCGATGCGGTCACGCAGGCTTTCACAGAGGTTGAGCTGCTCGCCGAGTCGTCTGAGACAATCGTTGTCGGCCGTCTGACAGGCCCCTTTGATGGGTTGCACGGCCATGAGCGCGTTTTTCAACTGCACCACTTCACGAGGTGAAACTCTTCCGACAGCCACTTTAGAGATGATTCGTTCCAGATCACCGATACGATGGAGTTGCTCATCGATGAGTTGTCTGAAATCGGGATGCTTAAAGAAATACTCCACGATATCGAGTCGCTCATTGATGCGTGACACTTCTTTTAAGGGGAATACCATCCATCGGCGCAGCATACGTCCACCCATTGGCGTTGTCGTACGGTCGATGACATCGAGCAGTGAAAGTCCGTCTTCCTGCATCGGTTGCAAGAGTTCCAGTGAGCGGATGGTGAACTTGTCGAGCCTCACATATTTCTCCTCTTCAAGTCGTTTCAGAGAAGTGATGTGGTTGATGCTGGTGTGCTGAGTCAGTTCCAGGTATTGCATGATGGCTCCGGAGGCAATGATACCTGCCTTGAGATGTTCCACACCAAATCCTTTCAGTGACTTGGTGCCGAAATGCTTCAAGAGCTTCTGTCTGGCGTTTTGTTCTGTAAACACCCAGTCGTCCATCTCAAAGACGCAGAATTTCGTGCCGAAGAACTGTTCAAAGTCTTTTTTACGGTTACGGTCATAGAGCACTTCTTTAGGCGAGAAGTTGCCCAAGAGTTTCTCGACATAGTCGTAACTGCCCTCTCCGGTAAGAAACTCACCAGTGGAGATGTCGAGCAGGCTGAGTCCACAGGCTGTTTTCCCGAAGTGTACGGCAGCGAGGAAGTTATTTTCCTTGTAGTTGAGCACGTTGTCGCTCATGGCGATGCCTGGTGTGACGAGTTCTGTGATGCCTCGCTTCACCATTTTGTCCATCTCCGATAGTCCTTTTTTGCCTTTGATTGCCGCCCGTTTTTTCTTTGGATCCTCCAGTTGGTCACAGATTGCCACGCGTTTTCCGGCTCTGATGAGCTTAGGCAGATAAGTGTCGAGCGCGTGGTGAGGGAATCCCGCCATGGGCGTGTCACCGGTGTTACCGCCATTATTGCGTTTGGTGAGTGTGATGCCAAGGATCTGTGATGCCACGATGGCATCGTCGCCATAGGTTTCATAGAAGTCACCGCACCTGAACAGCAACAAGGCATCGGGGTGTTTTGCCTTGAGAGAGAAGAACTGCTTCATCATCGGCGTGAGCGCCGTATCTTTTGTAGACATATTATTTTGTTACAGACAAAAAGAGATTGTGATATGTATTCAAGCTGATCAATATATGCTATTTCGTGTGTGTTTAGAGATAATCGACTTTCACGACGATGACACGAATGTGCTGGTCACCGCTGTCGGTTTTTACTTTAGCGATATGCCAGTCTCCCGGGAAGAAGAGGAAGAAATGCTGTGGGTCGCTGTCGTAGAAGCGGGCGCGGGCAGTGTCGTAGGCATAGTGCACGACATCGGGTCGGTAGGGCACGTTGACCTCACTGGTGTAGTGGTCAATGAGTCCGAAGCGCTCCGTGCCTTTTACGACATATTGGAAGTCGATGTGATGGTGATGGCTCTCTGACCGTTGCCGGCTGAGGTCCCTATTGACATCGTCTTCCACGCTGGCCACGAGTGTGGAGCCCGGTATCGGCGTGCGTCCTTTGGGCAGTGCCAACAAGTCGGTATTTGCGAGCCAGTTGAAGAGGGCCTTCCATTGCTTGGTGTTTTTCTGATATTGTGTATAGAATTCAGCCGCATTGACCGTGGAGTGAGGGCTGGCAGAAGTGAATCCTTCTCGCCAGGCTCCACTGTTCATCCATTCATTGGCCTCTTTGACGAGTTTCTTGTCGGCATAGTATTTTGTATAATAGCCTTGTGCGTCGGCGACAGCCGTCAGCAAACTGAGTAGCAACAAGAAAAATATCTTTTTCATGCAAATGAGTTTTTGATATGTAATCTATGGTTGATGTCTCTATATATAATAAGGTGTACAGGAGGATACGATCTGTTGTACAGGCTACATATAATAAGGTGTACGCGTCAGTGTCCTGAAATCATTCTTTGATCACGGTTTTTTCAGTCCGCCGAGTCCAGCGAGGAGCGCTCTTGCGAGCGGATTGTTGTCGAAGTTTTCCTCTTCTTTCTCCTGTGGTTCATTGTCAATTGTATCATCGATCTTTCTTGGATCTTTCTCCACTACCTTGTAGGCAGAGCGCCCGTGAATGCGTGTGCGCGTGAATCCGGCGTCCTGCAAGGCAAATCCCACGTCTTGATTGACATGGTCGCCCGGTGTCCAGTAAGGATATTCCTTCATGAGCCGGTCGATGATGGCATCGATATAGGTTGCCTTCACTTTTTTTCCTTTTGGTGGAGCAGCATAGAGCATGGACACCATCTTCACGAGGTTGTCGGCTTCCTGGAAGGGAGAGTTCTGCACAGCCATGGCTTCCCGTTCCTCATCGGTGAGGGAGTAGTCCTCTCCGCTGTCGAGTTCTTCAGCGAGTTGAGCGTAGAGTTGCTCATAGTTGATGGGCGTCTTGGTGTCGATGGCGTGGGTGATCTCCACACAGACGAGGTGGGCCGCTCCTGCTGCATCGGTCATCGGATGGAGATTGCCGGTGGTGGCGATGAAGGCTGCGTAGGCTTTTCGTGGTTCGCGTGTGGTGCCGTAGGGCCATCGCTGCACGGGTGTGCTGCGCGAGAAGAGGTAGCGTACGGCAGGGATCTGATCGGTATTTTCCTGATAAAACTCGTCGAGAGCCACTAAGAGATGAGTAGAGACGAGCTCGTGCACATCGGCCATCTGTCGCAGTCTCACCTGATCGGTGTAGTAGCGTCTTAGGCTTGGTGGGAGGATCAGGTTGCAGAACGTTGTCTTGCCATAGCCAAATTGTCCCACGATGACGGGCACGATGACATCGTTTTGCGCCACGGTCATGCCCATCCAGCGCGCTACCATTTGCAACATCCACTTATGGAAGCGTTTTGGCCATTCGGGATTGGAGGTGATGATGCGCTGTGCCAGTTCTTCCACATAGTCGTGCCCATCCCATGGTTCCAGTCCTTCCATCCAGTTTTTGGCGGGGTGCCATTGCTCGATGATGGTCGAGTGGATGTATTGTTGCAGTTGTTCATCGGTGAGTTTCACGCCTTGACTGTTGGCCATCAACAGCAGCGTGTTTTGTGCTTCCCTGGACAGTGGACGATATTGCTCCATGTCGGTAGGTGCATAGAGTGTCTCTCCGGTCAGCACATTGCGTCTGAGCCGGCATTGGCTTTCAAGATAGGTGAGTGCATCCATCATCGTGATTTAATCTATAGTGCAAAGATACCAATATATTTTGAGAAAACAAAATATTCAAGATCGATGTCAGACAGGTGAAAAGTCGCCGGCGATTATCAAAGTTCTGGGCTCTTTGTGGTGCTTAAAAAAACAAATCCTCACCTCTCCCATTGGGAGGTGAGGATTTGTGCTAACCTAAATAACAATCTTAAATTTACCTTAATTGACTAAATAACCTAATGAAAACAAAAAAATAATCTTAAACCTAAAAACTAAAAACCTATATGAAACAATCTACTAACCTTAAACCTATTGAACAAATGTGTTCAGTCTACTTGGATTATCGTTCTCACGAACTTGTTTCCTTTTGACAATGCAAAGGTATGAACTTATTTTTGTACGAACAACACTTTATCATGGTTTTATAGGAAACATGTGCTTTTCTTGACCTATGTCAACACTTTGTGTGCGCACACAAGGAAATTATATAAGTATAATATGAGAAAAGCAACAATAAAGGCGACTCATTTTCTCCATGAGCCGCCTTTGCAGGGATCATCCTATCATGCCGGAGTCAGTCATGCTTGCAGTTTTCATGCTGTTCACAGATCATTTGGGATGGATATAGTTGACTTTAACAAGTAGTCCTCATTTCTTTTCTTCTGTGGCTGTAGCGCTTTCTTTTTCAGTTGTGGCGCTGCCTTTCTTGTCAGCGACCTCCGTTTTTTGGGTGCTGGGCTTCTTGGCTGTCTTCTTGCGTGCGGGATGTGCTGTTTTGGCTGGAGTCTTATCCTCCTTCTCGCGTAGTTTCTCGTTGGCAGCCTCGAGCTTTTCGAGTTTGGCTTGCAGTCTTGCGATCTCCTTATCTTTCATCTCTATCTCGTCGCCTTCATTCTTGATGGTAGTGAGCAGGGAGTTGAGCTGGTCGTTGTCGATCTCGGGAGGATAGAGGCTGTTGACGCGGTTGATGAAGTCTCCGAGGATATTCATGTAGTTGGTGAAAGCATCGAAGGGGCTGGAGTAGATGCCACGGTCGAGTCCGACGTTGCTGGGCTTGGTGGTCATGAAGCGGAAGTTGTTGCTGGCCTGGAGATAATCCCAGTCTTGGTTGATACGCGGGTCATCGGCGATGCGCACACGCTCAGCGACGCTATAGAGTTTGTCGAAAGCCTCGCGCTGCATGGGGTTTCCGAGCCATGAGCTGACGTCTCGCTCCTCATCGGTCCATGAGAGCGTGTCGGGGACATCGAGGTTTCCTACGCTGTTGACCGATTTGCAGATCTCGGAAGGTGTGGAGAAAGTGATGCCTGCTCCTTTGGCGAACTTAGGAATGGCGGCAAGGAAGTCAAGGATGTTTGACGACAATGGCTGTGCGATGCCCAGTGCTGAGAGCTCCATGAAGATGTTGAAGACCTGCTCTTCCTGTGGTGCTTTAGCGATGCGGTCGACATACTGGTCGGCAAAGAGCGGATAGCCTTCCCAGTCGCTGTTGTTGAATCTGAGGCTGATATCGTCGCTCATATTCACGTCGCGCAGCAGCAGCTTCAGCTCTGGTGCCACTGAGCAGTTATAGACATAGTGTGGGGATTTCCATCCGAGCACATGTTTGGCCCCTTCGGTGAGCATGCCTTTGAATCCGAGCTGTGCAGCTTGCAGTCCGATGTCGTCGCTGTAGATGAGCGAAGAGTTGCGGAGCACGGTTGGCTTGTGGCCGAAATAGTCGACCATCTTTTTGCATTGCTTACGCACGTCGGCAGCGAAGCACTCACTGTCCTTGAGTGATGAGAGTCCGTGGGAATAGGGCTCAGCGAGGAATTCCACGCATCCCGTCTTGTTGAGTTCCTGGAGTTTGTCGAGCACTTGCGGCGCGTGTATCTCCAACTGTTCCATGCCGACGCCCGAGATCGAGAATGCGCATTTGAAGTAGCCGTTGCTGTCCTCGATCATTTTCTGCAAGGTGTTCAGGGCAGGCATGTAGGAGCATTCGGCGATATGGTTGATAGAGCGCTCATTCTCATAGTCGTCGTAGTAGTAATGATCTGTACCGATGTCGAAGAAGCGGTAGCGCTTCAGATGCACGATCTGGTGTATTTCGAAATATAAGCAAATAGTTTTCATAATGTTGAATGTTGAATGATGAGTGATGAATGATGAATGATGAGTGTTGAATGATGAATTGAGAGGGGAGAAGGAGTGCGAGGGGAGGAGAAGGAGGAGGGGAGGAGGGACGGTGCTCAGCACCGTCTTACAGAACCAAGCGCACCTCTAAAGTGTTGCAGCGCACCTTTTAAGTGTTGCAGCGCACCTTTTAAGTGTTGCAGCGCACCCTTGTTCTTTCTCTTGAAGCATTTTACTCCCCTCCCCCTTCGGGGAGGGGCAAGGGGGTGAGGCTGTTATTACCACTTGAGCGTTCTTATATATAGCTCTCTGATCCATCGTCCGACTTTCTCCCATGTGATCTGCGCGACCTCTTTCCTGCCTTCTTCCTGCAGATAGTGGAAGAGGCTTGGGTTGTGGCAAATGCTGTAGATGGAGTCAGCCAGTGCGTGAATGTCCCAATAATCGACTTTGATGCAGTTGTTGAGGATTTCGGCGCATCCACTCTGTTTGGATATGATGGTTGGTGTTCCGCACTGCATTGCCTCAAGGGGTGAGATGCCGAAGGGCTCGCTGACCGAAGGCATGACATAGACATCGGAGTCTTTCAGACACTCATAGACCTGTTTTCCGCGCATGAATCCCGGGAAGTGGAAGCGGTCGGCAATGCCGCGCTCAGCGGCGAGATAGATCATTTGGTCCATCATATCGCCCGATCCGGCCATGCAGAAGCGTACGTGGCGCGTGCGGTGCAGCACCATGTTGGCGGCCTCGACGAAGTATTCCGGTCCCTTCTGCATGGTGATGCGTCCGAGGAAGGTGACGATCTTGTCGCGTCCTGTGTGGTCGGGTCGCGGGATCATCTCGTTTTCTTGTGACAGGGGATACACGGCGTTGTGCACGGTGAAGACTTTTCGTGGATCCTGATGGTATTGGTTGATGACCGTGTTGCGTGTCAGATCGCTGACGCACATGATGCAGTCGGCGTGATCCATACCGTCTTTCTCAATGCCGTAGACCGTGGGGTTGACGTGTCCGCGTGAGCGGTCGTAGTCAGTGGCGTGGACATGTATGCACAGCGGTTTGCCGCTGACCTGTTTGGCATAGATGCCTGCGGGATAAGTCAGCCAGTCGTGAGCGTGGATAATATCGAACTCCTCCGACCGCGCCACCACACCGGCGATGATCGAGTAGTTGTTGATCTCGTCGTGGAGATTGGCGGGATAGCCGCCCGCAAAGTCCATGCATCCCAGATCGTTGACGTTCATATAGTTGAAGTCGGCATAGATATGGTCACGGAAGTGGTAGTATTCTTCTGGGCTCATCAGGTTGCCGATGCGCTGTTTGACGTAGTCGTAGTTGACATCTCTCCATGCGATGGGCACACAGTTCATGGCCACGATGTGCGCAAAGGTGTGATCCTCATCGCCCCAGGGCTTAGGCAGGCAGAGGGTGATGTCGACATCGCCCTGAGCGTGCAGTCCTTCAGAGATACCGAAATTGGCAGTTGCCAGACCGCCGTAAACATGAGGAGGATACTCCCATCCAAACATTAAGACTTTCATATTGGTTCCTCCTATTATTAGTATTTATATTTTTCCAGTTGTTCCAGCGCCCGGAGTATCTCGGCCACATTGGCGGCGAAGGAGACGGCGCCTCTTCCGTGGAAGGGCGGATTGCCGTCGAAGAGCTCGGGCAGCGTGCCGATGCAGTGATAGAACATCTCGTCTTCATAGCCCACCATCTGTCTTTCGATGAAGCTCAGACGAGTGCGTTTATAGAGTTTCAGGCAGGCCTCGACATAAAAGCCGAAGAGCCACGGCCATGCCGTGCCCTGATGATAGGCGTAGTCGCGTTGTGCCTGTGGTCCGACATACATGGGATTGTATCCTCCGCTTTTTGGCGACAGCGATCGGAGTCCTTTCGGGGTGAGCAGTTCCTTGGTGCAGATGTCGATGACGTTTTTCTTCTGTTCCTGTGAGAGAGGTGAGTAGTCAAAGGCAGCCGGGAAGATCATGTTGGGTCTGACGCTCCAGTCCTGGTTCTCACCGTCGACATAGTCAAAGAGATAGCCAAACTTGTTGACGAAGGTTGCGAGAAATGCCTCTTTGGTCTTTTCGGCTTTTGCCGTCAGGCTGGCGGCAAGGTCATCGCGGTGGGCATGTTGTGCAAGGCGGGCACCGAAGCAGAGCGCGTTGTACCACAGTGCGTTGAACTCCACGACAAATCCTGTGCGGGGCACCACGGGGCGTCCGTTGGCCGTGGAGTTCATCCATGTGGCGGGTCGTTCCGTTCCGTCGGTCTTCACGAGTCCATTGTCGGCCACGAGCAGGTTGGGGTGTTTGCCGTCAGCGATATAGGAGAGGATGTCCCAGACGAGCTGTCCGTATTTCTCGGTGCAGCGTTCCTCGCCTTCCTCTTTGGCGTATTGCTGTATGCACCAGATGGCCCACAGTGGCACGTCGGGCTGGTTGAGCTCATAGAGTTTGACGGTGAGAGGCTTTTCCTCCATGAATTCTCGCAAGCCTTTCTCAGCTGTTTTCATGGCGGCTTCGAAGAACTCTGTCTCCTCGATGCTCAGCGTCAGTCCGGGCAAGGCAATGAAGGTGTCGCGTGCGCGGGGCTTGAACCACGGGTATCCGGCAACGATATATTTCTCGCCGTTTTTGTCCTCGACATGGAACTGGTGTGCGGCGTTGATCAGACAGTGGAAGAAATTATCGCGTGGTGCGCGCTCGTCGGCCTCTTCTTGGAAGAGCGCTCTGAGTGTGCGCACTTTGTTTTCCGAGGTAGAGGCGGCAAAGACGATGCTTTCTCCTTTGCGGATGGGCACTTCGAAGTATCCGGGCACGTAGAGGTCCTCATTGCTGGCATATCCTCGCTCCTGCTCTTTGGGATATTCGATGCCGCGGTACCAGTCGGGCTGGAAGACAAACTTCACTTTACGGGAGAATTGCATGTAGAGATCGGGATAGCCCGGATACATGCAGGTCTTTATGCCGTTTTCGACCTCGGTATAGTCTCTGCTGGCCACACTGTTCTCGTGTGTGAATTGTCTGACGCTTCGGAAGGCGAGGAAGGGCCGGAACTGCAATGTAGTGGCAGAGTGTGCGTCATCGAGAGTGTAGCGGATGAGCAGTCGGTTTTCATAATGCTGAAAGACAACTTCTTTTCTGAGTATCACACCACCAACGCGGTAGGTGGTGGTAGGCACCTTGTCGCAATCAAACGATTGGATATACTTGTGGCCCATGGGGCTGTAGTTGTTGCCCTGATACTTATGCAGACCGAGGTTGAAAGCCGCTCCATGCTGGATGACACTGCAATCGAGTGAAGAGAGCAACACATGGTTTTCGTCATCGAGCTCCGGCACGGGGACAACGAGCAGTCCGTGGTATTTGCGTGTATTGCAGTCTACTATCGTCGAGCATGAGTAAGCACCCGACCGGTTGGTTCGCAAGATTTCCTTGGGAAGGCTTTCTTGCAAATTGGTCATCAGGGCTTTTTCAAATTTTAGATAGCTCATAGTTCACAATTAAGGTTATATATATTATTGATGATTGTTCGATTGGTTGGCGCAGAGCGCAAGCACTGCGTTGACACGCCAAAGTTAGTAAATTATTGGGAATAAAGCAAGTATTGTGATCATTATTTTAAGGATTTGAAACAAAAAAGTAACGATTAGGCATAAAAAACAAAGTCGCTGGCTGGGGCTCAGGGGCTTTTCACGCTACGGGGTGGCTTGTTTCCTGCGTGTGAGATACAGGTTTTTATCAGCAAAGATTGTTGACAAAATTATGTAATATTTTTTATTCGTTCTAGCATGCGAAATGATTTCGAGAACAAAAAAAATCAGTGTCTTTTCATCCAAACATCCTTTTCGTTTTGTCATCCTTATTGTTTCTGTCGGTCAAATCAGTCTTTTGATGAGTAAAAACAATGGAGATGATCTGGTCAAAACAGTTGTTTTGTTGTATGAAAACAGTGCTTTTATAAATTCCGGAAAATGCTTAAACGCATAAATCATTGATTATCAATGAAATACAAAAACGCTGTTTTTCGGCGAAATTCAGCGCAGATCCCTGTCTGCTCGAAAAGAATCGATTCTCAGTGGCTGTTTTTTGTCAGTTTAGCGGACAGAAGCTTCTGTGCTGCTCCTTCTTTCTCTGATGATTGCGAACCGCAACACGTGCTGTGTGCGTTTGGTATCTTTCTTAAAGATCATAAGTGGTTATTATCGGGAAGATTACGCTTTCTCTTGCAGTGGGTGGATGGCTGCTTGATAGATCTCCTCTACCCTCTTTACTTTTTCCTCCATTGGCAGCATGGCATCAACCCAATGGATGAGGGTGCCGCGGCGCTCCATGCCGCGGAACCACGTCATTTGGCGCTTGGCAAACTGGTGGATGGCGATCTCCAGTTGGCGCACCATCTCGTCGTAGCTGAGCTGTCCGATGACATACTCTGTAACGTATTTATATTCCAAACCATAATAGGTGAGGTCCTCAGCCTTGATGCCGCTGTCGAGCAGACGGCGCATCTCCTCCACCATGCCATGGTCGAGACGCTGACGCAGGCGGGCGGTGATGCGGCGGCGGCGCTCGTCACGGTCGATGGCCACGCCGATGACGATGCTGTCCACGGGTGGCATCTGACGCAGATCGGTGGGGTGTTCGAGGTTGTAGGTCTCGATCTCTATGGCGCGGATGGCCCGCTGGCACGAGTCCACATCGGTTTTGTTGTGCATTGTGGAGCCAGTCTGTTGCTTCAAGTTGACGAGCATGTCGGTGAGCTCTTCGAGTGTCTTTCCCTCCAACGACTGTCGCAGTGTGGGATTCTGTGGCACCGGAGAGAGTGCATAGCCCTTGAGCACCGCCTCGATATACAGTCCTGTACCCCCGCAGAGGATGGGCAGCGCACCCCGCCGCTGGATGTCGTCGTAGGCGCGGTGGAAGTCTTGCTGGTACTGAAAGAGGTTGTATTTCGTTCCCGGTTCCGCGATGTCGATGAGATGGTAGGGCACCGGCTGTCCGTCGACGACATAGTCTTCGAGGTCCTTGCCTGTGCCGATGTCCATGCCGCGGTATACCTGGCGAGAGTCGCCGGAGAGGATTTCGCCTCCGAGCGCGTGGGCTACGTGTGCAGCGAGGTCGGTTTTGCCCGTTGCTGTGGGGCCGAGTATGGTCAAGAGTTTCTTCATAGTGGTGGGTGCGACCTGTTGCCGCAGAGATATATGAGTTTGTCCGCGATGGTTCTGCTTGCAGACGATTGGCGGATCTGTTTGCAAACTTACATAAAAAAAAGGAGACCCCCAAGTAGGATCTCCCGTTTTTTTATGTAAGAAACTCTAAAAAAATGCAGAGTCTTCGCTTTAGCTTGGACGTATAGGACAGGAAAATAACCACACCTATTTATTATAGCGACGATGGAATAAAAGCTGAAGCTTCATTCCGTGCTATTTTTTTGCACGGAAGAGATATACTTGCAAAAATATTTGTTTTACTGCAAAACATGATGTAACTTTGAATCGCCTTAAGGATTAATGCTGGCACGTGACAGCTATGTAAAACGTAATAATATTCAAAAGAATGAATACATTGGTAAAAGAGCTTTCATATCATGAGGCTCAGTCAGCGAATGGAGGTGAAAGAATCTATGATGGCGGCACATTACCTGAAGTCATAAAAAATTCGTTGGGTTTATGAAAGATGCAATGAGTATAAGAAGATTGTTTAGCACGTATGACAAGGCTAACCACTCTACCACCTACATTATTGTAAAAGCAATATTGCTGTTTATCGTCCTTTCTATATGTGTTCGCATTTTTATGGGCATCTGCTATTCCCTTTTGCCGTCGGACATGACATGTGATGTGAGCACTCCAGCTGAAGAGCGGACGATAAATGGAATCAAATCTTTTTCCATAAGAGCATGGGGAGTGGTCGTTGTCATTGGCCCAATGATGGAAGAACTCGCATATAGGCTTTGGCTCTCCATGAAGAAGATACATGTCGCTATAAGCTCTGCTTTCTTCTTGTACTACATTCTTGGCTTCGTATTAGCCGGTTATGTTCAGAGTCGTATGACGACCGCAGTGATTAGTGCTATATTTGCTTTGTCTGTTGCTTTGTCGGTTTATCATCTTGTTAGCGAGGACTCATTGCAGAACATAAAGAACAACAATACAGTCTACCCCTTCGTTGTGTTATCCGGCTGCATCATCTTTGCATTAGCCCATCTGACCAACTACCTCATTTGTCCTTCTGTGTTGTTATGGGCGCTGGTCTCATGTCTTCCACAATTAGTGGGAGGTATTTCAATGTCTTATCTAAGGATTAATGTTGGCTTTTTGTTTGGTTTGCTATTTCATTGTGTCATCAACTTGTTGTCTTGTTGTATGACCATATTATAGGCTAATATAATGTAATTTTGAGCAATTTTTCTTTTCTGCTTTGTCTGCAAAAATGTATGCTGCGTTCAAGAAATTCGGACGGAAGCACACTACTTACTTCAAAATAGCAATAACAGCACCTATAGCTCCACTACAGACACCGGTCCAAAAAGCACACTTAAAAGCAATAGTAAATCGCTGCCAAAAGATATTGTTCCTATTCATCCGTTGTCTTGTTGTTTTTCTTTGCTTTCTTTATTCATTTATATTTGGTTTCGCTTCACGTTCCGCAATCGCAAGTAAGGGTGACGAACTCCGTTGCGATAGAACTTATTATTTTATGCCGTGGTTTGATTGCGGCGTTTTTTCTTTAGCTTTAGCGTATAGTATAGGGAGATGGCCACACCTATTAATATAGCGATGACGGAAGCTTCGGGGCCAAAGAAACCGCCTGTCAGCCATGTCGGACCGACGAGACGTGACATGATAATAGGATGCTGGATAAACACCCCGGAAACCGGACAGCCGAAAACGTATCCTTCAAGATAGTTCCAGGCCCAGTGCATCCCTATCGGTGCCCATAGCGATTGATGATAGACATAAGCTACTCCCAACAGCCATCCCGACGTGACAGCTATGGCTAAGGCCGACCAGACGGTGGCTCCGTCATTGAAGATATGAGCAAAGCCAAAGATCACGGCAGAAAGGATCAAAGCCCAAGTCATGCCTATTCTGTCACAGAGTAGTCTGAAGGCAATTCCTCGGCAGATGATCTCCTCACTAATGCCGACGACGGCAAACAACAGCCATCCATAAAGTTGGTTCTGTATGTCGCAGTTGATCTTCTGTGGCTGATAGACATGTAGGCAGTATAAGCTCGCCATGATGGTTCCAAAGAACAGAACAGACACTCCCCATCCTGTCAACAGCATCTTGACATCATGTCGTGGCGTGGCAAATATCTTGGCTTTTACTCTGGTATACATTGTAAGAAACTTGCTGAACGAAAGCAGCAGCACCCAGCAACCAACCAACGCAATTGGAATCTTTGCATAGATGGTGTAATCCATCATTAAGATGGCTTCGAAGAAGCCCATGATGAACAGAAAGCAGACGATACCTATGAAGAAAAAACATATCCATTCATAGAAGTCCATCTTGTTTTTTTTGTTGTTCATATACAGATATTAAATCTCGATCTTAATGATTACCAAGCGGGGAGGACTTTGCCTTCCGCTTTCTTAGCATAGGCAAATGTAGCGTATTCCGTTGTAATTTTCTGTTTACGTTGCAAAAGTAGTTATAATAAATGAAATAGTATTGCATTATACATAATTTCTTGCAATAAGACAAGAGATGGCAAAGAGAGAAATGAAATCAACGACCCTTTTGCCGATGAAGACAAAAGAGTCGTTGGATATAAGGGCTTGCAGTCCCAAACAGAGCGTGCACTGTTTGGGACCAATGCCCTTGTGGATATAAATGTTTTTGTTTCAGAAGAGGCGGATTGCCTTATTTGGGCAAGTGGAAGGCTTGGGTCATCTCCTTCATCTGCTCGTCGCTCATGCCGTCGGGCTCGAAGCCCATTGCGCGGCTGTCGATGTAGATCTTTGCGCTCTTCGACAGCACGTCGACCTGATCGAAGGCGTCCATGATGTCCTTGCCTTTGGCAAAGACACCGTGCTTTTCCCACAGCACGACATCGTAGTCGGCCAGGGCTTTGAGCGTACCCTCAGCCAACTTCACGCTGCCGGGGAGCTCGTAAGGCACAATGCCCAGTCCTAACGGACAGAACGCTTTGGTCTCAGGAATCATACTCCACAACAGTCGGGTGAGCACATCTTTCTCCAAGAACGGGCGGTGATGGCTCATTGCCACTAACTCTATCGGATGGGTGTGCAGCGTAGCCTTGTAACCACTGCCCGTCTCCACTTGCTTGTCGTGAACGAGGAGGTGTGAAGGCAACTCGCTGGTAGGCATGACAGGGTTGTCGGCGATGATTTCGTAGTGCTCGCAATCGTCGAGGATGCGAATGATGCTGCCGTTGTCCATCGGATGGCGTGCGAGATCGCGCATACGCTTGCCGGTGCCCTTGCAGAAGAAATAAGTACCTTTCAGATGAGGCAGGTGCTCGCCGATGGCAATCGGCTGGCTGATGGCTGACAGCGCACGAATGCCGTCATCGACAAGGTCGGTGATGTTGACGGTAATGTTGCCTCCGTTGCGCTCTGCCCACCCGTTTGTCCACAGATAGCCAGCCACTTCGGCAATCTTTTCCACCTCTCGTCTCAATGCGGGACGGTTTTCCAATATACTATTCATGGTTATGTTTTGTTGATTGATCATTGTAATTTAAAGGAGCTGTGGTAAGAAGCAGGCGATGAGCAGCACGATAATACCGCAGACGAGAATGGCGATTGTCGTGCGGTCGCAGCCCTTCCACTCTTTGAGAATGATGCCCCACACATTGCTGAACACCACGTTCAGGGCCATAAGGATGCAGAACGCGAGTGTGGTGAGAGCCGGAGAAGAAGCCAAGAAACCTTTGCCGAGGGACAGACCGAAGAACTGGCTGTACCACAGGGCACCGGCGAGGAGGCAAAATAGCAGGTTGTTGATCCATACATGGCCTTTGCGGTAGTCACCCCACGTATGGTTGTGCTGGTTCTGCCACAGACAGTAGACGGCATTGGTAACAAAGCCGCCGAGTGTGACAAGCAGCGTGGCAGGCAACGTGCGGTACATGGCGGGAGTGAGCTCACCAAAGTTGATGTTCTTGCCAAACTCCAGTCCTACATTGAAGCAACCACTCATGAAACCGGCAAGCAGGGCGATGGTGATGCCCTTGGGGAAGTTGAAGTCCTTCACGGCTTCTTTTTTCTCTTCTTCTGAGAGCATGGCTGTCTTGCGTTTGCCGGCCCATCCGATGATGGCAATGCCCAGAAGCGTGACAGCCACGCCGATCAGCACAGAGGCAGTCAGTTGACTCAATGCATGTTCTTCAGGGAAAAAGGCATTGATGAGCACAGGCCCCATGATGGTGCCTAAGCCTGCACAGGTGCCCAGAGCGATGGACTGACCCAATGCGACGCCTAAGTAACGCATGGACAAGCCGAAAGTAAGACCGCCCACACCCCAAAGCACACCGAAGAATATGGTCATGGCCACTTGGAATTGGTTGGCACTTGTCAACAGCTCCATGAGGCAATGTCCTGAGGGAACAGCCAAAAGGGCACCCAACAAAGGGAGGACCAGCCAGGCAAACACACCCTGGACCAGCCAGTAACTCTCCCAACTCCATTCCTTTACCTTGTTGATGGGTACGTAACAACTCGACTGGCAGAATGCGCCGGCGGCAATGATCAATAGACCTATCAGTATTTCCATAGTTGTCTGTCAGCAGGATGGGATACGCTCCCACCCTGCTGTTGCCTTCGTTTTTTCTTATACTACTATATTATATAATAAGGTGTCAGCGTTGGCTCAGCACTTCTTTCTCGTATTGCTCCACGTCGGCGAGATAGTCTTCGGCCACGGGCACATTGTTCTTCATGTTGAAGTAGTCGTAGACAGCACCGAGCGGTAGCGTCTTCTCTTCCTCAAGCAGTGCCAGACGCTCGAAGAAGCGTCCCTCGTCCTCGTACTTGCGCAGCGTGGGCAGCGGTTCAAGGAGGGCCTGGAGCAAGCTCTTCTGTGCGGCGCGCACGCCGATGATATAAGCACCGATGCGGTTGATGCTGGCGTCGAAGTAGTCGAGTCCGATATGCGCACGGTCGAGAGCGTTGGCGCGTACGAGCTCAGAGAAGAGGTTGCGCGTGTTGTCGTCGAAGAGCGTCACATGGTCGCTGTCCCAGTGCATGGGGCGGCTGACGTGGAGCATCAGCTCAGGCACAAAGAGCAACAGCGAGGAGACGGCGTCGGAAACGTTCTCCGTGGGCTCATAGTGGCCTGTGTCGAGGGTGTAGATGACATTGTTCTTGGAGCAGTAGCCGGCATAGAAGTCATGCGAACCGACGGTGTAAGCCTCCAGTCCGATACCGAAGAGCTTGGCTTCAAGACAGTCCTTCATGTTGGGCAGTTTCTCGGAGAGGATGTCGTCAAGGCTGTCTTTGAGTATCTGGCGGTAGCGGTATTTCTCTACGGTGAGGTCTTTGCTGCCGTCATGGATCCAGATGTTCATGATGCAGGGATCGCCCTGTGCCTTACCCATAGCGTCGGCGATGCGACGACAGCGCTTGGTATGCTCAATCCAGAAGTCGCGGATCTCCTTGTCGGGATTGGCCAGTGTCAGTGAGCCGCTCTTGGGATGAGAGAACGATGTGGAGTTGAAGTCGAGGCTCATGTGGCGCTCCTTAGCCCACTGCATCCAGCCTTCGAAGTATTTCGGCTCTACCTGGTCGCGGTCTACGAACTTTCCGCCAAACTCGCCGTAGGTCTCGTGGAGATTGAAACGGAAGGTACCGCCGAGCAAAGAGAGCACTTTGTCGACATCCTGGCGCAGCTCCTCGATGTTGCGGGCGCGTCCCGGATAGTTGCCCGTAGCCTGAATGCCGCCGGAAGCAGCCTCTCCCCGCTCGAAGCCGACAACATCGTCGGCCTGCCAGCAATGGAGGCTGATGGGTGTATGCTGGAGCGTTTCCAGGGCTTTGTCAGTGTCTACACCGAGAGCAGCATAGCGCTCGCGGGCGATCTCATAGTTCTGTTGGATTTGTTTCGTTGTCATATTGGTCTTTATTTATTTGGTTGATATTCTTTTAGTGTGATGCTTTGTGCGATGACGTGTCGCATGTCCCAGATGTCCCCTACTCCACCGTTGGCCTTAGCCTGAAGCATGATGTTGCCGAGAGCAGTGCCTTCCTGCGGTCCGGCAAGCACGGTCACGCCGAGTGCGTCAGCGGTCATCTGGTTGAGATAAGCATTGAGGCTACCCCCGCCGATGATGTGCAGCGTGTCGATGGCGAACGGCGCGAAGTCCTGCAGCCAGCCAAAGACAGTCTTGTAGCGGTTGACGAGCGAGTCGAAAAGGCATCGGCACACCTGAGCCCGTGTCTCGGGAATGGGCTGATTGTGAGCCTCGCAGTAGTTGTGTATGGCCTGCAGCATAGAGTCCGGAGCAGCGAACATTGGGTCGTCTGGGTTGACAAGTGTGCGGTTTGGGGCCTCTTTCATGGCATCGTCCTGCAGGCGGATGTGTGCGAGTTCTGTAGTGATGCGCTGCTGTGCTTTCGCTTCATCATGTTCCTCAGCGAGAATCTGTTTCTTCCATTCACGTCGGCAGCACTCATACATCCACATGCCGCAGATATTCTTCAGGAAGCGTGTGGTGCCGTCGATGCCGCCCTCGTTGGTGAAGTTGCGTTTCTGGCTTTCAGTGTTGATGATAGCCTGAGGTGTCTCTATGCCCATGAGACTCCACGTGCCGCTGCTGAGATAGGCGAAATGCTCGTCCTTTGCAGGTACGGCGGCTACGGCGCTGGCAGTGTCGTGCCCGGCAACAGTGATCACGGGTACGTCTCCGAGTCCCGTAAGCTTCTGCACTTCCGGCGTGAGTGTGCCGAGGACAGTGCCGGGCATAGCCATGGGGCCAAAGACGTCGCGGGGCAGACCGAGTGCGCGGAGCAGTGCCTCGTCGAGGTCGCCGGTGGCGGGATTGAGCAGCTGAGACGTTGAGGCCACGGTGTACTCGCAGACGGCTTTACCGGTGAGCATGTATCCGAGGGCGTCAGGGATGAAGAGTATCTTCTTGGCAGCCTTTAAAGCACTGCTATGGTGCTGTTCCATAGCATAGAGCTGGAAGAGGCTGTTGAAGTTCATAAACTGTATGCCTGTGCGACGGTAGACCTCGTCCTTGTTCATGCGGTCATGGAAGAAGTGCTCCATCATGCCGTTGGTGTGCGGGTCGCGATAGGCGATGGGGTTGCCGAGCAGCGCGCCGTCGTCGCCGAAGAGCGCGAAGTCGCAGCCCCAGGTGTCGATGCCGATGCTCTGAATGTCGATGCCGCGCTGTGCGGCGAGTTGCAGTCCGCGTATGATTTCGTTGTAGAGTGCGTAGAGATCCCAATAGAGATGTCCGCTCAGGGCGATGAGCGGGTTGTCGAAGCGAGTGAGCTCCTCAAGGTCGACGTGCCCTTTATCGAGCGTACCGATGATGGTACGGCCGGATGTGGCTCCAAGATCAATGGCTAAATAGTGTTTCATCTTTTCTTTCGGAAATTGGCTGGTGTAATATGGTTTTTCTTTTTAAAAGCAGCGGAGAAGTAGTCAGCATTGTCGTAACCCACGCGGTCGGCTATCTCTGTGAGGCTGAGATCAGTGCCGACGAGCAGTTGCTTGCTGCGCTGGAGTCGAAGCTCCTGCAAGTACTGCAAAGGCGCGTAGCCCGTGTATTCCTTGAAGATTCGTCGGAACTTGGAGTATCCCATGTTGATGGCATCAGCGACATCTGTGGGGCCTATCTTTTGGCTGAATTTCTCGGTCATAATGATTTTCGCCTTATGGATGGCTTCCGCTGCCTGCTGATCTTCGAAGGTGTTGTGGCGGTTGAGTGCGAAGGCGTAGCCCTGCAGCATGTTTGCCACGCCGCCGAGCATCTGTTGGAATCCGATGCCCTGCTCACTGGCGATGGCGATGGCGTTGCGGTAGAGCCGCACAATGTCCTCGTTGAGCCCTACATGAAAGATCGGTTCACGTGGCAGGAAGAAGCCATTGCTCACGCGGCTGTCGATGTTCAGTCCTTTGAATCCTATCCAGTATTCGTCCCATCCGGTGGCTTCGTCGGGCTGGTAGCTGTGCCACTCCCCGGGGAAGAGCAGAAACATGTCGCCCTCCCCTACCGTTGTCTGTCCGAAGTTCTTTGACTCGAAGACACCACGTCCGCGGGAGATGTAGACAAACTGATACTCGTCGAGCACGCGTCCCCTACCCGCCTGGAACGAATAAGCCTGCGGATGTCCCTTGGGAGGATAGGCTTCTCCGGGCGCGATATGTTGGTAACCCACGGTGCTGACGGTCAGTCCCCAGTGGATATCCTGTTCATTGCTGAGCAAGTAGATGGATGTCATCTGATTGGTCATCATGTTTTTAGTTATCGTGCAATCCTTGTTTATTGATTGTAGTACGGTTGCAAAGATAGTGTGTTTTTCTTAGTATTTAGGGTTATAATTGATAAAAAACACGTGAATTTTGATATAGCGTGCGATTCTATAAAACAAGGAGATGGCTCTTATATATAATAAGGAGTGCGCTCCGACGGCGCGTTGCTGGCTCAGGCACAAAAAAAGGCCCGCAGCACGAAACTGCGGGCCTTGTTATTTCAGAGTTGTTACCTTCTCGGGTATTACTTCAGCTCAGCGAAGTACTTGATGGTGCGAACCATCTGAGAAGTGTAAGAGTTCTCATTGTCGTACCAAGAAACAACCTGTACCTCATAGTGGTTGTCGTCGAGCTTCACGACCATTGTCTGTGTAGCGTCGAAGAGAGAACCGTAGCGCATGCCGAGGATATCAGAAGAAACGATCTCCTCATCGTTGTAACCGAAGCTCTCGTTAGCCTCAGCCTTCATAGCTGCGTTGACGCTGTCAACAGTAACGTCCTTACCCTCAACAACTGCGTAGAGCAGAGTAGTAGAGCCATCAGGTACAGGAACACGCTGTGCAGCACCGATCAGCTTGCCGTTCAGCTCAGGAAGAACGAGGCCGATAGCCTTAGCTGCGCCAGAAGAAGCAGGAGTGATGTTGCAAGCACCAGCACGGCTACGACGCAGGTTGCCCTTGCGCTGAGGACCGTCGAGGATCATCTGATCGCCAGTGTAAGCGTGGATGGTCTGCATGATACCAGCCTGGATAGGATACTTGTCGTTCAGAGCCTTAGCCATAGGAGCCAAGCAGTTGGTGGTGCAAGAAGCTGCGCTGATGATCTGGTCGTCCTTGGTCAGAGTCTCGTTGTTCACGTTGAAGACGATGGTCTTCAGATCGTTGCCTGCAGGAGCAGAGATAACGACCTTCTTAGCGCCAGCCTTTACGTGAGCCATGCTCTTGTCCTTAGAAGTATAGAAGCCAGTGCACTCGAGGACAACGTCGATGTCCAGAGCACCCCAAGGCAGGTTAGCTGCGTCCTTCTCCTTGTAGATAGTGATCTTCTTGCCATCTACCTCGATGTAACCAGCTGCTTCCTTGCCATTCTCTGTGAAAGGCTCGTCGCTGTAAGAAACGGTATGCTCGGGCTTCTCGCCGATAATGCCCTGATAACCACCGTGTGTGGTATCATACTTCAGGAGCTGAGCCAGCATCTTAGGGCTGGTCAGGTCGTTGATAGCAACAACATCATAGCCAGGAGCTGCGAACATCTGGCGGAATGCGAGACGGCCGATACGACCGAAACCATTGATAGCTACTTTAACATTTGCCATTTTACTTTCTATTATTTATAAAGGGTTATAAAATGTGTCCTTTTGTCGAAACTAAGTTTTTTGTTCCTTGGAAGGAACTTTTCTTGCTTATCGATTGCAAAGATACAAATTATTTTCTAATTTTGCACAAGCATTAAGTATTAAATAATATAAACGTTTGCCAGAGTGATAAGTCCACTTGGCAAAATAGACTTTTCTCTTTCATAGTTTGAAGTTATGGGTAAATTTATTCAAGAGTTCAAGGAGTTTGCCGTTAGAGGCAATGCAGTGGACATGGCTGTCGGTGTGATCATCGGCGGTGCGTTTGGTAAGATTGTGAGCAGTATTGTCGACGACATCATCATGCCGCCCATCGGATGGCTGATCGGCGGTGTGAACTTCTCCGACCTGAAAGTCACACTGCCCAGGGTGGTGATTCCCGGTGTGGAGCAGATGAAGCCCGCCACTATCAACTATGGCAACTTCATCCAGACACTCATCGACTTTGTCATCATTGCTTTCTGTGTTTTCCTCCTGGTCAAAGGCATCAACGTGCTCACGCGTAAAAAGAAGGAGGAGCCCGCTCCGACTCCGCAGCCTAGCAATGAAGAAAAGCTGCTCACCGAAATCAGAGACTTGCTCAAGGAGAAAAAGTAGTGGAAGTAAAGGTGGGAGACTGATTCATGCGACGGATTACGGAAGAGGCTTCACTCTATGACGATTTGGAGCAGAAGCCGGTGGCCGAACTGCTGCGCGACATCAACCGCGAGGATCACCGCGTCGCTGATGCGGTGGAGAAGGCGCTTCCACAGATCACACGCCTCACAGAGAAGATCGTGGAACGAATGAGGCAAGGCGGCCGCCTCTTCTATATAGGAGCAGGAACGAGTGGGCGGCTTGGTGTGCTCGACGCCTCGGAGTTGCCGCCCACCTATGGCACTGATCCGCGTCTTGTCGTGGGCTTGATAGCCGGTGGCGACACTGCCTTGCGCCATGCCGTGGAACATGCCGAGGACGATGAGCGGCAGGGCTGGCGCGACTTGGCAGGGCAGGGGATCGCTCCGGGCGACACTGTCATCGGCATAGCAGCCTCGGGCACGACGCCCTATGTGGTGGGCGCCTTGCGGCAAGCGCGTGCCCACGGCATTGTCACGGGATGCGTCACCAGCAATCCCGATACGCCCTTGGAGGCTGTGAGCGACTATCCGGTGGTGACCATTGTAGGGCCGGAGTTTGTGACGGGCTCATCACGCATGAAGTCCGGGACCGCACAAAAGATGGTGCTGAACATGATTTCCACTACGGTGATGATACGCTTGGGAAAAGTCCAGGGCAATCAGATGGTAGACATGGAGCTGACCAACGAGAAGCTCATCGACCGTGCCGTGCGCATGGTGATGGCTCATGACCATCTCAGCTATGACGCAGCCAAGAAAGAACTGATGCGGAAATCGTTGGAAGAAATCATGAGGGGACCGGCCACTGTGGAGTAGGGGGCCGGGGGCCTTCTTACTTTTTGTAGGGCCCTCTTTTTTATGATAGCGACCTCATCCTTCTATGATAGGTTCCTATCGGATGTAGTCTTTTGACACGAGATCGTAGTAGAGAGCCTCAAGCTCGGCGAGCGTGAGGTGCTCCACACTGTGTTCGATGGTGCGGATGAGCTCATCGCGACGGCTGTCGTTGTCAGAAGCGAAATGGGTGAAGACTTTGGTCATGACCTATTTTTATGATGTTTATTGATGGCTGCAAAGATAAATAAATTAGGCGAAACAGATAATCCTCATTTATTAGGATAATTTTTGGCCGGAATATTTGTTTTTCTCAAATTATCAACCTATATTTGCAAACGAAAGAAGCTATTACTTAATAACATAAACAACCTATGGATCTTGGCAAACTCAAAAAGTGGAGGATTACCCTCTCTTACCGTCAAAAGGTCGTGGGCCTTGTCTTGTGCGGAGTGATTGTGGGCTTAGGTGGACTATTCGCCTACTTGCTTCGCATGCACACCTATATTATAGGTGACGATCCGGCTGCGTGTGTCAATTGCCATATCATGTCGCCATGGTATGTCACGTGGTCACATTCTTCCCATGGCCGTGATGCTACTTGCAATGACTGTCATGTGCCTCATTCCTCGTTGGCGGCAAAATACTTCTTCAAGGGCCTTGACGGCATGAAGCATGTAGCCTATTTTGTCACCAACAGCGAGCATCAGGCAATCACGGCAGAAGACCCTAGTGCGGAAATTATCATGGACAACTGCATTCGCTGCCACACGGAGCTCAACACCCGGATGGTGCGCACGGGTAAGATCGATTACATGCTCGCCAAGCGCGGTGAAGGCTTTGCCTGCTGGGACTGCCATCGCAATGTGCCCCATGGCGGCATGAACACACTCTCTTCTACGCCTGGTGCCGAGACTCAGGCTCCTATTCCTCCCAGTCCTGTGCCTGAATGGTTGCAGAAAGCATTGGGACATTAACGTAAAAACTAAAAACTTAGCAATATGTCACGACAATTGAAAAAATGGCAAGGATGGTTGCTCTTCCTCGGAGCCATGGCCATCGTCTTCGTTCTTGGACTGCTTTGCTCGTCACTCTTGGAGCGCCGGGCTGAAGTCGTCTCCGTGTTCAACAATCGCCGTACGCCCATGACCGACTCTATTGTGGCTCAAAACGAGAAGTTTGCAGAAGACTTCCCTCATGAGTACGAGACCTGGTCCATGACGGAGGATACCTCTTTTGTGAGTAAATACAATTCTTCGCAGGAGCAGGACGTTCTTGCCCAGCATCCTCTGATGGTCATCTTATGGGATGGATACGCCTTTAGCCGCGACCACAACACACCCCGCGGACACCGCCACTGCATTGAGGACCTGCGCAAGATCCTGCGTACGGGCGCACCGGGTGTGGACGGACAGAAGGACATGCAACCGGGTACGTGCTGGACGTGCAAGGGTCCTGATGTGCCACGTCTGATGCGTGAGAAAGGCAAGAATGCCTTCTATGCCGCTAAGTGGAGTGACTGGGGCAGCGAGGTAATGAACAGCGTGGGCTGTTCTGACTGTCATGACGCCCGCACCATGGACTTGAAGCCTGCCCGTCCTGCCCTTTACGAGGCATGGGCACGTGCCGGAAAGGATGTCAGGAAGGCCAGTCATCAAGAGATGCGCTCCCTTGTGTGTGCACAATGCCACACAGAGTACTACTTCGAGAAGGGTACCAACTACCTCAAATTCCCACAGGACAAGGGCTTGACCTGCGAGGCAGCCGAGGCTTACTACGACAGTATCGGCTTCTATGATTATATCCATCCGCTTTCACACGCCAAGATTTTAAAGGCTCAGCATCCTGGTTACGAGATCTTCAAGCAGGGCATTCATGGTCAGCGCGGCCTTTCCTGCGCCGACTGCCACATGCCTTATATCCAGGAAGGTGGCGTGAAATATACCGATCACCACATCATGTCGCCGTTGGCACATATCGACCGCACGTGCCAGACCTGCCACCGTCAGGACGCCGAGACACTGCGCAAGAATGTCTATGAGCGTCAGGAGAAAGTGCTGGAAGTGCGCGCCAAGGTGGAGAAGGAACTCTCTACAGCCCATATCGAGGCTGCTTTCGCCTGGAAGAAGGGCGCCAACGAGAAAGAGATGGCCGCCGCTCTGGAGGACATCCGCAAGAGCCAGTGGCGCTGGGACTATGCAGTAGCCAGCCACGGAGCCAGCTTCCATGCACCTCAGGAGGTCACCCGCCTGCTCAGTGACGCACTCTACTATGCAGGACAAGCCCGTCTGAGCATTGCCAAAGTTCTGGCTCGCCACGGCTACAGCGGTGAAGTGCCTATGCCAGACCTCTCGACCAAGGAGAAAGCTCAGAAGTATATCGGTCTGGACATGAATAAGTTCCGTCAGCAAAAGAAGGACTTCCTCGACACCATCGTGCCGAAATGGATCGAGACAGCAAGAAAGAACAAGCGGTTCATCACACAACCGATCTGATCAAGCGCACGAAGAATTTATCTATGAATATGTGGAAACACCCCTATTCCTTTCAGGAAGGTGCCGCTGTCAGCATGGGTCTCCTCGTTACAGGAGGCCTGCTGCAAGTGGCGGTGGGACCTCTTGATTGGATTGTCTTTATGTGGCCGGGCAATATCATTGCCCTGGCTTTTTTATTGTTACTGCTGACAGTCATCTATGTCTTGCGGTCGAGAGTCTATTTCTTCAGGTTTATCACGACTGTCGAGGCAGCCGTGCCTGCACTGGCGACAGCCGCGATACTCACGGTCGTCATGGGGCTCACTCGGCAAGCGCCCGAAGGACAGGCTGCCGCTGATGGACTCGGACTGACCAAGATGCTCAATTTTTGGCCGTTTATCCTCGTCTATTTGTGGAATGTCATGATTGTCGCCGAGGTGGCTATCCACCAAGCCTGTCATCTGCGCAAGCGTTTGATACCCTCTTTGGTGTGCCATATCGGTTTGGTGATCTTTATCGTCTGCGGTACGCTGGGCAGTGCCGACATGCAGAAACTGAAGATGTATTGCGAGGAGGGAAAGCCTGAGTGGAGGGCACTTGATGCCTACAACAATGTCATAGAGTTGCCTTTTGCCATTCAGCTCAACCGGTTTACCATCGACGAGTACCCGCCAAAACTGATGGTCGTGAACATGCAGAGCGGTTTGCCACAACCCGTGAAGAAGCCCCAGACACTGGTCATTGATAAAAGCTACACACCGGCAGAACTCCTGGGGTGGAAGATCGAGGTTCTCAAAAAACTCGACAATGCCATGCCGGCAACAATGGTGAAGATGATGAAGGGTATGCCGGAAGGAATGGCCACTCACATGAAGATGGACCAACTCGGCATGCGGCTCAATGAAGGCGGTTTTGTACCTTACAATGGCAAAGGGGCGGCTGCGGCACTCTACATCTCTGCCACCAAGGGCAAACAGAAAAAAACGGGATGGGTCTCCAGCGGCAGCTATCTCTTTCCCATCAGTGGAGTCAGCTTAGGCAACAACCTTGAGGTGGTCATGCCCTCGCGTGAACCGATGCGCTATGCTTCCGACGTGAATATCTATACCCAGAAAGACGAACTGAATATTCCCACGACCATAGAAGTCAACAAGCCTTTCAGCCTCGGAGCCTGGAAGATTTATCAGCTCAGCTATAACGAACAGATGGGCAAGTGGAGCAATGTCAGTGTCTTCGAATTGGTCAAGGATCCGTGGCTTCCTTATACCTATGTGGGATTGTACCTGCTGGTCATCGGTGCTTTCCTGATTTTCATTCAAAAACGTTAACCATGCAAATCTGGAATCTCTTTCTTTTTTTTGCTCTTGCCGCTATCCTTTTTTGGGCGCTCGGTGCCTTTTTCTCTTGGAAGGAAAAGAAAGCATTAGCGGTCGGAACGACTGTGGCGGGCTTGGCCGTCTTTTTCTCTTATATGATGATCCTATGGATAGCACTCGACCGTCCGCCGATGCGTACGATGGGAGAAACGCGGTTGTGGTATTCGCTTTTCCTGCCGTTGATGGGACTCATCGTTTACAGCCGGTGGAACTACAAGTGGTTGCTGTCGTTCTCGACATTGCTCTCAGCAGTGTTTATCATCATCAATCTGATGAAGCCGGAGATCCACAGCAAGACAATGATGCCTGCGCTGCAAAGCCCTTGGTTTGCTCCGCATGTCATCATCTACATGATGGCTTATGCGCTGCTTGGCGCCGCCTTTGTCATGGCTGTCTACCTGCTCTTCTTCCATCACCATGAGACACCGTCGGACAAGGAGTGGACAGTCACCGACAACCTCGTCTATGTCGGTTGGGCTTTTCTCACCCTTGGCATGCTCTCCGGTGCCTTGTGGGCCAAGATGGCTTGGGGCAACTACTGGGCATGGGATCCCAAGGAGACATGGGCGGCGGCTACGTGGCTCGCCTATCTCGTCTATATCCATTATCGGTTGAAGAAACAGGGTAGCGCGCACTTTGCCTTATGGGTGCTCGTCATCAATTTCGCATTGCTGCAGATGTGCTGGTGGGGGATCAACTACCTGCCGTCAGCGCAGGGTACCAGTGTGCACACCTACTATATGAATTGAGCGGATGCTTCAAATCAGAAATAATTAGTGCCAGGCTGGGCTTTGTCTCGTGGACACAGTGATTCTAGGTAAAGTCACAGTGATTCCAGGTAAAGTCACAGTGATATTTCTCGTTTGATTTTCTTAATTAGCTATAGGTCATTTGCTACGCAGCTTTTTTTTCATTCGCTGCCTAGAAAATGACCTTTTTCTATAAGATTACAACATAGATAACAGTTGTCTGACCCTGGTCCAACAGTATTTTGACCACAACTCAACGGCATTGTGACCCCTACACAACGGTAGTTCGATGTCAATAGGATGATGTTTCTACTCTATGATCATTAGCCTCGTAGCGGCAGTGCATGGCTTTGATAATAGTCGAGCAAGCTGTTTGCAGGCAATGAGAAGTCACTTTGGACAACAAAAAAATCCCGATACGGAACACCGTACCGGGATTTTTTTGTTGCTTATCTTTTTTATTTCTCTTTTATTCCCACTCGATTGTCGAAGGCGGTTTTGAGGAGATGTCATAGCAAACGCGGTTGACACCTTTGACCTTGCGGATGATCTCGTTGCTCACTTCAGCCATGAAGTCATAGGGCAGACGGGCCCAGTCGGCTGTCATAGCATCCATGGAGGTCACGGCGCGCAGGGCTACGGGGTGCTCATAAGTGCGCTCATCGCCCATCACTCCGACAGAGCGGATCGTAGAGAGCAGCACAGTGCCGGCCTGCCAGACATGGTCGTAGAGGCTCGTGCCGTCCGGCATCTTGTAGTCGTGCATCTTTTCGATATAGATATCGTCGGCATCTTGCAGGATGCGTACTTTCTCGCGGGTGATGTCACCAAGGATGCGCACGGCGAGACCTGGGCCCGGGAAAGGATGACGCTTGATGAGACGCTCAGGCATCTGCAACTGATAGCCCACGCGGCGCACCTCGTCCTTGAACAGCCATTTCAGTGGTTCGCAGAGTTGAAGCTTCATGTCTTTGGGCAGTCCGCCTACGTTGTGGTGGCTCTTGATGGTCATGCCGGTGATGCTCAGGCTCTCGATGCGGTCGGGATAGATGGTACCCTGAGCCAGCCATTTGGCATCGGTGATCTTCTTGGCTTCTGCGTTGAAGACCTCCACGAAGTCGCGGCCGATGATCTTGCGCTTCTTCTCTGGGTCGGTGACCCCTTCAAGGTCTTTGAAGAACTTCTCGCTGGCATCCACGCCGATAACGTTCAGGCCGAGACCATTGTAGGCCTCCATGACCTTCTGAAACTCATTCTTGCGCAGCATGCCGTGGTCGACGAAGATACACGTAAGGTTCTTGCCGATGGCACGATGGAGCAGGGTAGCGCATACGCTGGAGTCCACACCGCCGGAGAGACCGAGGATGACGCGGTCGTTGCCGAGCTGCTCTTTGAGTTCCTTGACGGTAGTGTCGACAAACGAGGCCGGACTCCATTCCTGACGGCTGCCGCAGATGTCCACGACAAAGTTGCGGAGCAGTTGGGTGCCTTGCGTGGTATGGTATACCTCGGGATGGAACTGCACGCACCAAACCGGTTGGGTGTCACTGGCAAAAGCGGCATATTTCACGTCGGCCGTGGAGCCGATCACATGATAGTCGCTGGGAATGGCAGTGATGGTGTCGCCGTGACTCATCCACACCTGCGAGTTGGGCTCAAAGCCTTTGAACAGCGGGTTGCTGGCATCGAACTGCTGGAGATTGGCGCGGCCGTACTCTCGTGTACCGGTCTGCTCCACCTTTCCGCCACCGGAGAAGCTGATGAACTGCGCACCATAGCAGATGCCCAGCACCGGATACTTGCCGATGAACTGGCTGAGGTCTACCTTGAATGCCTCCTTGTCGTGCACGGAGTAAGGGCTACCGCTGAGGATGACGCCGATAACGCCCGTGTCGTCCTTGGGAAACTTGTTGTAAGGCAGAATCTCGCAGAAGGTGTCCAGCTCGCGGACACGACGGCCAATGAGCTGCGTGGTCTGCGATCCGAAATCAAGAATGATAATCTTCTGTTGCATAGACGATATATTAGTGATGAATGTTCAGTGTTGAATGCTGGATTTCACAGCGTTCTGAGGAACTGCTCCGCTTCGGCCAGCGTATCCTGCTTGCCTACGTCGAGTAGCCGGAGGTCGTTTTTGACATAGCCTTTAATGGGCACGTCGCGGCAGGACTTGAGATAGAAGTCCATAATGGGGAACTTTTTCGGCCAGCCGACCATTTTTGTGAAGAGGGTGGGGAAGAAAGTGTGGATGCCACTGAAGGCATACATGTGATAGCGGCCGGCGAGCAGTGGCGGTTGCTCATCACCGACGACGATCGGGAACTTCACTTCGGCAAGCGCCTCCTTCACGTCGGGCCATGGGCTTTTCACCTCGCCCGTCTCGATGTTGACCCATCCGACGAGCAGCATCTGATCGTTGAAAAGCAGATAGCGCTTGGTTTTGCGCCAGCTGACAAGCAGCTGTGCTCCGGCTTGTACATGAGGGACTCCGCATTCCTGGCATGTCACCTTCGGATCGAGGCGATAGAATTTTCTGAGGTCTATGTTGCTCAGAATGTCTACATTGTGTATGAGGATGGGATAATGAGAGTCGAAGAGCGGGGCTGCCTGACGGATACCGCCGCCGGTGTCAAGCAGTTGCTCACTCTCATCGCTGACTCGGATGTCGAGTCCAAAGTTGTTGTTGGCATTGAGATAGTCAACAATCTGACCGGCAAAATGGTGAACGTTGACCACAAAGCGCGTGACACCGGCATCGCGCAATTTGAAGATTACGCGTTTGAGCAGGGGCTCACCGCCAACCTCCACCATGGCTTTTGGCATGTGGTCGGTGAGTGGCTTGAGGCGTGTGCCCAAGCCTGCTGCGAAAATCATTGCTTGCATCATCTCTTAAAAAGCTCTTCGCTGTGTTGGTGCAAAGATACCAATAATTTATGTTTCTGACAAATTTCGTGGCATCTTTCATGGCTTCATGTCTAAATAAACGACAGATGCTGACGGTCATTCCGCCAGCATCGTCGTTATGGAGTCCTGTTGTTGATCAGAGTTTGTCGCCGTAGCAGATCAGAGTTTGTCGCCGTAGCAGAGGTCGCCGGCGTCGCCAAATCCCGGTACGATGTATTTGTGCTCGTTCATTCCCGGGTCGATGGCAGCACACCAAATGGTGGTCTTTTCCTCTGGAAATACCGATTTGATGTGGTCGATGCCCTCTTCGGTGGCGATGACACAGCAGACGTGGATACTGCGCGGAGTGCCTTTTGACAAAAAAGCCTTGTAGCCCAGTTCCATGCTGCCGCCCGTAGCCAGCATCGGATCGGCGATGATCAGTGTTTTCTCGTCGATGCTGGGTGTAGCGAGGTATTCCACGTGTATGCCCACCTTGTGATGCTCCTTGTCGGTATATTCGCGGTAGGCCGAGACGAATGCGTTGCCGGCATGGTCGAAGATGTTGAGAAAGCCCTGATGAAAAGGCAGTCCGGCGCGGAAGATCGTCGCCAGCACAATCTTGTCAGTGGGCACGTTGACGCGCGCAATGCCTAAGGGCGTGGCTACGTCGCGCTCCTCATAGTTGAGTCGTTTTGAAACCTCAAAAGCTTCGTATTCTCCTACGCGCATGATATTGTTGCGGAAGAGCATGCGGTTCTTTTGGTATTCAGCATCGCGCATTTCGGCCATGTACTGTCCCACGATGCTGTTTTGCTTGGATAAATCGATTACTTCCATCTTGTTGATGATTACTTACACCTTTTTGTTTTCAATGATTTGTGAAAAGGATGATACAAAGGTAGTTAGTTTTTGCAAAGTGCAAATGTCAAAACCTAGAAGAAGTGATAGTTTTTAATATCTTTAACCTAAAAACAATTGTTGGGGAGGGAAATTTAAGTTGCAAACTTTTGGGAGTTATTATCTTTTTGCTACCTTTGCATTCGAATTAAATCAAGGTAGAATACTATTCACAACTTAAATACATTTTATAAAATGGCAAAGTTTGATAAATCAGTTTTAGCAAGCTACGGAATCCAGACAGGTACTGCTGAGGTTCTGTACAATCCTTCTTACGAGGTGCTGTTCAACGAGGAGACCAAGGAAGGTCTTGAGGGCTACGAGGTTGGTCACGAGACAGAGTTAGGTGCTGTCGACGTGTTCACCGGTATCTACACAGGCCGTTCTCCTAAGGATAAGTTCATCGTTGACGATGAGACTTCTCACGACACCGTATGGTGGGACTCTGAGGAGTATCACAACGATAACCACCGCGCTACCAAGGAGGCTTGGAATGCTGTGAAGGAGATTGCCAAGAAGGAGCTCTCCAACAAGAAGCTGTATGTCGTTGATGGCTTCTGCGGCACACACCGCGACACACGCATGAAGGTTCGCTTCATCGTGGAGGTTGCTTGGCAGGCTCACTTCGTGACAAATATGTTCATCCGTCCAAAGACAACTGCTGACTTCGAGCAGGAGCCGGACTTCATTGTTTACAATGCTTCTAAGGCAAAGGTTGAGAACTGGAAAGAGCTCGGCCTGCACTCTGAGACTTGCGTGATGTTCAACGTCACCAGCAAGGAGCAGGTGATCATCAATACATGGTATGGTGGTGAGATGAAGAAGGGTATGTTCTCTATGCAGAACTACTTCTTGCCTCTGAAGGGCATCGCTTCCATGCACTGCTCTGCCAACACAGACAAGAACGGTGAGAACACCGCTATCTTCTTCGGTCTGTCTGGTACAGGTAAGACCACGCTGTCTACCGATCCTAAGCGTCTGCTTATCGGTGATGACGAGCACGGATGGGACGACAAGGGTGTCTTCAACCTCGAGGGTGGCTGCTATGCTAAGGTCATCAACCTGGATAAGGACGCTGAGCCTGACATCTACGGCGCTATCACACGCGACGCTCTGCTTGAGAACGTTACCGTTGACAAGGACGGTAAGATCGACTTCGCAGACAAGAGCGTTACCGAGAACACGCGTGTCAGCTATCCTATCTACCACATCAAGAACATCCAGCGTCCTGAGAGCGAGGGTCCCGCTGCTAAGCAGGTGATCTTCCTGAGCGCTGACGCCTTCGGTGTGCTGCCTCCAGTATCTATCCTGAACGCTGAGCAGACGAAGTACTACTTCCTCTCTGGCTTCACAGCTAAGCTGGCTGGTACAGAGCGTGGTATCACAGAGCCGACTCCTACCTTCTCTGCTTGCTTCGGCCAGGCATTCCTGGAGCTGCATCCTACAAAGTATGCTGAGGAGCTCGTTCGCCACATGGAGAAGAGCGGTGCTAAGGCATATCTGGTCAACACTGGCTGGAACGGTACCGGCAAGCGTATCTCTATCCGCGATACACGTGGTATCATCGATCGCATCCTGGATCACGAGATCGACAAGGCTCCTACGAAGACCATTCCTTACTTCAACTTCGTTGTTCCTACAGAGCTCGAGGGCGTGAACAAGGACATCCTGGATCCTCGCGATACTTACAAGGACGCTTCTGAGTGGGACGCTAAGGCCAAGGATTTGGCTGCTCGCTTCATCAAGAACTTCAAGAAGTATGAAGGCAACGAGGCTGGTAAGGCTCTCGTCGCTGCTGGTCCTCAGCTCTAATCGGTTGATTCCTTCGATCAGACATGATCAGTCTCTCCTATATATATAATAAGGAGTGAAGAGCTCCGCTAAAATTGTATAGGAGTTGATGATCTTCATCATAGCCTCCTCAGCGCTTTATGTGCTGAGGAGGCTTTTTTATGTCTTGCACCCGCTTCTTTTTTGCACAGATAGACCTTTTTGTGCCATTTTAAGCCCCTACTTCCCCATATCTAAATTTTTTTTTGTAATCAGATTGAAAATAAGTTGCATAATATTTGCAGGATTCTCAACTATTGCTTATCTTTGCAACGTCTTCGTGAGAAGATATACATAAAGTTTCATTAGGTTAGTAGTTTGATAGATTTTTTAAGGTAAAGTTAGGATGATGTTATTAGATTTTGAATCCATTACAATGTTGGTTTCGGTCATGTTGTTGACTGCGCTAAGTATTTTTTTCTTGGTGAAAAACCACGTTGAATAACATTATTCTACAGAGAAGACAGTGCAAGTGATTGTATTGTCTTTTTTTTGTGCCCTTGCGAAATCAAGCACTAAACAAACTTAAAATCACTTGACAAATGCGACTTTTTACATAATATTCAGGAAAAACCGCACTATTTCCGAGAATTCTAAGTAAATTTGCAGTTAAAATAAGATTCGCGCGAAAATGATAAAGAAGTTCTTGGCATTTGCCTGCATGGCAATCGCTATGTTTGCATTTTCTTCATGCCTCAACTCCGATGAAGATGAAATAACCTACTATGACGATACTGCAGTGACTGCTTTCTCACTCAGTGCCGCCAATAGATACATACACACCACCGCTTCTGATGGCGTGACGGACAGCGTGTACAAGACCACGCTGACGGTGAAGGGCTATTCGTTTTCGATTGACCAGCAACAACGGTTGATCTATAATACTGACTCTTTGCCTATGGGCACGGATGCTGCTCATATTTTAGCTACGATTTCCAGCAAAAACAGCGGCACCATTGTGCTGAATCTCAAGAACAAAGCGGGGAAGGATTCCCTGGCTTATTATTCTTCGACCGACTCGATCGACTTCACCAATCCTGTCAGAATTCGTGTTTACAATGGTGGTGGAACGGCCTACCGCGAGTACACCGTCAAGGTCAACATCCACCAGCAAGAGGGTGACATCTTTAAATGGAACACACTCGATGTGCCTGCTTTCCAAAACATTACTGAGCGCAGACTGCTGTGCAAAGGTGAGGATCTCTATCTCTTTGGCCTCAAGGATGGTGCCACTGTCGGGTATGTCTATCGTAATCTGACGTGGACACAGCTTTCCCGCTCCTTTGGCAAGGACGCCTATAAAAATGTTGTCGTCCAGCAAGACAACCTCTATTTGCTCGACGGCGAAAGCCTCCTTTGTAGTAGCGACGGTGAGCAATGGCAAACCGTAGCCACTATGAGTGGAGTCAAACAGTTGTTGGGTGCTTCCCCTGCACGGCTCTATGCGTTGACGGATACCGGGATCATCTATTCCACGGATCAGGGAGCCACGTGGACGGCCGATGCTTTGGACGATGACGCCGCCTACCTGCCTGCATCAGATCTCAACTTTGTGTGCTCGGCAGCTGTCACCAATGACAATACCTACAACTTGCTGTTGATCGGTAATCTCGATGGAAAGACCATGACATGGGCTAAGGTCGAGGAAAACGCCAGTGGCTCGCAAAGCCAGCCTTGGTATCTCTTCTCTGAAGACGAATACAATCTCAAGGTACTGCCCAGTCTCAGTCATTTACAAGTCGTGAACTGTGAGGGTACTCTCCTGGCCATTGGTGGTGATCTGAAGACGATCTATAGCAGTCTTGACCAGGGATTGACTTGGTCAGCAGACACTACCTATACGCTTCCTGCCGTTTTGACGGGTACGGGAGCTTCTTCCGCTATGACTGTGGGACAAAGGGGAATGATCTACCTCTCGACATCTTCTTCTCCCACACTCTATTACGGACGTTTGACCCGTTACGGTTGGGCCGACAACTAATCCCCCAATTGCGTGCGTATGAAGGTGCGGAGGTTCGCTTCTCTTGTCTTACTGACCATGATGGCAATTCCTTCCATGGCACAGGATGACAGCGAATACCGACTTGAAGTAGGAGTCGGAGCAGGCATGATGGGCTATTTAGGAGATTTCAACGGCAATGTGACGAAAGATCTTCAGCCCGCTGTGTCATTGATGGGGCGATATGTCTTCAATCCCTACATGGCATTGCGGCTTCATGTGACCAAAGGTACGATGAAGGGTTCCTCGGCCGATGTGGAGACCTATTATCCCGACTATGACAGTCAGGTCTATAGGTTTAAGAATTCTCTCTACGATGCCTCCGTGCTCTATGAACTGAATTTTTGGCCCTATGGCACTGGCCGGGATTATAGAGGCGCCAAGCGGTTGACGCCATTTGTCTTTGCCGGGCTGGGTATGACCTATGCTGATGTGAAACAGAACGAAGGATCCAAAAAAGGCAAGGTCGCTTTCAACCTGCCCGTAGGCTTCGGAATGAAATACAAAGTGGGTGAACGGGTGAACGTTGGATTGGAATGGTCCATTCACTTTGCGCAGTGTGACGAACTTGACGGGGTGAAAGATCCCTATCACATCAAAAGCAGCGGACTGTTTAAAAACACCGATTGCTACTCACTGCTGCAAGCGACACTCACTTACTGCTTTGCACCCAAATGTACAACATGCAATAAAGAATTTTAGATATGGCAGAACTCGATATGACAAGGATTCCACAGCACATTGCCATTATTATGGATGGCAATGGACGTTGGGCTACTGAGCGAGGCAAAGACCGCTCCTATGGCCATCAGGCCGGAGTGGAGACGGTGCGCCGCATCACCTCGGAGTGTGTTCGCCTGGGGGTGAAATATCTCACACTCTACACCTTCTCCACAGAGAACTGGAACCGTCCTGCCACTGAGATTCACGCGTTGATGGGACTCGTGCTGACGTCTCTCGAAGATGAAATCTTCATGAAGAACAATGTGCGTTTTCGAGTCATTGGCGATATCAAGCGCCTTCCTGACGAAGTGCAGCAGAAACTTCGGGAAACAGAAGAGCACACCAAAGACAATCAAGCCATGACTATGGTCGTGGCACTGAGCTATTCCTCACGTTGGGAAATTACCCAGGCTGTGAAGGACATTATCGAGGAGCGCACACGTCCTTGGCGTATCGGACGACAGCATGTCGAAAGCTTTGATATCACAGAAGACCTCATCAACGAGCACATGCAGACGAGTTTCATGCCTGATCCCGACTTGCTGATCCGCACAGGTGGCGAGCTGCGCATCAGCAACTTCCTGCTTTGGCAGATCGCCTATAGCGAACTTTACTTCTGTGACACCTATTGGCCCGACTTTTCTGAAGAAGACCTGCGCAAAGCCATCCTCAGCTATCAGTCACGCCAACGGCGCTTCGGCAAAACCGAGCAACAAGTGGAAGAGAGTACCGAGGATAACATATAATCACAAACGACAATTCTTTGAAGATGCATCATAATAAGAAAAAAGTCTTGGCAACCTGCCTTGCCTTGGCCGTCGTTGCCAGCATACAGGCACAGGAGCAGATCATACACCCCGACATCAATTATGCCGGCACGCCGCGTGACCTTGTCATCGGAGGCTTCAACGTCTCCGGCATTGACGGTTATGAGGATTATATGCTTACAGGCATCTCTGGTCTCTCTGTCGGACAGCATATCTCGGTGCCCGGCACGGAAATCACAGAGGCCGTCAAACGCTATTGGAAGCACGGTCTCTTCTCTGATGTGAAGATCTCCGCAGACTCTATCGTGGGTGATAAGATCTATCTGCATATCTCTCTCAAGGCGCGTCCGCGTGTCTCCACCATTAATTACGTGGGACTGAAGAAGAGCGAGAAAGAGGATATGGAGAAGAAACTCGGTATCCTGCAAGGTGGTCAGATCACGCCAAACATGATTGATCGTGCCAAGATTCTTGCTAAGAAATACTTCGACGACAAGGGTTACAAAAATGCTGATATACAGATTCAGCAGCGGCCCGACGTCACTGGTAAGAACCAGGTCATCCTCGACGTCATCATCGACAAGAAGGACAAGATCAAGGTGCGGCATATCTACATCGAGGGAAACAAGCATCTGAGCAACCTCAGAATCAAGGGCGGACTCTTCCACAAGGGTGCCTTTGCCAAGACCCATGAGGCCGGCAAACTCTCTACCTTCCTCAAATCCAAGAAGTTCACACCTGAGCGATGGAAAGCCGACAAAGAGAAGCTCATTGAGAAATACTATGAGCTGGGCTACCGTGATGCCGCTATCCTGAAGGACAGTGTGTGGAACAACGATCCAAAACATGTCAATGTCTACATCAAAGTAGATGAGGGCAAGAAATACTACATTCGTAACATCCATTGGGTAGGCAACACGGTCTATAACTCGGCATACCTTTCCAACCTGTTGGGCATGAAAAAGGGCGATGTCTATAACCAAAAGCTCCTCAATAAGCGATTGAGAGATGACGACGATGCCGTTTCCAACCTCTACTACAACAATGGCTATGTGTTCTCATCCATCGATCCTGCCGAGCAAAACATTGTTGGCGACTCCATTGATCTGGAGATGCGTGTGCTGGAAGGACCGCAGGCTCACCTGAGCCATGTACGTATCAATGGCAATGACCGACTCTATGAGAATGTGGTGCGCCGTGAGCTTCGTACCAAGCCGGGAGACCTCTTCTCCAAGGAAGCCCTCATGCGTTCCGCACGTGAGCTGGCTTCTATGGGATTCTTCGACCCAGAGAAGGTGACACCGGATGTCAAGCCCAATGCTGAGGACGGAACGGTGGACATCAACTGGAACCTGACGCAGAAGTCCAACGACCAAATCGAGTTCTCTTTGGGATGGGGACAGACCGGTATCATCGGACGCGTGGGATTGACGCTCAACAACTTCTCCATGGCCAACCTGTTCAACAAGAACAAGGAGCACCGGGGCATTATGCCTATTGGCGATGGTGAGAAACTCTCCATCGGCGTGCAGACCAATGGTTCCTACTACCAGAGCTATAACACCAGTTATTCTACCAACTGGTTTGGAGGTAAGCGTCCTATACAGTTCTCTGTCGGAGCTTTCTACTCCAAACAGACGGATGTGTCGAGCAACTACTACAACTCGGCATGGCAGAACAGCTATCTGCAGTCACTCTATGGATATAATAGCTATTCATATAACTATAGCAATTATGAGAACTACTATGATCCTGACAAGTATGTCAAGCTCTTTGGTGTAAGCCTCGGTTGGGGTAAGCGTTTGCGCTGGCCCGATGACTACTTCAATCTTTCACTTGAGCTCTCGTTTACACGTTATATGCTGAAGAACTGGCGCTATTTCTCTGATCTGATGACCACGGGTAACAGCAACAACCTCAACCTGAGCATTGCCCTCAACCGTTCGTCAACCGACAACCAGCTCTTCCCACGCCGTGGCTCAGAGTTCACCGCCAGCGTCACACTCACTCCGCCATGGAGCTTGTGGGATGGCAAGGATTATAAGAATCTGGCCACAAACCCATACTCGGCCAACTACGTCAGAGAGCAGCAGGAGAAATACCGCTGGATAGAATACAACAAATGGAAGTTCAAGGCCCGCACGTTCACCGCGCTCAACAGCGCCCAGAAGTGCTTCGTGCTCATGACGCGCGTGGAATTTGGTATCCTCGGCAGCTACAACAAGTATAAGAAGAGTCCGTTCGAGACGTTCTACGTCGGTGGTGACGGTATGAGCGGCTATTCCAGCACCTATGGAGAGGAGACCATCGGACTGCGTGGTTACGAGAATGGATCGCTCACGCCCTATGGTTCAGAGGGCTATGCCTACGACCGCATGTCGCTGGAGCTTCGCTATCCGTTCCTGTTGGGCAATACGACGATCTACGGACTGACCTTCGTGGAGGGTGGTAACGCCTGGACAGAGACGAGCAAGTTCAATCCTTTCCAGATGAAACGCTCGGCAGGTGTCGGTGTGCGTATCTATCTGCCTATGGTCGGCTTGATGGGTATTGACTGGGCTTACGGCTTCGACAAGGACAACCAGGGCAGCAAGGGCGGAAGCCAGTTCCACTTCGTCCTCGGTCAGGAGTTCTAATAAGACATTCAAGTAAAAAGGTAAAAAAGTAAAAAAAGAGGGAGAACCTTGTAACATACAAACAAGAAAAGCGTCGCAAGGTTAGCCCTCTATAAAAACGAGGTTATTCCTCTGTACAAACAAGGTTAGTCCTCTGTACAAATGAGCTTAGTCCTCTGTACAAATGAGCTTAGTCCTCTGTACAAACGGGGGTAGTCCTCTGTAAAACAAGGTTAGTCCTCTATAAAAAATAGGAGAATTGAATATGAAGCACACGTTTTTCAAAAACGTTTGGGGTAAGCTTGGAGCCATCCTCCTCGTCTGCCTCTTCTCTCTCTTGCCTGTCAGCAAGGCACATGCACAGAAGTTTGCGCTCGTCGACATGGACTATGTGCTGAAAAACATTCCGGCTTACGAGCGTGCCAACGAGCAACTCAACCAAGTGTCTAAGAAGTGGCAGGCTGAGGTGGAAGCTTTGAATACCGAAGCCGCCACCATGTACAAGAATTATCAGAATGAGATGGTCTTCCTCTCGCAGGAACAGAAAAAAAACAAGCAAGAGCAGATCATGCAGAAAGAAAAGGAGGCAGCAGAACTCAAGCAGAAATATTTCGGCCCTGAAGGAGAGTTGTTTAAGAAGCGCGAAAGCCTGATGACGCCGATCCAGGAAGAGATTTACAATGCGGTAAAGGACATCTCCGAGCTCCGAGGTTATAGTCTGGTTCTCGACCGTGCTTCTGACACTGCCATCATCTTTGGTTCGCCTAAGATCGATATCTCTGATGAGGTGCTCCAAAAGCTGGGGTATGGAAAGTAAACATAATTAAAACAATAAAAACAATCAACCATGAAAAAGTTACTTTTAATGTTAATGCTGATGGCTCCTTTGGCTACCTTCGCTCAGAAGTTCGGCAAGGTCAACACACAGACCATCATGCAGAATCTGCCTGAAATTGCTAAAGTCAATGGAGAACTGCAGGCCACGGCCAAACAGTACGAGAATGACTTGAAGAGCATGCAGGATGAACTCAAGCGCCAGAGCGATGCTTATGATAAGGCAAAGAGCACAATGAACCCTACTGCACAAAAGCAGAAGGAGGAAGAGCTCAATACGCTCTATCAGAAGATCCAGCAGACCTACAGCGACAATCAGCAGGCACTGCAGAAGGCACAGCAAGACAAGATGCAGCCTATCGTCGAGAAGGTGCGTAAAGCCATTGAGAATGTCGGTAAGGCAGGCGGCTTCACTTACATCTTCGAAGAGGGTGCAGCCGTCTATACAGGCACAAATGTCGAGGACGTGACCGCCAAGGTACAGGCCGAGATCAATAAGATCAAATAAAGGCATCACTCTTTCCTCGGCATGACGAGGAGCTGGGGTGAGGGTGCGCCACGTGGCATGCCCTCACCTCTTGTTGTCTTTTTAGGATCGTGTTGTCAATACCATAATCATATACACCATGAAGCATTTGTTACTTTGTGCTTTCTTCTTGCTTTGCGGTAGTCAGCTTTTTGCGCAGGGCTCAGTGTCGCCAGTGCCACCTACAGCCGGTGCGGTGCAGGACCGACCGTCTGTTTCTTCGTTTCGATATGGTTTTCTGAGCTGTCAGAGCGTATTGGAAGCCATGCCGGGTTATGCAGAAGCCAAGCGCTCATTGGCCGATCTGAAGGCAAAATACGATGCAGAGATGAAGCGTGTAGAGGATGAGTTCAATGTCAAGTACGAAGCGTTTCTTGATGGACAGAGCACCTTTGCACCGTCAATCCGTGAGAAGCGGCAGGCCGAGCTACAGGAGTTGATGAAGAAGAATCTGACCTTCAAGGAACAGGCCAAGCAATATCTCAGCAATGCCGAGCAAGATGCTTATCAGCCTTTGCGTGAAAAGCTTGCAGCAGCCATCCAGCGGGTCGGCAATGCCAAAGGGTTGGCCTTTGTGCTCAACACCGACAATGGTGCGTTGCCCTTTGTTAATCCAGAGATGGGAATCGACATTACGGCCGATGTGCTTTCGGCTGTCAAATGACGACGGAAAGGTTTTCCTCATATTTAGATAAGGAGTATTGAGATGAAAACAGATACAGATCATCAAAACAAAGCGTCTGAGGCAGCCCAGGTGTCCCTTCCTGCTGCTCCCGGGCCAATAGGCATCTTCGATTCAGGCTATGGAGGGTTGACGATCCTTCATGGCATCCGTCAGTTGTTGCCACGTTATGACTACATCTATCTTGGCGACAATGCCCGTGCCCCCTACGGCCCCCGTTCTTTCGAAGTCGTCTATGAGTTCACGCGCCAGGCCGTGCAGAAGCTCTTTGAGATGGGTTGCCAGTTAGTCATCCTGGGCTGCAATACAGCCTCGGCAAAGGCTTTGCGCTCGATCCAACAAAACGATCTGCCCCTTTGGGACCCTCAGCGCCGTGTGCTCGGCGTCATTCGCCCTACGGCAGAGATCATCGGCAAGCTCACGCGCAATGGTCATGTGGGACTGTTGGCCACCGAAGGCACAGTGAAGAGCCATAGCTATGACATGGAGATCGCCAAGCTTTGGCCCAATATTAAGGTGACGGGGCAAGCTTGTCCGTTTTGGGTGCCACTCGTGGAATACAATGAGGCTGACTCGCCCGGAGCCGATTATTTCGTCAAGAAGCGCATTGACCAACTCATGCAGCTCGACCCTCAGATCGACACGATCATTCTTGGTTGCACTCATTTCCCGCTTCTGATGCCAAAGATTCTGAAGTATGTGCAGCCCGGCGTGCGTATTGTGCCTCAGGGAGAGTATGTGGCCGGCAGTCTCAAAGACTATCTTCTGCGTCATACCGACATGGCTTCGCGACTGACTACAGGAGGTCGCGTGGCTTACTTCACGACCGAGAATCCCGAGAAATTCAAGGAGAGTGCCTCCATCTTCCTCCATGAGAAGGTGCAGGTAGAACATATAGAATTAGGATAAAAACTTCAAATATTCAATTGTCATGCAAGAAACAAGACAGAACCGCATAGCCCGGCTTCTTCAAAAGGAGCTGGCTGAGATATTCCAGAGCCAGACACGTGCCATGCACGGTGTCCTTGTCAGCGTCACACGTGTGCGCATCAGCCCTGACCTAAGCATTTGTACGGCTTATCTGAGCATCTTCCCTTCGGCCAAGTCTGAAGAGTTGCTCAACAACATCAAGGGCAATGAGAAGAGCATACGCTATGAGCTCGGGCGGCGTGTACACAACCAGCTGCGCATCATTCCAGAGCTTCGCTTCTTCCTTGATGACAGTTTGGATTATATCGACCATATCGACGAGTTGCTCAATAAGAAATAGAGGATCAATGAATTTTCCGTTCTTTGTGGCGCGTCGCTATCTCTTCTCCAAGAAGAAAACCCACGCCATCAATGTGATTTCCCTGATTTCAGTCATAGGCGTGGCTGTCGCAACGATGGCGCTCGTCATTGTCTTGTCCGTGTTTAATGGTTTCCATGACATGGTGGCTGGTTTCTTTACTAACTTCGACCCACAGTTGAAGGTGGTTCCTGTTCAAGGCAAGACCGTACCCGCTGATGATCCTATCCTCACAAAGATCAGCCATCTCCCGCAGGTCAGCGTGGCGACTGGCACCATAGAGGATATGGCGTTGGCAATCTATGACGGCAAACAGGCCATGGTGACCATTAAAGGTGTGGATGACAACTTCCCGCAGTTGACCCATATCACCGAGATTCTCTATGGCGACGGGCAATTTCAGCTCCACACGGCCAATTTGCAGTATGGCACTCCTGGCATACGTCTGGCACAGAAACTTGGTCTGGGAGCCAGCTGGAAGGGCTATCTCAAGATCTATGCGCCTCAGCGTGAAGGACAGCTCGACATGACAGACCCGCAGTCGGGCTTTGTCGTTGATTCCCTCATCTCCCCCGGTGTGGTTTTCTCCGTTAACCAGGGTAAGTACGACAAAAGCTACATGATCACCAGTCTGGGGTTTGCTCAGAATCTGTTCAACCAGCAAGGTATGGTGTCGGCTTTGGAACTGAGACTGAAACCAGGGTCTGACCTTGAAGGAGTCAAGGCACAGATGCAGAAACTCGCGGGTGACAAGTATCGTGTCTTAGACCGTTTTGAGCAGCAGAGCGACACGTTCAAGATCATGAAGGTGGAAAAGCTCATGGCCTATATCTTCCTCACTTTCATCCTGATCGTGGCTTGTTTCAACATCATCGGCTCTCTGTCGATGCTGATTATCGACAAGAAAGACGATGTCGTCACCCTGCGCAATCTTGGAGCCTCCGACAAGCAGATCCGCCGCATCTTCCTTTTCGAGGGGCGTCTGATCAGTTTCTTTGGAGCGATCCTGGGCATTCTCTTGGGATTGCTTCTCTGTTGGTTGCAACAGCAATATGGGTTTGTCAAGATGGGCAGCAGCGACGGCACGTTTGTCGTCAATGCTTATCCGGTGAGCGTCCACTACGACGACGTGTTCATCATCTTCCTGACGGTCATTGCCACGGGTTGGCTGGCCGTGTGGTATCCGGTGAGACGAAGCCTTAGAAAATAAAGACGTCCTGTCCAGGGACGTGGATCCTACAAGGCCAACAATGCAGTTGGCAGCAGTACAAACATAAAAAGTGCAATGAGACGACCCTCGTCTCATTGCACTTTTTGTTGGTTGTCATTTCGTTTTTTAATGGATGGCCATTTTGCCTTTTAGTGGATGTTCATTTCGCCTTTTGATTACGCTTGGAGTAGACCGTATTCCATAGCAGATAGAAGACCACGGCGGCAATGAGTCCGCCCAGCACGTCAATGGCGTAGTGAGCCCGGATGTACACGGTGGCAAAGCAGATGAGCACCACGAAAGGCAGCAACGTAAAGAAAAGTCCTTTGCTGCGTGCCCGCCTGGCCAGTAACAAGACGATGACCGAGATGCCCACGTGTGAGCTCGGGAAGGCCGCTGTGGGGTGCTCTCCGGCGTTGTGCACATCATTGATCAGATGGTAGAAGATGCCATCGGCATAGCCTGGACTGGTCATCATCTGTGTGTGGGTGTTGAAATAATCCGCCACATCGGGGAAGATGCCTGCCGCGATCTTTCCTACGCCCACCGCATGGTAGTAATACATCGGTCCGGCTACCGGCAAAAGATCATAGATGGCATAGAAACTGAAGAACGAAGCCAGTATGACAAAGGCGCAGCGCTCAAAGTCGGCATAGCGTTTAAAGAAGTAATAAAAGATCGTTCCCACAAACAGCATGAAGTAACTGGCATAGGCCATGTCGAGTATCTCGCTGAACCAGTGTTGTGGAAAGCGTTGACAAAACACCAGTGCGGGCTGGAACCCAAAGACCTGCTGTTCCCATGTAGCAAACACATGATCGAGGTTGGGCAGCATACGGTTGATCTGATAGGTATCGCCGTACCACCAGCTCAGCATTACCAACTGCATCATCACGCGCAACAATCGTGTCACGCGGCAAGGCACCAGTCTATAGACCACCCACATGGCCATCGTGATCAATCCCAATCTGACCCGGTCCCATATCATGGCTTCGGGGTGCTGCACCTTTGTGAAGCAAAAAAGAATGATGAGCAGTGTGAAGACCATGTAGCCGATGACCACCCATTCGAGGAGCATCGGACCTTTGTGGGGATGCTTTTCTATTTCAATCCATTTTTTGAGTTGCATTATAGCCAATTGTTTTCTTGATACCATTTCACGGTGAGCTTCACCCCCCGGTGCAGTGGATACTGTGGGTGGAAGCCGAGCTCGTCACAGGCGGGCTCTATGTCGCATCGCCAGTTGCGTTGCCGCAGAATATTATACTTGTCGTTGTTGAGTGCCGTGATGTGTCCGGTCATCCGGCCCAAGTATTCTCCGCACCATGTAATCAGCCTCAGCACAGCGATGGGAGCTTTGATGCGTATCCACCAGGGGCGTCCCATGGCCTGTCGCAGTTCATTGCTGAATGTGGAGCTTTGATAGACTTCTCCGTCAGAAAGAAAATACTTTCTGCCCGACATGCCGTGGTCGAGAGCCAGGAAGACAGCCTGGACCACGTCCTTGACATATACAAAGGTGATGTCCTGGCGTTTAAATCCGACTGCGAAGTCGATGTGCCGCTTGATGCTTTTTGCCATCAGGTAATAGTCTTTTTCCCTGGGACCATACACGCCGGTGGGGCGGAGAACGACATAGTTGAACTCGTTTCCCACGCTGTCGAGGAATTTTTCAGCCATGAGCTTGCTTTTCCCGTAGGCCGTGTTGGGGCGTGGCGTGTCATGCTCCGTGATGCTGCGATAGGGCTGTTGCTCTCTGATGGCACCGAAAATGCTCAGGCTGCTCATGTAGATGAAGCGTTTCATGGGCATGTGAAGCTCCAGGATCGCCTCGACGAGATGGCGGGTCCCCTCGTAGTTCACGCGGAAGAAGTCGTCCTGATGCAGGCATTTTGTCACGCCCGCGGCATGCACGACATAGTCAAAGTCATGCCCTTTGAGCTGCTCCACAAGCTTGTCTTTGGAGTCAAAGTCCAGTTCGATGAAGTGGATACGAGGGTCTTGCAGATAAGCGCGTGAACTGCTCTTACGCACAGCCGCCCATGTTTCGAAGCCTCTGTGGAGGGCTTCCTCTACGATAAAACTGCCAATAAAGCCACTGGCACCGGTAATGAGAATGTTCATAGTTTCTATTTGATTACAAAGATACGACTTATTTCAGATTTTAAGCAAAATAATCAAAACGATATTAGGATTATTCAATTCTTTTTCGTTAATTTGCATATCATATTAATCTTTTAGAACATCAGCCTTATGGGAAAAGGAAAAAAAGGAGGGAAGCGCATCTCAAAGAAGCAGCTTGCCCAACAGTTGGAACAATTTTTCTCATCGCAACCCGGTAAGAAACTAACACTCAAAGACATATTCCGTGCCCTCCATCTCGATACGCACCCATTGAAGATGCTTGCCATGGACATCATGGAGGAGATGGCATGGGACGACTTCATCACCAAGAAAGGTGAGAACGCTTATCAGCTCAACACCAAAGGACAGGTGCAGGAGGGCACTTTTGTGCGCAAGCCCAACGGCAAGAACTCGTTCCTCGCCGACGGCAGCGACAAGCCCATCTTTGTGGCTGAGCGTAACTCCATGTCGGCGCTCACGGGCGATCGTGTGCGGGTGTCGTTCATGGCACGCCGCCAGAAACACATCAAGGAGGCACAGGTCATCGAGATCCTCAGCCGTGCCAAGGACACCTTCGTAGGCCGGTTGCGCGTGGACCGCGACATTGCCTTCTGCGTCACGCAAAACAGCACCTTCGCGCAGGACATCCTTATTCCTAAGAAAAAACTCAAGGGCGGAAAGACCGACGACAAGGTGCTCGTGAAGATCGTTCAGTGGCCTGACGAAAACCACAAAAACCCGATTGGTGAGGTCGTCGATGTGCTGGGAAAGACAGGAGAGAACAATGCCGAGATGTGTTCGATTCTCGCTCAGTACGGTTTGCCTTACAAGTATCCCAAGAATGTGGAGGATGCCGCGGAGAAGATCACAGGCGAGATCACACCGGAAGACGTTGCTGAGCGCGAGGACTTCCGCGATACCTGGACCTGCACCATTGATCCGGCTGATGCCAAGGACTTCGATGATGCCCTCTCGATCAAGAAACTCGATGAAGGCCTTTATCAAGTGGGCGTGCATATCGCCGATGTTTCGCACTATGTCACCGAGGGCAGCATCATCGACCGCGAGGCCGTGAAGCGAGCCACATCGGTCTATCTTGTCGACCGCACGATACCGATGTTGCCGGAGCGCCTTTGCAACTTCGTCTGTTCGTTGCGCCCCAATGAGGACAAGCTGACGTTTAGTGTCATCTTTGATCTCGACGAGGAGGCCAACGTCAAGCGCTCACGCATCGTCCACACGATCATCCGCTCCAACCGCCGCTATGCCTATGAAGAGGCGCAGCAGGTGCTTGAGGACAACGGTGTCGTGGACGGACAGGGCCAGCCGGCTCCCGACCCGGGGGCAGCAGGCTATAAGGATGAGTACGGATGGGAACTCTGTACCCTTGACCGACTGGCTAAGAAGCTGCGTGAAAAGAGATTTAAAGAAGGCTCGGTGAAGTTCGACACCGAGGAACTCCATTTCGACGTTGACGAGAAAGGCCATCCTACCCGTTGCTACTTCAAGCGGTCAAAGGATGCCAACAAGCTCATCGAGGAGTTTATGTTGCTGGCCAACCGCACGGTGGCCGAGAGCGTGGGCCGTGTGCCCAAGGGCAAGAAGGCCAAAGTCTTCCCTTATCGTATCCACGACAACCCGGATCCCGAGAAGATGGAGACGCTCCGGCAGTTCATTGTCAAGTTTGGATATAAGGTTAAGACCGACGGCACACACGGTGCCATGGCCAAGAGTATCAACAAGCTCATGGATGAGTGTGAGGGCAAGCGTGAGCAGAAGCTCATACAAAGCGTGGCCCTCAGAGCCATGATGAAAGCTAAATACAGCGTCCACAACATTGGGCACTTCGGTCTCGGCTTTGCGTATTACACCCATTTCACCTCGCCGATCCGCCGTTATCCTGACACGATGGTCCACCGCTTGCTGACGAAATACCAGCAAGGCGGACGCTCGGCCAATGAAAAACACTATGAGGAGCTCTGTGAGCACTGCTCCGATATGGAACAGATCGCACAGAACGCTGAGCGCGACTCCATCAAGTATAAGATGGTAGAGTTCATGGGCGATCATATCGGGGAGGTCTATGACGCACACATCAGCGGCATCACCAGCTATGGCATCTATGCCGAGATCGACTCCAACCACTGTGAGGGCATGGTGCCTATGCGTGATCTTGATGATGATTACTACGACTTTGACGAAAAGAACTTTCTGCTTCGTGGGCGTCGTCACCATCATAAGTATCAGCTCGGTGATCCGATCCGCATCCGTGTGGACCGTGCCAACATGGAGCGTCGCCAACTCGACTTCGTCATCGCCAAAGAGGGCGAAGAGAGCACGACGGGCGCGCAGAGTGATTCATCGTCACCGGATGACACCAGCGCCGCCATTGCCGACATGGGCGACATTGCCGCTGCGGCAGCCAAAGGCAAGAGCCATCGTCAGAGCAAGGGACGCCACGGCAGCGCCAAACGAAAAAGATAACACCATTGCGGGACGGTCCTTGCGGGGCCGTCCCTTTTTTGACAGCCCTGTTCTGGAGGTGTCCCCCTTTGTTTCCCTTTTTTATAACGGTCAGATGCTTGCATTTTCCAAATGCAAAACTGTTGCGAGAAAGATATAGACCAGTCGTTGGATACCCCCATGATGGCCGTCAGAGAATCTTGTGACGGTCGTCAGAGTGTCGCATGACGGTCATCATAGTTTTGCGTGACGACCGTCACGTGATATGTTGATAGCTGTTTTCATGGTTGGCGGGTCGCCCCGATCCGCTGCAGGACTTAGTCCATTTACAGGGGTAACAGACATTTTTTGACCTCCCAACTGCATTTGCACCAATTTGAACCAGTGTGTTTTCATTTTATTTTCGTAAGTTTGCAGCGGAAACGATAGTTTCCATAAAAAAAGCAGTTGATTATATATTCTCGTATGAATGGGGGCGGCCTTGTCTGCCGCCCCTTTTTTCTTTTATCCGGAATCCTTTTTTTCTTTCTCCGCAATCGTGTTTCTCTTTTCTTCTTTTATCATTCCACTTACATCATTGCTTATTTCGAAATAAATCATTAACTTTGCATCTATATTTATAACGTTAGGGAATATGGAACAGAATTTATTGATTTATAATACGCTGACCCGCAGCAAGGAGCTTTTCAAACCGCTCAACGCGCCACACGTGGGGATGTATGTCTGCGGTCCGACAGTATATGGTGATCCACATTTGGGTCACGCACGCCCAGCCATCACTTTCGACGTGCTCTTCCGCTATCTCAAGCATTTAGGCTATAAGGTGCGCTATGTGCGCAACATCACGGATGTGGGCCACCTCGAGCACGACGCCGACGAAGGCGATGACAAGATTGAGAAGAAGGCAAGACTGGAACAGCTCGAGCCCATGGAGATCGCGCAGTACTATACCAACCGCTATCACAAGGCCATGGACATGCTCAACGTGCTGCCGCCTTCCATCGAGCCGCATGCCACAGGACATATCATCGAGCAGGAACAACTCGTGAAGGAGATCATGAACAATGGTTTCGCCTATGAAAGCAATGGCTCTATCTACTTCGACGTGGAGAAATACGACCAGAAATACCACTACGGCATCCTCTCCGGACGTAATCTCACCGACATCAAAGACAACAGTCGTGAGCTCAACGGAGTGGGGGAGAAGAAGCATCAGTACGACTTCGCTCTGTGGAAAAAGGCTACACCGGAGCATATTATGCGCTGGCCCAGTCCCTGGAGCCAAGGCTATCCCGGTTGGCATTGTGAGTGCACAGCCATGGGACGCAAGTATCTCGGCAACCATTTCGACATCCATGGCGGTGGCATGGACTTGATCTTCCCGCACCACGAGTGCGAGATCGCGCAGGCCGTAGCCTCTCAGGGCGATCAGATGGTGCACTACTGGATGCACAACAACATGATTACCATCAACGGACAGAAGATGGGTAAGAGTCTCGGCAACTTCATCACGCTGGAGCAGTTCTTCACTGGCAACCATCCCACACTGGAGCAGGCCTATTCGCCTATGACGATCCGCTTCTTTATCCTCTCTGCTCACTACCGCGGCACGGTGGACTTCTCCAACGATGCGCTCAAGGCCGCACAGAAAGGCTACGACCGTCTGATGAAGGGCATCAAGGACTTGGCCCGTGTGCAGGCCGCCAAGGGATCGCAACCCGAGGTGCAGAAGTTTGTCAAGGAGTTGCGTCAGCGCTGCTACGACGCCATGAACGATGACTTGCAGACACCGCTGGTCATCAGTGCGCTGTTTGAGGCTTGCCATCTCGTCAACCAGCTCGTTGACCACAAGGCAAAGATCTCTGCCGACGATCTCAAGGAGCTCGGCGATACCATGCGCCTGTTCACCTTCGACTTGCTGGGCTTGAAAGACGATGCCGCTGAGGGTAACGCCAGCCGCGAGAAAGCCTATGGCAAGGTCATGGAGATGGTGCTCAAGTTGCGCCAGCAGGCTAAGGAGGCCAAAGACTGGGCTACAAGTGATCAGATCCGCGACGCGCTCAACGATGCCGGATTTATTATCAATGACACCAAAGACGGTACTACCTGGTCGCTGTAGGTGACAGAGTAACCATACAAACTTCCCCTCTTGTCCTTTAAAGACTGAGTAACATATTTAAAGACAGAGTAATGTATTTAAAGACAGAGTAACATAGTAAACATATAAAGCGATTTGTGTTTACTCTGTTACTTTGTCTTTTTATTCAGCCTTCGTATTTATGTTACCTCTGTTACTCTGTCTTATTCATTATTCTGTCTGTTACTTTATCTTTCTGTTACTCTGTCTGAAAGAAAATCATTATCTTTGCATCATAAATTCTACGGTATATGAAGAAAATAGCAGTTTTTACTTTGGCTCTGCTTGCTGCCATGCCGCTTGCTGCACAGAAGCGGGCATTCACCATTGAGGATATCTACCGGTTGCAATATGCTTTCAGCCCCACTGTGTCGGCTGCGGGCGTGCTCGCCTACGGCACGAGCCGGTCTGACCTGAAGGCTCAGAAGAGTTACAGCAACATTGTCGTGGACGGCAAGACCATCACCACTGACAATAAGAGCTTTTCTCCTTTCTGGTCGGCCGACGGGCGCACACTCTACTATGTCTCCACTGCCAGCGGCACATCCCAGCTCTATGGCTGGCGCGACGGCAAGGCTACACAGCTCACCGACTATGCGTTGGGCATCGACGGCGCCACGGTGTCGCCCGACGGCAACTTGATTGCCTTTGCCGCAGAGGTCTATCCAGAGATCGGCGGCGCTGACGGCAAGGCCAACAAAGCAGCCATCGAGCGCAAGGCAAAGAATCCTATCCAGGCACATATCGCCGATCATCTGCTCTATCGCCATTGGACGGAATACAGCGACGGGAAGTATTGGCACATCATCGTCTATAATCTCAAGAACAAAACCTACACCGACGTCACCCCGGGACGTTTCCACTCACCCGTGTTCTCGCCGTCAGGCCCCTCCGGATTTGTTTTCTCGCCCGACTCCAAGGAGCTCTGCTATCTGAGCAACCACGACGCGCATCCTGAAGCCACAACCAACTGCGACCTGTGGATCGTGCCGGTGACGGGTGGAGAGGCTAAGAACATCACGGCGGAAAACAAGGCTTGGGACGGCTCGCCGCAGTATTCGCCCGACGGACGCTATATCGCCTATCGCTTCCAACGCACGCCCGGCTATGAGAGCGACCGTTTTATCCTCGGACTCTATGACCGCAAGACAGGACAGAAACGTGTGCTCACCGAGAATTTCGACAACTGGGTCGATGACTATAAATGGTCACCCGACGCCAAGGCCATCTATTTTCTGGGTGAAGAGCGAGGCTATGAGCCACTCTATCGGGTCGACTTGAAAAACGACCGCATCACCAAGGTCATCGCCAATCGGGCTATTGGCAGCTTCGAATTTGACGGTAAGGGTGGATTCTACTATACTTATTCACGCACCGGAAAACCATCGGCCATCTATCACGCCACCGCCAAGGCCATCGCTGCCGCCAAAGGACGTAACACCTTGAAGGAAACACAGGTGACCCATCTCAACGACAGTCTGGAGTCTGCCGTGGACATCCGACCCTCTGAAACCATGTGGGTCAAGGGAGCTAAAGGCGACTCTGTGGAGGTGTTTATCGTGAAGCCGCACGGCTTCGACCCTAATAAGAAGTATCCATTGGTCATCAATGTACATGGTGGACCACAGATGCAGTGGATGGATTCTTTCCGTCCCGACTGGCAAGTCTACCCCGGTGCAGGCTATGTAGTGGCTTATCCCAACATCCATGGCTCCACGGGTTACGGACAACAGTTCTGCCGCGACATCAGTGGACACTGGGGCAGCTATCCCTATGAAGACTTCATGAAGGTGACAGACAAGCTTGCTGACCTCGCTTATGTCGACTCCACACGCATGGGAGCCATGGGATGGAGCTATGGCGGCTATTTCATGAACTGGGTACAAGGGCAGACCAAGCGGTTTAAGTGCCTGGCCTCTATGATGGGACTCTTTGATCTCAGATCGATGTGGGGCGCTACGGAGGAACTCTGGTTCCCGAACTTCGACCTTGAGGGACAGCCGTGGAACTCAGAACTCTACACACGGTGGAGTCCGTCGAGCTATGTGAAGAACTTCGCCACGCCTACGCTGATCATCACTGGTGAGAAAGATTATCGTGTCAGCTACACCCAGAGCCTGCAATACTTCTCCACATTGCAGTCACTGGGCATCCCTTCACGTCTTATCGTCTTTGACAATGACGGCCACTGGCCCAGTACGCTGAAGTCCATGCCGCTCTATTATAATGCCCACCTGGAGTGGTTCCATCAGTATCTCGGCGGAGCTCCCGCACCATGGGACAGCGAGAAGATGGTGCAGACGGGAGAATGGTGATGCGAGGATCATGGAGCGGTCTCTGACAGATCTCTCCATGATCTTTGGCATTGTGCCCTCTCCGGATGATAAAAAAAAGTGGAGAAAAGGTGCAACCAAACGGAAAAAGACGTATCTTTGTAGACACAACGAAGAAATGATGTTTACAGCACCTAAATCCCAAGATGATGGCAAGACTATGGCAAGATGATTACTGGTTGCTGCTTTTGCAACTCTACCTCAAGGCTCCGCAAGGCGTGAAGCCGCTTTATAGCCGCGCGCTGATCGACGTGGCGCTGCGCACACACCTCAAGCCGCAGTATATCTATCGCAAGCTCTTCCGCTTGCGCCGCATCGACACACCACTGCTCCAGGAGCTGTGGAACCGTTATGCCGAGAAGCCTGCGCGATTGAAGGCTGTGGTGAAGAAACTGCAGATGATGGATGGCTTCGGCAATGCCGAGGAGTTTTATGACGGTGTGGAGGCTACCCGGGAATGGGAGCGTGACTTCAAACCGGTCAGTGCCGAGGAGGCTGCGAAGGGCAAGGACGCCATCACCCCAGTGAAGCTTATCGCCATTCTCGACCTTTACTATCGGCTGGTGCCCGCGACAATGGTTGCCGGCACACCGGAGGTGGAGGCACTGGCCAAGATGCTGCACATGAAAGCGCAGGAGGTGGCCGACATCATGAGGGTCTACCAGACCTGTGATCCTTTCCTCGACGAGGAGGAAGGACGCAAGAGCCCGCTTTACGAGCCGTGCAGGAGCATTTGGCGGCGCTTTGGCAACAGCGATCCCGAGAAGCTCTCGGCACTGGCCGCACAACTGAAAGATTATTGGAAATAAACGTTTCTCCCTACATAGCATGTTATGGCACAGAAGTTAATACAGACCGAAACACAGCAACAGCTTCAGCAGCAGCGACTCTCACAACAACAGATGTTGCAGGTGAAATTGCTGGAAATGCCCTTGGCCGAGCTCGAGCAGAATGTCAATGCCGAGCTCGATGACAATCCGGCACTTGAAGAAAAAGACCATGATCCTGACGGGATGGGGAGTGCCGACGAGCGCGAGGACGGTCTGCCGGACGATGACGCTGGCGGCGAGCAGGACGACGAGGACGTGAGGTCTGAGCGCGAAGAGCGTGAAGAAGCCTTGGACAATGCCCTTGAGGACCTTGGACGGGACGACGCGATGCCATCGGCTGATGCCGCCTACTACGGTGGTGCTGATCACGACGACGCTGACCGCGAAGAAATGGTGTGGGGCGACACCACATCGTTCTATGACAAGCTGAAGGAGCAGATGGGCGAGCTGGAACTCACCGATCAGCAGCGCGAGGTCATGGAATACCTGATCGGATCCCTCGACAGCGACGGATTGTTGAGGAAAAGCCTCGACGACATCTCTGACGAACTGGCTATCTATCACAACATCGACATGCCGGTCTCGGAGATAGAGCAGCTGCTCCGGCGCTTGCAGACATTCGATCCTGCCGGCATCGGAGCAAGAGATCTGCAGGAATGTCTGTTGCTGCAGATCGAGCGCAGGCCGAAAGGCAAGGTGCGCGACCTGATGGAGAGGGTGATCAAAGAGCAATTCGACAACTTCACACATAAGCGGTGGGACAGAATCGCACAGGCCTTGCAGCTCACCGATGAGCAGAGCACGGCACTGCAAAAAGAGATCCGCAGACTCAATCCTAAGCCCGGTGCCTCACTGGGGGAGGCCATGGGACGCAATCTCCAGCAGATCACCCCCGACTTCATCGTTGACACAGACGATGAGGGACATGTGACCTTCACGCTCAACAATGGCCGCATTCCCGACTTGAAAGTTTCTTCAACCTTCACCGACCTTGTCGACACCTATAAGACCAATAAGGCGAAGATGAACCGGCAGGATAAGGAGGCACTGCTCTATGCCAAGGAGAAACTCGACAAAGCACAAGGTTATATCGAAGCCGTCAAGCAACGCAGACACACGCTCTACGTCACGATGAAGGCCATCATAGAATGGCAGAAGAAGTATTTCCAAGACGGCGATGAGGCCGACCTGCGCCCGATGATCTTGAAAGACATTGCGCAGAAGACAGGCCTCGACATCTCGACCATCTCGCGCGTATGCAATGTCAAGTATGCACAGACACGCTGGGGCACCTTCCCTCTGCGTTTCTTCTTCTCTGACAGCTATGTCACCAAAGACGGAGAGGAAATGTCCACGAGAAAGATCAAGATGGCCTTGCGCGATCTCTTGGATGAAGAGAACAAGCACCGGCCGCTCAGTGACGATGCCCTCGCGGCCGAGATGAAGAAAAAAGGGTTCCCCATCGCCAGGCGCACGGTGGCCAAATACCGCGAACAACTGGGTGTGCCGGTAGCACGCTTGAGAAAGATTTGATGATGAAAGAAAAAAACATTATATTGACAGCAAGGGTGATGAGTCTGGTCTTCACGCCGTTCTATCTGCCGATTGTCGGTCTGATCGCCTTGTTCACCTTCAGTTATCTGAGCATCATGCCTTGGCAATACAAGCTCAGCGTGGTGTTCATGGTCTATCTCTTCACGATTCTCTTCCCCTCGCTGCTGATCCATGTCTATCGGCGCTATCAGGGCTGGACACCTTTGGAGATGGGAAAGAAGGAGCGTCGCATGGTTCCTTACATCATTGCCATCCTTTGCTACTTCTGCTGCTACTACATCATGAGCCTGTTACGCATTCCGCAGTTCATGGCCAACATCCTTGTGGCGGCCTTGATGATACAGATTGTCTGTGCCATCATCAATGTGTGGTGGAAGATCTCTACCCATACGGCAGCGATCGGAGGCTTTGCTGGTGCTTTGGTGGCCTTTTCCATTCTCTTTGCCTTCAACCCCATATGGTGGTTCTGCCTCGTTTTGCTCATTGCCGGACTGGTAGGCAGCAGCCGCATGATCCTGCGCCAGCATACACTCACCCAGGTGGTTGTGGGCTTCCTCGTAGGCGTTGTCCTGGGCTTTTGGATGATTCTGTAAGCAGCAATGGACTGAGGCTTCGTTGTCAGAGGCGTGCGGCCTCAGGAGAATGATGATAGACATCAAGTTGGATATTACAGACTTAAAAGAAATAAGTATGAAACCATTAGTAAGTATCATTATGGGTTCGACGAGTGATCTGCCCATTATGGAAAAAGCATGCAAGTGGCTGGATGACCAGCAGATTCCTTTCGAGGTCAATGCCCTTTCGGCTCATCGCACACCCGACGCCGTGGAGACATTTGCCAAAGGCGCCAAGGAGCGCGGCATCAAAGTCATCATTGCCGGTGCCGGCATGGCTGCCGCTCTGCCGGGAGTCATTGCTGCATCTACCCCTCTGCCCGTTATTGGCGTGCCCATCAAAGGCATGCTCGACGGTCTGGACGCTATGCTGAGCATCATACAGATGCCGCCGGGGATCCCCGTGGCTACTGTGGGTGTCAATGGCGCACAGAATGCTGCCATCCTCGCTGCTGAGATGATCGCTCTCGGAGATGAGGAGGTCGCTAAGAAAGTGGAGGCATGGAAAGCCGGACTCGGTAAGAAAATCGAGAAAGCCAATGCTGATCTCAAAGAGGTGAAATACACCTATAAATGCAATTAAGCAGCGGAGCTCCTGCGTGGGCTCCTTGAACTTAACAACATACCAATTCATCAACACATATGGTCGATTTGTTTAACTATCATCGGCGAGAGACCTCGGTGGTCCATATTGGCAGACTGGACATGGGAGGCGAGAATCCTATCCGCATCCAGTCCATGACAACAACCAACACCGATGATACACAGGCTTGCGTGGAACAGGCTGAACGCATTATCAAGGCGGGGGGCGAACTGGTCAGACTGACGACACAGGGAGTGCGTGAAGCCGAGAATCTCAAGAACATCCACGATGGAATACGTCGTGACGGCTTTGCTACTCCGCTTGTCGCCGACGTGCATTTCAATCCTCGCGTGGCTGACGTGGCTGCGCTCTATGCCGAGAAGGTGCGTGTCAATCCGGGCAACTATGTCGATCCGGCACGTAAGTTCATCAAGAAAGAATACACCGATGAGGAGTATGCCGAAGAACTGAAGAAGATCGAGGAGCGGTTTGTGCCTTTCCTCAACATCTGTAAAGAGCATCACACGGCGATTCGCATCGGAGTGAATCACGGCTCGCTCTCTGACCGCATCCGCAACCGCTATGGCGACACGCCGGAGGGTATTGTGGAAAGTTGCATGGAGTTTCTGCGCATCTGTAAAAAAGAGCATTTCGACGATGTGGTCATCTCCATCAAGGCATCCAACACGGTTGTCATGGTGAGATCGGTCAGACTGCTCGTCGATCAAATGGACAAGGAGGATATGCACTATCCACTTCATCTTGGCGTCACGGAAGCCGGTGAGGGCGAGGACGGCCGCATCAAGAGTGCTGTTGGCATCGGTGCTCTGCTGGCCGACGGCATTGGCGACACCGTCCGCGTGTCGCTGTCAGAGGAACCGGAAGCCGAGATACCTGTCGCGCGCCATTTGGTGGACTATATCGGGCGTAAGGCTGGCAGTCTGATCGTCCCCGGCGAGGCCTATGAAGGCTTTGACTGGCTTCATCCCACACGTCGCGAGACTCAGCCGGTCGGTAACGTTGGCGGTACACATGTGCCGGTCGTGATTGTCTCGGCCGAACAGGCTGACTATGCCGGCAAGGCTGACTACGTCTATGTAGGGCAGCAAGTGCCGGAGCATCCTTTGCCCGGCAGGCATTATATCCTCGATTACGATGTCTACGCTCGCCTGCAAGGTGAGAATGCTCTTATGAAGGCGCAGGGTGATGCCGTGTTTTATCCTATCTTCCCCGTGGTGGCAATGCCGCTTGTGAGCATGGTACAGAGCGATGTGAAGTTCCTTGTCTTGCAGTTCGGAACACCCAGCGAGGAGTATCTGGCCTGCTTGAAGGCTCATCCCGAAGTGGTCGTTGTATGCATGAGCAACCAGCAGAACCGGCTGGGAAATCAGCGTGCGCTCGTGCACGAGATGATGACCGCTGAAGTCAGCAATCCCGTCGTCTTTGCACAAATGTATCAGTTGGGCGATAAGAATGAGTTCCAGTTGGAGGCTGCTGCCGATATGGGCGCGCTGATGATGGACGGGCTCACTGATGGCATCTGGCTGATGAACAAAGGCAATATCAGTGTTGGTGACATAGAGGACACGGCTTTTGGGATCTTGCAGGCAGCCCGTCTGCGCACCTCGCGCACGGAGTATATCAGCTGTCCGGGCTGTGGACGTACGCTCTACGACCTGCGCACGACGATTGCCCGCATCAAGGAGGCTACGAAAGATATGCACGGACTGAAGATCGGTATCATGGGATGTATCGTCAACGGGCCTGGCGAAATGGCTGATGCCGACTATGGTTATGTGGGCGCAGGACCGGGCAAAGTGTCTCTCTATCGTGGACAGGAATGTGTGGAAAAGAATATTCCTGAGGAAGACGCGGTGGATCGCCTGCTTCACCTCATCAAGTCTGACCGCCAAGGCTAATGTCGGGAACCGGTCCGACAACTGTGCCGGCCGGACTGACTGACGCTTACGCATACCAACAGGGGGGCGCTATCCTATAGACTTCTCATTTCGTAGACAACTATAGCATAGCGCCTCTTCTTTGACCCCTTTCTCGACTCATTATTAATAATATACCTATTATGAATATAAAAACCTATCGCGATATGCCCCTAAAAGGCGATTACGTGGCCGCTGAGCGTCGATATGATGATAGCGGTACACTTTATCGTCGCTGTGGAAATTCGGGCGTTCTGCTGCCAAAAATAAGTTTGGGCTTTTGGCATAACTTTGGAGGTGACGACAGCTACGAGCGTGCTCGTGCTATTACGCATTATGCCTTCGATCATGGCATCACTCACTTTGATCTAGCAAATAACTATGGTCCTCCTTACGGATCGGCCGAGGAGACGATGGGCCGTCTGATGGACGATGATTTCCGCCGCTATCGTGACGAACTCTTCATTGCCACGAAGGCAGGCTACGATATGTGGCCGGGACCTTACGGCAACTGGGGATCGCGCAAATACTTGATGGCTAGTCTGAATCAAAGCCTGAGAAGAATGCATCTCGATTATGTCGACTTGTTTTACAGCCACCGCTATGATCCGGAGACACCCTTGGAAGAAACCTTGCAGGCCTTGGTCGACATCGTACGGGCGGGCAAAGCACTTTACGTAGGCATTTCACGCTGGCCGTTGGAGGCTTTGAAGATAGCCGATGATTACTTGCGTGCTCATGATGTGCCTTTGCTGATTTATCAAGGACGGGTAAATATGATCGACCACGCGCCTATTGATGAGGGAATTCTCGCCTATTGTCGTGAGCATGGCATCGGCTTTATCAGTTTCTCTCCTTTGGCGCAGGGACTGTTGACAGACCGCTATCTCCATGGTATTCCACAGGACTCGCGTATGGCACAAGGGAGCTCGCTGACCAAAGACAGGCTGACACCGGAGTTGCTGGAGCGTCTACAACAACTCAACCGCGAGGCTTTGGCACAGGGACACACGCTGGCTGAGAATGCCCTTGCATGGATCTTGCACCAGGAAGGTATTACGAGTGTGCTTGTCGGAGCCAGCAGTGTAGCTCAGTTGGAAAAGAATATGAAGTGCATCCATGATTAATAAATGCGCTCTTTGAGATGAATAAATACATCCATTAAGATAAAAAATGCGCTCACAAGCAAGTCCTGTGAGCGCATTTTGTATATTGGAGAGGTTATCGCTTATTTCACTCGTGCCTTGATGGGGCCTTTCACTCCTTTATATCCTACCAGGAAGGCCTTGGCGGAACCGAAGCGGAGGTGGAGATCCAAGCGTACGGGAATGTGGTTGGCATCGTCGCTGACAAAGAAATCTACGATCTTTTTATAGGGCTTCCCATCCTCACTTTCGAGATAAGCCAGTTTCAAGCAGCGGTAGGTGTGCCCGTCATCGGCCTTGATATTGACTTTGCCCTCGTAGTGCAGACGTGCGGGGTCGCGACTGTCGCCATCGACCATCGGGAAGTCGACATTGTGGCCTTTCTTCCAGCTTTCCGGATTGAAGGAGCGTGCGCGCAGGAAGATGCTCATCATGTCGTATACACAGTCATTGTAGGTGTGCTTTTCCCATGCGTTCTGTCCATCGTGTTTCTTGCGATGCTGCACGACGTGGCACTTGCCTTCGGGGTAGGAGTAGAACACCTCGTCGACCGTGTATCGGCTGCCTTCGCGCGCGCCTTTGCGGTAATAGAGCGGTGCCATCTCCAGGCTGTTGTAGCACAGCAGGGTGTCGCGAAGTACGAAGAAGTCGTCAACACGGTGATTGCCACGTGTGATGAGGCTGCCGCGCCATGCCGGTGTGCCTTTGTAGACACTCTTTACAGTAGAGAACGAGGCGGAACCAGCCTTGACCCATACGAACTTCCAATTATAGTAGAGGTTGTAGGAGAGGAATTCTCCCGACTTGAACGCAGTGTTCCGGAAGGTGCATTGCGCTCTGGCTTGCGTGGCTACCAAGGCCAGCACAAGACTCACAAACCAGATCTTAAGTGTTTTCATACTTCTATGATTTTGTTATTCTGTCTTGCTACTTATTTCACACGATGCTGATGTTTCTGCAAAGGCAACCGTCGACCGTTTCCAAAGCTTAAGGCTTGGGGATATATTGTATGCCTAACTTTTTTGCTCTGTCTGCGTTTCTGTGTTGCACCTGCTTTTGTTTATCGGCCTTTTGCTTGGTGATGGCGGAAGGTTTCTGCCGATAAAGGGGTGTGTCGGTGGGGCTCCATGAGCGTGTAGCATCCCATTTGGCGCGGCATTCAATCACTTCGGGATAATAATAGACGGGCTCAGGCTCGATGCCTTTACTGAAGTCACCGGTATCCCATTGCTTGTTGTTGTTGACATCCTCTATCATTCTGAGGTAGTACTTACCTTCCTTGAGGTAGTAGAACTCAGCCTGCGCGTTGTCTGTGAAGGCTTGTTTGATGACTTTGTCGCCTTCATCTATGAGTTGCGCAATGACGTGCTTGCCCTGCATGCCGTTGAGTGTGACGAGCAGCGAGGCGTAGGTGTCATTGCCTCGCACTTTCAGTCCTGTTTTGATCTTGCCGGATATATCTCCGTAGATCGACTGGAATGCCGTGCTGTCAATCTCCAGGCTATATTGATAATTGGGTTTCCATGATGCCTTCAACAGGTAGGAGAGAGCGTTGACGCGTGTCATCTCGAATGGCTCGCGGTACCATAGCGAGTCTTCCGGCGGTTGGGAATAGAGATGGACCATCTTTTCGATGTCTACATCCTTGATGGGCACGGTTGAGGTCATCGTGACATTTTGGTCAGGATCCATTTCGCTGCTGGGATCAATAGCGATCTCGAGTGGTTTTACGGCCATGACCGTGTCGTATGGCTCACCTTTTTTCTTTTTCTTTTCCTGCTCTTTGGCCCATTTGTCATAAGCCTTCTTTTGCTCCTTCAGGCGCTTGGCGTAGGGTTGTTTGGAAAGGATAGTGACGGTGTCTGTACGCAGGCGCAGCACACCGAGCGAGTCCGTGATATGGTGTTGCAACTCCACTTCGAGTGTGTCCTGATTGATCAGTGCCGTGTCGCGCAGCCAATAGGTGATGGTGTCACGTTTGGCCGACGGATCGATGACAAAAGCATTGTCGGCATTGAAGTTCAGTCCGTGGATGACGGGAAGGTCTGTGTCTCCATAGGAATAAAAGAGCGAGAAGTGATTGGCTTCCTTGCGCTCAGCCTTGACAAAGTAACGGTCGGTGTTGATTCCGGTGAAGGCACGCAGACAGATGTCGTCCGGAAGGAAATGGGTGTAGTGGACATCGTTGATGCTGGCGATGTGGAGTGTGTCAAGCCATGTGGTATCTTGTCTGACATCAGGCTTGAATGATGGTGTGATCGTCTGGTGATTGAAGGCGATCATTTCGCTTTTTTGTCCAAAGCGATAGTCTCCGTCAGCGTCTTTCAGTGCGTAGATGCGGTAAGTGCCCGGTGCAACGCCACGAATGATGAAGTGTCCGCGTGAGTCAGTGCGTGATACGCGCATCATGGGAGACTTCTGAAAAGCGCTGTCCTCCAAATTGCTGTACAGGCCAACGAGAATGCCTTTGACAGGCTCAAGGTTGTCGGCTTCGAGCACATAGCCACCCACTTCGAGGGTATCGATATGGTCGCCGGTGGAGAAACTATAGGTGAAATTGCCCAAGGGATTGCCCTCGTTGTTGTCAGAGATGGCGTTGGAGAAGTCGATCGTGTAGGTGGTATTGGGCTTCAGAGAGTCCATCAGTTCCACACTGATGCGCTTGCCTTGTCCCTTGATCTCAGGAGCCTCTAACTGTGGCGGCGACACGACGACATTCTCAGTAGGATTGTCGATGGTGATGAACTCATCGAAATTGATGAATATGTGCTTGCGGTGTACGTTGGTAGCGTTTTCGGCTGGTGTGGCACCAATCACTTTTGGTGGTGTCTCGTCATACCATCCACCGTCGGGCTGTCCCATGCGGGCACAAGAGTGGAGCAGAAGCAGGAAAAGGAAAGAGAGGAAAAACAGCCCTGTGCGGTCTCCTGTCTTGTTCCATTTGAAGTGCTTGTTATGCTTGTCCATGGTCTTTACGCGTTTATGCTCTCTTCTATGTTGTGTCCTTGCCGTCTGCGTGGACAAACTGCAAGGACAGAGGAGTGAAAGAGAGCTATTCGTTTTCTTTACTGTTCATCTCCAAAAGCTCGTCCATGTTTTTTCTGGAGTTGCTCAGTCGTGGCACCTTGTGTTGTCCTCCGAGCTTGCCTTTAGACTTAAGCCAGTCATTGAACAGATTGGGTCGTGCTTTGACGACTTCGAGATGCTGCAACGTGACATTGTGTGAGCGTTTGGCCTCGTAATCGGAGTTGATCTCTTGAAGTTTCTTGTCAAGGAGGTCTGAGAAGCGTTCAAGACTGTCGGGCTCTACGGAGAACTCAATGAGCCACTGATGTCGGCACTTGGCGTTTTCGTCCATATAGACAGGTGCGGCAGTGTATTCCTTCACTTGTGCACCGGTTTTCTCGCAGGCGTAGGCCAGTCCTTTTTCAGCGTTGTCCATGATCAGTTCCTCGCCGAAGGCATTGATGAAGTACTTCGTGCGACCTGTAATGACAAACTTATAAGGATGCTTAGAGGTGAAGCTGATGGTGTCACCTATCATGTAGCGCCACAGACCGCACGACGTGGTGATGACGATGGCATAGTTGCGGCCAATCTCCACGCCTTCCAGTGGTACGATATTGGGATTGTCTTTTCCCACGTCTTCCAAAGGTATGAACTCATAGAAGACGCCGTAGTCGAGCATCAGAAGCATGCTCTTGTCGGTCGGATCATCCTGCAATCCAAAGAAGCCCTCAGAGGCATTGTAGGTCTCCATATAGTGCATCTTCGGTGAGGTGATGATTTGCTCGTACTGTTTGCGATAGGGCGTGAAGGCAATACCGCCATGGAAGAACACCTCCAGGTTGGGCCACACATCCTCAATATGCTCTTTTCCGGAGATCTCCAGCACGCGCACGAGCACGCTGAGCATCCATGATGGCACACCGGAAATATTGGTCACATTGCTTTTGAGACATTCGTGGGCGATGCGATCGCGCTTGACTTCAAAGTCGGAAAGCAAAGCGGTTTGCTTCTTGGGCACCCGGAAGAGGTTGACAATCGGGTTGATGTTCTCAATGAGGATGGCACTGAGATCGCCCACGAGCGATCCTTCTACATTATAGTTGGGTGAGTGACTGCCTCCGAGAATGAGCGACTTGCCGTCAAAGAGTCGGCTGCCGGGGTTGTTGCGGAGGTAGACAGTGACCACGTCTGCACCCCCCTTGTAGTGGATGTTGTGCAGTCCGTCGGAAGAAACCGGGATGAACTTCGACTTGTCGTTGGTGGTTCCGGAGGATTTGGCATACCATTTCACCACGCCAGGCCATAAGACATTGGCCTCGCCGTGACGCATACGATCGATGTCGCTTTTCAGTTCTTCGTATGTGTTGATGGGCACATTGTTGGCGAAGTCGTCGTAACAGTGCGTGCTAGCCAGCATGTGGTTGCGCCCATATTCGGTATATTTTCCTTTTTCAAGCAGGTAGTGCAGGGCGCGGCGTTGAAGTGCCTCGGGCTGAGTGTAGTGCTTCTCTAGCTCGTATTGCCGTGGCTTGAACAACTTGCTTGCAAACTTTGTCAAACTCATAATTTGCGCAATATATCAATCTAAGGTGCAAAATTAGTTTAAAACTTTGACAACCTCTACTAATTTAGCTTTTTTTATATGTGAAGTAGACTTTTGTCGTGGCATGTGGGCATCACAGAAACACCTCCAGCGAAGGCTTGTGTTGTCAGCCTTTGCTGGAGGTGTAGTGCAGGAAGCAGTCTGCCGCAGTTTATGCTTTCTTTTGCGAGACCACTTTCTTTGCGTGCAGGATGCACAAAACACCGATGATGATAAACGGAATCGACAGCAACTGTCCCATATCCAGCGGCATGTTGGCCTCGAAAGCTTCCTGGATATCTTTGGTATACTCGATGAGGAAGCGGGCTGCAAACACCAGCGTGAGGCACAGTCCGAGGTAGAGTCCGCTGCCCACCATGTCGCGATGCTTGCGATAGACGAGATAGATGATCACGAAGAAACAAGCATAGGACAGGGCTTCGTAGAGTTGTCCGGGATGACGTGGATACTGATCTACACGCTCGAAGATGAAAGCCCAAGGCACATCGGTCACCTTGCCGATGATCTCACTGTTCATCAGATTGCCCAAGCGGATGAAGGTGGCTGTGATACAGGAACAGATGCCCATGTTGTCAAAAACCACCCAAGGTGAGAGCTTGTTGCGGTGGCTGTAGACAAAGATGGCGATGATCATACCGATCACGCCGCCATGTGAGGCCAAGCCTTCATAGCCGGTGAATTTCCAGGAGCCGTCGGGCATGTGATGCATGGGGAGGAGCATCTCTACAAAGTGGTCCCAGGACGAGAGGAAATAATCGGGTTGATAGAACAGGCAGTGGCCCAGTCGTGCACCCACAAGCACTGATACAAAGATGTAGATAAACAGTGGCTCGAACTTCTCGTCGGGGATATGCTGTTGCTTATAGAGTCGCTGCATGAGCAGATAGCCCAGCAGCAAGCCCATGAGCCAGCACATGGAATACCAGCGGATACTGAAATGTCCCACGTGGAACATCACTTGGTCGGGATTCCAAACGATGTATGAAAGCAATGTTGACATGATATGTGCCTTTTAGCTAAGAATATAGTGGATAATGGAGTAGGGCTCCGACGGTTTACACATTGAAGCGGAAGTGCATGATGTCGCCGTCCTGCACCTCATAGTCCTTGCCCTCGATGCCGAGCTTACCGGCTTCGCGCACAGCGGCCTCAGAGCCGTACTTGATATAATCCTCGTACTTGATGACCTCAGCGCGGATGAATCCCTTCTCGAAGTCGGTGTGGATGACGCCAGCGCACTGTGGTGCTTTCCAGCCTTTATGGAAGGTCCAGGCCTTTACCTCCATTTCGCCGGCGGTGATGAACGTTTGCAGGTTGAGCAGGTGGTAGGCCTTTTTGATGAGTCGGTTGACGCCGCTCTCCTCCAATCCGAGTTCGTCGAGGAAGAGCTTCTTATCTTCATAGGTATCGAGGGAGGCGATGTCTTCCTCAGTCTTGGCAGCGATGACCATGGCTTCAGCTCCTTCTTTGGCAGCGATCTCCTCTATTTTCTTGGAGTAGTCGTTGCCCGTTTTGGCACTCTGCTCATCGACATTGCAGACATAGAGCACCGGTTTGGTGGTGAGCAGGAAGAGGTCGTGAGCGGCCTGCTGCTCTTCCTTGGTGTCGAAAGTCACCGAACGGGCGTTCTCGCCACGGTCGAGTACCTCTTTATAAGCCTTGAGGACAGACACTAAGACCTTGGCGTCTTTGTTGCCGGTAGCAGCGATCTTCTCCTGCTTGGCCATTTGTCCTTCGATCGTCTCCAAGTCTTTGAGCTGCAGCTCGGTATCAATGGTCTCCTTGTCGGCGATAGGATCTACGGGAGCGCCGCCCTCGCGCACCACGTTGTCGTCGTCGAAACAGCGGATGACATGAATGATGGCATCGCACTCGCGGATGTTTCCGAGGAACTTATTGCCGAGTCCTTCACCTTTGGAAGCACCTTTTACCAGTCCGGCGATGTCCACGATCTCGCAGGTAGCGGGCACGATGCGTCCTGGGTGCACAATTTCGGCAAGCTTTGTTAGCCGATCGTCGGGCACAGTAATGACGCCCAGATTGGGTTCAATCGTACAGAAAGGGAAGTTAGCGGCCTGAGCCTTAGCACTGGACAGGCAATTAAACAAAGTAGACTTTCCCACGTTTGGTAAGCCTACAATACCACATTTTAATGACATGTCTTTATATAAACGTTTATATCTTTTCTGTTTGCAAAAGTAAGAAAAATATCTGAGGTGGGCAAAGGTAACTGTTAAAATCCAAATATCTTATAAGATTTTTGGAATCGATTCCCAAAATCTTATAAGAAATTTGGAATTGTCTTGCTTCTTTACTTTAGTGCGCTTCCAGCCAGTTCTTTCCCCAACCGGCGTCAGCAATCAGTGGGACGCTGAGCTTGCAAGCGTTTTGCATCTCCGTGAGGACGATGTTCTCGACTTTGTCTTTCTCTTCGGGATAGACGCTGAAGTTGAGTTCGTCGTGCACTTGGAGGATCATTTTGGAGCGTATGCCTTCCTCTTTGAAGCGTCGCCAAATGCGTATCATGGCGATCTTGATGATGTCGGCTTCCGATCCCTGAATGGGCGCATTGATGGCATTGCGCTCCGCGAACCCACGCACGGTGCCGTTTTTGGAGTCGATGTCAGGCAGATAGCGTCGTCGGCCAAACATCGTCTCGGCGTATTTCTTCTCGCGTGCTGTCGCGATGGCACTTTCCATAAATGCATGGACCTTGGGGAAGGTGGCGAAATAGTCCTGAATGAGTTGTCGGGCCTCACCGTTGGGAATGCCCATGCGCTGTGCGAGGCCAAAGGCAGTAATACCATAGATGATGCCGAAGTTGGCTTGCTTTGCCTTTTTGCGCTGAGCATCGGTGACCTCATCGAGGGGTTCTTTCCATATCTTGGCGGCAGTGGCGCGGTGAATGTCCAGTCCCTCGCGGAACGCCTCGATCATGTTCTCGTCACCACTAAGGTGAGCCATGATGCGCAGCTCTATTTGGCTGTAGTCAGCGGAGAAGAAGAGACAGCCCGGCTCAGGCACAAAGCACTTGCGGATCTCCTTGCCGTCGTCGTCGCGTACGGGGATGTTTTGCAGGTTGGGGTCGGACGACGAGAGTCGCCCCGTCGCGGTAACTGCCTGATTGAAAGATGTATGGATGTGTCCGGTGCGCTTGTTGATCAGTTGGGGGAGCGCCTCGACATAGGTGCCGAGAAGTTTTTTCAGCCCACGATAGTTGAGGATATCATCGACGATCGGTGCCTTGTCGCGCAACTGTAAGAGCACTTCCTCGGAGGTGACATACTGTCCGGTGCGTGTCTTCTTAGGTTTGTCGAGGAGTTGCATCTTGCCGAAGAGGATGTCACCCACCTGTTTGGGACTGCTGATATTGAAGGTTTCGCCTGCTAGTTCGTAGGCGTGCTGCTCATAGCGTGCCATGCGCTCTTTGAAGATGCGCTCGGTCTCCTTGAGCGAGTCGGTGTCGAGACACACGCCGTTGAGTTCCATGTCGGCCAGAACTTTCACAAGTGGCATCTCGATGTCCCAGAACAGCCGCTCCATGCCTTTCTCTTTGAGCATGGTCTCAAGGACGTTTTTCAGTTTGAGCGTGACGTCGGCATCCTCGGCCGCATATTCATAGACATCTTTAGGATCCAAGTCGCGCATGTTTTTCTGATGTTTTCCTTTGGGGCCGATGAGTTCTTCGATGTGCACGGTACGGTAGTGTAGGAGAGTCTCGGCCATGAAATCCATGTTGTGATGCAGTTCGGGCTGAAGCACATAATGGGCGAGCATGGTGTCGAACATCGGTCCCTGTATGTCCACGCCATAGTTTCGGAGCACTTCATAGTCGTACTTGATATTCTGCCCGACCTTGAGTGTTTCCGTGTTCTCATAGAGAGGTTTGAATATGTTAACATATTGCAAGGCTTCTTCACGATTGGCAGGTATTGCGACATAATAGGCCTTGTTTTCCTCTACGGCAAAGCTCAGACCGACCAATTCGGCGTCGATTGGGTTGGTGGAAGTGGTCTCTGTGTCTAGACTGAGAATTTCTTTTGTCATCAAAAAGTCATAAAGTCTAGATGCATCATCCTTATTATCAACGAGTTGATATTTGTGATCGATGGTTTTAAGGCTTGCGAGAATCGAATTTTCAGCAACGTCTTGCCCTTTGGTCGGGATTTCGTCAAAAAGAGAAGGCTGTTTTGGCTCTTTTTTTTGAGTTGTTGCTCCCTTATGAAGAAATTTCTCTGCGAGGCGTCTGAACTCGAGTTGCGTGAAGAGCTCACTGAGTTTTTTCTCATCGGGCTCTGTCATCTTTAGTTCATCGAGATTGAGATCGATGGGCACGTCGGTGCGGATGGTAGCCAAGAACTTCGACATCTTAATGTCGTCCCTGGCTTTTTCGACTTTCTCCCGCATCTTGCCTTTGAGTCGGTCGGTGTGTGCCAAGAGCTCCTCGCACGATCCGAACTCATTGATCAGTTTGGCGGCAGTCTTCTCTCCCACGCCTGGGCAGCCGGGATAGTTGTCGGCCGAGTCGCCCATCAGCGCCAGGAGGTCAATGACCTGGTGGGCCGAGTTGATGCCATATTTGTCTTTGATCTCTTCCTCTCCGATTTTGTCATAGCCACCGCCATGCCGGGGCTTGAACATATAGACGTTGGGCGCAATGAGCTGGCCATAGTCTTTGTCGGGTGTGAGCATATAGGTCTCCACGCCAGCCTTGCCCGCTTGTGTGGCGAGGGTGCCGATGACATCATCCGCCTCAAAGCCGTCGGCCTGCAGGACCGGGATGTTCATTGCGTGAAGGATCTCTTTGATATAAGGTACACTGAGCTTGATGTCTTCCGGCGTCTCCTCGCGCTGCGCTTTGTAAGGCGGATAGGCCTCGTGGCGGAACGTCTTTCCGTGGTCGAAGGCCACGCCGAGGTGAGTAGGATGCTCTTTGTCGATGATCTCCCTGAGCGTGTTGCAGAATCCCAAGATGGCAGAGGTGTTCAACCCTTTGGAATTGATGGTCGGTCGGTTGATAAAGGCATAGTACGCCCGGAAAATGATGGCGTAAGCGTCGAGTAAGAAGAGCTTGTTCATTTGATATTTTGTTTTTATTTGTAAAATTACGAAATTATTGCCACATTATCCAATTAAAATAACTAATTTTGTATCAAAGATTACTATAGCATGGATTATTTGTCGATCATCAAACAACCGATCAGCTCAGAATTGTGCGATTTCATCGATCTGTTCAACCAGTCATTGTCGCATACCGACGGGCTTTTGTCGCAGGCACTGGAGCACATCCGCAACCGTGCCGGAAAGCGTATGCGTCCTATTCTGATACTTCTCATGGCCAAGAACTTCGGTGAGATCACCGATGTCACGCAGCATGCCGCAGTGGGACTGGAACTGCTGCACACGGCCTCACTCGTACACGATGACGTTGTGGACGAGAGTGGAGAGCGTCGTGGGCAGAAGAGCGTCAATGCGATGTTCGACAACAAAGTGGCCGTGCTCGTGGGCGACTATATCCTCTCCACGGCTCTGCTCCACGTCAGCTATACCCATTCCGAGATCATCGTACGCCATTTGGCCGAATTGGGACGTACGCTGTCAAACGGTGAAATCCTGCAGTTGTCGAATATCCAGAATAGTGATATTTCAGAAGAAGTATATTATCAGGTGATCAAGCAGAAGACGGCTGCACTCTTCGAAGCCTGCGCGGCCATTGGAGCCTTGTCGGCAGGTGCCCCGGAGGAAGAAATCCAGGAGGCGAAGAAGTTTGGTCAGAACCTCGGTGTCATCTTCCAGATCCGTGATGATATCTTTGATTATTACGATCAAGCCAATGTCGGCAAACCCACAGGCAACGATATGGCAGAAGGCAAGCTCACGCTGCCCGTCATCTATGCGCTCCGTTCGACCGGAAGCCCAGAGATGCTCGCTTTGGCCAAGAAGGTGAAGGCCCGCACCGTCACGAAGGAAGAGATTGCCGAGCTCGTGAAGTTCACGAAAGAGAATGGCGGCATCGAATATGCCGACCAAAAGATGTGGGATCTCCACGCCGAGAGCGTGTTCTTCCTTGAGCATGAGGTGCAGGATGAGAACGTGCGCAAGAGCCTGAGAGCTTATCTCGACTATGTGATCGAGCGGAATATATAAGTGGCACAACACACGAGGACGGACCTTCCGCCTCATGGAAACGATCAGGGGGCAGCCTTATTGAGGCTGCCCCCTGGTCGTTGATGTCCCTTGCCTCTCAGTGAAGAAGCGGCCTGGGGCAGGGGTTAGTACCATTTAGTCTCTTTGCCGAGCACGTCGCTGAGCAGCAGGTTGGTCAGCCGACTTGTGCCCAGACGGAATAGCTCGTTGGTGAGCCACTGCTCGCCGAGCACCTCTTTCACGATGGTGTAGTAGGTCACAGCGTCCTTGACCGTGTTGATGCCACCGGCGGGCTTCAGTCCGACGATGCGTCCTGTCTCTTCGTAGTATTCCTTAATGGCCTGTGCCATGACGTAGACGCCTTCCGGCGTTGCGCCCTGCTTTTCTTTTCCCGTGGATGTTTTGATGTAGTCAGCACCGGAATACATAGCCAGCAGTGCGGCTTTCTTGACGTTGCTGAGGCTGCCCAGGTCGCAGGTTTCGAGGATCACCTTCATGGGCACCTCGCCGCATGTCTGCTTCAGTTCGTCGATGTCGTCGGCCAGTCCCTCGTAGTCGCCGCTGAGAAACTTGCCTACAGGCATGACGATGTCCACGTTGGTAGCGCCGTCTTTGATGGCCAAAGCAGTTTCGGCCACCTTGACCTCGATAAACGTCTGAGAGGATGGGAAAGAGCCTGACACGACCGCTACCTCGACGCCGTCGACTTCGAGGCTCTGACTGACGATATGCGCGAAATTGGGATAGACGCAGATCGTGGCCACATGAGGCAGGTCGGGATAGGTTTCGTCGAACTTATTGACCTTTTCTGTCATGGCGAGAATACTTTCGTCGGTGTCAGTGGTGTGTAGACTGGTGAGCTCCACGCTGCCGAGAAGGAATTTCTTGACCTCCTCGTTGTCGTTTTCCGGCACCTTCTCTGCGATGATCTTTTCGACGGCGGCTTTCACCTCCTCCTCGTCGACGTCGCAGTTGTATTTGTGCAGTGCCTGCTCATATTTATCTTCTTTTGGCTCATTGCCCTTTCGGCTGTTCTCTACTTGAGCCTTGAGGCTGCCCGGCTGTATTGTGGGCTCGATGTCTTTAGTGTATGCCATGTGTGTATGATTGAATGTGTATTGAAGGGTTGTTCAAGCACTCAGATGCGGGGTTGGCTATGATTGGGCCGGCTCCTTGAGCTTGGGATTGTTTTTGTGGCGATTGGCGTCGCGCAGTGTTTTCTTTTCTATGCTCTTACGGAACTCCTGCGTCAGGTCCACGCCGGTTTGGTTGGCCAGACAGCAAAGCACCCAGAAGATGTCCGCCATCTCCTCTCCGAGATTGTCTTTCTCACCAGGCTTGAAGCTTTGGTCGCCATATTTGCGGGCCATCACGCGGGCCAGTTCTCCGACCTCCTCAGTGAGGACAGTCATATTGGTCAGTTCGCTGAAATAGCGCACGCCAAAGGTTTTGATCCATTGGTCTACCTGCTTTTGGGCCTCTTCAAGTGTGACCGATTCCTTTTCCATATTATTGTCGTAGATATCCGCATGACAGTCAGCTGTCAAAGGCGGTTTTGGTTGACTATTCTTTATTTTTCGTGTCCATGCAGATGGTCACAGGACCATCGTTGAGCAGCTCCACTTTCATGTCAGCGCCAAACTCTCCGGTGCCGATCGGTTTGCCGAAAGCAGCTTGCAACTCTTTGCAAAAGCGCTCGTAGAGGGGGATGGAGATGGAGTGGGGCGCGGCTTTGATCCAACTGGGCCGGTTGCCTTTCTTGGTGCTTGCCATGAGTGTGAACTGACTGACGACGATGATGTCGCCATCCACATCGCCGATGCTGAGGTTCATCACGCCGTTGGCATCATCAAAGACGCGCAGGCCGATGATCTTCTTGACCAGCCATTGGATATCCTCGTCACCATCATCACTGCCTATACCCAAAAGTATGAGGTAGCCACGGCCGATGCTGGCCTTTACGTGACCTTCTATGGTCACAGACGCGTGGCTGACGCGCTGTATCACGATTCTCATTCTTGTTTTTGCTTCTTCTTTTATTGTAGCTTACAAATTTAAGCAAAATATTTGGTATCGCGATGGTTTTGGGCAAGAAATCTTCTCTTCTTGCTGGTGGCACGGGGTCTACAGCCGCTACCTCACAGATGATAGTTGGTTTGTCCGGGATGTGCTTGACAACGATGCAAGGCTAATTCTTTTTCATATATCTCAGCAGAAACTCTTCTGCGACAGGCAGGAAAAGGTCATGCCCGCGGGCGTTGAGATGCGCGGTGTCGTCGGGCTTTTGGAAGTAGAGCTTGCGAAAGGCGGGGTTGCACACGTGTATGCCGCTCATACGGCTGTCAAAGACAGGAATGGCACGGCTGCCGGCGACGTCCTTGATGATGTCGATGACGCGCTCCATATTGGGTTTGGCGGGGTTGGGCCATGGGGTGAAGAAGAAGATCCCGGCTTGGGGATACTTGCTGATGAGTGTGTCGCAGATATAAGCCAGGCGGTTGCGCAACAGTTCCTCACTGATGGTGTCGGGCTTGGTGACATAGGGAGGTATGCGGTTGGCGTCGTTGTGTCCGGCAATGATGACGATATAGTCGAGCGAATCGCTCATCTGAGTCACACGCTTATAAATGGCTTCACCGTGTGTGCCTTTGCGGTCGATGGAGATACACGTGCCGTTGCGTCCATAATTGAGGTAAACCATGCCGTGTTTCTTGGCAAACTTGTAGTGCCAGGTATTGGATTGTGGCTCATGGTGGTTGTAGACATAGCTGTCACCGATAAAGGCGATGCGCTTGCCTGCCAATGGATCTTTCTGTGCCTGCGTGGTCAGGAAAGCCGTCAACAATAGGATAAAAGTCAAAAGTGTTTTCTTCATTTTATGTAGTTTTTAGTGGTTGATGCTGATGCAAAAATAAGAAAAATAGATGGAACTTCAAAGTTTTGGAAGCTCCGCAGCATTTCTTTCGAACGATTTTATTCTCTTTTCGTACGATCGTTTTCCATCTCTGTTTCTTTTATTGATGTTTACTGAGGATCTTAATGTGCTTCCGCCACCGATTCCCTTCTTTGTTTGGCAGAATGCAGGAGGGTTTATAGGTTGTGGGCTGACAGTCTTAGGTGACTTGGCTGTTTTGTCTTGTAAACTGACATTTTTCCGCCTTTGAGAATCGATTCTTTGCCACCAAACTTTATTTGGCTCCGATTTCTTAAAAATAGCAGTGTGTTTTGTAATGTACAGATAATCAGTAAGTTATAAAATGATAAGCACGATGGCTAATAAAAAACACTGTGACGACGCAAAATTCTCTAGAAAATTTTGCGTCATCTCAGTGATTTGACCTGATCATCTCAATGATTTGACCTGATCATCTCAGTGATTTGTTGTTGTCATCTCGGTGTCTTGACGCTATAAAACCATTGTTTTGATAGTAAGAGGTCACTAGTTGGCTCTCTCAAACACTGTTTTGGGATCGGTTGATGTGAAAAGTGTCGCTGCTGAGCGCTGGGTTTCTCTCTAGATCAGAACTGTTCGCAGACATGTTTTTGTCAATAAAAAGAAACGTGAATTGGGGCTCTGCTGAACAGTTGCCTGACAATGTTGACACGGAAAACGAATGGAGTTGTTGTGTTGTGGAAAACACGCTGATAACTTCATAGTATAGTTAAGTGATTGTGTGCCAAAGTGTTATAAATTCATCTTTTTGTCGCAGTTCGGCCTTTGGCCAGCTAGGAGAGCAGTCCAAGACTTAGCCTTGGGACTGCTCGGAATGGAAGTGGTCATAGACCAACTGGGCTTTTGCCGGTCCGATCGTGGTGGCAAGTTGATCAAGGGCTGCCTCCTTGATGTTTTTTACTGACTTAAAGGCTTTTAGCAATGTCTCGGCGGTCTTGCTGCCAATCCCTTTGATGTCGTCGAGCTCGGAGTGGAGGGCATGCTTGGAACGCTTGTCGCGGTGGAAGGTAATGGCAAAGCGGTGGACCTCATCCTGTATCTGCGTCAGGACACGGAAGAGCTCTGAGTCGGGCTTCAGACCGATCACCTGTGGGGGAAAGCCGTAGAGCAGCTCATTGGTGCGGTGACGGTCATCTTTGGCAAGGCCCGCAATGGGGATCTGCAAATGGAGTTCGTCCTCAACGACTTCCCTGACGACATCCATCTGGCCCCTGCCACCATCCGTGATGATGAGGTCGGGCAAGGGTGTGCCTTCCTCTTTCATGCGACCGTAGCGGCGGCGGACCACCTCCTGCATGGAAGCATAGTCATCGGGGCCTACGACCGTCTTGATGTTGTATTTGCGGTAGTCTTTCTTCGACGGCTTCATGGCTTTATACACGATACAGGCTGCTACGGCATCCGTACCGGAGATGTTGGAGTTGTCGAAGCACTCTATCTGGTAGGGGAGCTTAGGCAGTTGCAACCGGTCTTGAAGTTCTTTCATCAGCCGCGTCTGTTTTTGTTCCGGGTTGAGCTTGTCGTTTTGCTTCAAACGGTCGAATTTATATTGCTTGCCATTCATCTCAGAGAGTTCCAGCAGATGGTGTTTGTCACCCCGCTGTGGCACGGTGAAGGTAGCATCTTGCAGCGTCCAGTCCATCTCAAAGGGCACGATGATCTCCTTAGCCTTGCTTTTGAAGCGCTCACGGATCTCCGGTATGGCTTGCAGTAGCAGGTCTTGATCGGTCTCCTCCAGCTTGCGCTTATATTCATAGGTGAAGCTTTGATTGATCGTGCCGTTGGTGACGTGGATGTAGTTGATAAAGGCGTTTTTCTGCTGGTCATCGTCAGTGATGGAGAAGACATCTACGTCGTTGATCGTGTGGCTGACGACCTCGCTCTTGGAAACGAAGTCTTGCAAGAGCAGATAGCGCTGCTTGAGACGCTCTGCTTCTTCGAATTTGAGCAGTTGTGCGTTGGCCATCATGCGCTTGTACACCCATTCGCTGAGCGCGCGCGTGTTGCCTTTGAGCACTTCGCGCGCCTGCCGCATGTTCTCTTGGTAGTCTTCGTAGCTCTGTTTACCGATGCAGCATCCTTCACAGTTGTGGATATGATATTCCAGACAGGGCTTGTATTTGTGCTGTTCCACGCCTTCACGTGTGATGGGCTGACGACAAGAGCGTGGCTTAAAAGCTTTCTTGATCAGCTCCAATACGTTGTACATGGCAGAAATATGTGGAAAGGGACCGAAATAAGAGCCGTAGCGCTTGTTGATGTGGCGTGTCTTGAAGATGCGGGGAAAGTATTCGTTGGTCATGCAGATGCTGGGATAGGTCTTTCCGTCCTTGAGCAGCACATTGTATCGAGGATTGTACTTCTTGATCAAGGCGTTTTCGAGCAGCAGCGCGTCTTCCTCGCTGTTGACGACCGAATAACTGATATCTTCGATCTTGCTGACAAGTACCTTGGTCTTAAAACGGTCTACTTCTTTATGGAAATAAGTGGAGACACGGCTTTTGAGCTTCTTTGCCTTACCTACATATATAATGACATGGTCCTTATCATAGAACTGATATGACCCAGGCTTCTCGGGCATGTTGAGCACAATATTCTTGAGTCTTGCCAATCTCTCTTCGTTTTCTTCTCTTGTCATGGTTGTCTTTACCTTTATCTATTATATATGAGCGAGTGGCCAGTTCCACGTGAAACGAGTACCATCACCCTTATGTATTAAAAAGCCAAGCCCGTGGAGACGGTCTTGGCTTTTGCTTTGTGTGATGTATTAAAACTGCAGCAGACTGGTGATTTCGATGTCTTTGTCGAAGATGTCGCGTGCGTGGGGAAATTCCGACTGCAATTCTATGATGAAGTTGCAATAGATCTTTTTGGGATGGAATTTCTTGACGAGGTCGCAAGCAGCCTTCATGGTGCCACCCGTCGCCAGGAGATCGTCGTGCAGAAGCACTATGTCGTCGGGTGTAATAGCGTCTTTGTGGATCTCGATTGTATCGACGCCGTACTCTTTGGCATAGCTTTGCTGAATGGTCTCGCAGGGAAGTTTGCCCGGCTTACGGCAAAGAACGATGCCTGCATTTAAAAGATAGGCGGCGGCAGAACTAAGGACAAAGCCTCTGCTCTCAATGCCTACGATCTTAGTGATGCCTTTGTCCTTGTAAAGATCATACATGTCGTCACACAACTCCTTGATGCATTCAGGACTCTTGAACATCGTCGTGACATCTCTGAAATGGACTCCTTTGATCGGCCAATCGGGTATGACACGCAGATTGTCCAGTAGGATTTGCTTGTTCATCTTTTACGTTTTACTTTAATGATTAATTCGTTTTATTTCAATATCTTATGTGTTCTACGGTTTCACGTGGAACACTTACGCGTTCCACGCATTGGTATGATGGGAGAGCTGTGATGACCCTTTGCGGCCTTTGCCCATTGGGGGCGTTATCTTCCCATCATCACGAGCAGCACATTGATGTCGCTGGGCGATACACCAGGGATGCGGCTGGCCTGCGCAAGAGTTTCCGGATCGATGTGCTCAAGCTTCTGTCGGCCCTCTGTGCTGATTTCCTGAATTTCGCTATAATGGAAATGTCCGCGGATCTTAATGCCTTCCAGGCGGTGCATCTTGTCTGCTACGATTTTCTCCCGCTCGATATATCCTTTATATTTCATTTTGATCTCAGCGGCTTCAGCGATTTCTTCTTTCCTGTTTTCGGGGGAATCGAGGACAGTCTTTAGCTCGGGCAGTACTTCTGCGAGATTTTTCAGCGATAACTGCGGACGAGCGACAAGGTCTGAAATCTTGCAGCCAAAGTGGAGTGGGGTGGAACCGAGTGATTCGAGTGCACCATTGATATCGCGCGGCTTCACATTGGTGGACATACAATAATCTATCAGACGGGTGATGCCCTCTTTTTTCTGCAACCACCAATCCAGTCGATCACGCTTCGCAAGTCCTAGTTGATAGGATTTCTCCGTCAGTCGGGCGTCTGCATCGTCTTGTCTGAGCAGGATGCGGTACTCGGCCCGTGAGGTGAACATGCGGTAAGGCTCATCGACACCCTTCGTTGTCAGGTCATCGATCAGCACGCCGATGTAGCTTTCGTCTCTTCCCATGACGAAGGGCTCGCCACCTCCGCAGTGGATGGCTGCGTTGATGCCTGCCACGGTTCCCTGACCGCCGGCTTCCTCGTATCCTGTCGTTCCGTTGACTTGTCCGGCAAAGAACAGTCCTTTGATTACCTTTGATTCCAGACGATGGTAGAGTTGGGTGGGATCGAAATAATCATATTCGATGGCATAGCCCGGGCGGTAGACCTTTGCGTCTCGCAAAGCCGGAATCTGATGCAGGGCTCGCAACTGTGTCTCCATCGGCATGGAGGAAGAGAAGCCGTTGAGATACATCTCATTGGTGTCCTCGCCTTCCGGTTCGATGAACAGCGGATGCTGGTCCTTGTCGGGAAATGTGACGAGCTTTGTCTCGATGCTCGGACAGTAGCGTGGACCAGTAGACTGTATCTGTCCGTTGAATAGTGGTGAATTGTCGAGATCGGCGCGCAGAATGTCGTGCACGGCCTTGTTGGTGTAGCAAGTCCAGCAGGGCAACTGTTTCAGAATGCGGTGCGGGGCCATGTAGCTGAACTGATGAAAGTCAGCCTCGCCGTCTTGGCGCTCGGTATCTTCGAAGTGTATTGTGCGCTTGTCAAGTCTTACGGGCGTACCCGTCTTCATTCTTGCGGAACGAATGCCCCACCGTGTGACCGACTCGGTGAAGTGGGCTACGGCCGGCTCAGCACATCTGCCGCCGGGAACTTTGTGGCGGCCGATATGCATCAGGCCATTGAGAAAGGTGCCGGCAGTAATGATCACGCTCTTAGCCCGGATCTCTACGCCCCATATCGTACGCACGCCGACGGCTTCCCCGTTCTCTACGAGCAGCTCGTCAGCCTGGTCTTGCCAGATGTCTAGATTGGGGGTGCAGTCAAGAGTAGACCGCCACCTCCAGATAAACTTTCCTCTGTCGCACTGCGCGCGCGGTGACCACACAGCAGGACCTTTACCGCAGTTGAGCATACGGAACTGTATGGCGGTAGCATCAGTGACCTTTGCCATCTGTCCGCCGAGGGCATCAATTTCCCTGACGATTTGTCCTTTTGCAATGCCGCCGACGGCGGGGTTGCAACTCATCTGACCAATCTTGTTCATGTCCATCGTCACCAGCAGCGTCTTGGCGCCCATGTTGGCGGCTGCCGTAGCAGCTTCGCATCCGGCGTGTCCTCCGCCGATGACAATGACATCGTAGTTAAATTCCATGTTTCTGTCTTTTTTGGCAAAAGTAAGAAATTAAATTCAATTTTTATCTCTTTTGCTTTGAATTATCACCAAAATATAGTATTTTTGCATACTGAAAACGGCTGCGTCTACTATATATAAGGTATAGGAGGGCGTTTTGTCGTGCTCGAAAAGATGCTTAAACGTGTTTTTATCGGATTTATCTAACAGTTAAATAGTTAAAAGTCAATCATTTATGTGGTTAATCAATTCTCCGATTGGTAGAAAAGTTGTGATGTCGGTGACCGGCATCTGCCTTATTCTATTCTTGACTTTCCACTGCTGCATGAATGTTGCCGCATTCTTCTCTGGGGATGCGTACAACACGATCTGCGGTCTTTTGGGAAGCAACTGGTATGCAGTGGCTGGTACTTTGGGCCTGGCATTCTTGGCCGTGTGTCACATCGTCTACGCCTTCATCCTGACAGCTCAGAACCGTCGCGCACGTGGTGAGCAGCGCTATGAGGTGACAAGCCGCCGTCCTGAGGTGAGCTGGGCTTCGCAGAACATGCTCGTGCTCGGTCTGATCATCCTCATCGGCATCGTGCTCCACCTCTACAACTTCTGGGGTCACATGATGTTTGCAGAGCTTGCTGGCATCGAGGTAGCACACGATCCTGCTGACGGCTTCGCCTGGATTCAGGACACATTCTCCAATCCTGTGTTCTCTATCCTGTATCTGATCTGGATCTGCGCCATCTGGTTCCACCTCTCTCACGGTTTCTGGAGCGCTATGCAGACACTGGGATGGAGCGGCAAGATTTGGCTGAAGCGCTGGCAGTGCATCGGTCTGGTGTATGTCACCATCCTGATGGGCGTCTTCGCCTTCTTGGTTCTGTCCTTCTGGCTCGGCTTTGCCCCCAGCATGTGCAATGCTTAAATCCGATTCCTTACATCATTTATCATTAGCATCAACAAATTATGTCACAAATAGATTCTAAGATTCCTGAAGGCCCTTTGGCTGAAAAATGGACCAACTATAAAGCACACCAGAAACTGGTCAACCCCGCCAACAAGCGTAAGCTGAGCATCATTGTCGTGGGTACCGGCTTGGCTGGTGCCAGTGCTGCCGCCTCTCTGGGTGAGATGGGCTTCCACGTGATTAACTTCTGCATCCAGGATTCACCCCGTCGCGCTCACTCTATCGCTGCCCAGGGTGGTATCAATGCAGCAAAGAACTACCAGAACGATGGTGACTGCGTCTACCGTCTGTTCTACGATACTATCAAAGGTGGTGACTACCGCGCACGTGAGGCCAACGTATATCGTCTGGCTGAGGTCAGCGCAAACATCATCGACCAGTGCGTCGCACAGGGTGTGCCTTTCGCACGTGAGTATGGTGGTATGCTCGCCAACCGTTCTTTCGGTGGTGTGCAGGTCAGCCGTACATTCTATGCCAAGGGTCAGACCGGTCAGCAGCTGTTGCTCGGTGCTTACTCTTCTCTGATGAAAGAGGTCAACCGCGGCACTGTAGAGCTCCACACTCGTACCGAGATGGAGGACATCGTCATCATTGACGGTCGCGCACGCGGTATCATTGCCAAGAACCTCGTAACCGGTAAACTCGAGCGCTATACAGCACATGCTGTATGCTTGGCTACCGGTGGCTATGGCAATACCTACTTCCTTTCCACCAACGCTATGGGCTGCAACTGCACCGCAGCACTGCAGGCTTACCGCAAGGGTGCTTACTTCGCTAACCCCTGCTTCGTTCAGATCCACCCGACCTGTATTCCTGTACACGGTGACAAGCAGAGTAAGCTGACGCTGATGTCTGAGTCTCTGCGTAACGATGGCCGTATCTGGGTGCCTAAGAAGCTCGAGGACGCTAAGAAACTGCAGCGTGGTGAGATCAAGGGCCGCGACATTCCTGAGGAAGACCGCGACTATTACTTGGAGCGCCGCTATCCTGCCTTCGGTAACCTCGTGCCGCGTGACGTGGCTTCACGTGCGGCTAAGGAGCGTACCGACAAGGGCTATGGCGTAAACAACACCGGTTTGGCTGTGTTCCTCGATTTCTCTGAGGCTTTCCAGCGCCTGGGCCGTGACGTTGTCGATCAGCGTTATGGCAACCTCTTCGATATGTATCAGGAGATTACCGACGTGGATCCTCACGAGAATCCTATGATGATCTTCCCCGCTATCCACTATACGATGGGTGGTCTGTGGGTTGACTATGAGTTGCAGACTTCTATCAAGGGTCTCTTCGCCCTGGGTGAGTGCAACTTCTCTGACCACGGCGCTAACCGCCTGGGTGCTTCTGCTCTGATGCAGGGTCTGAGCGACGGTTACTTCGTGATTCCTTATACCATGCAGAACTATCTGGCTGATCAGATCACTGTGCCTTTGTACAGTACCGACCGTCCTGAGTTTGAAGAGGCCGAGAAAGGTGTGGAGGCTGAAATGCAGCGCCTGATGAACACCAAGTATCACGACCAGAGTGTCGACTCTATCCACAAGAAGCTCTACGGCATCATGTGGAACTATGTCGGTATGGCACGTAACAAGGAGGGACTGGAAAAGGCTCTGAAGATGCTCAAAGACATCCGCGTAGAGTTCGACGAGCACGTCCGCATCCCTGGATCGCGCGAGGGTCTGAACGTGGAACTTGACAAGGCTATCCACTTGCGTGACTTCATCACCATGGGAGAGCTCATCGCTTACGATGCGCTGAACCGCAACGAGAGCTGCGGCGGACACTTCCGTGAGGAAAGCCAGACCGAAGACGGTGAGGCTAAGCGTGATGATGAGAACTATATGTATGTGGCTTGCTGGAAGTACAACGGCTCTGACGAGACGGCTCCTGAGTTGCTCAAGGAAGACTTGAACTATCAGTACATCAAGGTTCAGACGAGAAACTATAAATCTTAATTAAGGAATCAAGACAATGGATACAAATATTTCATTCACACTGAAAGTATGGCGTCAGAACGGTCCTACGGCTGAGGGCCATTTTGATACCTTTGAGATGAAGGATATCCCTGGCGACACCTCTTTCCTGGAGATGCTGGATATCCTCAACGAGCAGCTCATCGAGGCTAACAAGGAGCCGTTCGTCTTTGACCACGACTGCCGCGAAGGTATCTGCGGTATGTGCTCGCTCTACATCAACGGTCATCCTCACGGTCCCGCACAGGGCGCTACTACCTGCCAGCTCTACATGCGTCGCTTCCATGACGGCGACGTAATCACTGTGGAACCATGGCGCTCGGCTGCTTTCCCTGTGATCAAGGACTGCATGGTCGATCGTTCTGCCTTTGACAAAATCATTGCTGCCGGCGGTTATACTTCCGTGCGCACCGGTCAGGCTCAGGATGCTAACGCTATCCTCATTCCTAAGCAGGATGCCGACGAGGCTATGGACTGCGCTACCTGCATCGGTTGTGGTGCTTGCGTAGCAGCCTGCAAAAACGGCTCTGCCATGCTTTTCGTCAGCTCGAAGGTCAGTCAGCTGGCTCTGCTGCCACAAGGCCGTCCTGAGGCCGCAAAACGCGCCAAGGCAATGGTCGCCAAGATGGAAGAGCTCGGCTTCGGTAACTGCACCAACACCCGCGCTTGCGAGGCAGAGTGCCCGAAGAATGAGTCTATCGCCAATATCGCCCGCCTGAACCGTGAGTTCATCAAGGCTAAGTTGGCTGACTAATGCGCGCAGAATAGCAGATTGATTCTCGCTATATATAAATAAGGAGTCCAGAGCTGATCCGGACTCCTTATTTTATGTTAACCCGACCACGGCCCTGGAGCAAGTACGGACTGTTCGGCTGCAAAAACAAGGAAGGGAGCATACAAAAAAAATGAGGGCTGATCCTCATCGGATCGGCCCTCATTCCTCGTTCTTCAATAGGATTGAATGATTACTTACTGATACCAAACTTCTCCACCAAGTTTTTGGCAGAGATCGTCTTCTTCGTTTTTCTTCCTTTGAATGTTCTCTTCTTGGAAGATGCCAGCTAGGGTTTTACTACTTGTTTTCATGGTTTATTAATGATTGGATATAAAGTTTCACGTTGCAAATATAGAAAATTCATTTGATATAACCAAATATTTTGCCAAGTATTTGCGTTATCTGATAATAATTGTAGCATTTTTGAATATATTATGTGTAAATTTGTAACAGCTGACTTCATCTTGCAACATCGAAAAGACGATGTCAGACTACTGGCTCTGCAAGCTGACAGATACCCACAAGTGGATATGCCGTACGCGTTGGACCAAATAGCCGGATGGCAGAAGGCTGTGGAAAAGGTGCCACAATGGGCTGCCTGTGACAACATCATCTATCCTCCACATCTCAATATGGAGCAGTGTAGCTCTCAGACAACAGCGGAATATAAGCGACATCTGATTGAAAAGATACTTGGAGAGAATGCCCGGCACATGACCTTGATCGATCTGACAGGGGGATGGGGCGTGGATTTCTCGTTCCTGGCGCATGCTTTTGGTAAGGCTGTGTATGTGGAGCGTGATGAACATTTGTGTGGTCTGGCGCGCTATAATATGCCATGCCTGGGCTTGCCCAATGCCGTTATTGTCCATGAGGACAGCACGGAGTTTCTTAAAAATATCAATGATGACTCTTCCCGCTTCCTTTTCATAGATCCTGCCCGGCGTGATCTTCATGGAAGAAAGGTATCGGGACTGGAGGACTGCACGCCCGATGTGCTGCAACTCTTCGACCGCATGATGAGCGTCTCTACAGGCGTGATGATGAAGCTATCGCCTATGCTTGACTGGCACGAGGCTGTCAGACAACTCAAAAGAGCTACGACACAATCCGTGTTTATGGAGGTGCATATCCTTGCTGTGCATAACGAGTGCAAGGAATTGCTTTTGTTGGCTACGCGTCAGCAACGTCCCTTCACAGTGACTTGCGTGAATGATGACACGCCTTTCACATATGTTACACATGATACTGCTGGTAGTTCTGTGCGTTGTGTCAATGATCGTGAGCTTGATTCGTATCGTTTCTTATCTGTACCTAATGCAAGTCTGATGAAGGCAGGATGCTTTTCCGAATTGTGTGCGAGCTATGCGGTGGAGATGGCAGACCGCAATTCTCATCTTTTCTTCTCACGCGAGTCTATCTCTGATTTCCCTGGACGCCAGTTTGAAATATTGGCGATTTCATCGCTTAATAAACGAGAGTTAAAGATGACACTCAAGGATGTTGACCAAGCCAACGTAGCTGTTCGTAACTTTCCAATGACAGCCGTGGAACTTCGCAAACGGCTTCGCCTGCGTGATGGGGGCAATAGTTATATATTTGCTACCACGGTTCGTCACAGACATCTCTTGTTCTTGTGTCGGCCTGCTTGAATCTTTGCGACAGACAAGAGGCTTTTATACTGGGTTGATAGGAGTGTCCCAAACATCGAAGACGTAGGTAGAGACTTAGAAATGAAATTGTTAATTTGGTGAATAGCTTTTGCTATTTGACTAAAAATCACTAACTTTGCAAGTCTTTAATCGTTAAATATAAGAGATTCATTCATGTCTGTAGAAATAAAAAAGGTAGAGACTCGCAAAGAGCTCGCCGCGTTTATAGATTTCCATTATGATCTTTATGCGGGTTGCCCTTACGATGTACCCAATCTGTTCATTGATGAGATGGCAACGTTGCGCAAAGACAAGAATGTGGCGTTTGACTTCTGTGAAGCAGAATATTATCTTGCCTATAAAGATGGAAAGTTGGCGGGTCGGGTAGCTGCCATTATCAATCATCGTGCCAATGAGCGCTGGAATGTCAAAGACGTGCGCTTTGGATGGATCGACTTTATTGACGACATCGAGGTGAGCAAGGCTTTGCTGGATGCTGTGGCAGAATATGGTCGTCAGAAAGGTATGAATTCTGTTGTCGGTCCGCTTGGCTTTACAGACCTCGACCCGGAAGGCATGCTCACCTGGGGCTTTGACAAGCTGGGCACCATGCCTACCATCTACAACTATGCCTATTATCCTCAGCACATGGAAAAAATGGGTGGATGGGACAAAGACAATGACTACGTCGAGTATTACATGCCTGTTCCGGATACTGTTCCTGAGAAATATGAAAAGGTGGCTGCCATCGTCGAGAAACGCTACAATCTGCATGTGAAGAAGATCACGATGAAGGATGTGAAGAATAGCTATGCCCACGAAGTCTTCCGAGTCATCAATGAGACCTATAAAGACTTGTATGGCTTTGTTGCCTTAACAGAAAGACAGATCGACCAGTATGTCAAGTCATATATGCCAGCGCTGGATCTTAGTCTCGTCACGGTGATCGTTGACGGCAATAATAATGATCGCATCGCAGGTGTAGGTATTACCATGCCGTCTATGTCCCATGCCATGCAGAAATGCCGCCGTGGCCGATTGCTGCCTTTCGGCTGGTGGCATGTGCTCAGAGCTGCCAAATGCCATAAGACGGATGGCGTGGACTTGTTGCTGATCGGCTTCCGTCCTGAATACCGTGCCAAGGGAGCTAACGCTCTGCTCTTTGCCGACTTGATCCCACGATACATCAAATATGGATTCAAGTGGGGCGAGTCGCAGGTGGAGATGGAAAGCAACAGTGGTGTGCAGAGCCAGTGGAGTGCGCTGGAGCATATCAATCATAAGCGTCGCCGTTGTTATCGAAAGGCTATCGGCTGACTTCAAGAAATTTTATACCCCTCATCCTATCATAACTAAATGTCTGAAATAAAAAATAAAAACTCCAATCCGCAGGAACAGCCCACTGTGGCTTATACCGATGATAACATTCGCCATTTGAGTGACATGGAGCATGTGCGTACGCGTCCTGGTATGTATATCGGACGCTTAGGTGACGGCTCTCTGCCTGAAGATGGCGTGTATGTGTTGTTGAAGGAGGTGATCGACAACTCTATTGATGAGTTTAAGATGCACGCCGGAGACCGCATTGAGGTGGACATCATCAACAATCTGAGCGTGTCTGTCCGCGACTATGGACGTGGCATCCCTCAGGGTAAGCTTGTAGAGGCTGTCTCTGTGCTCAATACAGGAGGTAAATACGATTCCAAGGCTTTTAAAAAAAGTGTGGGACTGAATGGTGTCGGTGTGAAGGCGGTCAACGCCTTGAGTTCCCGTTTTGAAGTGAAGAGCTTTCGTGAGGGTACGGTGCGCTGCCTTGTTTTTGAGAAGGGAGTGCTGAAAGAAGACCATACCGAAGAGACACAAGACGAAAACGGCACCTACATCTTCTTCAAGCCCGACGATACGCTGTTTAAGAATTATTCGTTTCACGATGAATTTGTTGAGACGATGCTCCGTAATTATACTTATCTCAACTCAGGTCTGACGATCATGTATAATGGGCGGCGTATCAAGAGTCGCAATGGACTGGAGGATCTGTTGGTGGACAATATGACGGTAGATCCTCTCTATCCTATTGTACATATCAAAGGAGAAGACATTGAGATCGCCTTTACTCATACCAATCAGTATGGGGAGGAATACCATAGTTTTGTCAATGGACAGCATACCACACAAGGCGGTACACATCAAAGTGCCTTTAAGGAACATATTGCCAAAACCATAAAAGAGTTCTTCGATAAAAATTATGAGTATACCGATATCCGCAATGGTATCGTGGCCGCTATAGCCATCAATGTCGAAGAACCTGTCTTTGAGAGTCAGACCAAGATCAAGCTTGGCTCTACGCTGATGGAGCCGGGTGGGGAGACAATCAATAAGTATGTGGGAGACTTCATTAAGCGTGAGGTCGACAACTATCTGCATATCCACAAAGAGGACGTCGCCGATATCCTTGAAAACAAGATCAAGGAAAGTGAACGCGAGCGCAAGGCGATGGCGGGTGTGACTAAGCTTGCACGTGAACGAGCCAAGAAAGCCAATCTCCACAACCGAAAATTGCGCGATTGCCGCATTCATTTCTGTGATGTGCGTGACGATCGCAAGGAGGAGTCCTCGATCTTCATTACAGAGGGAGACTCCGCTAGTGGCAGCATCACCAAAAGTCGGGATGTCAATACACAGGCTGTTTTCTCACTGCGAGGAAAGCCGCTTAATTGTTTCGGACTATCTAAAAAGGTGGTTTATGAAAATGAGGAGTTCAATCTCCTCCAAGCTGCCTTAGACATTGAAGACGGGCTCGACGACCTGCGATACAACAAGGTGATTGTGGCCACCGATGCTGATGTGGACGGTATGCATATCCGTCTGCTGGTCATCACTTTCTTCTTGCAGTTTTATCCCGAATTGATCAAGAAGGGGCATGTCTATGTCCTGCAGACACCATTGTTCCGTGTGCGTAACCGCAGATCAAAGATCAAGAACAAACAGGTCATTGCCAATGCCGATGCCAAACTGCTCAAGAATGAGAAGAAGAGCGATTTTATTACTCGATATTGCTATACCGAGCAAGAGCGTCTTGATGCCATTCGTGACCTTGGCCCTGATCCCGAGATCACGCGATTCAAGGGCTTGGGCGAAATCTCTCCTGAGGAGTTTGCGCACTTTATCGGCCCCGATATACGACTAGAGCAGGTCACTTTGCACAAGAACGACCAAGTGCAGAAGCTTCTGGAGTATTATATGGGCAAGAATACCATGGAACGTCAGAACTTCATCATTGACAATTTGGTGATAGAGGAGGATAAGCCGGAAGGTGAAGCAGAGCACGATGATGACGGCGAATAAGTGACCAAGACGTAACATATCTGAAGAATATCACATCATATAACTAAGAATATCACATCATATAACTAAAGTGAGAGGAGGAGAAGGTTGTCTATGAATCAAGATCATCAGCAGCGTGTAGGACTGTTCGTCGGTTCCTTTGACCCGTTTACCATTGGTCATGACGAGATCGTACGGCGCGCATTGCCTTTATTCGACAAACTGGTCATTGGAGTCGGGGATAATCCCCGCAAGCAGCACGCCTACTCGATAGAAGAGCGCGTAAACGCCATTCAGAGGCTCTACAGCGGCGAGAAACGCATAGAGGTGGTACCTTATAACGATCTGGCCGTTGACCTTGCTCAGCGCGTTGGAGCACGTTTTGTCGTTAAAGGTGTGAGATCCATTCAAGACTTCGAGTATGAGCGTGTACAAGCTGACTATAATCGCAAGCTGGGAGGCCTGGAGACATTGCTGATCTATGCCAGTCCTGAGATGACCAGCATTTCTTCAACGGCTTATCGTGAGTTGATTCATTTCCATAAAGATGCCTCTTGGATGCTGCCGGGAGGCAAGAAACGGGAATGAAGTAATAGGTTATGAACAAGCCCGGCTCATGGGCTGCTCTATAAAATTATGGGATTCTTAGATTATTTAGACTTTTAATCCATAACAATATGATTAGTTATCAGTCAGACGGCGTGAAGATGCCGGAATTCAACCATCGGGCTACCACCGCTTGGATTAAGGCTGTCGCCGCCACTTATGGCCGGCGGGTAGGAGAGATCGGTTACATGTTTGTCAGCGATGAGAAGATTCTCGAAGTCAACAATCAGTATCTTGGGCATGACTATTATACCGACATCATCACTTTCGATTATGATGAGGGCGATGTGATCAATGGAGACATCGTCATCTCGTTGGACACTGTGCGAAGTAATGCTGAGCAGTTTGGCAAGACCTACGATGATGAGCTTCACCGAGTCATCATTCATGGAATCTTGCATCTTTGTGGTATCAACGACAAAGGACCTGGAGAGCGCGAGATTATGGAAGCTAATGAGAACAAGGCTTTGGCCCTGCTCGCAGAACAGAAGGCGTAAGCTTCCTCCTCTTCATTGGCTTGAGTATATCCAAACGCCTCCCCGAACAGGCTTTATAAGCCTTTTCTGCGTTCTTCCAATAAAAATCAGCCCCACCTTGTTGCTGCAGGTGGGGCTCTTTTTGTTATTTCTTTCTATATTCTGTGGGTGTCATGCCATATTTCTTCACAAAGATTCGGTAGAACGTCTGCGGTGCTGGAATGCCGCATTCGCGTGCGACGGCTTCAATAGAGTATTCTTGATGCTCTTTGAGCAACTTCACGGCATAGTCCAGCCGGAGGTTGTTGACGTAGTTAACGAAGTTGGTGCCAGCAAAGCGGGTGAAGAGTTGACCAAACTTGTTTCTGGGCACATACACCCGATTCGTCACGTCTTCACGTGAAAGACGTGGTTGGAGGAACATCTTCTCGTGAACGATATAATATTCAATGCGCTGGAAGAGAGCCTCGTCAAGGTCAATCGGGTTTGGCATAATCGTTGTTTTATATAGTTATTTAATGAAGCAAATTTAATCATTAAATAATTATCTGCCAACGATTTTGTACCTGTTGTTCTCTCAAAACAGCACATGATGTTTAATTTGTGAATGTTTGAGACACCCTTTTAAGTTTTATTGACAATATGTTATTACTCTGAACTGATTATTTGTAGTGCTTTACTGATTATTTTGTTTTTTTCGTTGATGATTTGGAAGTATTCATTTATATCCCAAATATCCCTTGCAATGAGCGCTTTCAACTGCGTTTTGAGATACGGGAGAGTTTGTTGGAGTTCTTTATCATCTTTTTGCTCTATCTTCTGTTTCTTTCCGTCAGCGAGAATACTGTCGATGAGATTTTGTGGCACGACGAAATGCTGCAGGAAGTCACTGAAGTGTTTGTATTGGTTTTTAAGCTTCTGTCGATGATCGTCAACGTATTTCAAATGATGTTTAATGACGATGCCCTTTGCCATCAACTGACGATGAAGGCGCGTGTACAATGTGGTGTCGAGTGGTACAAAGTAATCGGGCATAATGCCTCCACCGCCATACACTGTACGATGCTGGCGCAGCGTGTAATACTTCAGTGAGTCGGCGAAGTGAATGCTGTCAGCACTATAGAGTTCTCCATGCTTGTAGCGGTCATCCAATTCCATTTCGTAATCCTTGAGGTCACCTTTTTTATAAGGCTTCTGGATGCAGCGGCCCGATGGCGTATAATAATGTGCAATCGTCAGGCGCATCATGCTGCCGTCTGCAAAGGGGATAGGCCGCTGCACAAGGCCTTTACCAAAGCTGCGGCGTCCCACGACCTTTCCTCTGTCTTGGTCTTGGATGGCACCTGTAACGATTTCGGCAGCTGAAGCCGTAAACTCATTGACGAGCACGATCACCTTGCCTTTCTGAAGCTGTCCGTTGCCTTTTGCCCGATATTCTTCGCGTGGTACCCGCCGGCCTATTGTGTACACAATCAGATCGTTCTTCTTTAGGAATTCGTTGGCTATGTCCACTGCGGCATTTAGGTATCCTCCGCCGTTCTCCTCTAAGTCCAGTATCAGGTCGTTCATCCCCTGTTCTTTCAGTGTCTTGACGGCCGCCATGAACTCATCGTAGGTAGTAGCACCGAAGCTGCCAATGCGGATGTAGCCGATATGCGGCTTGATCATGTAGTAGGCATCAAGCGTCTTGACCGGAATCTTGTCTCTTACAACGTCGAAATACAATATCCCTTGGATGCCGCGCCGTACGATCCCCAACTTCACATGCGTACCCTTGGGACCTCTCAAGCGCTTCATGATCTCCTCTTGTGGCATTTTCACGCCTGCAATGGCAGTATCGTTGACACTGATGATGCGGTCGCCGGCCATGATACCAACTTTCTCTGACGGACCTTTTGACACGGGCTGTATGACGAGCAGAGTGTCGGACTGAATGTTGAACTGCACACCAATACCGTCAAACGAACCATTGAGCGACTCAGAGAGCGCCTTGGTCTCTTTGGCAGAAGAGTATGAAGAGTGTGGATCAAGTTTTTCCAACATGCCACGAATGGCGCCTTCTACAAGTTTCTGTTCGTTGACAGTGTCGACATAGAGGTTATTGATGGCCATCTCAGCGATTTGCAGCTTGCGCAAGGGACTGTCGGGGCCAAGATTGATCTGTAGGCGCTGAGCGTTGACAGAGGCTGGACAGAGTGTTGCGAGGCCTACAGCAAGGCTTGCTAAGTATTTCTTTATTTTCATTTTCTTTCTTATATATGATTCATAACGATCTTTCTTCTTGGCAACACGAGTATGCTGTGTTCAGAACAGTTCCGGCTGCATAGGGTCGGCCGAACGGATGTTACGTCCTAAATGCTCATAAGCCAGTGCAGTCGCCATACGTCCACGAGGCGTGCGCTTGATAAATCCCTCCATGATAAGGAATGGCTCATAGACTTCCTCCACGGTGTCCGCATCTTCTCCGATGGCTGTAGCAATGGTAGACACACCAACGGGCCCACCCCGAAACTTGTCGATGATGGTCAGCAGAATCTTGTTGTCGATCTCATCAAGGCCGTATGAGTCGATGTTCAAAGCGCCTAAAGACAACTGTGCGATAGCCGAGGTGATGGTGCCGTTGCCCTTTACTTGAGCAAAGTCACGCACGCGGCGTAGCAATCCGTTGGCAATACGCGGCGTGCCACGGCTCCGTCTTGCGATTTCCATCGCGGCGTCGTCCTCGATAGGCACTTTCAGTAGCATAGCGGAGCGCTTGATGATTTTTTTCAGTGTCTCCGGGTCGTAGTACTCCAAGTGCATGTTGATGCCGAAGCGTGCGCGCAGAGGTGCTGTGAGCATACCGGAGCGTGTGGTGGCACCGATGAGTGTAAACGGATTCAGATCGATCTGTATGCTTCTTGCCGAAGGCCCTTTGTCGATCATGATGTCGATGCGGTAGTCTTCCATTGCGGAGTAGAGATATTCCTCTACAACGGGTTGCAAGCGGTGGATCTCGTCGATGAAGAGCACATCATTGGGCTCAAGAGAGGTGAGAATGCCGGCCAGATCACCGGGTTTGTCAAGTACGGGCCCGGATGTGATTTTGAAGCCTACTCCCAACTCATTGGCGATGATATTGCTTAGTGTTGTCTTTCCCAGACCAGGAGGACCGTAGAGAAGAGTGTGGTCGAGGGGCTCGCCACGGTATTTGGCGGCCTCGACGAAGATGCGTAGATTGTCCACTACCTTTTGCTGACCGTTGAAGTCGTCAAAGCGTAATGGACGCAACGCGTTTTCAAAGTCTTTTTCTGTAGAGGAGAGCTTTTCCTCATGTATGTCAAAGTCTTCTGCCATTGTGTGTTGATGATTGCTTGTTTGTCAAAGAGAAAGTGGGGGAGCGGCTGCACTGCAGCCACATACATAACACAGCCATAGAGAGGAGCAAACGGCGTTGCAGGGCTTTGGGTGCCGGCCTTCGCTTGCGTTTCCCCGCTCTCTACGCCTGCGTATCCCCGCTCTTCAAGTAGGCGCGGCACTGCTCGAGAATGTCGGTGAGGTCCTCAACCGTCTCTGCTCGGAGCATGGCGATGCGCGTCTGACGGAAATTCGAGATGCCCTTGAAGATGGGAGAAGCCGCAAGATGCCGTCTTGTATGGAGGATTCCCCGGTACTCGTCAATGCGCTCCACATTGATGCGCAGCTGTTCTTCCAGGATGTCGATCTTGTCGTCTATGGTCAGGACGGCGGGTGCTACAGGCGTGCCGCCCTCTTTGCGAGTCTTCTCGGCGTCGATATATTGCCGCATCTCCTGAAAGATCCAAGGATGGCCGAAGGTTGCGCGTCCCACCATGACGGCGTCCACACCATACTTATCAAAGGCGTTCTCAGCCTCTTGTGGTGTAGTGATGTCACCGTTGCCGATGATAGGAATGTGGATACGGGGGTTGTCTTTCACAGCCTTAATCAGAGTCCAGTCAGCATCTCCGGTATACATCTGGCTCCTCGTACGTCCATGTATGGTCAACGCCTGTATACCGCAGTCCTGCAACTGCTCTGCCAAGTCCGTGATGATCAGGTTTTCTTTGTCCCATCCCAGTCTCGTCTTTACCGTTACCGGCGTTTTCACGGCTTTGACGACCTCTCTTGTGATATCAAGCAAGAGTGGGATGTTTTTGAGCATCCCCGCTCCAGCTCCTTTCCCGGCCACCTTTTTCACAGGGCAGCCAAAGTTAAGATCAATGATATCCGGGTGTACCGATTCCACGATTTTTGCCGCTTCCACCATTGAGTCCACGTCGCGTCCATAGATCTGAATGCCTACAGGCCGTTCTTCGTCATTGATATGCATCTTGTCAAGTGTCGACTTGATGCTACGAATGATGGCGTCAGCAGAAACGAATTCAGTATAAACCATTGCTGCTCCAAACCGTTTGCAGAGCATACGGAAGCCCACGTCCGTCACATCTTCCATGGGTGCGAGGAAAAGAGGACGGTAACCAAAGTCTATGTTTCCTATCTTCATATATGGGTGCAAAGGTAACGAAAAAAAGTGGAAAAGCCTATGTCAGCAGGTGATAGAATCCTCCGGCATAAGGCTTGACGACTCCTTTCATCTCCAAAGAGAACAGTTTGGCCTGTATCGTACCGATATTCAGTGCTGTTTTTACGGCGATGATGTTTGCGGGGAGATCGTTTTGTGTTTGTAGCAGAGCGACGATTTTGTGTTCCTCTTCGTCAAGATCCGGAAACATCTCCCGTTCGATTCCTGCTTTTCTGATTTGGCCGATTTGCAGTTCGTTTTGCCATCCCATAGCCTTGACAAAGTCTGCGGCAGAGGTGATCAACGCAGCTCCGTTGTCACGGATCAGTTGGTTGCATCCCTCACTGTAGGGCGCTCCGACCGCTCCGGGGAAAGCAAACACGTCGCGATTATACTCTCTTGAGATGCGTGCGGTGATGAGTCCTCCTCCCTTAGCGGCACTTTCCACGACAATTGTGGCGTCGCTGAGTCCTGCTGTGATACGGTTTCGGCGCACGAAGTTGAGTTTGTCGATCTTGGTGTGCGTCATATATTCAGTGATCAGACCGCCGTGGCTGATCATCTCGTTGGCTGTGTCACGGTGTCTTGGCGGGTAGAGATCGTCGAGTCCATGGGCCAGTACCGCCACCGTGTCCATGTTGTTTTGCAATGCATTCCTGTGTGCATGAATGTCGACACCGTATGCGAGTCCGCTGACAATCAGTGTTTCAGGACACAAGTTTTTGAGATCCTCCATGAAACGCCGGATGAGATCTTGTCCGTAGGTAGTGCAATGTCGTGTGCCTACCACGGCGATGACATGCTGCCGGTTGAGGTCTGCCTGTCCCTTGTAAAAGAGCATGAGTGGCGGATCGGCGCATTCCATGAGTCGTTTGGGATAGTTTTTGTCGTTGAGACACAGCATCTGTACGTCATGCTCCCGGCAGTAGGTCAGTTCTTCGACGGCTCTTGGTCGCATGGCTTCGGCGTCCATCAGATCGTCGGTGATGCGTTGGGGCAGAGCAGGAAATGCCCGTCTCAACTGATTACGTTGTTGGATGATCTCTGTTGCCGACCCCAGCTGCTTATAGAGCTCTACCATCGTGTTGAGATGGAAATAGCTGAGGCGGGTCAGAATGATGGTGTTGATGAGTTCCTCGTCAGTGATCATATACAGAGTGAAGGCCTATTTATCGGCATTATCGTTAGGATATGTTACGGGAGAGCCATCCTTTTGGAAGCGCTCAATGACAGGCAGGAAAGCATCGTCGTAGTCTTTGCTCACACCGAGCCGTCCGTTGATGAGTGTGACCAGTTCGGTATCGGCATGAAAGCACAGCGCCTTGTCAGCGACTCGATAGATATCGTGCTCAAAGACATAGCGTATGCCCTCCTTGCGTAGGTTGAGGCAGGATAGAAACTCATCGTCGCATTTCAGCGGTCGCTTGAATTGCAGTTGCATCCGGGCCACTACTGCGTCGATGCCTTTCTCGTGCAGATCGGCAAAGCTCACGCCCAGGGCGCGAAGGAAACGGTGACGTGTGTGCTCTGTATAATGGAGATAGTTGGCGTTGTTGACAATGCCTTCGATATCGCATTCATAGTCGCGCACCTCCATACGGGTTTCAAAAAGATAAGACTTCATGAGTGTTGCGTGATATTTATTCATTTTTATTTATACACTATACATTATACATTTCTCAGATATTCATATCCGAACCGGCAGCGGAGACAGTCCCGTCGGTTGCAGTATTCGTTTTTCAGTTGGATAAGTGCCTGAGAGTCTCCTGCGTTCTCCACTTCGAGTCCGCATTCCTTCCACATTCTGACGATGTGATTATCCTCCGCTTTGAGCGCTTCGAGGAAGTCGAAGGAGCGGTCGCAGAGCCTGTCGTCCTCTTTATGTCTGCCATAAGCGAAGAGCATCGGCACCACCGTGTTGATCGTCAGCACCGTGATGGAGTCTTTCGACAATCGCTTTTCTGTCTTCTTGCTTTCCGCTCCGAAGGTATAGTGCGTCTCCCAGTAAGGCGTTACCTCCGTATCAAAGAGTTGCTGCACGTCTTTCAGCGTCTTGCAGTCCATAAGTTGGCTTAGTCCGGTCTTGTGTTGATAGTAGAGGTTGACCAGTTGCGCGATGCGTATGGTGGGGAAGTTCTGTGGCCTGAGCCTGAGAAATCTCCATCTCTGTCCACTGATTGGCTCCAACGAGAACTTGTGTGCGAGATAAAGATATTCCCGTCGCAGCCTCTGGAAATAGTCGTCTTCCTCCGCCTGAGTCCTGCGTCTTTGTGGCATATCCTCCGGGTTGAGCAGCCCGGCCTGCCCCATGAACAGCGCCTCTATTTGGAAGATGTCGTCGCGATGGTGGTCCACGTCATGCAGCGGCACGTGCAGCGCCCATTGCTCAAAGGCCTCGCTGTTGATGCCAAAGCCAAAGCTTCGCGCCAGCGTGACAAAGTAGGCCTGCTCCCACGAGCCGTTGGCGATGGCCACTCTCTGTCTGATCTGTTCCGTCTTCTGCTCCAGTCTTTCGGTTTGCAACGCACTCATCCAAGAATGAACGGTGAGCCGTGAGAGTTGGGGAATGATGCGATAGCAAGGAGGGTACTGGTCTTCCTGCAACAGCTCGCGGTAGTGTTTTTCCACCTTCTCCGGTACTTCCATCTCCAGTTGCGGCAGTATCTCGCCGTTTGCCGTTTTTACCTCCGTGTCAGCCTTGCCCGTGACATGCAGCACCACATTATTATAATGGTCGTCCTTCTCGTGCCCATGCACATACCAGTCCGAGGACTTATCGTGAATCTCCACGTTGCCCACCCACAGCGTACCGTCGATCTTCACCTTTGCGTTGAAGAAGTCAGGTCCTGCGTTGCGGTTGTGCAGTCCTGGATCAATGACCTCAACGGTTTGTCCGTTCGTGGTCATGAGTTGTTTGAGTGGGAAGAGCTTGTGCTTCCAGCAATAGTGCAATAGCTGTTCCATCAGTTGGCTTTTATCATTCTTGGTTAAGATGGATCCTTCCTTGGTCAGATCTCTTATGCAAAGATAAGAAAAAATCCCGTATCTGTATGCTACAGACACGGGATTTTTATTTGGCGACAAAAAGATGTAAAGTTTTATCTTCTTGTCATATTCTTCATATGCAGAGACTTATGCTTGAGGTTGTCTCTTTCTTTTCTTTAGTTCAGGACTTTCTTTCCATTGATGATGTAGACATTGCCGTGGCGCATGGTCTTCACCTCGCGTCCATTCAGGTCATAAACCTTGCTCTTCTTGTTGGTAGCAGTTTCGATTTGGCTGATACCAGTCTCTGTGTCCTTGTTGATAACGAGGGTATATGTCTTGATCGTCTGCAGGTCGTCAGAGCAATAGAGCAGCTCTACCTTGCGCTGTGTGTCGGTCGCGCTGAGTTCGCGAATAGCGCCAAAAGCGCCTTTGTTGGCGGTTGTGGCAACGATTGTAGCGTTGGCAGGGTCAGCGGCATTGGCGCTCACTTCGTCTTTGTCGAGCGTGACGGCATGACCATTAACGGTTACTGTCGGCTTGTCTACGTTGTAGATGAGGCTGATGTCGTCGACGTAGAGACTGTCAGCAGCAGAGCCTTGACCAGGATCAGCGTTGGTGGAGATGGTCACGAGCATAGCTTTGGCTTTCACATCATTGTCGTTGTACTTAAATGGAATGACGATGCGCTGCCAGGCAAAGTCGTTGGAGGCAATCTTAGCATCCTTGGCTGTGGCTGCCACATTGGTGTATTCCTTGTCCTGAGGATCTTGATAGTAAGTACCATCGGTGATGGCTGCGCTGATCGTAGCGTAAGGATGATCAGCAACGGGAGTCTGCTGTTTGAACTTCACCCACACGGCGATGGAGTCTGGCGTGCCGCCTATGAGTGCATAGAACGGGTCGCCGTGACTGTCGGTAGAAGTGCTGTCAGTGGAGAGGAAAGCGCAGTTCTTCGTGTTAGCGGCATCATAGTCTCCGGCCTGCATACGGCCTGTGGTGATGGTGCCGTTGGCTGTGATGCCAAAGACCGAAGCTGAGGTAAGCAGGATGCTCTTCTTGCCTGTGCTTCCTGGACGCACGATGTTGGCGGAGTAGGTATGCGGGTTAGAGAAACCGTTGGCGGCGGCAGCGTAATCGCCGGTGGCCGAAGCGAAGGAATGCCAGTTGAGTGGCTCTTTCACATTAACGAGCACAGGGTCGCCTCCGCCGATTAAATCGGCCTGATAGATGGATTCAGTGCGATAGTCTTCAAACCCGCTGTTGGGCAGCTGGTAGTTGTCGCCGAAGGTAACGTGAATGGTTTGTCCGGGGATGCTTATACCAATGAGCGTATAGAGTTTCTCATCATTGACGAGCAGTTTCAGATCCAATGGGATGTTGCCGAGCATCGGTCCCATCCATGTAGTGACCTTGGGGTCATCGCCGGCGGTGATGGCAATATCCTGGTGTGTAGACACCACGTCGCCCTTGCTGCTCTTTGCAGCTTTGAGGTTGTTGAGCGTGATGTTTCCGATGCCCATGGATTCTTTACCCATTTTGAGCATGAAGTTCTTCAGGTTGAAGTTGTAGGTACCATCGTTGTTTTTGTTCACGCTGATGGTTGCCGTCTGTCGCGTAGCCGTACCGTTGACGGTCACGACAAGCTTGTCGGTGTAGTCTTTGGCGCTCA
>URCI01000003.1 GCA_900546345.1 uncultured Prevotella sp. | reverse complement strand
CGGGCCCCCGTCAATTCCTTTGAGTTTCACCGTTGCCGGCGTACTCCCCAGGTGGGATGCTTAATGTTTTCACTTGGCCTCACGGTCTAATGACCGAAAAGCGGGCATCCATCGTTTACCGTGCGGACTACCAGGGTATCTAATCCTGTTCGATACCCGCACTTTCGAGCTTCAGCGTCAGTTGCGCTCCCGCGAGCTGCCTTCGCAATCGGGGTTCTTCGTCATATCTAAGCATTTCACCGCTACACGACAAATTCCGCCCGCGTTGTGCGCACTCAAGTGGACCAGTATGCGCTGCAAGTCAGACGTTGAGCGCCTACATTTCACAACACACTTAATCCACGGCCTACGCTCCCTTTAAACCCAATAAATCCGGATAACGCCCGGACCTTCCGTATTACCGCGGCTGCTGGCACGGAATTAGCCGGTCCTTATTCGTATGGTACCTACAAAACTCCACACGTGGAGCACTTTATCCCCATACAAAAGCAGTTTACAACCCATAGGGCCGTCGTCCTGCACGCTACTTGGCTGGTTCAGGCTCTCGCCCATTGACCAATATTCCTCACTGCTGCCTCCCGTAGGAGTTTGGACCGTGTCTCAGTTCCAATGTGGGGGACCTTCCTCTCAGAACCCCTACTGATCGTAGACTTGGTGGGCCGTTGCCCCGCCAACAATCTAATCAGACGCATCCCCATCCATAACCGATAAATCTTTATTCCAATTCAGATGTCCTCGTCGGAACACATAAGGTATTAGACCGCATTTCTACGGATTATCCCTTAGTTATGGGCAGGTTGGATACGCGTTACTCACCCGTGCGCCGGTCGTCGCCTATCGAAAGCAAGCTTTCAATATCGTTACCCCTCGACTTGCATGTGTTAAGCCTGTAGCTAGCGTTCATCCTGAGCCAGGATCAAACTCTCCATGGTAAAAATATCATGTATTCCTCTTCTGCCTTGCGGTGGATTCGGAATGTTGTTTCTCTGTCACAGGACGCGATGGTTTATTGAAGTCTTCCTGTTTTCAATCCTAAAATTGAACGGTTCGTTTCTTCTACCCAATTCCTAAGCCCTATATATAATAAGGTGTAGGAATCGCTTCTTGTACTACTCTCTGTTGTATGTAATCTTCTCAAAGAACTCTTTCTCGTTGCTCTCAGTGTTAGGCGTGTGCCGTAGTTCTGAAAAGCGAGTGCAAAGGTACAGCTTTTACCAATACCCTCCAAACATTTCCCAAACTTTTTTGAGAAAAAGACACAAGTTTTCCATAATGTTGACAAAAAGACCGGGCGACACATAATTATATTATTACATGCAGAAGACAGAATTCTTATTTGAGACAGAAAGACATAAAAGACAAAAACTCATTCTTTAGACAGAAAGACATAAAAGACATTTTTCTCTTTGTTTTTAAGGATGACTTCGCCATGACAAATTAACCATGATTTCATAGATGGAAAATGAAGATACCTTCGTGGGACGATGAAGATACCTTCGTGGGGCGATGAACACATGTTCGTGGGGCAATGAAGATATGTTCGTGTAGATTAGGCTGTATTACCTCGATGAGCCCTGCGGGAGTGTTGAATAAAATGACAAAAAAGCGGGGCTGAGAATCGATTATTTTTGAGCAGAGACCGACTTGGGTCTGATTTTCGCCAAAATGGAGGCAATTTCATAGCCAGTTGACTGATAGATTGTTATAGATATTACGCATTATTAAGGAAACGGAAATTGCCAAACAAGGCTATAAAACAACTGAGATGACCATGAGAAACTACTGAGATGACCGCATCATCTCACTTGTTTCATCGCATAAAACTACTGAGATGACCACACAAAACCACTGGTTTCTATGCACGGCATGGGAAAATAGGGTTGAAAAAACGACTTTTTGAGGTGCAGAAACACAAAAAGCCTGTTCACTTTTCTCTATTTCGAGAGAAAATGTGGACAGGCTTTTGTAATAATTAAATGATAAAGTTATCTGAAAATATCACGTTTCCTGATCACAACGATCTTCCCATATTTAGCCAGCTGTGCCATGTCGAGCTTTCGCTTATCACCTGCAATGATGTAGCTGACAGGAGCACTTTTCACATGGGTACGATAGCATGTAAGGACATCGTTGATGCCAAGGGTCGGCAACATACGAAGCAGCGCCGAATCAGGATCCTGGTTATATCCACGTAAGCGACAACCGGCCACATAGCTGCCAAGCGCACGGAAAGAAGGATAGCCATTGTTGATATTGTTGACAATGGCCTGCCGGGCCGCCTGGATGTTTCCATCACGGACGGGCATGTCATGAAGGAGGGAGTCAAGGACGCCAAGTGCCTGCATGGTCTTATCGGACTGACAACCCAAGCGGGTGGTATAGGCACAAGGAGCCTGGGGATGACTCAGCAAGTCAGGCAATTGGCAACGCCCACGAGCATAGTAAGCATAAGAGCGGAACTCACGGATATCCTGGAAAAGCACGGATGACATCCCGCCCCCAAAATAGGTACCCCACAATTGGAAAGGTAAGCGCTGGTCCAGTAAGGGCAAAGCCCCCACTTGCTGATAAGAGCCTACGATGGTCTGACGCGCCCGAGGGTTATCATACACATAAACCATTGGGTGACTGACAGTTTGCAAAGGATGGACTATCTCCTGCGAAGGATGCTTGACCCGATCCAACGGCAATAGTGTCCCGACCCAACGAGTCACACTGTCCAAAGGCAGTGTACCCGTGTAGATGATGTCGAGCTGGCTTTTCTGCACATCACGGAACAGCCCCACGAGGTCGGCAGCTTTGAGTCGCTTCACCTCGTTAGCTGTCAATCTCGTGAGGTAGACAGAACTGTCTCCGAAGGCCACTTTGTTATATATCGCATCCGCAATATTGACATTGTCCTTCAAGAGTGTTTTCTGTTCCAGCCTCAAAGCCTTGGCACATGCCCGCAGTTGGGAAGTCTCTGTCGCCGTGCTGTCAAGAAACGAGCGCAACAAATGAAGTGCAGGCATCATCTTGCGGTCAAAGCCCATCAACGTCACATAGACGTTATTGGCGTCTGTGCCGACACTGATAGTAGCTCCCAATTGCTGCAGCGCACGACCGAACTGCTGACGCGTCATCGACGTGGTACCTACCCGACCAAGATAATCATCCAGTACACCAATGCGGCGGTCGGAAGCCGAGCCACGGCGATAGCAGAGTTGTAAGGAGAAGATATCATTGTCGGGATTTTTTACACAGTAAAGCCGTACCAGTGGACGCAGTTGACGCTCAACGGCATCTTTTTTGAAATCAACCAGTTTAGGAGTCAACGAATCAACAGGACACTGTGACAACTCACGTGCATAGGCACTCTGTTCTCCGGCATGAGGGGCGCGAACAGGCTTGTAGCCAGGTTGTGACACCTTCTCCTTGGGATAGCGGCCGAAAGCTTTGCGCACCACCAACGAATCGTCGTTGAAATAAGTATTGGCAACTCTGACAATATCCTTGTGGCTCACGCTGTCGATGTACTGCGTATGCTCAAGCACGTCGTCCCATCTGAGTCCGTGAGAGAAGGCATTGACCATGGCTGCGCTACGTCCCTCAATAGTCTCCAACGACAAGAGTTTCTGCCGCCGCAGAGAGCGCTTCGCCGCCTGCAACTGACTGTCAGAGAATTGTCCCGTACGCAGTTGGTCAATGGCGTCCCAGCATCTTTGCGCCGCCTTGCGCTTGGAGCCAAAGGGCAGATTAGGCACAAAGCCGAAGCCATAAGCACTGAAATCCTTGAAGTCGTAGCCCATGGCCATGGCTGCCATGACCCGTCCGGAATTGTCAAGAGAATCGAGCAATCCAGTCTTGGCATGGTTGGAGAGCATCGTCGTCAACACCTGAAACGGCACATAGTCGCGGCTGTGTTCCGAAGGTGCTTGGAAGGCATAGCCCTCGACCTTGACGATAGGGATCGGAATCTTTACTTTCAACGGCTCAGAACCACGGAAATTGCGGAGCTCAGCCCGTGGAGTCACGGGAGCTTCGCCGGGCGGCAGTTGTCCGAAGGTACGCTCCAGCAACGGAAGAATGGAGTCGGTGCGAATATCCCCTGAGAGGATGAGTCCCATGTTGCCGGCCACATAATAACGGTGATAGAAGCGCATCATCTCGCTGAGCCTTGGATTCTTCAGGCTGTCAGTGGCACCGATGATAGGATAGGCATAGGACGTTCCGGCCAGGGCATAGCGTTGCGCAGCCTCGGCTGCCTGCACCAACATGTTATCGGCATACATATTTTTTTCTTCATAGACTGTTTCCAACTCACCTTGGAAGAGACGGAATACGGGCGAAAGGAAGCGCTCGGCATAAAGTTCGCACCACTGCGACAGATACTGCGGTGAAAAAGAATTATGAAAAACAGTCTCATCAAAAGAGGTATATGCATTGAGTCCTGTACCGCCAAAACGTGTGACGAGGTTTTGAAACTCATTGGGAATGGCATAGTCGGCGGCACGGATGGACAACTCGTTGATATGCTGCTGAATGGTTTTGCGGCGAGCTGCATCACGTGTCGTAGCGAGCAAGTCGTACTGCCGCGAGATGCTGTCGAGCCACGGCTTTTCCTTGGCATAGTCTACAGTACCAATTTTGTCGGTACCCTTGAACATGAGATGCTCGAAATAGTGGGCGATACCTGTGTTCGGGCAGTCCTTGGCACCTGCCTTGACCACCACAGCACCGTAAACCTTCGGCTGACTGTGGTCGACATTGAGCCATACGGAGAAGCCATTGTGCAGGCGCAGCGTGCGCACGTCCATCGCTCCTTGCCCCCAAATGCCTGTCATGCAGAATACTGCCATGAGAGAGCACAGCCATCTACTTGTTATGTAATTATGTCGTGTCATCTTGTGGGAATATATGAATACAACACAAAATTACTGAAAAGCCGTCAAAAGCAGAAGACAGCGAGCACAAAAAACATTAAATAGTGCACTATTATTGGCACATTTCTTGCTTTTGCGAATGGAAAGCAATATATTTGCAGTAAAAACAGAACGATTCACATTTAAACGACAAAAAACAATGGAAGTACAAGATTTGGAACAAATCGTCCGTCAGCGCGAGGGTGCACTCTCTACCGCCTTCCCCGCCCTGATGCGCAAGGTATATGTTTGGATGGCACTAGCCCTGGTCATCACGGGCGTGTGCGCCTTTGGCGTGGCCAGCAGCCCCCACCTCCTCACCGCCCTGTATAGCAGCCGTGCTGCCATCTGGGTATTGCTCATTGCCGAGCTCGGTCTGGTGTTCTACACCACGGCACGCATCGACAAGCTGTCACTGTCGACGGCCACAACCCTCTTCGTCATCTACTCGGCGCTGAACGGCGTGACGCTGTCGAGCATCTTCCTCGTCTACACCATGACGAGCATCACTGAGGTATTCTTCATCTCTGCCGGCACTTTTGGCGCCATGGCCCTCTACGGCTATGTCACAAAGACCAACCTGGCCAAGATTGGCAACATCCTGTTCATGGCTCTCATCGGTCTCATCATCGCCTCGGTGGTGAACATGTTCCTGCGCAGCTCGGGCTTTGACTTGATACTGAGCTATATCGGTGTGCTGCTCTTCGTGGGTCTCACCGCTTGGGACAGCCAGCGCATCAAACAAGCTTTGGCCATGCAGCCCGACATGAGCGAGAGTTCGCAGAAGATTGCCCTGCTCGGTGCACTGGAACTCTACCTCGACTTCATCAACCTCTTCCTCTATCTGCTCCGCATCTTCGGCAAGAGCGATAACTAAGCAAAGAAGAGAAAAGTATAAAACGCACAAAGGTCTCTCCGGTTTCGGGGAGGCCTTTGTGCGTTTTATAAATTAAGCAAAGCGGCTTAGTTTACAGTCTCTTCTTTTCTTCGTTTCCTGCACCCGTTCCCTTGTAGCGGCTGCGCGAGGCGTTGAAGTTATAGGTCACGGTGAGCGAGATGCTGCGCGTGAAATTGTTGGCATCCTTTCGGCTGATGACATCAGTACCATAATACGTCCACCGCTCACGATTGCTCTTGGTCAGGTCTGAGGCTTGGAGGAGGAAGACGAGGCGGTTTTTGAAGAACGACTTGCGCAACCGCGCGTACACGGTCACAAAACCTGCTGACCGCCGCATCGGTTCATAGCTGTCGGTGTAGCCATAGAAGTCGATACCCGCCAGCCAACTATGCGGAAAGACGAGGCTGTTGCGGAGTATGAAGGAAAACGAGGGATGGTTGGAGCAAAGACTGGTGGGCTCACGGAAGAACAATTGGGAATAGTCTATTTCCCAAGAGGGATGATACCAACTGAATGTCGGTGAGGCCGTCATGGAAGCACTGAGCGTCTGATAGTGCCCCATGTTGCGAACCGAGAAATAGGCTATCTCCTGGTTGTCGTACAAGCCAAAGGCATGAAGCATGGGCTTGTGGACATAGTCGTAATCGACGGAGGCACTCAGCCATTTATGCTCGAACGACAGCTCCACGTTGTGGGTATATTCCGGGCGCAAGTAGGGATTGCCGCCCTCATAGAGATAACGGCTATCGTACTGCATGAAGTTGCGCAGGTTGTTGTATCCCGGTCGGGAGGTCTTCATGGTGTAAGACAACTGCCATGACCACAAGTCTTTATTCCATGACAGCGAGAGGTTGGGAAAGAGGTTGCCATAGCGCCGGCTCGGCTCCTGCTCACGTTTGCCAAAGCTGTAGTAGTCGGTCGTGACATGCTCATAGCGCAGTCCGGCGTCGAGCTCATAGTAACCGAAAGGCAAGGAGAAGTCAGCGAAGCCCGCTATGTTTGCCTCATAGAGCTTGGTGCTGGAGGCAGGCACATAGTTCTCGCTGTTGACATAAAAGCCCACACTCTTTGTATGCGTATATTCCGAGCCAAACGAGAGCGTACCCTTCCCTACCGGGTGCGTCACGACAAGTTTCCCAGCCCACAGGTCGCTGCGCTGTCCGCCGTTGCTTGCCACATTGCGGTCGCCTAACTCCGTGCTGGTCTCCGTGCTCTGCTGGCTCAGCATATATTTCATGTGGAGATAAGAGGCATTGAAGTCGATGCTCCAGTTGCCGAGCTTGCCCGTATAGTAGAAGTCAGCCTCGTTGCGTGGTCCTACATCCCTGTGCTGGCGCTGACTTTGCAGGATGGAACCCTCATAGGCACTGTTGCGCGTGACATTTTGGCTGCTGTTCGCATCCATGTTGTTTGACAAGGTCTTGTAGAACCAATAACTGCCACCGATGGAATTGTCCGCATTGAAGTCGTAGCTCAAGCGAAAGGTCTGTGATAACACTTTCTCCCGGGAAGCATCTTTGAAATGCTGGTCGATGTTGATGGTGTTGTCCTTGGACATGAGTGTGTAGCCCGTGTTGATGTCCTCTTTGAACACTTGGCTATAGAGAGCCGTGGTGTTAGACAGTTCCAGTCCTTTGATACGGTATTTGACGGTAGCTTGGTCATATCCTGCCCACATCGTGTTGTATTTTGCGTTGGCATCGTTCCTCACGCTCCATCCCTCGCCCGCTGGCTTACGGGTGCGGATGCGGATGACGCTCTTTACCGTGGCATCGTACTGCGAGCCGGGTGCGGTGATGACATCCACGTTCTTGATGTTCTCTGATTTCAGTTCAGTCAATTCGCGGTTGTCGGTCACCTTCTTATTGTTGATATAGATGAGCGGCGTGCCCTTGGCAAACACCTTGATGTCGGAGCCCGATGCCGTGACACGCGGCAGCTGTCCGAGCACATCGACGGCGGTGCCCATCTTGCTCAGCACCGAGTGCTCCACGTCGATGGTCATGCCACCCTTAGCGGCACGATACTGTGGCCGTTGCGTCTTCACCGTCACGCCTTTCAGCGTATAGCGGTCGGCTTGCAGGCGAATGGTGCCGAGGTCAGGCGAGGCAGCGGTCCACAGTTTGGTCTTGTAGCCCACGTAGGTCACCTTGGCGATGACGTGTCGCACATTGCAGGGAATGACGAAATAGCCGCTCTCGTTGCTCACGCCTCCGGCAAGGAACGAAGAGTCGGCGGGAGAGAGCAGCACTACATTGGCATACTCGGCAGGCTCGCCCTTTTCGTCAATCACGCGCCCCTTGTATCTCAATGTTGTCTTCTGTGAGCACTCCACGTTGATGATGCTGTCGCCCACCATCGTCATCGAGATGGGATAGAAGCCGATGAGGTGTCGGATGGCCTCGGGAATGGTCTCTCCCCTGACCGATGCCGTCACACGGAAGTCCTCCAAGTCGTTATAGATGAAGTTGATGGTGTAGCGGTGGGTCATGCCGCCGAGCTGCTGCAGGGCCACGGGCATCGTCACGTTGCGGAAGTCGCGGCTCACACGCTGGGCATAGGCTTGGACGGCACCTAACAGGAGAATATATAATAATAGGTATATCTTTCTCATAGCTATTCTACGTTAAGGGTGTCACCGTTACGTGTGATGGTAATCTGCTGGAAGCCGTTGAGGATGGCAATGTTGGCGTCAATGGACTTAGCCTGGTCCCACTCAAAGTGCAAGCGAATGGTTTTGGCAGATTCATTACGAAAGATTATCTTCAATCCATAGTAGCGTCCCATCTCGTTAAGAATGTCAGTCAACGTGGCATTGTCGAAGACCTTGACGACGGGTGCCGGCTTCTTCGTCTCCTGCTTTGGCGCGAGGCTGTCGGCAGTGGAGGTGGTTTCACGCGGCACTGCTATGACGGGAGCGCGCTGCGCCACTTCTGGCTTCTGTGCGACAAAGGGACTGCGAATCCAGCCCAGGCGCGTCATGGCAGCAAAGGCAACACCGGCAAGCAAGACACAGCCGAGGAAGACCGCAGCCACATGCAGCCAACGGGGAACGCGCCGACGGGAGGCTTGGGCGGTGGGGTGAGACTCCATGGATGACAAGCCACTGGAAGCCGTTTCAGATTTATTGGAACGGGAACTGTCAGGATGCGACAGGCTGAACGCCTTCCATGCTTTCTCCACGTTGATGTCCTCGTCATCGGCCCGCTCTTCTGCGAGGGCGCGTTTCAATTGGGCGAGCGGTCGGGCATCGTGTATGATTTCACGGAGTTCCTCGTCGGTGTAGTGTTCCGGGTGCTCCTGCGCGTCAAGTAGGCGCTTGATCTTCTCTTCATCGGAATAGTTCATGGCTCTGGGGATTTGAAGTTTTCTTTCAACACTTTGACGATATGCGACAGATGTTTCCACACAGCGATGCGACTGATACCCGTCTCGGCACAGATGGCCTTGTAGTCCTTGCCGTCGAGGAAGCGCAGCGTGAAGAGATGCAGCTCCTGCGGTGAGAGCAGCGTATGGGCGAGTTGGCGCAGCTGTTTGAGTCGGCGCTCGTCGTCCTGCCAGTCATCGCCGTCGTGCGCTTCGTCGGTGTAGAGGCGGAGGATGCGCTCGCGGTTGCTCTTGTCGCGCAGCCGCTTTAGACAGCGGTTGCGCACGGCCACTATCAGGTAGCCTTCGGCTGAAGCGGGCAGCAGCTCGGTGTCGCTCTCTAACAGATGGGCGAAGACCTCGCTCACCACGTCCTCGCTCTCCTGCCCATCATAGAGCAGGGAGCTGGCCACAGCATACATGCGGAGGTAATGCCGGCGAAAGAGTTGTTCAACATGCTGTCTGTCCATCGTCTGTCTCGTGTCTTTTTATTATCAATACCCCTCAGCGAAGAGAATGTTAACCCCTCAAGCAAGATTTCACCATTCTACTTGGTAAGTATATTTACAAAGATACACTTTTTCGAGGATAAAAAAGGCCGAGCCCTACACTTTTTCGATGGTTCAATTAGTCAAAGTCTACACTTTTTCGAGGGTTCGCTAAGTTTCAGACTTCCCTCTCCATGATGTAATCGTTCATAAAAATTCTAATCGTGTTCATCTATCTAATTGTTTAATGTCGCATAACGAAAGAAGTGGCACTGGACAGTCGAGGTGATGAACCCCGTCTTATCCAGTGCCACTTCCTTATGGCGCCCTCCGATGGTTGAGCTGGTGCAAAGTTAGGACTTTTCCTTGGAATATGCAAGAACCACTCTCATATTTTTGTTTTTATGTTCTAAAACGGCCCTCAAAAACTTCAATTGTGCTTCTCGCCAAGTTCAACGATCAATCGTCCTCCAGCGGCAATCATCTCATGGGTAAGGACATAGTGGCTGTAGGGCTCGCCGTTCCACGTCATGCGCTGGATATAGCTGCCCTCGCCCTGCGTTTCTATCGTCAGACGACCGATGCGCGCGCGGCGGAACTGCGGAAGGCCGATAACATAGTCGGCACTGCCGGGGCAGACGGGATAGAAGCCGAGCATGGAGAACACCTGCCAGGCACTCATCTGCCCGGCATCGTCGTTACCCGAGAGGCCACCGGGCACGTCGAGGTACTCCGAGCGCAGAATGTCACCCACCAGCAGCTGGGTCTTCCACGGCTCACCGGCCAGAGCATAGAGATAGGCGATATGATGACAAGGCTCATTGCCATGCCAATAATAACAGGTACTGTCACGACGCCCGTCATGTCGGAAGCCAAAGAGTGTGTCGAGCTTCTGTACAAACGCCTTGCGACCACCCATGGCACGTATCAATCCAGGAATGTCATGAGGAACATAAAAGCTATAGTGCATGACAGCGCCTTCGGTGATAAACGGCAGTCGACTTGTCAGGTCACGGTTCATTAGCCAACGGCCATTGGCGTGGCGCCCGTCTGCCCAACCCGTACGGGGATTCAGCACGTTCACCCAGTTGTGTGAACGTCGCATCAGCGTCAAATAGTCTTTTTTCTGATTCAACGCCTTGGCTACCTGCGCCACACAATAGTCGTCGTAGGCATATTCCAAGGTTCGCGACACCTGCTCCCGGGTATGAAAAGCCTCCTTTACGCTATCTTCCAAAGGAATATAGCCATAGCGCAACCAACTCTTCAGCGCACGTCGCCCCATGCCATTGGTATAGTCCTGATAGCTCTTCGGACTTTCAAAAGCATTCTTGCGCAGTCCCGCATAGACTGTATTGGTGTCAAAGGGATGCGTGCGACAGAGTCCCTTGACCACTGCGTCAGCCACGAGCGAGGCGGCATGGTCACCAATCATCGCACTCGTATAACTGTTCCAGCAGGGGAAGATGGGCATCCAACCGCCTTCACGATACATTCCCCCGAGACTTTGAATCATGTCGGAAGCCATCTGTGGATGCGTCAAGAGCAGCAAGGGAGACTCTGCCCGATAGATGTCCCACATCGAGAAGTCCATATAGCGCGTGCGCCCCATGTTGGCACTGTCGGGCATCATTGGCTGTCCCGAAGCAAACGCAGGGTAACGTCCGTCAACGTCACTGATGGCATGAGGCTCAAACGCCGTACGGTAGAGCGCACCATAGAACTGGCCGACCTTGGCCTCATCACTATCATCAACCTTGATGGTGCGCAGCTCATCTTGCCAAATGCTGTCGAGGGCGAGGCGCGTACCCAAGAAGTCCCAGTCCGGAAGCTCAGCGTGGAGATTGCGCCAGGCACCGTCGATACCCGTGAAACTTGTGGCCGCCTTGACCAGCACCTGCTCACCCGCTTTCACGTCGAGGGTGACAAAGGCCACAGAGTCTTTTACGCCACACTGTCGGAAAGGACGCTGGAACTGCACGACAAACCAGCCGCTGAAGCCGGCCCGCTCGCCCCAGCCCTGATAGATGCGGTGCACAGGGTTGTAGCCCCAAACGCACTGACGGGCAGAGTCTACTGCCACAAAGCCTTCACGATAGTCGCTGTTAGGATTGACGACGACATGCAACTGTCCCGCCTCGTCGGGCATGAAGCGGAAGATAGCGGCACGACTGGTCGCAGTCATCTCGGTCATCAGCTTTTCCTTCGGCAGATAGACACCATAATAATAAGGATGGCTCAACTCATCACTGTGGCTGAAGGGTGTGGCACGTTCTTCCGGCTTCAACCGCAGCCGTCCCGTCATCGGCATGAGCGTGAACGAACCATAGTCCTGGGTGCAACCGCCTACGAGCCAGTGACTGGCACGGAACCCCTGGAACAGCGAGTCTCTATAATAATAAGGAGCGCGGCACTTCTGTTCCGTGTCCTGTGTCTGCGGTGTCCAGAAGTTCATACCGTGTGGCACGAGCACTGCGGGCAGCGTCTGTCCGTGCTCTTCCGACCCTTTTCCGTAGCGGCCCACCGAAGAGGTGACAGCATAGTCGGTGCCCACCATCGTGTTGATGGCGCGCGTGCGGTCTGTCCATTTCTGGCGGTCGAGGTAATGCTGAAGATGACGCTTCAATGCAGTCCATGAATAGTAGGGAACCTTCCAGGTGTCAAGCGTAAAGGCAGGATGTATACCCTTCAGCGACATCGGGCGCTCATTGAGATAGAACGCCACCACCACACTGTCCTGCGGGTTGCGGTAGAACAGCATTTGCAGGTTGGCAGCCATGGGCACAAGTTGCTCCAAGTTCAGACTGTCGTCAGCCACGGGTGAGGCACCGAGCAAACTCAACAAGCGGTAAAGAGCTGTATCGTGGCCAAAGCGCAGTGTCACACCCGGCTTTCCCGAGTCCAAGACGCTGTCAGCGCACAGCACGAAATTCCCCCACAGGTTGGCAGCGCACTGTGCCGGGATGCCGTGATTGGCGGGATCCATGCCATTCTCATAGCGCATCTCTCGGCAGGAGCGCAGATAGCAATAGCGCATCTCGTCGGGAGTGAACAGATCGTAGAGCGAGAGGCCGGGCAAGTCAACGTCCTGCAAGTCAGAGGCCACAGCATAGAGTTCAGAGAAGAGACGTGCCGTGTCGGCGATGGTCTCGGGGTGACGGAAAAGCGAAGCGAACAAGCGACGCGTAGGCAGCGACCAGCTCTTGTCGGTCTGTAGTTTCAGCAGCATCTCGTCAGGACTCTCATGGCTCATCCACTGCATGTCGGCCGAGTCGGTGCGCATGTCAATGCGCACACCGGGATGCTGTTTTTCCATCTCCTGCACAAAAGCCTCCATGCTCTTGCGGCAACGGCGCACCACACTCGCCCTTGCGGTCACACGGCTTTCCGGTCCAAACATCTGCGGAAAGCGGGAGGCCATACGGGCAGCAAGTCCCTGTTGCTGCCTTACTCCCACGGGCGACAGCTGTCCGCCGTTTCCGCGGGCGTTGTCGCAGATCTTTTTCAGACGGCTGCGCACGCTGCGTCCCCGTCGTGTCAGCAGTTTTTCGTTTTCGAACTGCTTCCACAGCCATTCATAGCGCTTGTCACTCGTCATCCACCGTGAGCCATGTCGTCCATAATGACTGATACATACCAGGTGATAGCCCTCCGGTGTGGGAGCGAAGCAATTGTCAGGCGGTACAGGATAGGCGTAGTAGATGCCCCCCATCCGCTGATAAGCTGTTTGAGTAAAGGCATTCAGTCCGCTGCGCTTTTGAGCAGCAAGCGGCAGCGTGCACAAGAAGATCGCGCATAGCAGTAATGTAGATATGGCTATCCAGCGACAGGGCTGCAGCTGGCAGACAACAGAGGCTTTTGTTTTCATGTTCGGTCAAATGTTAGAGTCCCTACAAAGGTACGATTATTTTCGCTATTTTAAGACGTAAAAAAAGACTATCTATTGTTTCTTTTACAAAATATGCGTATCTTTGTGCTTACAAACGATCCTCACTATAATTGACCAACAATATGTCTACCACCATGTCTATAACTATCAGAAAAGCTACCCTCGACGACATTCCCGTCATCAGGGCTATGGCGTGGAAAGTTTTCCCCGACACTTACCAAACTATCATCACTCGGGATCAATGCGAATATATGCTGGACATGATGTACTCCGAAGCATCGCTGCGCCGGCAGATGACCGTCGAGCACCATACCTATCTGCTGCTCTTCGCCGACGACAAGCCTGCCGGATATGTCTCGGTGCAGCCAACAGAGGCACACCGCTATGAGCTGCAAAAGCTCTATGTGATGCCGAGGTATCAGTGCCAGCACTTGGGCACCCAACTCTTCAATGCTGCCGTCGACTTTGTCAAGGAACAGCATCCTGAGCCTTGTACGCTCTTCCTGCATGTCAACCGCCACAACCGCGCCAAGCATTTCTATCTGCATCAAGGCATGGAAGTGAGCAGCAGAGGTGACTTCCCCATCGGTCATGGCTTCTTCATGAACGACTATATCATGGAGAAGAAAATATAAAGCAAAGACACTTATGGCTCAGGAATTAGAGAATTAGAGAGCATTCCCTCAATTCTCTAATTCTTGAAACGGAGTATCTATCTTCCAGTCTATCCCCAATTTATTGCCCCTCATCTCGCACACCCAAGGCAAAGCCGAACTTGCTGAGATCCACATTTCTGTACCGTCTCCATCGGCGCGCACATGGATGCCCTGCCCGCTCTCGTCAACGCGTCGCCAAGTGATGCCGTCGTAGACAAAGCGACCCGTGCGCCGGAGACCGTCGAGAGCATCGCGTGAGATGAACAGGAATGTTCCTTCTGCATCGTATTGTGCGCCCGCCTTCTGCGGACTCTCCCAACAAAAGCCTCTGGCATGGTCGATGACATGGCGAGGCAGACGATACGTGCAGTCGTGGCAGGTCACTATCAGCGTGTCGCCCTGCCAGCACGTACGCAGTGGCCAGTTGCGATACTGTCGGTTGAGCACAAAGTGCACCATGGTTCCGTCAGCATCCACAGACGCTGTCTTCTCTGAGAAATGTACCGGTTCTATCGTGATATATTTCCCTTGCCCGGCCACGGGATAGCGGCCGAGCATTGCCCAGAGCAGCCACGCCGACATAGCTCCACTGTCATCGTTACCGGGCAGTCCATCGGCCTTGTCGGAGAAATAGCGGTGGCAGATGTCTGCCACGCGTCGGCTGCTGAGATCGGATCGGCCAATGTAGCTATATAAATAAGGTGTAAGGAACGACGGCTCGTTGCCGACATTGTAGTGTCCCTCGTCGAAGAAGATGTCCAGCCGACGGCGAAACGCGGAGTCACCGCCACAGAGCCGGACGAGCGCCGGCACGTCGTGCGGCACGCTCAAGGAGTATTCCGCCGACAGCCCCTCATAGAAGAACGTGTCCCACCAAGGGATATACCATGGTGCCACCTTGGTGTCGGGGCGATAGACAATCTTCGGACGGAACACCTTCGAGCGTCCCCACTCCACCGAGTCGAGCCACTGCCCACTTGCATCACGCGGCAGGATGAATCCTTTCATGCCGCGCCATTCATAGTCCTTGCGCCAAAGGTTCTGCCACGAACGGGAGCGACGCATATACCTTTTATATATATCACACTTACCAAGTCCTTTGGCCACCTGCGCGATGCACCAGTCGTCATAGCTGTACTCCACGGTGCGGGTACCTGCGCGCGGTATGCCATAGGGCACATAGCCCAACCGGATATACTCCCTCAGCCCGCCGCGTCCTTCCTTCTCGTCGTCCGCGGGCAGCACGTCGCCGTCTTTGAGCATGGCACGCAGCGCTTCCCGGTAGTCGATGCCCTTCAGACCACGGGCATAGGCCTCGGCGATGACGACGTCAGCATGGGAGCCTCCCTGCGTGCGTCCGTTGCAGTCACCGCTGCGTGCGTCGGGCATGTAACCTTCATGACGGTAGATGGCCAGGAGGGCGTTGACAATGTCGGTGGCACGCTCAGGGTAATACTCCATGAGCAAAGGCATCGACGTGCGGTAGGTGTCCCACAGCGCATAGAAGTCGTCATAATAAGGCGTACCCGTCCAGCGCGGACACTCACCGGCTTTGTCCACCGGCATGAGCAGGGCATGATAGAGTGCGGTATAGAAGATGCGGCGTTCACGACTGTTGCCCTCATAAGGCACGCGCGCCAATGTCTTCTCCCACTCCTCCCGCAACAACCGCAACTGCGTGTTGAAGTCATGGCCGACGATGTTACGGCGGGCCTGCGCTTCCGACACGTAAGAGATGCCCACCTTGACCTCCACCACCGAGTCAGCCCAGTGGACGGTGGCGCAACGGTTGGCGAACAACCGAGACTTGACAAACGGCGCACTGCTCTGCAAACAGAAATAAACCGTATAAGGCCCTCCATTGTTCCATCCTCCCCGCACGGTGGTGAAGCCACTCACTTCGTTGCTGCCATTGACATGGATATCCGAGGCCACATACTGCTGCGTCTCGCGCTTGTCGGGAATGGTGTCCATGCCCAGGAACGAGGCAGCGTCGACGAGCAAGCCGTTGGCATAACGGAAGCGATAGACGGCGCAGCGGGCTGCCGTGGTGACATCCGTCCATATCCCGTCCTCGAACTTGCAACTGTACTTGCCGAGCGTGACCTTTTCGTAGCTGCGGTGATGGAGGAAGCCCGGCACGGGGATGCGCCGCCCATCGGGCAGCAACAGCCACTGGGGACTCATCGACTCATGCCGGCGGAAGGGCTGTATGAGCACATTGCCATATTTCTGCCCGCCACCCGTTCCGCTGACATGGGTCTGGGAAAAGCCCTTCACCATTTCGGGTTGTGGTGCCCATCCAGCGTTGGGCATGGACAGACAGTCGGGACCGGGCTTCACCATGCCGAAAGGAGCCGATGGCCCCACGAACACCCTGCCCGGGCCTTCGCTGCCAATGAGCGGACGAACACTGCGCCACAGCTGCGCGTGTAGAGCCGATGAGAATAAAAATAATAACAAAAGCGAGAAACTACGCATGGTTATGAGAGTTATAGAATTAATGAGTAGTGACAATATAAGTTTGTTCCTTAAGGCTCCCAGGCACCGTGACATCGTTCCACTCCACATGGTTCACATCCTCAAGCACAAAGGCCGGACGGAAATCATCTGCCTTAAGTGATAATCTTACATTGCTGAGCTTCAACCCCTGGACATGACGAAGATAGAATCCCCAGGCGGGCAATTCACCAAACATACTGAATTCCGGATAACGGTCAATGTATTCCGGCACATCATAGGCACGCCAAAGAGGCATGTAGGCCATAGCCTTTGTAGCCCGACCTGGGTAAACCAGGTGAATATCTTCAAGCGTAACATCCTCAACAGGATGACCAGGGACGCCGCAGATGCTGCTCGGAAAGGGATTGTGAAGGAAGTCAACCTCCGGTCCACGCAAGTCATAGTCGATGTCGGGGCGTCCAAAAGGAACTTCACAGACCATATCACGAATAGTAACATGGCGTAGCAATCCTACTCTATCGCCGGCACGATGTCCCAAGCGAAGGAAAATGGGATTGCCGGTGTGATAAGCCCGCACATGCTCCACAGTCACACTGTCGATGACGGCACCATCAACACTCTCCATGGCGATGGCAGAGCGAAAGGTGTCAAAGACTGTGATGTCAGAGATGTGAATGCGGCGGAAGGCACCCCAAGAAGCAGTACCGAACTTGACGGCACTGGCAGAAGAACGTATTTCACACCGACGGACAGTTATATCCTCACATCCACCATCCTTATTGTATGACTTCAGGCATATGCCATCATCAGCTGCATTGATTTTGCAATCGCTCACCAACACATGGCGGCAGTCGCTCAAGTCAATGCCATCGTTGTTCCAATAAGCGCGATTCACGATGTCAATCCCTTGTAACGTGACATCCTCACACTGTTGGAAAGAGAGGCCCCAATTGGCACTGTTCTTACAATGCACGCCCATAAGCGTAACGCCGTTGCAATGAGAGAAGTAGGCCAGTTTAGGCCGGACGAGTTCCGACGGCCGTTGTCTCCGCTCATTGTAATGGGCATCGACCAACTCTCCAGTATGGTGCAGGCTATCGGCAGCCAAGGCCAAGTCTGTGCCATTGCCGTCAATGAGTCCAGTGCCGGTGATGCGGATGTCGTGTACACTCTGTGCCGAGAGAAGCGCCATGCAAGCATTATCATGCCGGCCGTCATCGGTCTGCGCCTCTACCCTATTATATAAGTATGGATTGGATGAGCCCTTCAGCACGGCACCTTCTTGCAGATGCAGTTCCACACCACTTCGCAACTGCAACTGACCAGTAAGATAAACACCAGGAGTGAACACGAGCGCGCCTCTGCCTTCACTAGCCAAGCGGTCGATGGCCGCCTGCAACCGAACGGTACAAAGCGTCTTTCCATCATTGGGTATGCCCAAGGCGGCTGTTGTGAGGATTATCTTACGTCCTCTCTTCAAGGGCCAGAACAGTTCCGGTCGGTCGAGGTTTACCAAGTCAACCTTCGCGTCTATAACCAAGGGAAACTCCGACACATCATCCTCCTGGCAGGCAGCCATCACCTTGATGCCATGGCGGTGACAATAACGAATAAAAGCGGGCGTTATCTGCCGTGCTGCTATTTCCACATAGGCAGGTGAGCAGACGCTCTGCCAGTATTTCAGGCGGTCAACAGTAGAAGCGTTGACCTTCACCTTCATCTCAGGAGCCAACCGACAGAACTGTCTCAGCATGGCTTCATCACCGAACCAAAAGAAGCTGTTGCGAGCAAAACCCTTGTCACGCACCAGATTAACCAGTGTCTCAACGGGCGTGCCTTGTTTCACATCAAAGAAAACATTGGCACGTCCCTTCAGGTGGTCAAGCATGTCAGCGATAGTGGGCACAGGTGTTCCCACAAAGCGAGAAGAGAACCATGCACCGGCATCGAGTCTGCTAATCTCAGCGGCAGTATAACCAGCCAGGCGTCCATGACCATTGGTCGTACGGTCAAGCGCCTCATCGTGTAGATTGAAGAGCACTCCGTCCTTGCTGGTACGAACATCCACCTCCACCCATGTAGCCCCATAGCTCAAGGCCGAGTCAGCCGAAGCCAATGTATTCTCGGGTGCCAGTGCATTGGCACCACGATGCACAACTATCTCCTGGGACATACATTCACAAACGAATGCAACTAACAAATAGAGAGAAATACAGAGACGTCTCATTGATCTATCCATTGATATAGAAAAGAAATGGACTACATCACAAGAATGCAGCCCATTTCTTATTATCTATTATGCGACTTATTGGTTATAACCCGGATTCTGCTTCCAGGTAGGATTCACATTGAGAATATCCTTATGGACAGGGAAGATGCGGCGCGTCTTGTCGAAGTTGGCTGTCGGGAATCCCGTGTAGTGCGGGAAGAACTGTCCCTCGAAGGTACCGAAGCGGATCATATCGTTGCGGCGCCAGTTCTCACCGAGGAACTCACGTCCGCGCTCATCAAGAATCTCTTTGAGCGAAGGATTGTGGTCGATTGTGGGAGCCTTGACATAGCTGCGGATCTGATTGAAGAGGCTCTGCGGCGTGTCGCCGTTGGTAGCCTTTCCGCCACGTGTGATGGCCTCAGCCTTCTCGAGCAGGATGTCGGCATAGCGGAAGATCGGCAGGTCGTTGCTCTGGTTACGTCCGTTCTTGTAGTCATCGTCGGTCACGTAGAACTTGACATTGCGGTTGCCCTGGTTGTAGCCATTGACATTATCACCCACGTCGAGATGCTCGTCCTTGGTCTTCAACGTGATGGAAGAGGTGAGCACGATAGGATTGCCTGCCTTATCCAAAGCCACCTCCTTGGTAGGCAACTGCGTCGTAGGATCATAGACATGAACCGTGTCGCGGAGGATCAGCTGGTTGCGCTCGTCGCCAGGGAGGTTGAAGAGGGCAGCACACTCCGGTGTCATGGTCATGTATCCGCCGGCCGAGTTGTGGAGCTTCATGCCATAGTAGCTTTTCGCCACGTCCTTAGCCTGCTTCCACGTGATGGCACGACCATACTGCATACCCGTTGCCGTATAGGTGTCGTAAGGCAGCGCATAGATGAAGTCCTCGATCTTGTAGCCGTTGTCGAAGGAGAACTTCTTGCGATAAGGCACGGAGCCGAGGTTGAACTTCTTGCTGTTGATGATGTCATCGCAATACTTGATGCACTCGTCGAGTTTCTCGTTCTTAGCCGTAGCAGCGTCGTACTGATCTACAGACGCGGCTGTGTACACCGGCCAGTTGATGTAGAGCTTCACAAGCAGCGCCTCAGCCATCCACTTCGTCGGCTTGCCATAGGTGTTGGCACTCACCTCGTCGGTCAGCAGAGGAATGATGTCCTTCAGCTCCGACTCGATGAACTCAGCCACCTTGGCACGTGGGGAGCGCTCAAGAACCTCATCTTTTGTGACGATGTGGTCCATGATCGGTGCGTCGCCCCAGCAGTCCATCATGACAAACTCAAAGAAGGCACGCATGGCACGGGCGCGGGCGATATACTTCTCGTCAGCTCCGTCATTGGTGAGATCACGGATGACGGTGTTGGCCTTGGTGCAACCGCTCATCAGCTCGCCCATCCAATCGATGGTAGCATCATCCTTGGTGTAAGCGTGAAGACTTGGGTGAGCATAAGCACCATTGTCGTACCAGCCGCCACCATAGCTGACAGCCGTGTACTCGTCGGACGACAGTTCCTGGGCCTCCATATAGCGACGGCCGAAGCAGCCGCGCAGCTGATAATAGACATCAGCCATCTTGGCTTCCACAGCAATGTCGTTGTTGGGATATTTAGTGTAGAGCGAGTCTACGTCCACATTCAGGTCAGTGCAGCCTGTCAGCAGGAGCAGTCCTCCCGCCAAAGACATAAAAAACTTATTTTTCATTGTGTGTAGTCATTAATGTTAGAAATTCACTTTCAGACCAAGCATGAACGTGCGTGTATGCGGGTAGTTGCTCCAGCGGTAGTCCACGCCGGGATCAATACCACCCAAGTTCACCTCCGGATCCAGTCCTTTGTAGCTGGTGATAGTGAAGACGTTGTTCACTGTGGCGTAGAGCTGAGCGTTTTGCAGCCAGCCATTGAACTTAGTGAAGGTGTAACCCAGAGTCAGCGATTGCAGGCGCAGATAGCTTCCGTTCTCGATGAAGCGGTCAGAAGGAATGTTGCCTGAGATGTCGGTAGCCGGACGGTCGGTGACAAACTCCTTGAGCACGTTCTTGCCATTGGAGAACATCTCGGGGCTGGTGTACTGTGCACGAGAGCCGTTGTAGATCTTGTTGCCGAAGACTCCTGTGAAGAAGCAGGAGGCACTCCAGTTCTTATAGGTCAGCGTGTTGTTCCATCCTAAGTTCAGCTTAGGCTGCGCGCAACCGGTGACCGAGCGGTCGCGCTCGTTGTCGGGTGCCGTAGTGGTCTCACCCGTGCGGTTGCCCTTGTCGTCGAGAACATAGTAGGTGGCGACACCCTTGTCGTTGTATCCGGCAAAAGTGAAGGTATAGAACGTTCCGAGCGGCTCACCCTCGATGATACGCTGCGTATAGCCGTTGGCAGAGACACCGGCAATCATCGGGTCGCCCTGATTGAACTCCTTGGTGAAGTACTTGTCGTTGGTCAACTTGTCCACACGGTTTTTGTTGTGTGCCAGGTTGAGCGTGGTCTGCCAGGTGAAGTCTTTCGTCTTCACGGGCGTAGCGTTTACGGTCAACTCAATACCCTTGTTGGTGATCTCACCGACGTTGGCGTCGATGTTGCCAAAAGGATATTCGGTCAGAGATACCGGATAAGACCAGATCAGATCCTTGGTCTTCTTGTTGTAGAATTCGAGCGTACCGTTGATACGACCGCCAAAGAGCGCATAGTCAATACCAATATTGAACATACCCGTGCTCTCCCACTTCAGATCGGGGTTGGCATTTTTCGTAGCGGCCAGCGTACGCCAGTTCTTTCCATTGTAATCGAAGAAGCCGGAAGCACCATAGGTGGCAATGGCTGTGTAAGCGTTAAAGCCGAGGGCATTACCACTCACACCATAGCCCATACGCAGTTTCAGGTTGGAGAACACATTCTGATTCTTCATGAAAGGCTCCTCGGTAATATTCCACGCGGCACTGACCGATGGGAAGGTACCCCAGCGGTGATCCTTGCCAAAGACAGAGCTACCATCGCGGCGGATCGTAGCCTGGAGCATGTAGCGGCTGTTGTAGCTGTAGGCAGCACGGCCATAGAACGAGATGTTGCGCACCGTTGCCTTCGTACCGCTCTCCACGGCGGGGATGCCGTCGATGCTGCTGGCGTAAGACAGCTGGTTCCACTTCAGGTAGTCGTCATAGAAATCGTGTACCCACAGTCCGAAGCCGTCACCGCTTTCCTTCTCTTCCCAGGAATATCCGGCCATCACGGACAGTTTGTGGATCTTGCTGATCGTGACATCATAGTTGCCATAAGTCTCGAACGTATGGGCATGACCCATATAAGTGTTACGCGTAGCCTTGCCGTTATAGGCACTCACGCCCTCAATCTGCGTGTTGTGGGTGTCGTAGGCACTGTAGGTGTGCTGGTTGTTGGTGAAAGAGTAGTTGGCACTCCATGTCAAGCCGTCGATGATCTTCAGAGAAGCTTTGGCGATATACTGCATACGCTTCCAGTTGGTCTCGAAGGTGTCCTCATGGAGCAGCGACATCGGGTTGTAGTTCTTTGAACCGGAAGCCTTCGACCAGTTGCCGTCCTCGCCTCTGACCGGCATACATGGAGAATAGTAGTTCATGGCGTCGAGCACAGAAGCACCTTCGTTCCACATCGGCACACCATGCGCCGTGCCGTACATGCCATTCACGCCAAGCGAGATGTCGAGATGATCCTTGAGCACCTTGGTGGTCATCAAGGAGCGCACGTTGAGTCGGTTCATCCCCGACTCCTTCACGACACCCTGGCGATTCTGATAGTTAAGGCTCACCATGTAGGTAGACTTCTGTCCGCCACCACTGATGGAGACATTATGGTTGTGGCTCACACCAGTGCGCAGCACTTCCTTCTGCCAGTCGACATTTGCGCCCTCGTCATTGCCGAGTGTCAGTCCATTGGCCTTGGCGTATCCGCGCAGATCATCGGCACTGGCCATGTCCAATTTCTTAGCCACTACATCAAAGGCAGCGTAACCATTATAAGACACGCTGGTGCGCTCAGCGCCTTTCTTGCCTTTCTTGGTGTTGATGATAATCACGCCGTTGGCAGCCTTCGAACCGTAGATGGCTGTGGCGGTAGCGTCACGGAGCACGTCGATGCTCTCGATGTCATCGGGAGACACCATCGAGATGTCCACACCGGGAATGCCGTCGATGACATAATAAGGTTGCATGGCTTCACCCGTACGCAAAGAAGAGGCACCACGAAGCGTGATACTCGGCGTACCGTTCGGGTCTCCTGATGTGGTCACCACCAGGCCGGCAACCTTGCCCTGAAGCAAAGAGGCTGCATCGGAATAGACACCTTTGTTCAAGTCCTCGGCATTCACTGTGGTGATCGACGAGGTGACATCCTTGCGCCGCATGGTACCGTAACCGACGACAACGACCTCGTTGAGCATCTTGTTGTCGTCCTTCAGGACAGCATTCTGTCCGGGAGTGATGATGCGGTCCTCATAGCCGACATAGGAAACCTTGAGCTTGGCACCGGGCTTAGTAGTCGTGATGGTATAACGGCCATTGACATCGGTCACCGTACCATTGGTGGTACCCTGCTCCATGACGGTCACGCCAACGAGCGGCTCACCATTGCTGTCGGTGATGACACCAGACTTCTGACTCTGGGCCATCGCAGCTGTGCTACAGACTGACAGGCAAGCGGTAAGGAGCAGGCCCTTCGCTGCCGTCTTCATTCGTTTCTGCGGTTTTTCCATAATTGATATTTTAGAGTAATAGTATAGTCTTTCCGGATGTTTGGTTATGCAAAAGTAAAGGAACAATATTACGGGAGTATAGAGATGATGCTACAAAACCCTTTCAACATTCAGACTACAGTCTTTCTCATGTTGACTCCAGCTCCCGTCCTTGGGTATTTTCACCATCTGCTCGTCACGGCAGGGGCGCAGGTCGGCCATGCCCGTGGCATAATTGGTCACGCGGCGGTAACGCAGCTTCACATTATTATAATATACGTGGTTCACCTTGCCCCAAGTGTCGCCGCCCACAAAACAGCCGTTCTCGGACGTTGCCATGATGTTGTTGAAATAGATGCGGCTCACCTCGCCGCAACGTCCGTGGGTCTCGCCCTTGGGGAATCGCCAGTTGGCGTCTTTGTTGTTGCCGTCGGCGCGCGGGTAGCTGGTCACATAGATGGGCTCGGCCTTGCCCCACCATACGTCGCTCCACAGCTGCAGGTCCATGATGATGTTGGAGAAGACGACATCAGTCACGGTGCCCTCGTCGCGGTTCTGGATGCCCAATCCGCGGTTGGAACGGGTGATGACGCAGTTGTCGACAGTGACATTATAGATGGAGTCCATGTTCTCCGAACCGATCTTGATGGCACAGGAGCGCGAGCTCATCGTGCAGTTGGTCACCACGATGTCGTGGCACGAGCCGTACTGGGCATATTCGCGCCGATTCTTCAGACAGATGCAGTCGTCGCCGGAAGTGATATGACAATTGCTGATGCGCACATGACGGCTGTGGTCGATGTCTATACCGTCGCCATTGCGTATCTTCAGGTTGTTGAGGAGATTGATGCCATCGACCACCGCATCCTCGCAGCCTACGAGATGGAGTGTCCAGTAAGCGCCTTCGCGGATGGTGATGTCGCGCACCTGCACGTTCTTCACACCGATGAGCGTGAGGACATGCGGCCGGGGATCAAAGGTGGTAACGGGCTTCAACTCGTAGGAGTCAGACAGCTCTCGGCCCATGAAGCGCACGCCGTTGCCATCGATGGTGCCGCGTCCACAAACTCGGATGTCGTGGGCATCTTTGGCCCAAAGCCATAACATGCCTTCGCCCTGGTTGCTGCCAAAGGCACTCTTGTGATAGACTTTCTCATCAGGATTGGCCAATAAGGTGGCACCGGCATCGAGATATAACTCCACGCCGGACTTCAACTGCAAGGGACCGGAAAGGAATGTCCTGCCACGCGACAAGAGCACACGCCCGCCACCATCGGCACTGCACGCATCAATGGCACGCTGGAGAGCCGGTGCGTCGTCGGTCGTTCCGTTGCCTTTTGCTCCATAGTCCGTGACTTGATAGGTGGTTTGTGCCCATGCAGGCAAGGCCAGGATAAGGATGTCAATAAGCAGTAATATCAGTTTTCTCATTGAGTAATGGTCAAAGGTATTTTCTATGGTTATGCGGTAATTATGTCGCAAATATAATTAAAAAAAAGCAAACCAACAATAATTAGTCCTACTTTTTTCAATACTGCACCGCATTTTTCATGCTTCTCGCCGCAATGAGACTATAACCGTCCTTCTTCGCGGTAGCTGTAATAGTTGCCGTCAGTGATGATGACATGGTCGAGGAAATAGATGCGCATCAGTTCGCAGGCCTTGCGGATGCGGTCTGTGAGTTGGTCGTCCTGCCGGCTGGGACGCTTGTTGCCACTGGGATGGTTGTGGCAGACGGCAAGGACCGTGGTGTTGCAGAGCAGGGCATCCTTGATAATGATGCGCACGTCAACGGCTGTTTCTGTGAGGCCGCCGTGGCTGACGCACTCTTCCTTGATGAGTTTAAACGACTGGTTGAGCATCAGGATGTGGAATTCCTCCACGTCGAGATCCTGCAGCTTAGGATGCATCAGGTTGTAGATGGCTGTGGCAGAGCCGAGATCGGGACGCTCCTCGGCAACGGTGTCCTTGCGGCGCTTGCCAAGTTCGCAGGCGGCAAGGATGGTGACGGCCTTGGCCGGCCCCATGCCATGGTAGCGGCACAGGTCGCTTACAGTCTTCTTGCCCAAAGTGTTGAGATTGTAATTGCAGTCGCTGAGCACTGTACGCATCAAGTCCACGGCACTCTGTCTGTCAGATCCGGAGCCAATGAGAATGGCAAGCAACTCGGCATCGCTGAGCGCCGCCGCTCCGAGGCGCATCATTTTCTCTCGCGGCCGGTCTTGCTCGTCCCAATGATTAATGCTGAGTTTTTCCATCCTTAAACATCTTTATGGCTATCCGACGGTAATCTTCCATGCCGTCATTGGGCGCCGGGCTGATGCCAAGCAGACGGCAGACTAAAGCATAGACGGCGGTATTGGGAAACGCGCCGATGTTCTCGCCGACACGGACATCGGGGCCCATGGCACGGAAGAGGGCGTGCATGTCGCTGTAAGCCGGGTCGAAGCCATGCACACCTCCATCGTGGCAGGTCTCGTCGGTGAAGAGGAAGCCCTCATCGGGCAGCACCAGCACATCGCCAATATTCGGGTCGGACTGGTAATGAAGCCACTGAGGGATGTCGGCTTTGCGCCACACATGCAGGTGGGCCACATGGCTCAACGCCGCTACAATACTGTCTTGCTGCCAGCGTTGCGCCGCATAGATGTTGGCCGGAAGATTGCCTTCGATGGATTGGTACCAGTCTTTATGAAGATAACGGCCAACGGTGATCTGGCGCGAGGGCGTGAACCAGGTCATGCCATGGTCAGAGACGACGACGAGATTGACCTGATCCTGCAAACCGGCTTTGCCGATACGTGTCCACAGGCTGTCCAACAGCGAGTCGATGTTCTCCACGGCAGCACGTGTCTGCTTGGCCTGCGGGCCATAGCTGTGGCCGCTGGCATCGGGCTCCTCGAAATAGGCCATGATGAGGTCGGGACTCTTCTTTGCCGTCAGTTGTTGCATGATGCCGTCGACGCGCTGGGTGAAAGTGAGATGTGGCTTCTCGTCGTAGCTGTGCCAAAGGTCGGGATAGTGACCGTCTATTGCCACGTCAGACCCCGGCCAATAAAAGACTGCGGTGTGCAGACCTTGGCGCTGGGCTGTAAGCCAAAGCGGTTCACCATGATAGAAGCGGGCGTCGTACTTGGTCTTGGGATTGGACAAAGAGAAGCGCGCTCCCGTGGCGCGGTTGAGAAACGAATTGGCGATGATGCCATGATGTTCGGGTCGAAGACCGGTGGCAAGGGTATAGTGGTTGGGAAAAGTCTTTGAGGGAAAGGAGGGAACGAGCTCACCCTTGACACCCTGGCGGGCCATCAGGTCGAGAAACGGTGTGTCGTACATCTCGGAATAGTCCCAACGAAAACCGTCACAAGAAATGACGATGGTGGTCTTTTTGGCTAACGCACTCACCATTCCGGACATCAACAAGACGACAAGAAACAGTACTTTCCTTGTCATGTGGAAGTTATTTCGGTTCATAGGCTGTCTTTTATAAGGATTGAAAACAGATGGAAACGAAGAGACTACTTATAGAAGTTCTTCTCGTAAGCGGTAAATTCGTCTTGCCCACGCACGCACCGTCGCCACCAGGCCTGAAGGAAGCCGCAACCATAGCCCATGAGTTGGATGAAGGCAGCACGCACGCTGAGGAGTCCAATCTTCACGCTGTGATTCTGACGTGCTGAGTCTGCGAAGATGAGCAGGCTGTAGAGTATCAGCGGTGCCAAAGCCAGTGCCATGGTATTGCGTCCCAATTCGCCGGCGCCCGGTGCCTCGGAAAAGAGACTGGTCAGAAGGCCATCAATGAACAACAACGCCAGGAAGGCCACACCAAGCGTGAAGACCATCGGCAAGAGATGGACAAGTTTGAGGCTATCGGGATATTTCTTGTAGAGGTTGATACGGGCGATGCCACTGTTGAACACCTGACGCCAGAACTTTCGGAAGTCGGTTCTGCGCTTGTGATAGACCCACGCGCCGGGGAAGAGACGGCAGTGACAGCCGGCCTTGAAGATGCGGATGGAAAAGTCGATGTCCTCACCGAAGCGCATCTTGGAGAAGCCGCCGAGCCGCTGATAGACGTCGCGCCGGATACCCATGTTGAAGGAACGGGGATAGAACTTGTCGAGTTTCTTCTTTCCGCCACGGATGCCGCCGGTGGTGAAGAAGCTCGTCATGGAATAGGAAATAGCCTTTTGAGTAGGAGTGAACGAACTTGCGGCACGATCGGGACCGCCAAAAGCCTCGCAGGGCTCACGTCGGAGCTCGTCGTCAACGGCTTGAAGATATCCGGGAGGAACCACTACGTCGGAATCGAGAATGATGACATATTCGCCACGCGCACGCTCCACGCCATAGTTGCGGCTCTGTCCGGGCCCGCTGTTAGGCTTACTGAAATAGTGAAGATCGAGTTTTCCCACATGGCGCGCACAGACATCATGACAGGGCACTTGCGAGCCGTCCTCAACGACGACGACTTCAAAAGCACCAAACGACTGGCGTGTCAGGCTGTCCAACAGCTCGTCGACCTCATCGGGACGGTTGAAGACAGGGATGACAAAAGAATATTTCAAAGGCTGCTCCATAGTAATAGAATTCTCCAAGACGCTGACCACGCTCCGTAGAGAGCGGTCGTTAACAACAAAAAAAGCCACCCTTCACAAAAGGAAGGATGGCGTAAGGCTTAGTGCCCAATTATTTCTCGCTCACGCGGCCCACATAGCTGCCGTCGCGTGTGTCGACTGTGATAGTCTCACCCTCGTTGATGAACAAGGGCACACGGATCTCAGCACCAGTCTCGAGAGTGGCAGGCTTTGTAGCGTTGGTAGCTGTGTTGCCCTTCACACCCGGCTCACTATGCTCAACCTTAAGGTTGGTCTTGACAGGCATCTCAGCCGAAAGGATGGTACCGTCAGAAGTATCGGTCTGGACGTCAACGACGTCACCTTCCTTCATGAACTGCCAGCCAGTGATCATGTCCTTGGCGATAGGAATCTGCTCGAAAGTCTCCTGGTTCATGAAGATGTAGCCAGTGGGATCCTCGTAGAGATACTGATAAGGGCGATGCTCTACACGCACGTCATCGAGCTTGAAGCCAATCTGGAACGTACGCTCCAGCACGCGGCCGTCAGCCACGTTCTTCAGCTTGGTGTTCATGACAGTGTTACCCTTTCCTGGCTTACGATGCTGGAAGTCAACGCACTTCCAGATGCCGCCGTCCATGCGGATGCATGTACCGATCTTAATTTCCTGTGAATTAATCATTGTGTGTATATTATAAGTATATTATCATGCTTTTGCAGGTGCAAAGTTACTATAATTTTAGATAAAAACATCTTTTTAGCGCTGAAAAATCACTTAATTCTTTGTCATCTCGAAAATTATGCGTAATTTTGCAAGCCATAAGAAGGGCAAAGGTCCGAAAAGACACGAATCAAATAATAAATTAACAATAAATAAAGATGAAAAGAACATTTCAGCCTCACAACCGCCGTCGCGTCAACAAGCACGGCTTCCGCGAGAGAATGGCCACAAAGAACGGCCGTCGCGTGCTGGCTTCCCGTCGTGCTCATGGCCGCAAGAAACTGACCGTCTCTGACGAGAACCACGGCAAGTAACTCCTTAGCGTCTATGCGCAAGGCAGCAAAAAGCAGCAAGGATGATTCATCCTTGCTGCTTTTGCCGTATCTAAGGTGGCTATTCTTATCCAGCGAACATGGCTTCTAAACATACCAAAGGCGACTAATAAACGTCACCAAAAGCGGCTAATAAACGTCACCAAAGCGACTAATAAACGTCACCCCAAGCGGCTAATAAACATACCAAAGGCGACTACGCCAAAAAGAGTTGCCGTTACATACAACGAAAAAGAAAATATTCGCTGCTTTTATTTTGTATTTCGCGCGGTTTACATTACCTTTGTATCAAATAATGTATCGATGACAGCATCAGAATTCTTAGGCAAGTTCAAAAGCACCTATCTGTGGGGAAACCTCGCGGCGATGGCCCTCGTGGTCGTCGTGCTGGCTTTGGGCTTCCGCTTTGGCATCGACCTGTATACCCACCACGGCGAGTCGATTCCCATTCCCAATATTCTGCACAAGCGGTACGCCGACGCTGAGCAGATCGTCAACAACCTGGGACTGGAGATAGAGGTGACCGACACGGGCTACGTACGCTCTCTCCCACCCGGAGCTATCCTTGAGCAGACACCGGGACCCGGCGAGCGCGTCAAGTCGGGACACGTCATCTATGTCACCATCAACGCCACTCACTCTCCCACGATCACCCTGCCTGATGTCATCGACAACAGTTCGTTGCGCGAGGCAATGGCGAAACTCACCGCTATGGGATTCAAACTCGGCAAGCCGCAATCGGTACCCGGAGAGAAGGACTGGGTCTACGGCATCACCGTCAACGGACGGCACGTGGTGGCCGGCGACAAGATTCCGGTCGACGCCACGCTGATCATACAAGTCGGCGACGGACAGCTCGATCAGAGTGATGACATCAACTATGTCGATCCGGACATGGAAAACGACAACACCGACGACGAGAGTGGCGACGTGGATAACTTCCAGGAGATTCCCACACCTCCCGACCAGCCCGAAAACAACAATACGGAAGAAGGCAACAACACGGGCGAATAGTCCCGCAAAGCTGCTTTCCCCATAAACAAAACTTCAACAGACATGGCAGAAGACAACATATTTTCAGACTTGCTGGACGACGAATTGGAACAGAGCGAAAACGACGAACGCGACGAACAGAATCCTTCCGACGGCAACCGCTATGAGCATTGGCGCATCGTCGTCGATGCCGGCCAGACACCCGTGCGCATCGACAAGTTCCTGGCCGAACACATGCAGCACTCCAGCCGCAACCGCATCCAGACAGCTGCCGACGCCGGATGTATCTGCGTAGCTGACAAGCCTGTCAAGAGCAACTATAAGGTGCGGCCGGGGGATGTCATCACGCTCATGCTCGATCATCCCAAGCACGACACCAGCATCGTGGCGGAGGACATTCCGCTCGACATCGTCTATGAGGACGACGACCTGATGGTGGTCAACAAGGCGGCAGGCATGGTGGTGCATCCGGGAGCCGGAAACTTCACAGGCACGCTGATCAATGCTGTAGCCTGGCACATGCGCAACGTACCTGCCTTCGACGCTAATGATCCGGAAGTGGGACTGGTCCATCGTATCGACAAGGACACAAGCGGACTGCTCGTCGTGGCGAAGACGCCGGAAGCAAAAACGGCTTTGGGCAAACAATTTTTCCACAAGACAACCCACCGCTCCTACAACGCGCTTGTCTGGGGACATATAGTGGAAGACGAAGGACGCATAGAGGGCAACATCGGACGCGATCCGAAAGACCGGCTGCGCATGAAGGTCTTCGATCCGGAATCGGGCATTGGTAAGCCGGCCGTCACTCATTACAGAGTATTGGAGCGCTTCGGCTATACCACCCTTGTGGAGTGTATACTTGAGACGGGACGCACACATCAGATACGTGCTCACATGAAGCACATCGGACACCCGCTCTTCGGCGACGAGCGTTACGGCGGAACGGAGATTCTGCGCGGACAGCGCAGCGCTTCCTACAAGGCCTTCATCAACAACTGTTTCAAGATCTGCCCGCGTCAGGCTCTGCACGCCAAGACACTCGGCTTTGTGCATCCACGCACCCATCAACAGATGGACTTCGACTCACCATGGCCCGAGGACTTCGCTGCACTGATCGAGAAGTGGCGCACATTCATCAAGGGAACGAACAGAATGTTGAATGACCAATGATAGGTGACGTGTTGTTCAGTAGCGAGAAAGACAGAACCAAATAAAGAATTCACGAAAAACAAATGATATGAAAGATTTAAAGAGAAACATTGCCATCGTCTGCGGTGGCGATTCATCCGAGCACGACGTATCATTGCGCTCAGCACAAGGTTTGTATTCCTTCTTTGACAAGGAACGTTATAATGTCTACATCGTTGACGTGAAAGGACAGGACTGGCATGTCAACTATGAGGACGGAGACATTGCCAAGATCGACCGCAACGACTTCTCCTTCGTCAACAAGGAAGGAAAAGCCGTCGTCTTCGACTATGCTTACATCACCATCCACGGCACCCCGGGCGAGAACGGCATCATGCAGGGCTACTTCGATCTGATCCACCTGCCCTACTCTACCAGCGGTGTGCTCGTAGAGGCTATGACGTTCAACAAATATGTGCTGAACAACTACCTTCGCGGCTTTGGCGTCAACGTTGCCGACAGCATTCTGCTGCGCCTGGGCGAGGACTACGACGCTGCTGCCATTGAGAAGCGTTTGGGCATGCCGGTCTTTGTCAAGCCCGCCGCCGACGGCTCGAGCTTCGGTGTCTCCAAGGTGAAGAATGCTGACCAGCTGGCTCCAGCTCTGCGCGTGGCCTTCATGGAGAGCAACGAGGTGATGATTGAAGGATTCATGAAGGGCACCGAGATCTCGATCGGTTGCTACAAGACAAAGGACAAGACGGTAGTCTTCCCAGCTACCGAGGTGGTGACAAAGAACGAGTTCTTTGACTACGACGCTAAGTACAACGGACAGGTTCAGGAGATCACTCCGGCACGCCTCAGCCCCGAGACCGCAAAGAAGGTGGCTGACGAGACCAGCCACATCTACGACATCCTGCACTGCAACGGTATCATCCGCATCGACTATATCATCAGCAAAGACGCTGAAGGCAATGACAAAGTCAACATGCTGGAGATCAACACCACACCGGGCATGACGCCGACAAGCTTCATCCCGCAGCAGGTAAAAGCAGCCGGACTGAGCATGAAGGATGTGCTCACAGACATCATCGAAAACCAGTTCTAAGCTGAGAAACGACATACACCTTATTATATATAATGTGTAACATACATATATAAATAAGGTGTATGTTCTATCTCTAAGCTATACGATAACAGATAGCAACGCAAAAGCAACAAAAAAAGAGGAATGCTCCGAAAAGCATTCCTCTTTTTTGTTGGTCGGGATGACCGGACTCGAACTGGCGACCCCTACGTCCCGAACGTAGTGCGCTACCAACTGCGCTACATCCCGATTGCAAAAATGAGATCGAGAAACTGTAAAAGCGTCTCTTTCTGTTTTGCGGTTGCAAAGGTAGCACTTTTTTTTGAATTAAACACAATTTTATCGAGAAAAATTTGCGAGATTGCTAAAAAAGTGCTACCTTTGCAACCGCATTTCAGAAATAACACTCCATAACAATGAAATGCAGTAAGTAGTTGGTGCCTTAGCTCAGGTGGTAGAGCAATGGACTGAAAATCCATGTGTCCTTGGTTCAACTCCAAGAGGCACCACTTCCTCCTTTCATTCAATCCGGTTCTTGTCGTTTGACGGGGCCGGATTTTTTCGTATCTACTAAGGCTAAAAAACGATGGACATTGCAGCGACTTCGTGTACGGGAAGCCGCCATACAATCTTTTTACGGGATCACAAGCAAGAAAAGCGTAGTCGCTAACCATACTACAGCCACGCCCCAAGGCATACGGTCGTAACGTCGCAAAACATGAGCCGGGCACAAAGAGATGACGACACGTGCCACCAAGATGCCGATAGCTGCGCCACAAAGAATGTCACCGAGATAGTGTACACCGAGATAGATGCGCGAATAGCAGATGATAACCGTAAACACAGCCAACACAGCGCGCATGAACTTGTTGCGATAGATATAGCCTAAAAAGGTGACCAGACAACTGATATTAGTCGCATGACCGGACACAAAACCATAGCGACCGCCATGGTAGTCGTTGACATAATGAAGCATTGGAGCGAGAGTGAGGTTGTGTGAAGGACGGGGACGCGCCACAATCGGCTTGATGATGCCTGAGGAAAGCTGATCGGTAAACGCGATCATCGCCGCAATGACAAGCAACAGCAGGAGACGGTCTCGCCATGAGCCTTGATGCCACACCAGCGTGTAACCCACCAACACTACAGCTAACGGCAACCAAGTCCTCATCTGACTATAGCCATAGAAGAATCTATCGGTCAGGGCTCCTCCGTTAAAGTTAAGCAGTACCATAGCATGCGCGTCTGCTGTCTGTAGTGCGGCAAGCAGAAAATGGTATTCCCCAAAGAGGGTATAGAGCAAAGCACCACTCAGAAAGGCGATTGCCACGATGACCATCAACAAATATGGCCACCTTAAAATAAGACTTTGTATATTGGGAGCAGAATAAGAATATCTCATGTTTAGATTGTTTGGTGCAAAGGTACTATATAATTCTGTAGAAATGTTGTATTTACCCACAAAAATGTTCTAAATAAGACTGTTCTTACAGGTTTTCGCATTTATTAAACCTTACGCCTACAAATATTAAACCTTGAGTCCACAAATACAAAACCTTGCACCCACGAAAGAAGCCTGGGAGAAGCAGCATGATGCTTTCCCAGGCTTGATAGTCTGAAGCGGAACTAAGCGCTTGTAAGTTTACAGCAGATCAGGCAGCTGGAAGAGTTTGATGCCGTTGCTGCCCTTGACAAGGATGTAATAGCCCTGCGGCTGCTCCTGAGCGATGACGGCCTTGACTTCTTCGACGTCCTTGAACTTGCGGAAGTCGCAGTCGGTCTTACCAAACTCCTCACCGACGAGCCAAACCTTCTCGAAGTTGTCTTTGCGAAGCGTGTCCACAACCTTTTGGTGCTCTTCCAGACTTACGCTGCCAAGCTCACGCATGTCGCCAAGGATCACCATCTTAGGCTGCTTGACGGTAATACGCTGGAAGTTGTCAAGTGCAGCAGCCATACTCGTCGGGTTGGCATTATAGGCATCGACGATGAGCCAGTTGTGCGCCGTCTGCTCGAGTTGCGAGCGGTTGTTGCTGGGCTGATAGCTTTCCAGTGCGTGACAGATCTGCTGCGGAGCCACGTCGAAGTGAAGACCTACTGCAATGGCGGCCAGCATGTTGTCCATGTTATAGGTACCTACGAGATGCGTGTGCACCTCATAGACATTGGACTGACCGTCGACATGCCAGCTAAAGGTAAGGAAGGGTTCGCACACACCGACCTCGCCCTGCACCTGCGCGTCGCCGTCAGTGCCATAGCTGACGATGCGCTCCAGCTCACGTTGCTGCGCCATGTCGACAAGGTGTTCGTTGCTGGTATTGAGGAAGACGAGTCCGTCGTGGGCTTTAAGGAAGTCATAGAGCTCGCCCTTAGTCTTCATCACACCCTCAAAGGATCCAAAGCCCTGAAGGTGAGCACGGCCCACGTTGGTGATGAGTCCACAGGTCGGCTCGACATAGTCGACAAGTTTCTTGATGTCGCCCGGATGCGAGGCTCCCATTTCCACCACGGCGATCTCGTCGTCGGCTGTGAGCCGCAACAGCGTCTTGGGCACACCGACGTCGTTGTTGTAGTTGGCCTCGGTATGCATCACGCGGTATTTCTCGGCAAGCACAGCCGAGACGAGTTCTTTGGTCGTGGTCTTGCCGTTGGTGCCGGTGATGCCGACAACGGGAATGGAGAACTGGCGGCGGTGCTCACGTGCCAGTTCCTTGTACGCGGTGAGACAATCGTCGACAAGAATAAAGCGGTCATCGCCTTCTTCGGCGTATTCCTTCTCATCAACAACGGCATAACTGCATCCTTTCTCGAGTGCGCTCTTGGCGAATTTGTTTCCGTCGAACGACGCACCTTTCAGCGCGATGAAGATGCTGTCCTTGGGACAGTCGCGGCTGTCGGTGGTTACCTGCGGATGCTGCAGGTAGAGCTGATATAATTGTTTTGCGTTCATAGTCGTGGGAAATGTGTTGATTCGTAGTCCCTATTTTCTTATAAGCACCTTTGTGCTACTATTCTATTTGGGCTTTTACAAAATCTTCTGGGGAACAGATAATGATTGTGTCACAAGCGGGGAAATCCTTCAAGTTGATGGTAACAATGCAGTCACAATCGTTCTCCAAAGCACAATAATACAGAAAACTATCTTCTATATCTTTGAAATTCTCATCTTTCAATGCGATTGCAGTCTGATCGTGGGATATGTCTACAATCTGAATATATTTCTCTAATTCAATGAGTAAGCGCCTAATCACATTTCTCTTCTCAGGCTCATGAATATTATTCTGCTTCAATCTGAGTCCAAGAAGATATGCTATTGTTGACAGAGATATTGTAGAGATACAAGCTTCGAGCAAGCCCAATTGGGCGGCTCGCATGATCTTTCTGACTGCAACATAATGCGTCCTCTGTGTAAGGAACTCCATGACTATATTTGTGTCCAGAAAGACTCTCATAGATATTCTTCGTATTTCTGACTCAAATAAAGCTCCTTCATTTTCTCGTCATCACCGGGCATAGTCTGTGAAAAGAGATCCATAAACTTGTCTGTAGGCAATGGACCGTCGTCAACATGGATTTTCTTAGTCGTCATGACCTGTGCTCCATGTCTCTTCTGCCAAGAAAGCTTTTTCAAGTATTCCAAAGCCTTCCGGAGGTAATCTTCACTATCTGCGAGATAGTTGAGGTTACTATGGATTTCTGCATTGAGTTGTAGCGTTGTCATTACAATTCCTTTCTTTGCTGCAAATATACGAAAACAATTTTAAATCTCATGGGATAAGACCGAAAAAACAACGCAATAATTTGCAGGGTAACGCAGAAATGGGTACATTTGCAGATAGTGTACACCATTTAGAAGTAATTACATTCATGAACCATACTATCAACGTGCGGGGGCGGCTGCTCTCGTTGGCTCATCCCCAAGTGATGGGCATCCTCAATGTCACTCCCGACTCTCAGTACTGCGGTAGCCGCAAGCAAACGGAGCGCGAGATTGCAGACCGCGCCAACGAAATCATTGCGCAAGGAGGAACCATCATCGACGTGGGCGCCTTTTCCACACGCCCCGGCGCACAAGAAGTGAGCGAGGAAGAGGAAGCAAGAAGGCTGAAGTGGGCGCTTGGCATTGTACGCCGTGAGCAGCCCGACGCTCCCGTGTCGGTGGACACCTACCGTCCGCTTGTAGCCCGCCAGTGCATTGAGGACTGGGGTGCCGACATCATCAACGACGTGTCGGAAGGCGGTCTTACCGGTATCGTCAACACGCCGATCCATGAAACTGGCAGCATGTTTGAGGTAGTGGGACAGCTACGCGTGCCGTACATCCTCATGTCGGTGAAGCCCGACATCACGAGCATGATGCAGGCCTTTAGCCATGAAGTGCAGCAATTGCGCGACTTAGGTGCACGCGACATCATCCTCGACCCGGGCTACGGCTTCGGCAAGACTTTGGAGCAGAACTACGCCGTCTTGCGCAACGCTGACAAGCTCTTGGCGCTCGACTTGCCTGTTCTCACCGGTGTATCGCGCAAGTCCATGATCTTTAAACTCGTCGGTGGTGACCCGACAACATCTCTCAACGGCACAACGGCTATCCACACGGTCGCCTTGATGAAGGGGTCCTCCATCCTGCGTGTCCACGACGTGAAGGAAGCCGTGGAGTGCGTGAAGATATACGAAGAAATGTTGAGTGTTGAATGATTTCTCAATGTTGAATGATGAATGTTGAATGATGAATGTTGAAGGGCCTCTACCCTGAGCACTGATTTATACATTATCATTTCTACATTATACATTATACATTACTTATGTTTTTTGAGTTTGGAATCAAGGATGTCATCGACATCTTCCTCGTAGCGCTGATGCTCTACTACATCTATCGGCTGATGAAAGAGAGCCGGTCACTCAATGTGTTCTACGGCATCATCGTGTTCATCCTCATCTGGCTGTTCGTCTCACAAGTGCTGGAGATGAAGCTCTTGGGCAGCATACTCAGCCAGTTGGCCAGTGTGGGTGTCATCGGTCTGATCGTACTGTTCAAGGAAGAGATCCGAAAATTTCTCTATCAGTTGGGCGCCCACCAGCGCGTGAAGAGCGTCATGCGCTTCTTCTCACAACGCAAGGACAACGGGCAGGACGAGGACAAGGAAACCATCATGCCTATCGTATGGGCGTGTATGGATATGGCCAAGAAGAAAGTCGGCGCGCTCATCGTCATCGAGCGGGCCACACCACTCGACGACATCGTGCAGACTGGTGAGCAGATCGATGCACGCGTCAACAAACTGCTGATAGAGAATATCTTCTTCAAGAACTCTCCGCTCCACGACGGTGCCATGATCGTCTCGAAGAAGCGCATCAAAGCGGCAGGATGCATCCTGCCTGTGAGCCACAACATGGACATTCCCAAGGAGCTTGGACTGCGTCACCGGGCCGCCATGGGCATCTCGCAAGACTCCGACGCCATCGCCGTGGTGGTGTCGGAAGAGACCGGGCGCATCAGTGTTGCGATCAAAGGACAGTTCCATCTGCGTCTCTCAGCCGAGGAGCTCGAAAGCATATTGGCAAGAGAGATGATAGGATGAACACTTTTCATCGTATTTTTATGTTTTTGATTTTTGGTCAACTCATAAACTTTGCGTAACTTTGTAACATCGACATTTCAAATCCAATATATTACCGAATTTATGAGTTTATTAGAGCAAATTGTTGCGCGTGCTAAAGCAAACAAGCAGCGCATCGTGCTCCCCGAAGCTGAAGAGGAGCGCACTCTGAAGGCTGCCGACCGCGTTCTGGCCGACGACCTGGCCGACCTGATTTTGATCGGCAATCCCGAAAACATCCATAAGGAAGCCAAAGAGTGGGGCCTCGCCAACATCGACAAGGCTACCATCGTCGACCCGCTGCACTGCGAGAAGACCGAGGAGTATGCTACCCTGCTGGCTGAGCTTCGCAAGAAAAAAGGCATGACCATTGAGCAGGCCCGCGAGCTGGTAACGAAGAACAACCTCTATCTTGGCTGCATGATCATCAAGACAGGCGACGCTGACGGACAGATCTCAGGTGCGTTGAGCACTACGGGCGACACACTGCGTCCGGCTCTGCAGATCATCAAATGCGCTCCGGGCGTAACTTGTGTCAGCGGTGCTATGCTCCTCATCACCGACCAGAAGCAGTATGGCGAGGACGGTATCGTGGTCATGGGCGACGTTGCTGTCACTCCCAATCCTACGGCTGACCAGCTGGCTCAGATTGCATACTGCACAGCTGAGACCGCAAAGAGCGTGGCAGGTATCCAGAATCCCCGCGTGGCCATGCTGAGCTTCTCCACCAAGGGATCTGCCAAGGATGCCAAGGACAAAGCTACGGGCAAGAGCGTCTATATCATTGACAAGGTCATCGACGCCACAAAGATCGCACACGAGAAGTATCCCGAGCTGAAAGTCGACGGCGAGCTGCAGGCCGACGCTGCCCTCGTGCCTTCTGTCGGTGAGTTCAAGGCTCCGGGCTCTCCGATTGCCGGACACGCCAATGTACTCGTTGTGCCTAACCTCGAAGTGGGCAACATCGGTTACAAACTCGTTCAGCGTCTTGGTGGCGCCATCGCTATCGGTCCTATCCTCCAGGGTATCGCTCGTCCTGTCAACGACCTCAGCCGTGGCTGCTCTGTCGATGACATCTACTACATGGTTGCCATCACTTCCTGCCAGGCCATGGATGCCAAGAAATGATGAGTGATGAATGCATTCAACACTCAACATTGTTAACACTCAACATTCAACACCCAACATTCAACATTAAAAGATGAAAATTTTGGTTCTGAACTGCGGTAGCAGTTCCATTAAGTACAAGTTATACGACATGGCCGACGAAAGCGTGCTGGCCCAGGGTGGCGCAGAGCGCATTGGCCTTGACGAAGCTTTTGTCAAGGTGACCATGAAGGATGGCTCAAAGGAGAAGATCATGCACGACATGCCGGACCACAAGGAAGGCGTGAAGTTTGTGCTCAGCCTGCTGGTAGATCCGAAATACGGCTGTCTGAAGAGTCTCGACGAGATCGACGCCGTGGGACACCGCATCGTGCAGGGAGGTGATCTCTTTGAGAAGAGTTGCATCGTCACTCCCGAGGTGGAGAAAGGCATTGAGAGCCTCATCGACCTTGCTCCGGTACACAACAAAGGCCACTTGGCTGGTCTCCGCGCTGTCGATGCCCTCATGCCCGGCACACCGCAGGTCACGGTGTTTGACAATGCTTTCCACAGCACCATGCCGCCGTATGCCTATCTCTACGCTGTGCCTTACGAGTTCTACACCAAGTGGCATGTACGCCGCTATGGTTTCCATGGCACCTCTCACCGCTATGTCTCTCAGCGCGTGTGCGAGTTCCTCGGCGTGGACATCAAGACACAGAAGATCATCACCTGCCACATCGGCAACGGTGCCAGCGTGGCTGCCGTGAAGTATGGCAAGGTCATCGACACCTCCATGGGTCTGACTCCGCTGGCCGGACTGATGATGGGCAGCCGCTCGGGCGACATCGACCCGTCTGCTGTCACCTATCTGATGCAGAAGACAGGCATGGGACCACAGGAGATGGCAGACTTCCTCAACAAGCAAAGCGGTGTGCTCGGCATCACAGGCATCTCCAGCGATATGCGTGAGATCGAGAATGCCGACAACGAAGGCAACGAGCGCGCTCATCTCGCACTGCAGATGTACAACTATCGCATCAAGAAATACATCGGTGCATACGCTGCTGCCATGAACGGTGTCGACATCATCGTGTGGACAGCCGGCGTTGGCGAGAACCAGGAAGGCGTGCGCTGGGATGCATGCTCCGGCCTGGAGTACCTCGGCGTGAAGATGGACAAGGAGCGCAACCACGTGCGCTCGAAGGAGCAGATCCTTTCTGCCGACGACTCCAAGGTGAAGGTGGTGATGATTCCTACCGACGAGGAGATTGTCATTGCCCGCGACACACGCGACCTCGTAGAGGCTCAGAAGAAGTAATTTCACAAACAGCAAATAGGCGGACACCCACAATGGGCTGTCCGCCTTTTTTAGTTTTCTACTATAACGTTAGTTTTCTACCATAAGTTATAATAAGGAGTAAGGGAAATGAAGATTGTTACATTCGGGGAAATCATGCTGCGGCTTTCCAAGCACGGCGCCATGCGACTGTCCCAGGGCAACTCTTTCGATGCCAACTATGGAGGTTCTGAGGCCAATGTGGCAGTGAGTCTGGCAATGCTCGGCGACGACGTGGAATATGTCACGCGCGTGCCCGACAATGCCATCGGCGAGGCCGCACTCATGCATCTAAGGGAATATGGTGTCGACGTGCGCCATTCGGTGAAGGGCGGAAAACGGCTGGGTACCTACTATTTCGAGCCTTCTGCCGCCATGCGCTCGTCGAGAGTGGTCTATGACCGCGATGACTCTGCTTTCAACACCTTGTCGTTCGGCGACATCGACTGGGCACCAATATTGAAGGAAGTAGGACTGTTTCACTGTTCAGGAATCACCTGCGCTACGAGTCAGGCAGCTCTCGACACCACGATGGATGCCGTGCGCCGGGCCTTTGAAAGTGGCGTAGAACTCACCTGCGACATCAACTACCGTGGCAACCTGTGGAAATATCCAGGGGCCAACGCCCGCAAGGCTCTCGACGAACTCATGCAGTACAGCTCGTTTATCTTTGGCGACCAGAACGAGTGGTACGTGGCCAGCGGCCTCGATCCCATTCCTTTCACGGCCTTGGACGAGAGCTATCAGTTTGACCTGGATGCTTACCGCCGCTATTTTGACCGGCTCCACAAGATGTTCCCGCGGGCTGAGCGCATGCTCATGGCGCACCGCAACCAACTCTCGTTCCAGCATCATGTCAATGCCGGAGTGCTGTGGGTCAACGGTGAAATCTACACTTCGCGCATCTACGACATCCGGCCCATCGTTGACCAAATGGGCGTGGGCGATGCCTGGGTAGCCGCGTTTATACATGCCCGCCACCGCTGGCCCGACGACGACCATCACTGTTTGGAGTTCTCCACGGCAGCCGCATCTCTGAAAAACACGGTACCCGGTGATCAAAACCTCGTCAGTGAACAAGAAATCCTTGCCGCCATGAACGGCGGCAATGGACGTATCGACCGATAAAGCAAACGATTACCTGACATTCGTGGCAACACGTTCGCTGCTGCGAATGCCATCGGCGGTCTTACGAGCATTGAGCTTTACGGGCTGAAGCGTGAAATCAGGCGTGTTGTAACTATTAAGCTGCCGGTCGTAGTATAGCCAGGGATTGCGCTGTGGCAGGAGGAACGGCTTGCCCATGCGTCCACGGCTGTCGACATGAGCCAGATAGAGTTGAGTGTAGTAGCCGTTGATGCGACGCGATGTGAAGACGATCCAATGGCTGTTGCGGCTCCAATTATGCCAGGAGTCGGTATTTGGACTGTTGATTTCCTTGAGCGGACGGGCTTTCATTGTGTGCAAGTCGAGCAGCCACTGGTCGGCCTCTTTGTGCCAGATGGGGAAGCATCCATAATCAGTCAGCGTGAAAAGCAGATAACGACCATTGTAGGAAGGACGTGGGTGATTGGCACTCTTACCGATGACACGTGCATTGAAGAGGGTGTCTACCTTACCGACTGTTCGTCCCGTCTTCGGATCAAAGCCCACACGACAGATGTTATACTTGATGCGCTTGTAATTGGCAGGGATATCCCATGCGGTGGAAGAGACAAAGTAAAGCGTACGGCCATCGGGTGAGAAGACAGGGTAGTTCTCGTAATGGTCCTTGGTCATCACGCTGGGATTGAGCACAAGCTCATGTGTGGCAGGATGATAGATGAGCACATCCGATGCCTGGTCAAAGACTTCGATGCGCTCACTGCGTACTGCGTGAAAGCTCTGATGGGTCTGATTTGTGCTGTAAGCTACCCACTGACCTGAAGGATGCCAATAAGGATAGACCATCGAGCCTTTGATGGAATCGTTTTTGGCCTTGAGAATTTCCACACGGCCATGCTGAGAAATGAGCGTACCGCCATTGGCTCCACGTATGTGGAAGGTAAACTGCTCCGGAGAGGTACGATTGCTCGTATGGCAGTTCAAACACGCGCCAGGCACAGCAGTGTTTTCCAAGATAGCCTGTTCGTCGAAATTGGAAAGATCACGCTGATAGAGTCCCATCTTGCCGTAGACCTCATAGCCGGGAGGAATAAGACGATAAGTCAGTCCCCATTCACCAAGAGCATCTGCCGAGACATTGACTGTGAAGTCACGATATTGCTTCCAATCACCGCTTCGCTTGATACAGACTGAGAAAATCAGTTTTCCCCCTTTGTTTCTTTCTGTCAGTTGGTGCCAGTCATCGACATCGAAATCTGCGTAATCGCCACTGGTCTCCACCTCACCGCCTTTCGAGCCTTTCACCTTGACATATACAGCTTCGGCATCGCTGCCTACAGCATTGAAATTGAGTGGGGCAATGTCTACTGGAATGGTCGTTCCCGCATAATCGGGGAAAATGCAGGGAGTAGCATCGACCTGTGTGACATGGGAAGGTTTTCCACTACAGGAAGGAAACAAGAGTGAGGTGCTCAGCAGCAACAGCAGGCTGATCGCCATGGACGTCTTTTGTTGTTTTATATTTCTCATATTGCTTATTTACTACTATTGATAGGAGATCACCGTCAGTTGCTTCTTGAAATCTTCCAAGGACAGAGTGGTGGTGACCGTTACGGTCTTCTTTTCTCCAGGAAGGAGGTCGAAATAGTTATCACTAAAGAAATTGTCAATACCACCAAGGCTTAGACAGACGGCACGGGCGAAGGCATCGGACTGTAGCATGACCTCCATACCGCCTTTAACAGGTGTTACCTGTGTGGAAATACGGACTTCGGGATATTGCATTTCTTTCTGCTTCAAAAGCTCATAGGTATTGTCATAGGTCTTGTCGGCTTTGAACACAGCATGAACGATACCCTTAGATTTAGCACAGCCGTTGAGGAATTGCTCCACAGGCATGCTCCATACATTGTCAGAGACATTGGCATCAACTGTCACAGTTTTCTCTTCATGACGAAGCACATGACCTCTCATGTCCACCAGGCTGACAGTGAGCTTGCCCTGAACAGGCTGCTGACGGTCATTGACAATATAGACGGCGAGCATTCCGTCTTGCTCGACGGGTGAGACCAGGATATCGGCATAGGATTTGCGAGCCATATACTGTGCAGCCTTCCAACGGCCATAGTAGTCGATGGACGCCCAAGAGGCGACGGGCCAGCAATCGTTGATCTGCCAGAACAGTGTACCCCAGCAGTAACCCTTTTGCCGCCGATGGCTCTCTATGGCGGTCTTCATGGCATCGCCCTGAAGCAACTGGCCTACATAGAGCAGTTGCCGGAAGTTCTGAGGCTGATGATACTCATTGAGTAGATAGGTCTCGATAAGCCGATTGGCATATTCACCGCCACGCTGGTGCGCCATCATCACATCGGAATAGATATTCCAGTCAGCACTGTCTGGAGCAAACTGCTGAACGGAAGCAAACTCTGGAAAGCTCTGCATGCCGTATTCCGAAAAGAAGCGCGCACGCTCCCGGTTGTAGTTGGCTATCGGCTCCTTGCCGTGCCATACACCCCAATAATGGCGGTCACCCTCATGGTCATTGCTGCCATGGCCATAGTCGCCAAAAGGTGAGGACGGCCAGTAGGCGACATCAGGATCATAGTCATTGACGGCCTTGGGCAAAACTGCATAAAAGATGTTCTTGTATTCCTGCCACACGATGTCGGCTTGTCCCAGTTCTTCATAGTGTTTCTTCCAGCCCCAGCCGTACCAGCCGTCCTGGCACTCGTTATTGCCACACCAAAGTGCGATGCAAGGATGATTGCGCAAGCGGATGATATTGTCTTTGGCTTCTTCGGCTATATTATCAAGGAAAGTTCCCTTACCGGGATAGAGTCCACAGGCAAACATGAAGTCTTGCCAGACAAGGATGCCTTTCTTGTCACAAAGATGATAGAAGTAATCGTCCTCGTAGATGCCTCCGCCCCACACGCGCAACATGTTCATATTGCAATCGGCTGCGGCTTGGACCAACTTATTATATCTGTCACTTGTCACACGTGGCAGGAAATTGTCATTGGGGATATAGTCGGCGCCCTTCATAAAGACCTTTTTGCCATTGAGAACAAAATAGCAGGAACGCCCCATACTGTCCTTGTTAGCTACGAAGCGTAGTGAACGTATGCCGATTTCTCCGGTCTTTTCACTGAGTACTTTTCTATCTTTGCGAAGCGTAGTCCTCAAAGTGTAAAGATAAGGCTCACCCAGTCCATTGGTCCACCACAGCTTGGGATTCTGGATATCGAAAGGTAGTGTGATCGTGTTAGTACCCTTCCGCAGACTCACAGTCTTCTTCGCAAGTACCTTGCCACGATGTCCATCGGACACCGAGATTTCCACGTTCTGAAGAGGAGCATCTGCATCGATGGTGACCGTATTGGTCAGCTGGGCGAGCGACGGGATGACCGATGGCTGCCGATACCACGTATCACGTATGATGGCTTTATCCCAAGCGATGAGTTCCACAGGACGCCAGATGCCAATGGTGACCAATCGTGGTCCCCAATCCCAACCATAATGATAACCTGCCTTCCGGGTAAAGGGACTCACTTTCTTGTCGAAAAGCCCACCATTCTCACTTTGATCGTTGGCTGCCATATATTTGATGGGCGACGCATCGTAAGCTTCCAGGCCGCGCTTCGTGGGCGAATGGAAAAAGACTGTCAGTACATTGCCGGTGTCACGCAATAAAGAAGTGACATCGGCCGTCCAGCGGCGAAACATGTTATCTGCCGTAAGTATACGTTTGCCGTTGAGGGTGACATCAGCATAGGTGTCGAGTCCTTGAAAACATAGTTCCACATGACTACGTTCTTTAAGGACGGCAGGCAAGTCGAAATGCTTCTCATAGATCCAGTCTTCTTTGTCGACCCATTGTGCACCACGCTCGTTGAACCGGAAGAAAGGATCGTCAAGAAGATGACAGGCCATGAGATCAGTCTGCACAGTGCCGGGAACAGTAGCAGAATGCCAATTGGAAAGGCGTGCCTGACGAAATTGCCAACCATCATCTAAACTTATCTTCACAACTGTGGCCTGTATGTCTGTTGCTGTCATCATCATAGCTATCAAAAGTAATAAGTCAAAACAATACTTTTTCATTGTCATAGAAGATTTCCTTCCTTACACCTTATTTATATACAGCGTAAGCGTGAAGGTTTGGGTTAATAGATGTTTTGCATCTTTTCCTTGCCCTTCTTCTTGGTGTTGCCACCCATGAGCAGATAGTGCCAGGCGTTGTACGAGAGTGGCGGCTGGTTGAGGGCAGGGTCGTTGCGGTTGGTCATATAGGCGCGGATGAAAGCCACCGTGGCGTCGACATTCTGCCGGTCTACGCTGTAGGGCATGCCTTGGAGTGTGTTGTGCTTCTGTAACCATGAACCAATGAGCACCTGCTGGATGGCGTAAGGGATATGGTCGAACTGAACGAAGCGACCGAGAGGATAGTAACGCATGAAGCGGCCCAGGTCACGCTGGAGCAGTTCGTAGGCGATGAGGTATTCGTAGGCCATGCGGTTGTCGTACTTCTTGTTGTCGACGAGCAGCAGGCCGAGCATCTGATCCATCTCCTGATCGCTGAAGAGATAGTCGCGATGTTTGATGCGGATGTCGCGCAGGCGACCGTATTCCGGGTCGGCATTGACGGCGGCATCATTGTAGAGGAAACGCTCCTGACTCTTGGCCCATTGGCGATAGAACAGGCTGTGCTCGAGCAGACGCAGATATTTGGCCGCTACAGCATAGTTGCCGTTGACGATCTCGCACTGGGCGATGCGGCGTGTCAAGCGTCCGCTCTTGCGATAGTTGGGGATGGCTTCCTGGGCTTCAAAGGTGTAGCGCTCGGCATCGTTGACCATGCCGAGCTGATAGAAGGTCTCGGCGGTGGGCAGCGGGGAGGTCATGTCGCGGGTGAATGTGGGGAAGAGCCCTTCTGCGCCGTTTTGGTAGAACTCAAAGAGGCGGTCGCAGAGCTGTCCTTGCATGGCCAAAGCAAGGTTGACACAACTGACGCTCATCGGTGACGAGGCCTGATGCTTCCCGGCTTTCTCAATGATGCGCTGCCACTGATGGGTGCGTACGAGATAGTCGTAGTCGATGAGTTCGTAAGTGGCGCGGTCGAAACTGAAGCGCAGCAGGGGCACGGCAGCAAGCACGATGACGACGAGCTGAGCAATTTCGGCGCGCATGGCTTTCTTGCCCTCTAAGCGTGGCAGGTAGGAAGCTACGGGGGGCAGCAGGGCAAACAATGCGGCCACTACCCACTGCATCACGGGGATGACGCCGGGATAGCGGAAGTAGTTGATGCCTCCGAACAGCTTGTAATAGGGATATTGCAGGAAGCGTCCGCACAGCCAGACGATGGACACGAAGTAGAGAACGCTCAGCAGCGTCCAGCCCAGTGGCGTCACCAAAGGCTTGCGTTGAGCTTTCTCTTCGGCAGGTGATTGCGCTTGTGCTGACTTTATGTTTGTCGCAGAAACATTTGATTGTATTTGAGAATCGCTCATGAGAATCAGGGAGAGCCCTATTACCACCGGTCCCACCAGCCAGTAGCCCACGGGAATGGCGATGAGCAGATAGACGGCAGGAGCTATCCAGCCACGACTATGGTTGCGAACGATGATATAGTGGAGCATGAGCTCTTCCATGCCGAGCAAGGCAATGGCAAAGGAGAGCAGCACGTTTTCGTTGCCCATGAGCGCCCAAAGGGCCACGGTGGGGATGAAGCTCAGCAGATACCACGACGGCGACACGCCGCTGCGGCGCATCAGCACCCACGTGAGTCGTTGCAGACAAAAGAATACAAGGGCAAGGAGTATGGTACCCAGCGCATAGACATAGTAGAACTGTGTGATGAACTCGGCCACATAGTCGGCCAGTCCACCCGGCACACTGATGCGCTCGGTGAAGTAGGAGAGGGTGAAGAGAAACAGCTGGTACTGCTCCTGGTAGCTGAGCGCACAGCGGTAAGGAAAGGCCCAGAAGAGCGCTACGGCGACGGCGAAGAGCAGGGAAAGGATGCCTTGCAAATGCTTATGAATGAACGACCGCATAAAAAAGGTAGTTGATACAAATGATAAATGAAGAAAGCAGCGCCAAGAGTCTGCCAGAACAGACTCATGGCGCATGCTTGAAAATGCTTATTAAAGAAAACTATTTCTTAACAACGAAGTGCCAGAAGGTACCCTCGCCACTTGGCGTTGTATGCTGGGCACGGATATAAAGGTCTTCGTCTGTGACCTTCGTAATCTCGAAGCTGTGGCCTTCCTTGAAATTCTCATTGATGATGTACGGGAATACAATGTTTCCGGCACCGCTTGTGATAAGGTTACAGATGACGTTCGTGCTGGCATTGCGGGCCGAGAAGTCGAGCTTGAAGGTGCCCGTTCCGCTCTTGTCGCCGCGCTCGTTGGACTCGTCGGTGATGACCGTGGTCAGCGTACCGTCTTTCCAAGAGAAGGTCATCTCACCGTAGGAACCACCTTGGCCTGTGATGTCGGTCATCCACCAGCTTCCGGCAGCATCTGTACTTGAACCGTTACCCCAATTGTTGCCGGCGGCAAGCACCCATGTCTTTGTAGCGTTGGCTGTTGCCGGGTCTTTCGGATCGCAACCGGTGATCAGCTTAATCTCTGCCGGAGCCTCGGTATACGTCTGAGCTGTGTACTCACCGAGATCGATGGTCTTCTTGTTGCCTGCAGCGTCCATGATGTCAACAGAAAGCTTCAGTGGCTTGTCAATATCATAGACAGTCAGAGAGCCAATGTTCTTGTCGAGCGTCGTGGTGCCCCACTTGAAGGTGCAGAGCACAGGGTTGACATTGCTGACAATGTTCAGCTTGTTGCCCAGTCGTCCTTGGTCGTCCTTGTCCTGCTCGACCTTGATGAGCGCTTTGTTGAAGCCTACGCCAAAGTGATCGGGGCCACCGGTCTGACCGACGCAAAGACGATTCTTCAGATCATCGGTGAGGTAGGTGATGGTATCCACCTGCACGGTGAGGTCTTTCTCCTCGGGAGTACCGCCATCGTTGGTTGTCAGACACTTCACTGTGTTCTGCCCCAACTTGGTGAAGTAGATGGTAGCATCAGCAGAAACAGTGTTCGTAGTGTTCTCAATCAGCTGGTCTGCCTGCCATGCCACATTGGTTGGTGAGTTGCAGACCACGTGTATCTGGTTGGAGTTTTTTCCGTCCACTTGAACGGGTGTGGCACTTACCTTCAGCTGGTCAGCGGCGACATCTCTCCACTCAGATCCACCTTCAATATCAGAAGGATCGCAGGAAGCTAATGCCAAGGCCAGCAGAGGCATTGCAAAAAATATCTTTTTCATGTCAATGTTCTTTTAAAGTGAAACAAAGCTTTTACCAGCCCTGGTATTCGGAACTGTTGTCCCAGCCTGGGTTTTGTTCTACGCTACCCAAGGAAATCTGGTTCTCAGGCATCTTGAAGAATCCGGCTGTAGCATTGTAGCGGGCTGCATAGCCACCATTGTGAGCTGTGTTCTTTCCCTCCTTGCCGCAATAGTAGACAGGCTGGTTGGTCTGTGCCTCCAAAGCCTGAGCGGCGATATGCCAGCGACGGATGTCATTCCAACGTACACCTTCGAAAGCGAGCTCATGGCGACGTTCGTTTTGAAGAGCTTTGAGAGAGTATGATGCAATAGGAGCCAGTCCGGCACGAGCACGCACTTTGTTGATACCACTTACGTTCTCTTCCAACTCGCTCTGCATGAGCAGCACGTCAGCGAAGCGCAGAAGCACGAGGTCGTGGATGTTGTCGAGCTGCATGTTATTGCCGTAACCGCCACTGAGTCCACCCTTGTCGCCATACATCAGATCTTCGAAGCAGCATACATACTTGTTGCCGTTCTTGGCAGAAATAGGAGAAATCTTCTTCTCGTAATAGTCGGTCTCCTGAACGAAGTCAGCCCAACCGCCTCTCTTGTAAGCCGGCAGCTTGTTGACATCCTGGATAGAAGCTTCTAGACGCATATCGTTGGGCTCGTCAGCTTTCCACTCCTTTACAAGATTGGGAGCTACAGGACCTGCACCCCAGCCTTGGCCGAAGGGGAACGTATTAGCGTAGTCCTGGCCGCCACGCATACCGAAGTGAAGTGCGTAACCATTGGCATAGCCGATGGTCGTGCTCCAAGAAGCAAGTTTGTTGAACTTGATGGCGAACATAGACTCCGGATTGCTGTCGTTTGCCTGAGTCTGGTCGTTCTCTACCCATTTCAAGCCCTTACCTTTGGTGTAGTCATAGTCTTCCACTGTACAGCGGTTGGTATAGGCCCAGAGGTTACGATAGTCAGAAACAAGAGAGTAGCCAGATTTGTTGACACAGTCATCGATGAGGTCAGAAACCATCTTCTTCGTCAGCTTGGTGCCATCGGGAAGATCAACTTCTGTAAGAGGGTTGTACGTGGTGCTGACCAAATCCTTCAATTCTGTGCCGTTGCAGTACATACCAGTGTAGAACAACCAGGCGCGTGCCAGCATACCTTCTGCAGCGTACTTGTCCACATGTCCGTCGTAGCGGCGCTTTGCGGGCAGCAACTGTGTGGCCTGGTAAAAGTCCTGAAGGATCTGTCCCCAGAGGGTCTTCACGTCACCCTGCTTGACTACCTTACCGGTAGCCTCGGTCATCAAAGGCACATTGCCATACATGGAGGCAAGCTCGTAGTGGTAGAACGCACGAAGGAAGAGAGCCTCGCCGAGGTCGGTGTTGCGCACTTCCTCGGACAGAGATGTGATCTTCGGCAGAGCCTCTATCAAGATGTTGGCACGGGAAATGCCCTGATAGCGGTCCTTGTAGAACTGCTCGGTCATGTTCTGGTTGTAGTTGCAGAGCAAGTCCTCAGCCTGCATGAGCTTATCGTTGGTACCACCACCACCGAGGTTGTCGTCACTGGCCAGCATGGAAACATAGAGGAATGACTCCTGTGGTGTGGCTGCCACCTGGTTGAGATTATTATATACGCCGGCAAGTGAGGCTGTTGCGTCCTCTTCCGTTGTAGGGAACTTGTCGGTGGTAGCTTCGGTAATGTCGTCAGCATCCAAAGAGCAGGATGCCAGCGTGAGACTTACCGTGGCTGCTGACAATAAATATAATAGCTTGTTCATTGTTTCAGATTTTAGAATTTAATGTTGACACCAATCAGGTATGTACGCGGTGAAGGATAGTTACCGACATCCACACCAGTCACCCAAGGCTCGCTGCTGTTGAGTGCCATACCGTTTTCAGGATCCATACCATCGTAACCGGTAATGGTGAACAGATTCTGAGCAGTGAAGTAGAGGCGCAACTGCTCAAACGGACAGCTCTTCCAAATGCTCTTGAAGTCATAGCCAACGGTGAGATTCTGCAAACGCAGGTAGCTGGCGTTCTCGCAATAGATGTCAGAGATTTGTTGCCAGTTTGGACCTGTGTTGCCCGGAGCCAGGCGAGGATATTTGTTGGAAGTGCCCTCACCATGCCAATACTTGTATACCTCTGTGGTATAGTTCTCATACTGACCATCGGTGAACTTACGCCAAGAGCGCATCACTTGCTGTCCGAAAGCACCATATGCTGTAGCACTCAAGTCGAAGCCCTTGTAGCCAATGTTGAAGCCAAAGCCCATGGTCACATCGGGGTTAGGATCGCCAAGCTCAGTCTTGTCGTTGGCATCGATCTTGCCATCGTGATTGACATCCACAAACTTCAGATCACCCGGTTTGATGTCTGTTCCCTGCAGAGAGTTTGCAGCGCTGCCGCCACAGTTCTTGTCGAGATAAGCCTGAATGTCGGCTGCGTTCTGCATCACGCCCTCGGTCTTATAGCCATAGAAGTAGCCAATGGGATGGCCTTCCTCCATACGAGCCATGATACCTGTGTTCTGAGCAAGCAAGTCATTACCGCCCTCATTGTAGTGGTTGGCATTGTTGATCTTGGTAACCTTGTTGCTGTTGTAGGCCATGTTCCAGTTCACGCCATAGTTGAAGTCCTGGCCAATCTTGTCGTTCCAGTTCAGGGCAATCTCAAAACCGGTATTACGTACGGTACCGGCATTCTGCCACTGCGTAGAGAAGCCAGAGGTGCCCGGCACCTGAACCTGTACGAGCAGGTCCTTGGTCTTCTTGTAGTACCAGTCCATCGTAGCGCCCAAGCGACCATTAAGGAAGCGGGCGTCGAGACCGATGTCGGTCTGCTCAGAGGTTTCCCACTTCAGGTTCTCGTTGGACAGACGGCTCAGGTAAGCACCCTGCGTGGAGTTCTCCTTGGTATTGCCGAATGAGTAGTTGCCATAGTCGCCATAAGAGAAGGTGGCCAGGTAGCCAAAGGCATCACCAATGTTCTTGTTACCATTCTGGCCCCAGCCGGCACGGAGTTTGAGGAAGTCGAGCCAGGAAGCGGTGGGCTGCATGAACTTCTCGTTGGTAATCACCCAGCCAGCAGAGAAAGAGGGGAAGTAGCCCCAGCGGTGTCCGTCGGCGAAACGGGATGAACCATCAGCGCGAAGGATGGCACTGAACATGTAGGTCTCGTTGTAGTCGTAGTTGACACGGCCGAAATAGGAGTTTGCAGTCTCGTCAGTATAAGGAGTACCTGTGACAGTAGCGCCACCGTTACGGTCTTTGGTCAGTGAGAGATAGCCATGTTTGAAGTCACCATAGATGCTGTTGGTGGCCATACCTGTCAGACTCTCGCCCATACCCGGACGTGTCTGATAGTACTCGGTACCGACAAGAGCATCGAAATGATGATTGTTCAAAGCAAACTTATAGTTCAGCGTGTGGGTCATACTCCATGTCCAGCCAAGACCCATCTGTTGGTTGGTCTCATCCGTTGTGCGGAAGCCATCCTTGTTGGTAGTGTTAGCACTGTAGATAGGTAGGAAGTAACGATAGGAGTAAGAGTTCTGACTGTAGTTGACCTGCCCACGATAAGTGAGTCCCTTGATAGGCTGAACTTCAATATAGCCGATAGCATTGAGCGTGAAGTTGCGGCTCTTATTGTTGGCGCTCTGACTGTTGACCAACTGATAGATTGGGTTGAGGGTATAGGAGTTATAGTTCATCCAACCCTCGGTACCAGAATTCTTCAGGTCATCGGAGTCGAAGTAATTGCCGTCTTTGTCATAGACAGGCACGCATGGGTTGGCGCGCAGAGCGGTGGAAAGCACATTGCTGTACTGGTTGCCAATCTGGATACCTTGCTTCTCACGATGCTGGAAGTAGAGGTTTTCGCCGAACTTCACCACGTCCTGTCCTTTGTCGTTGCGGTAGAGGACATGCTCTGAGTTCAAGCGGATGGTGAAACGACGGAAATCGGACTTTGCATAGTCGCCGCCGAGGATACCGTCCTGATACTGATAACCAACACCTGTAGAGAATCTGCTACGGTCGGAACCACCGGTGATGTTGATGTCATGATTGGTGGTGATTGCATTCTTGTTACGCAGAATGTCTAACCAGTCAGTACCAGAATTTGAACCATCCTGATAAGCTTTCAGCAGGTCTGCATCGATATACTTTGACCAGTCATAAGCTGATCCGCCATTGTTCATTGATACCATGTCCTGCACCTGCATGTACTGCCTAGCGTTCAAGAGTTTAGGGATGCGATACATGTTCTGCCAGCCGATGTTGCCATCATAGCTGACTGAAATCTTGCCAGCTTTACCTTGCTTGGTAGTGATAAGGATCACGCCATTAGCACCGTTGGCACCATAGATGGCTGCAGATGCTGCGTCCTTCAACACATCAATGCGTTCGATGTCGGCAGGATTGAGGTTATTGATGTCGCCGCCAGCTACTCCATCAATAACATAGATAGGCTTGGTATCACTGTTGGTACCGGCACCACGCACAGCCACCTTGAAGCCGTCGCCCGGCTGGCCGGAGACAGCGGTGATGTTCACACCCGGCGTCTTGCTCTGCAAAGCACCGAGAACCTGTGTGGTGTTCATCTTTTGGATATCGTCGCCCTTGACCTCCACGGTGGCACCGGTGACGAGTTTCTTCTTCTGCACACCGTAACCGACAACGACCACATCGTCAAGGGTCTTATCGTCGGTTTTCAGCGTGATGGCGAAGTCGGACTTATTTCCGACAGCGACCTCCTGAGTCTTGTAGCCAATGTAGGAGACGACGAGGGTAGCTCCGGGTTTGACGTTGAGCGTGAAGTTGCCGTCGAGATCGGTCACAGCACCGTTTTTGGGATTGCCTTTCTCCACGACACTGGCACCAATGACCGGACCGTCGGCATCAACGATGTGTCCGGTGACTTTCTTTGCCTGCTGCACAGCTTGCGCCATCAGGCTTGGTGAGACTGCATGTACGCTGGGACTGTAAGCAAGTCCCAAAGCTGTGCAGGCTCCCATCAACAGCATGGTTTTGTTAAGATTAAAATTCATACTTACTTCGTTCTAGGTTTTTCTTTAATGATGATTGGGTAGATGAGCGCAATAGTATTGACTACAAGCGCTTTTTAGTCCTATTGTCCGCCAACAGGAAAGTTCTTTCTCATGGTGATTCTTGCATAATTGATGATGGTTTTCTAATTATTTTAACTTCGATTGTTATTCAGGTATGTCGACGATAGTGGCCTTTCCAAGTGGTTTTTAGTATTTGTTTGGCCTGTCCGTCAATTAACATTGGCAAAGATACGACATTCCTACAAAAATGCGTAATATTATGTTTGCAGTTATTGATACTTTTTTATCAAAGTGAATTAATTGTAAAAGTCAACAAAAACCAATGATATTTATTTGCCCGACCTTGATACTATATTGTACCAGCTATTTATAAGATTCTATATTTCAATAGACTTTTTAAAGCTAAAAAACAAAGAAAATGGAAGTGCGATTTTTCACACTTCCATTTTGTCATAGTCTTTTTATAGTGTTTCCAGTACCCTTTTAAGTACCACCTCAGCAGAAATCTCACGGTTTGCAGCCTCTGGGATGACGAGGCTGTGGGGGCTTTCAATGACGTCATCCGTGACGATGAGGCCACGACGCACAGGCAGGCAGTGCATGAAGTAACCGTCATTGGTCCAGCTCATGTGCTCGGTGTCGATGGTCCAACTGGAGTCCTTGGACAGGATCTTACCATACTCCGCCTTATTCTTTACGCCTGGGCAACTCCAGTTTTTAGCATAGACAAAGTCAGCGTCCTCCAAGGCCTTGCGCTGGTCATACTCCACGTGGGCGTCACCGACGAACTTTGGATCAAGTTCGTAGCCTTCGGGCTGCGTGACGACAAAGTCAACATCGGCTGCGTTCATCCATTGGGCAAACGAGTTAGGCACAGCCTGAGGCAACGCACGGCAGTGAGGTGCCCAAGTGAGCACCACCTTCGGACGCTTGTGCGACGGCTTGGTAGCAGGATTGGCATTCAATTCTGACCACTTCTCATGAATGGTGATCAAGTCAGCAAAAGCCTGCAAAGGATGCACCGTGGCGGTTTCCATGGCCACAACGGGGCGTCCGGAGTACTTCACGAACTGTCCGACAATGGTTTCGGCATAGTCGTAATCGCGGTCGCTGAGTCCTGCGAAGGAGCGCACAGCGATGATGTCGCAGTAGCATCCCATCACAGGGATGGCCTCCAGGAGATGCTCGCTCTTGTCGCCGTCCATGATGACGCCGCGCTCGGTCTCGAGTTTCCAGGCTCCGGCATTGACATCAAGCACGATAACGTTCATGCCGAGATTCATTGCTGCCTTCTGAGTGGAGAGACGAGTGCGCAGCGAGTTATTAAAGAAAATCATCAGCAAGGTCTTGTTCTTGCCCAACTGCTGATAGGCAAAGCGGTTGGCTTTCACCTCTTCGGCCTCCTGCAGAGCTGCCTGCAAGGGGCCAATGTCTTGTACGTTGAAGAATGTTTTCATAAATTAGGGATTAGTGGCAGCGGCACAGCCGCTGCAAACCGAACGACTTACGTGGTCTACTATTATATAAGGGCGAGCGGAAGGCGGAACGAGCGGAAGGCAGGCCGAGCGGAAGGCAGGGCGAGCGGAAGGCGGAAACGCTGACCGTAAGCGCTTTAGGGGCGCACTTGTCCGTTACCATTGATGAGCCACTTGTAGGTCGTCATCTCTTCCAGTGCCATGGGGCCGCGGGCACCCAGCTTCTGTGTGCTGATACCAATCTCTGCACCAAGGCCAAACTGTGCGCCGTCGGTGAAACTCGTGGGAGCGTTGACATAGACACAGGCGGCATCGACGGCCTGCTGAAAGCGCAGGGCGGCAGCCTGGTCGTCGGTGACGATGCACTCGCTGTGTCCACTGCCATAGGTGTCAATATGCCCGAGTGCCTCGTCGATGGAGTCGACGGTCTTCACGCCCATCTGCATGCTCAGCCACTCTGTGTTCCACTCATCATCGTCAGCAACCGGCACGAGCAAGTCTGAAGGATAGTTGCCTTGCAGGACCGCATAGGCGCGCTTGTCGGCATGGAGCTTGACACCCTTGTCGGCCAACGGCTGAACCAACTGCGGCAAGTCGCCGAGACGGGCAGAATGAATGATGAGACAGTCGAGGGCGTTGCACACCGAGCAGCGCCGCGTCTTGGCATTGTCAATGATGCGCTGTCCCATGGCCACATCGCCCCGCTTGTCGAAGTAGCAGTGCACCACGCCGGCGCCTGTTTCGATGACCGGCACCTTGGCGGTATCGCGTACGAAAGTGATGAGTTTCTTGCCACCACGTGGAATACAGAGGTCGACGTAGCCTACAGCCTGGAGCAATTCTCCCGTGGCCTCATGCGTGGCTGGCAACAGCGCAACGATATCGGGATTGACATGCACACGGCTGAGCACCCGATGGATAAGATCCACCCCTGCCTGACAGGACAGAATAGCGTCTTTGCCACATTTCAAGATGCATGCATTGCCGCTCTTCAGACAAAGGGCGAAGACATCAAACGTGACGTTGGGCCGGGCCTCATAGACCACACCGATTACGCCAAACGGCACACTCACACGACGAAGCTTCAGTCCATTGGGCAAAGTCTTCTGCTTCAAGATACGTCCCAAAGGTGAAGACAACGTAGCCACATGCCGCATGTTGTCAGCGATCTCCTTCAGGCGAGCCGGTGTCAACTGCAAGCGGTCATACATCGGATCATTTTTGTCCATCTTGGCTAAGTCTTGACGATTGGCCTGCAGCAGCGTGTCGGTCTCGGTCTCGATGGCGTCAGCCACCAGACAGAGGAGTCTGTTGCGCAACGCATCATCGATGTTGGCAACCTGCTTACTGGCACTTTTGACACGACGGAAAGTATCTTCTAGCATTTCTCTCAATTTGATATTGATAAATCATGTTGTCTATGGTTTACTCCATATACATATAATCATAATGTACGAGCGGGCGCACATCGTGCTGTCCTATATTGGCACGAGCCTCATCGGCATTGTAAGCACTGCGGCCCACAGCCACGAGTTTCCCCTGATCATCGACGATGCTGACGATGTCGCCCTCTTCAAACTCACCTTCTATATTGGTGACACCGACCAGTAAGAGGCTCACAGCCTGCTTGCCACGCAAAGCCTCCGCTGCCTTGGCGTTGATCTGCACGATACCCTTGGCAAAACTCTCACTATGAGCAATCCACTTCTTCACGGTGGAGGTAGGGTTGGGATTAGGCCGGAACTCCGTGTGCATGGTTTGCTGAGGATGCAGAGCCAATTCTATGAGGATGTCATCGGTCTTGCCATTGGCAATGATGACCTTGATACCCTCGTCGGCTACTTTTCCGGCGATGTGTGCCTTGGTGACCATGCCGCCGCGGCCAAAGCCACTTTTCTGATTGATGATGTACTCACCAAGGTCGCGGTCGTAGTTCACCATCGGGATGACACGCGTGCCGGGCTCCTTGGGATCACCGTTGTAGATGCCGTCGACATTGCTGAGGATGACAAGCGTGTCACAGTCCATCATCGAGGCGATGAGTCCGGAGAGCTCATCGTTGTCGGTAAACATCAGTTCGGTGACGCTGACCGTGTCATTCTCGTTGACGATGGGGATGACGCCGTTTTCGAGCATCACCTGCATGCAGGACCGCTGGTTGAGATACTGTCCGCGTGTGGAAAAGCTCTCCTTCATCGTCAACACCTGTCCGACGTGACAGCCATACTCACGGAAGAGATCGTAGTAGAGACCGACGAGCTTCACCTGTCCCAGTGCGGAGAAGAGCTGTCGCTGCTCCACGCTGTCGAGTTTATGCGTCACATCAATCTCATTGCGACCGCAGGCCATGGCCCCCGACGACACAAGGATCACCTCGTAGTCGTGGTGCCTGAGCCAGACGATCTGATCGACGATGGCCGACATGCGCGTCACGTCGAGTTTGCCATCGTCTCTGGTGAGCACGTTGCTGCCCACCTTTACAACTATTCTTTTCATTGGTTTTATTTCAAACTACCTTTGAAGCCTTCTATCACAGCATTGGTGAAACCGTTGGCCTCCAGCGTATTCAGTCCCTTGATGGTCATGCCGCCGGGTGTGGTGACTTTGTCGATCTCGGCTTCAGGATGACTGCCATCTGCAAGCAACGAGGCGGCACCGGCAATCGTCTGTAGCACGATATTCTTGGCATCGTCAGCACGGAAGCCCAGCTCCACACCTGCCTCTGAAGCCGCGCGGATGAAGCGCAGCACATAAGCAATGCCACAACCGGCCATCGCTGTTCCCGCTCCCAGCAAGTCCTCGTCAACGACCATGGTTTTGCCGAGTGCATTAAAGATGTCGAGGATGGCATTGAGTTGAGCGGCTGCTTTGTCATTGGGAGAGAGGAAGGTCATCGACTGGCAATGGGCGATGCCGATGTTCGGAATAGCCTGGCAGATGGCCGGCACATCTCCTCCACTGATCAGCCAAGCCTCCAGCTGGTCGAGCTTGATGCTGGCCGCCATGTTGACGATGGTCTGCTTGCTGTAATCAAGTTCTTCCTTGATTTCATCGACGACACCCTTGACCACCTTGGGCTTGACGGCAAGCACCACGATGTCGGCCACAGCGGCAGCCACCTTGTTGTCGGTGGTCACGCTGGTGCCCTGCTCGGCAAATGGCTTGAGCTTACCCTCGTGGGGGTTGGCCACGGTGATGTCCTCTGGTTTAAACAAATTGGTCTTCAACAAGCCGGTGGCAAAGGCTCCACCCATCTCACCGGCTCCAATCACTGCGATTTTCATAATATTAATGGTATACCTTATTATATATAGTACTGTCTACATCGTTGCGAAGACGCGCTTCAGCCGATAGATGAAATCGTCGGCATCGGCCTTGGTCAGACAAAGGGGTGGCAAAATACGCAACACGTCAGTGCCGGCCGCGCCCGTGAACACGTGCTGCTCATAGATGAGTTTGCTGCGCACGTCTTTTTGTGGCACGTCGAGCACCAGTCCTATCATCAGTCCACGGCCACGCACCTCCTTGATATGCGGCTCAGTCTTCTGCAATTCTTTCAGTTCGTGGATAAAATACTCACCTACCTCGTGGGCATTGTCTACCAAATGCTCCTGTTCGAAGACATCGAGCACGGCCAATGCTGCCGTACAGGCCAGGTGGTTGCCACCGAACGTGGTGCCAAGACGGCCATAGACCGGCTGGAACTCCGGCGAGATGAGCACGGCGGCCATTGGGAAGCCATTGCCGATGCCCTTGGCCACGGTGATGAGGTCGGGGCGTATGCCGAGCCACTGATGGGCGAAGAACTTGCCCGAGCGGCCATAGCCACACTGTATCTCGTCGCAGATGAGCACAGTGCCATATTTCTTGCAGGCCTTGGCAAGTCCTTGTGCAAATTCCTTGGTGGCGACGTTGCAGCCACCGACACCCTGGATGCACTCGAGGATGCAGGCGCACACATCGCCCTTGGCCAGCTCGCGCTCCCACGCTTCCAGATCGTTATAGGGCAGGAAGGTGACATGACCATTGTCGTTGATGGGGGCCACAATCTTCTGATTGCCCGTCACCTCCACAGCCAGCGAGGTGCGGCCATGGAAGGCTTTCTCGGCCGAGAGCACACGCGTGCGGCCATTCTGGAAGCTGGCGAGCTTGAGCGCATTCTCGTTGGCTTCGGCGCCGCTGTTGATGAGAAAGAGCTGATAATCGTCGTAGCCGCTGATCTTTCCGAGCCGGTCGGCCAACTGGCGCTGCAGCAGGTTGATGACACTGTTGGAGTAGAAGCCCAGTTGATTCAACTGCTTGGTGAGCATGTCGACATAGTGGGGATGGCAGTGGCCAATGCTGATGACCGCATGACCGCCATAGAGGTCGAGATACTCCTGCCCCTTGTCGTCCCACACGTGAACGCCTTTTCCGCGGACAATGTTGACATCGTATAATGGATAAACGTCGAAGAGTTTCATATATGATGGATTACGAATAATAAACGATGAATGATAAATGATGCATGACCAATGGCCAAAACGAGCAAGGGAGAGTGCACGCACCCTCCCATTGACCTGTCAGAATGCCGAAGGCTTGAGCCTTAGCCCCGCAGTCTCATCGAGGCCGAACATCAGGTTCATGTTTTCCACAGCCTGACCCACAGCCCCCTTGAGCAGATTGTCGATGCAGGAGGTGACGAGGAGTTTGCCATCGATGACATCGCAGTGAACCAGTGCCTTATTGGTGTTGACCACCTGCTTAAGGTCGAGTGCACTGTCGACATAGTGGGTGAAAGGCTCGCCTTGGTAGAAGTCCTTGTAGCCTTGGATGATCTCCTCGGCTTTCTTGTCCGTCCGGATGACTTCTGTGGCAAAGATACCACGGGCAAAGTCACCGCGATAAGGGATGAAGTCGATGTCGGCATCCAGGAATCCTTGCACCTGCCGGACGCTCTGGCGTATCTCGGGGATGTGCTGGTGGGTGAATGCCTTATAGATGCTCAGGTTGTTGTTGCGCCAAGAGAAATGTGTCGTAGCGCCGGGCTTCACGCCTGCTCCCGTACTTCCAGTGATGGCGTTGACGCTGACAGCCGAAGTGATCAATCCCATCTTGGCCGCAGGCAACAGGCCGAGCTGTATGCAAGTAGCGAAGCATCCCGGATTGGCAATATGGCGTGCATTCCGGATGCGCACGCGATTGATTTCCGGCAAACCATAGACAAAGTCATGCACCGCCGGCGTGGGATGCGTAGCGGCGGCCGCACTGGATGGCAAGCCCTCGGTAGGTGCCAGACGGAAGTCCTGTGCCAGATCGATGATCCTCACGTTCTCCGGCACATCATGCTCAGCGAGGAAGCGCTCGCTCTTGCCGTGTCCGAAGCAAAAGAAGAGCACGTCGACATCGCCAAACGGCATCTCGCTGGTAAAGCGCAGGTCTGTGTCGCCATAGAGTCCCTCGTGCACGTCGGTAATGCGGTTGCCGGCATTGCTCTCGCTGTTGACGAAGACGATCTCTGTATCAGGATGGTTGATGAGCAGGCGGATGAGCTCGCCGGCTGTATAGCCGGCTCCGCCAAGTATTCCTATTCGTATCATGAACTTCTTTTTCTTCTTCTCTTTTATTCTCTCTCCCCCGGATGCATGCCATAGTAAGCACGGAGCGGTGTGGAGAGCACTTTGATAAATCCCTTGGCATCGTCGGCTGTCCAGCCGTGCTGCATCTCGCCATACTCACCGAGTTTCGACTTGGTGAGATCGTCGGGCGAGTCCACGCCGACTGTCTCAAAGCCATAAGGACGCAACTTCAGGATGGCAGTACCATTGACGTGGCGCTGGCTGCTGGTCAGGAAGGCTTCCATGTCGGGCATGACAGGTTCTAGATACTGGCTCTCATGCAGGAACATGCCATACCAGTTGCCAATCTGGTCCTTCCAGTACTGCTGCCACTTCGAGAGTGTCGACTTCTCCAACAGTCGGTGCGCCTCGATGATGAGTTTCGGTGCAGCGGCCTCAAAACCGACGCGGCCCTTGATGCCGATGATGGTATCGCCCACATTGCAGTCGCGGCCGATGGCATAGCTGGCTCCGATGGCCTCAATGGCCTGAATAGCCTCCACCTTATCGGCATACTCCTTACCGTTGACAGCGGCGATCTCTCCTTCTTTGAACGTGATGCGCAACTCTGTCTCCGGTTCCTTGGCGGTCACATGCTTCAGATAAGCTTCCTCGGGCAGCCCCTGTGTCGGGTCGAGGAGCTCGCCACCACAGATGCTTGTGCCCCAAATACCCACATTATAGGAATACTTCAGTTTGGTGAAGTCAGCGAAGAAACCATGGGCGTTGAGGTAGTCCACCTCTTCCTTGCGTGACAGGGCGTGGTCACGGGTGAGCGTGATGATCTTCACGCCGGGCGCCATGACAAGGAAAGTCATGTCGAAACGTATTTGGTCGTTGCCGGCTCCGGTCGAACCGTGAGCGATGGCATCGGCACCTATCTCCTTGGCATAGCGGGCGATGGCAATGGCCTGAAAGATGCGCTCTGAACTGACCGAGATAGGATAGCAGTTGTTGCGCAGCACATTGCCGAAGATCATGTACTTCAGACTCTTCTCGTAATATTCGTGTGTCACGTCGAGGGTGACATATTTCTTAGCGCCGAGCTTGTAGGCGTTTTCCTCGTTCTTCTTCAGCTGCTCAGCACTAAATCCGCCCGTATTGGCACAAGCTGCATAGACATCCCACCCGTCTTGAGTGAGCTTCATCACCGTGTATGATGTGTCCAGTCCGCCGGAAAAGGCGACAACGACAGACTTAGAGCCCACCCCCGCCCCCTCCCGAGGGAGGGGAGTTGCAATACCCTTACTACTGTTATTAGCCATACTATTATTTCTTATATTCTTCTTTTCCATGTTTTTATTGTTTAAACCTTGTGATTATATAAGTTTTACGAATCCTCTCCTCGTGCATTCTGAAGGACTTCCACTTCCTTTTGTATAGCCCTTGTAACGGCATCAGGATCACTTAATATCTGATCATTAGTGAATCGGATGACTGTAAATCCCTGACTCTGCAACCATGCCGCGCGCTCCTCATCAGAGAATTGTTGACCGGGGAGTTGATGGTATCCTCCGTCTACTTCAACGACCAGTTTCACTGAGAGACAACAAAAGTCAACAATGAACTGTCCAATGATGTGTTGTCTACGGAAGCGAACTCCTAATTGTCTATGTTGGAGAAATGCCCACAGAATGCTTTCTTCTTTAGTAGGGTTTCGTCTATTCTCATGTGCAAACTCTTTTAGCAGCCCATAGTAAGCACAATCAGCCGTTTGGTATTGTTGCTTTCGCCTGCCATTCTTTTGCTTACCATCCTGTCGCTCATCCCCATTATTACTCTTGGCATTTTCCTCCATCTACTCCTATATTATATATTATGTATTATTTATATTATGTATTGTGGTTTTGCCATTCCCCTCCCTCGGGAGGGGTTAGGGGTGGGCTCCATTCCCCTCCCTCGGGAGGGGTTAGGGGTGGGCTCCATTCCCCCTCCCTCGGGAGGGGTTAGGGGAGGGCCTCAATTCGTCGGATTCGCTCCATGACCTCTTTTGGTATACGCGCGGGCAACTGCTCTTCGGGGTCGAAGAGCATGGCGGTGCAGATGCAGTAGCGGCGGTTGGTGCGGTGGAGGATGTCGCTGTTGATGCATCCCTCACAGCCTCGCCAGAAGCTCTCGTCGTCGGTGAGGTCATTGAAGGTCACGGGTAGATAACCCAACTGTGTATTCATTTTCATCACGGCCGAACCGCTGGTCAGCGAGAAGATCTTGGCATGGGGCCATCGGACGCGAGCCAACGTGAACGTGAGGTTCTTGATGCGTTTCGCCACCCCCATGCCTCGGAAGTCGGGGTGCACAATGAGTCCCGAGGTGGTGACATAGTGCTTATTGCCCCATGTCTCGATGTAGCTGAAGCCAGCGAACTTCTCCCCCTGCAGGGCGATGACCGCTTTGGCCTCCCTCATCTTCGTGGCCACATACTCTGGTGAGCGTTTGGCGATGCCGGTGCCGCGTACCTTGGCAGCGTCGGCGATGGTTTTCAGTATGGTGTCGACATATTTGATATGGCTCTCGTCGGCCACCATCACTTTGATTTCTTCCATGGTGTATTATTATATAATCGTCTTCCGTGATAAAAAAGGCACCTGTCGTGCCCTCTACGGATCATTCATGACCTGCTTATCCGAGCATGATATCGCTCAGACAGTCCGAGATGGCCTTTTTATCGGTCCCCTCTTTCAGTACGATAATGATGGTGTCGTCGCCGGCGATGGTTCCAAGGATCTCTGGAATATCGCTATTGTCGATATTGTAGGCAATCGAACTGGCATAGCCGGGTCTCGTGCGTATGACACCAATATTGCGTGAGAAGCGTATCGACTGGAATCCAGAAGTGCCCATCATCTCATTGACGGGCAGTGGATTGTGCACACGCTTGTACATCGTCTCGTTGGGCAGCACATAGACATAGTGCCCGTTCATGCTGGCAGCCTTGGCAACTTTCAACTGTTTGAGGTCGCGACTGAGCGTGGCCTGCGTAAGCAGGAAGCCTTCTTTCTTGAGATCTTCCAATAGCTCTTCCTGACTACCGATCTCCTTACTGGAGATGATCATCTTGATAGCGTCGAGCCGTCGGTCTTTTATCTTCATATATTGGATATTTATTCTTAAACTGGTTGCAAAAATACATAAAATAATCATATAATCCAAATAAAATCGTATATTTCTGCTGATATTTATATAATATCGTTGTAATAGTTGTATATCAATTGTTATATTTATCCATTATTCCCTAATCTCTACACTTCTACAAACAGACAGCGACAGCGCACTGAACTAGTGAAAAGTCAAGATATAGGAGATGATTTAAGCGCTTAAACGGGCTTTTGTTTGGCAGATTGGAAACTTTTTATTAAATTCGCAACATCAACCATACACAACATATTATATAAGAAAATGACACAAGAAGAAAAAACAAAAATAGAAGAGCGCATCGTCGACGTGCTCAAGACCGTATACGACCCGGAGATCCCTGTGGATATCTGGAATTTGGGAATGATCTATAAAATAGATGTTAAGGACGACGGCACTGTCGACATGGACATGACGTTCACCGCACCGTCCTGCCCCGCAGCCGATTTCATCCTTGAAGACGTGCGCACGAAAGTAGAAAGCGTGGAGGGAGTGAAGGCTGCCAATGTCAACCTGGTCTTTGAACCCGTATGGGATCAGAGCATGATGAGCGAAGAGGCCAAGGTGGAACTGGGACTGGACTAAGAAAGGAACAATGTTGAATGTTGAATGTTGAGTGACGAGTGATCTCAATGTTGAATGTTGAGTGATGAATGATGAATTTTGTTTGCCATGAGAAAAAACATATACTTTTTATCTGATGCCCATCTGGGGTCGCTGGCCATTCCCCACCGCCGCACCCAAGAGCGCCGGCTGGTGAGATTTCTCGACAGCATCAAGGACAAGGCTGCCGCTGTGTATATGCTCGGCGACATGTTTGACTTCTGGGACGAATATAAATATGTCGTGCCCAAAGGCTTTACCCGTTTCTTGGGCAAAATATCGGAATTGACCGACATGGGCGTGGAGGTGCATTTCTTCACCGGCAATCACGATATCTGGACGTATGGCTACCTCGAAGAGGAGTGCGGCGTCATCCTCCACCGTCATCCGCTGACCACAGAGATCTATGGCAAGGAGTTCTACCTCGCCCATGGCGACGGACTCGGAGATCCCGACAACAAATTCAAATTGCTGCGCAAGATCTTCCATAATCGCGGTTGTCAGCGACTGCTCAACTTCTTTCATCCTTGGTGGGGAATGCAACTCGGACTCAACTGGGCCAAGCACAGCCGACTGAAACGCGCCGATGGGAAAGAGCCTCCCTACATGGGCGAGGACAAGGAATATCTGGTGTTATGGACAAAGGAATACATGAAGACGCATCCCGACATCGATTATTTCATCTATGGTCACCGCCACATAGAGTTGGAGCTGACACTCAACCGTAAGGCACGGATGATGATCCTTGGCGACTGGATCACGCAATTCACCTATGCGGTCTTTGATGGTGAGCACATGCTCTTGGAAGAATACGTGGAAGGGGAAAGCAGACCCTGAGACAGAAAGAACGGGTCTCTCAGCTTCTCCTGCCGGTGGAATGTCTGAGAAACGCCATCAACAAAAAGAAGCCTCATTCCTTTATATATTTGGCATCACTACCATCCAAATATATAACTTATGGAATGAGGCTTCTTTTCTTTTGATCTGGCTCAAAGATTCCTATGTTGCTACGGGATTGAAGCTATGTTCTTGTGGGGATGAAGCTATGTCCTTGTAGGGTTGAAGCTATGTTCTTTATGTTGTAATGCTATAGAAAAAGATTGTTCGCTAAGCAGCGAATGATAAAAAGCTACGTAGCGAACGATCATTTGCCAGGCTGCGAAATCAAATGAGCGGCAGACCGAAGCATGGCTGTCAAACCGTCTATGGAAATCCTTGATTATTGTCTTTTCAGCGTGAAGCCAATGGCCCGTTGCTTCATAGCCCGTTGCACATCGATGGCATCGTAAGGCAAGGGGCCACGGCCCAGTTCCGGCACATTGAAACTCTTGAGGTTCATATCGTAGAACTGCGGGTCTTGTTGTGGCAACACGAAAGGCTTGTGGGCATGTCCCTGGCGATCGACATAGCAGAAATAAGGTTTGCCATAGAGTCCGTCATCGCGTTTGCTGGCAAAGACAAACCACCGGCTGTTGCTCGACCAGGAGTGATAGGTGTCGCTCTTGGCGCTGTTGACCACTGCCAGCGTGTCGATGTGTCCCGTCCGCAAATCCATCATCTGCAAGTCGGCCTCGGGATGCCAGATAGGGAAGGTGCCGTAGTAGGCCACGGTGTAGAGCAGATAGCGGCCATCGGGCGAGACACGCGGATGACAGACCGAAAGTTTCTGCGAGCCATCGTTGTGCGAGGCATTGACGAGCGTGTCGACCCGACAGCCGATACGTCCCGTATTCTCGTCGAAGCCAATCCTCACAAGACTGTATTGCAGACCGTGGAGATTCTTAGAAGCGAGGCCACTGCTGTTAGCCGCACAATAGTAGATAGAACGACCGTCGGGCGAGAAGGTCGGGAATGTCTCAAGCGTTGTGGTGTCGGCAAGCAGCGGACTGAGAAAGATTTCGTGCGTCTTCAGGTCGGCCACGTACACGTCGCTCTTCGTGTCGTAGACTTCCAATCGCTTGCCCGGACGCGCATGAAAAGCAGGGATAATGACGTTGGTAGAGAAAGTGATGTAGCGGCCGGAAGGTGAAAAGCCATAATAGACACTGCTCGACACCATCGAGTCGGTGGGCGTGGCAGCCCGGATGTCGAGCTTGCTCAGTCGACCGTGATCATTGAGAATGGCTCCCCCACCCTTTCCACGCACATAGACCATGCTCAACTGTGGGTCGCGGTTGCTGAACTCGTGGCAGTTCATACAACGGTTCTCTTGCAGATGATGGTCGACCAACTGCCGGGTATCGAAGTTTGTCAGGTCGCGTTGTTGGACCTGGAGATGGTTCCACACCTCATAATCCGGTTCTATCAGCCGATAAGTCAGACACGGATCGATGGTGTCGTTGGCGATCGTCCAATGAAAAGCCTTGTAGCCGTACCATTCGCCATGGTGCTTGGCATAGACTTTCACGCGGACCTGCTGCCCCGCATGAGCACGCAGGAAGTCATGCCAACGTCGCAAACCAAACTCCACCTTGTTGCCTTCTGCCGTCACAGCCGTCTCTCCATCGAGGCAGACAGACACTTCCTCGGCACTGTCACGCAACAGAAAGTTGAGCGGTGCGATATTCTTTGGGATGGTCACTTCGGCATAGTCGGGATAGATCGGTGCCTGACGGTAGAGTTCCGTGGCGTTTTCCACCTTGTCGGCACAGCCGCAGATCAGGGCAAGAGAGAGAAAGAGGATAGCGTATATCGTTTTCATAGTTGAGAATTCTTTTGAGCCATATCATACCAAAACCAATAAGTGTCCTTAAAGGCTATGCTGCCCCGCTGCCGATTGTATTGTTCAAAACGCAGCAGCTGATCCGGCATCTTGATGTATTGCTGCCATACGTCATGCGGAGCCTGCTTGGCAGCGAGCCATATCATCAGCGCCTGCTGGTATAGGGGCACCACACGCCCACCTTGCGGCAGGCTGAAACGGTCATAATCGCGCTTGAACGTGTTGACATCGCCAAGCATCAGATCACTGCAAAGCAGGTAGTCGAGCGCTACGGTATTCTTGGGATTGCTCTCCAACAACTCCGACATGATCGTATGGGCATTGTCTGTGAGCCGGAGCGTATCCTGCCGGTTGGTGTACTGAGCCTTGCGGCGATAGCTTGCATCCTTGGCGGCACCACGAGCCCAAGACTGGTAGACCCATGTCTTGCCCAAGAGACGCAGATATTTCTCCGCAGCCTTGTCGTCACCACTCACCAAGTTGGCTTCTGCCAGTCGCTTCACCATTCTTTCGTTGCGGTTATCAGGCGAGAACACCATCCCCAGCATGGCGGCACGCTCACAGAAAGTCATGTCGCCCAGCGCCCAATAGAGTTCATTCATGCGCTTGATGGTCTCTATAGGTGTCTTGCTGCCGACCGGTTCCAAGGTACCTAAATAATTATCGGGATAGCGCAGGATGACAAAGGGCAATTGCCCGCGTTGCGCCATGACCAGATTATAGAAGAAGAGCTGTCCCTGTGTGGGATGTGGCTCTCTCTCCACTATGTTCACGACGCGCTGCCAGTTTCCAAAGCTGTATTCGGCGTCTACCGTCCAGTCTTTCTCCAAGGCCCACTCGGGCCGTGAGAGCTTGCCTATGCCGGGCGAGGCAAGGATGTCGCTCACATTCATCATATACACACGCTTGGTCAGCAGGATCAGTGACAGCGGCAACAACGTGGCAACAACGAGAAGCCACACCGACTGACTGCGACGATAAGCGGTGACACTATATAGAATAAGGAGTAGCACAAAGAGGAAACCACCATTGCCCAACATCCAAAACACGAGAAGCGAAGCCACAAAAAGCACGCAAGCGGCAAGCACTTTGCCTAGACGGGTGGAGGGAAGACAAGACAACAGCCTCATGCACACCCACGCCGCCACGCAACCTCCGTCGGCTGCGATGATGGAAGCCAACCGATAATCGTGACGCAAAGAGAAGAGTGCAAAGAGCGTCATCACTGCGATAGCGACAGCAAACGCTCCCTGTCGCAGACCGATATGTTGCAGACTGCGCCGCACAAGGTCGCCAAGAATCAGCAGAGCTCCCGTGAGGATAACAGGACCTGCATAGCGATAGTAATAAAACTGGGTAAGGAAGTCACCCACAAGACTGGCCAGCCAGGCCGGGCGATGGAGATAATCGGCAGCATAAGTCCACGAGAGCAGAAACAACTGGTTTTGCTCTTGGTAGAAAAAGTGATAGGCATAGGCTGTCTGGAAAAATGCGAAGCAGGCTACAGCCCACAAGAGGACGCAAAGGTAAGGCAGGCAATGATGAAAAGTTGGTCGGGCTAAGTGTAGATTCATGGTTGGTTAACAACTAAATGGTACGTAGCATTCTTGACCAGCGGTGTGCTGAGGTAGCCTCGTACCGTGTAGTATTGCGGTTGTCCGTTTTGGTTGTGTGTCAGCAGCAGGTAGACATCGTCGGGCGCCCCATTGTCATGCCTGACGATCGTGTCGAGGACAAGTCCCACCTCTTGTTGCTGCTGTTTTTCTCCCGTCTGCCCAGTTTTCACCGCAAAGCCTACATTGAAGTATCCGCCCCCTTCCCATGTGCTCTCCACGGTGATGCCGTCGGTTGAGAGTGTCTTTGCCTGCTGCTTGGCAACGGGTTGTGTCACCAGCACCGGCGTGGCAGAGAAGAGCTGATGGGTCTCGGTGTCGTAGTAGACGAGTGCTCTGAAGATCGAGTCATGGGTAGATGCCCAGTTGAGGGCCACCGGTGTCGCGATATGCACCGTGTCGCCCGCGTCTAAAAGCAAGTAGTCGATGTATCCCTTGGAAGAGGTATGCATCACACAGAAGTCGGCGCGCAGATAGGAATAGCGGCTGTCTCCCGACTCATAGGAATCGTTTTTGCAAGATAGCAGGAGCAGGACTCCTGCTATCAGCAACAAAGCCGCTGTCTGCATGGGATGGGTGATGATCTTCTTCATGATCGACATCTTCATGGTCTGCGTATGGATAGGTGAGCGCTCTGCCCCAAGGGGTGGGATCAGAACTTAAAGGTGAACTTACTCATGAGCGACTTCAACCGGCTGGTCTCTGCGTCGCGCGCGTTGTAGTAGTTCTTCACTGGGTTGGCATACTGGGTGAGCAGGCACTGGCGCAGGAACTTCTCGTCCTTGTTCTCGATATCGATCTTGGCCAACTGCCCATTGATATATTGCTCAAAGATAGAGCGCTGCTTGGGCGAGTACATATCGTCATGTTCCTTGTTGCCCTGCAACATGTCGAGAGCAACGTAGTTGCCGGGATACAGACGATAGTTGTAGTGGATCTGCGTGTCGATGTATGTGGCGATATTGTCAAAGAGCTGGTTCTTCGGTGCATTGGCGTTTTGCTTGCGCAGCCAGTCATTGATGCAGGGAGCGCAATGGTACTGGATATGTCCCTTAAAGCCCTTGATGCCTACGCTCATACTCTCGATGTCGTCGCCCGGTGTCTTCTTCCAGAACGGCACATCACGCTTGAGCTGGAACTCGCGGGCCTTGAGATAATCACAGGGATCATATTCGTAGGAGATCGTCAGCGGCACGATGTGCAGAGAAGCCAGGCGGTCGATGATGTTGCCTTCGCCACCCATGACCATCATCTTCAGGATAGCAGGCTGTGTGTTGTCGGTAGAGTCCTTAGAACGACCTTCGCGCTGGGCAATCCACACGTTTTCTTTCTTCTCACTGATGACGAAATGCATATATTCCGACATGCGCTTGCTGGCCTTGTACATCTCTACGGCATGGAGCGCACGCTCCACTGTAAACGACTTGTTGATGCGCACGAGGTCCTTCACCCATGGAATGGTGAGCAGGTTGTCGCCGATAGCGATCTCGCACGTGGTGCTGAAGCCCACGTCGAGCAGCAGTTTGTCGAGCAGAGCAGAGTCAAGGACTATGTCGCGGTGATTGCTCACAAAGGTGTAGCGATGGTTGATGTTCACGCTCGAAGCGTCCATGCTGCATCCAAAGCTGGCTTTGTGGATGAGATTCTGCAGCACAGGATAGCAGAAGGCCTTCTGGAACTCCAGATTGGTCTTGCAGCTTTTCATCTTCTTGCCCAGGTCTTCCAGCGACACGCCGGGGAAGAGTGTGGTGATGACTTGCTGAAACTGTGGGTCGGCCAACAGCCGGTCGTATACTTCCGGTAACTCTTCAGGATTGAAGGGGCGGATGGGATCAAATTCTGATGGAATGTTCATATTACTTAATTTTTAGAGGTGTCTATGGTTACAGATACTCATTGCTGATGCGTATCAGTCTTTCATCTCGGCGATAATCAGCTCAATGCCCAACTCTTCGATGCGGTTTCTGTCCGCGGGACGGATGTTTGAGTCGGTGATGATCGTGTCGACAGTGTCCATATCGCAGATTTTGGCAAAGCCGCGACGGCCAAACTTCGTGGAGTCGGCCAGGACGATGACGTGCTGGGCAGCCTTGATCATCTTCTGATTGAGGTGGGCCTCACGCATGTCGGTCGTGGAGATGCCAAAGTCAAGGTCTATGCCGTCCACGCCAATGAAGAGTTTGCTGAACGAGCAGTCCTCAAGGATCTTCTCACTGTATTGTCCTACGACCGAGAGACTGCTGTGGCGCAGCATACCGCCGAGCTGTATGATGTCGACATTCTCGTTTTTGGCCAGTGATACAGAAGCCTGCAACGAAGCCGACACGACAGTGAGATGTTGGTTGGTGGTGATGCAGTTGGCAAACGCATGGATGGTAGTTCCGGAGGCGATGATGATGGAGTCGTTGTCTTTTATCAGCTTGGCGGCCTCCATACCGATGCGGTGCTTCTCCTCGGGACAGTAGTGCTCTTTCTCATTCACCGAGCGGTTGTTGGCAAAAGGATTGATGGCTATGGCCTTGCCATGGCTGCGATAGAGCTTACCTTCCTTTTCCAACTCGGTGAGATCCTTGCGTATCGTGACCGACGAGACACCGAGCTTGTCGGACAAATCCGACACGAGCACCACGTTCTGCTTATAAAACTGGTTCATGATGGCTTCGTGCCGCTCTTCTTTGGTCATATTGTTTGTCACCATAACGTTACTTTCGACGATTGTATTACAAATATACGACTTTTTCCTTATCCTCGTTTTACTGTAAATAGGTTTAACAATAAATTAACACAGCGTACAAAGAAGGAGGAAGGAATCTATACAAACAGTGAAACGAAAAAAGGGACACGGCCAACATGACCGGTCCCCGTATTAACTACAAATGAAATTAAGCGAGATTATGAAATACAGTAGTTACGAGAATGTTATTGTCCGCTTATAAGTCCAGCAAAGTGATGCCTACACGGAAGTAGCCCTTGTTGGCCTCTGGATTCCAAATGCCCTGTGCAGTGACCGGCATAGGATGCTTGCCTACCTTGAGCTTATAGGTGCAACCGACACGGACGTCGTTGATGCCGCTACTCTTGCCGTAGAAATGGTCATTGGCGTTCTCATCATAGTTGTTCAGAGCAAACGCTCCGGCCACGCTACCGTCTACACGGAACTGCTCATCCTCGTAGAACTTATAGGAAGCCTGAACCCAAGAAGAGTAAATATTCTGCTTGTTGGCAGTACCACGGTCACGACCGGCAACTATCGTAGACCAGTAAAGCGTCAACGGGAAACCTGCTTTCACAGCGAAATCATAGCTGACAGCAGCGTCAATGAAGTGGCCAGTGGTGCGGCAATTGTAGTTTCCGATCTTATACCAGTCTGAGCCTTCGGGAGCAAGACCGTCTGAGAAGTTGTAGATATCCCATACAGCAAGGTTGAAACCACTGTTGTTATAGTTGACATAGTAGTCAAACTCCTTGTAGTCGCCATTGATCTGCATACCGCCCCACAATCCAATCTTGAAGTGGTTGTTGTTGTCCGACAGACTGAATTCGTTGTTGAATGTCAAGCCCTTGCTGACTTCCAGGCCACGCCAGAGGTGTGTGGTCTCTAAGCCTGCGTTGTAATGCAACTTCTGAGCCTGCATACCCATTGGAGCAAGTGCCAGTAACGAGAATAACAATGATTTGAAAATCTTTTTCATGATGCTTAGGTTAAAAGTGGATGAAAAGGTGTTTGTACAGGCAGTGGAGCCAAATCATAGGTTCCACTGCCCTTTTAGTAATGATCAGTACAGATTAGAGCGACATCAACCAAATGCCTGCCAAACCTGCTACTGCACCACCGGCGATAGGACCAAGAACAGGTACCCAAGAGTAAGCCCAGTCGGGATCTCTCTTGTCCTTAATCGGACAGATAGCGTAAGCAATACGCGGAGCAAGGTCACGGGCAGGGTTCATAGCGTATCCTGTGGTGCCGCCTAATGACATACCCAGCGCTACGATGACGTAGGTGATAGGCACGGGACCCAATGCAGACAGGCCGAAGGTATGTGACTTGGGGCAATAGCAGTTGCCCTTTGTGCCGAAAGCTACGATCAAGAAGACCAGCAATGCTGTGGCAATGAACTCCGAGAGGAAGTTCAGTGGATAGTTGCGGATAGCAGGAGCCGTACAGAACACACCCAGCTTGGTGTCTTTGTCGGATGTAGCATCGAAGTGATCCTTGTAGAACAACCATACGATGATACCACCAATCACGCCTCCGATCATCTGACCAGCCACATAGGCAGGAACAGACGCCCATGGGAACTTACCGGCAACAGCGAGTCCGACAGACACGGCAGGATTGAGATGAGCTCCCGTATAAGGACCGGCGATCAACACACCCATACACACTGCAAGACCCCAACCAATGGTGATCACGATCCAGCCTGCGCCTTGAGCCTTACTCTTGTTTAAACTTACGGCACAGCAAACGCCGTCTCCGAAAATTACCAGTACCATCGTACCGATCAGCTCCATAAGGAACTGTGTTGTCATTGAATAATCCATAAATAAGTTTTTAGTTGGTTTTGTTCGTTAAGATTGTTAGTTGATTTCCGCATCAAGTGAAGGGGAGAATACGATGCCCATGCCAGGCAATGCCCTTTCCCCTCACTCAATGCATGTCAAGTGACCGATTACTTTTCGGTCAGTGTTCTTTGGATAGCGTCAGCCCAACCCTTCTTAGCCTCTTCGATCTCCGGACTGTCTTTGACGGGTTCAAAGGTGCGCTCCACCTGCCACTGCTGACGCAGCTCATCGATACTCTCCCAGAAGCCTACTGCCAGACCGGCAAGATAAGCAGCACCAAGAGCCGTTGTCTCTGTGATCTTCGGACGTACGACGTTAATGCCCAACAAGTTGGCCTGGAACTGCATCAGCAGATTGTTACGGGAAGCACCGCCGTCGACCTTTAACTCGGTCAATGGTGCATTCATGTCCTTGGCCATAGCCTGTGCAATGTCGTAAGTCTGGAAAGCAATGCCGTCGAGGGCTGCGCGGGCGATATGAGCGCGTGTGGTGCCCCGTGTGATACCACAGATCAGGCCACGGGCGTATGGATCCCAGTAAGGAGCTGCAAGGCCGGTAAGGGCTGGTACGAAGTAGACACCGCCACTGTCCGGAACGGTCGAGGCCAGTTCCTCAATTTCGCTACTGCTCTTGATAAAGCCGAGGCCGTCGCGTATCCACTGCACGACGCTACCGCCAACGTATATAGATCCCTCAAGGGCGTAGTTGACCTTGTCTCCAATCTTCCATGCTACCGTGGTAAGCAGGTTGTTCTTAGAAAGCACAGGCTTCTCGCCGACATTCAGCATGACGAAGCAACCGGTGCCGTAAGTGTTCTTGATAGAACCCGGCTCGATACACATCTGACCGAAGAGGGCTGCCTGCTGGTCACCGGCAACACCGGCGATAGGTACCTCGTGGGCAAAGATTGTGGTCTTGGTGTGTGCCATGACCTCTGAACAGCTCTTTACCTCCGGCATCATAGAACGAGGAATGTCGAGGAGTTTCAGCAGATCATCATCCCACTGCAGCGTGTTGATGTTGAAAAGCATGGTACGCGATGCGTTGGTGACATCGGTGACATGAGCCGTACCACGGGTCAGACGCCAGATCAGCCAGGAGTCCACATTGCCAAAGCGCAGCTTACCCATTTCTGCACGTTTGCGGGCGCCGGGTACGTTGTCAAGGATCCACTTGATCTTAGTACCGCTGAAGTAAGCGTCGATGATCAGTCCAGTCTTCTCACGAACTTTGTCAACGAGGCCCTGAGCCTTCAGCTTGTCGCAGTACTCTGCGGTACGACGATCCTGCCATACAATCGCATGGTAGATAGGCTCCTCTGTGTCGATATCCCAGACGATGGTGGTCTCACGCTGGTTGGTAATGCCGATGGCGGCGATATCCAAGCCATTGATGTCTATCTGCGTGATGGCCTCGGCGATGACGCTGGCCTCGCTGGACCATATCTCGTTGGCGTCATGCTCAACCCATCCCGGTTTGGGGAAGTACTGTGTGAACTCTTTCTGTGCTACTGAACAGATTTGTCCATTGTGGTCGAAGACGATAGCTCTCGAACTCGTCGTGCCCTGGTCAAGAGCCAGGATGTACTTTTTTTCGCTCATAGTGTTATTGGTTTAAGAGATTGTATAACTTGTTTTTAGTTGTTTCCAATAGGATTTGGCGTATAGCCTTAGCGATTCTGATTCAATGCTTTTGTTGCTTCCACATCGAGCGCATCGGCGATTATGGAGATAGGATTCATGACAGGATAGCCTGTCGACATCTCGATCTGCCACTTACAGGTCTCGCAGTCGGTGGAGACATAGTCGGGATTGACTTCCTTGATCTGCTGGAAGAGCGGCGCACCGATCTTCTGTGAGCGTTCGTAATTCTCTTTCTTGAAGCCATAGGTACCGGCAATACCGCAACAGTGGCTGTCGAGCATCATGAAGTCTAAGCCTGGGATCATCTTCAGCAACTGGGTGCTGTAGAGTGTCCAGCCCATCCGCTCCATGTGGCAGGCCGTGTGATAAGCCACCTTCTTATGATAGTCTTTGCGGAAGACCAGTTTAAGCTTACCCTCATCGATCTTCTGACAGAGGAACCGGGTGGCAAGCATCAAACTGTCGCGCACACCCTTGTTGTCGATCTTGAGCAGGTCGGGATATTCGTCGCGCATGGTGAAGGTGCAGGTGGAGCTCGTGGTCAGCACGGCTTCATTGCCCTCTGAGAGTGAGCGGCGCATGGCCTGTATGTTATTCTCTCCTTGCCGCTTGGCCTGTCCGGAGAGTCCGTTGGCGATCAGTGCCACACCGCAGCACTTCTCTTTCTCCAACAGATGAACACCATAACCACAGGCATTCATGATCTTGACAAAGTCCTGTCCGAGCTTAGGATAGTTGTAGTTGACATAACATCCGTGGAAATAGTCCACGAAACGCTTGAACTGCTGCTGATCGGCCTCTGCGTGACGATGGAACCAAGTCTCGAACTTTGTACCACTGTAAGCAGGGAACTGCCGATGATGATCGATCTTCATCACCTTGTCCAGCACCGTCTTTGCCGGGGCCAGACCCAGGAAGAAGTTGGTCAGCGGCGCTACCATCGTAGCCATCGAACCGACGAAATCGGTATTGGCCAACATACGGTCGCGAAGACTGGGGCTGTGCTGACTGTACTGAATACGCGCTTCCTGAATGATATCACCGACTTTGACACCATGAGGACAAGCCACTTCACAACGCTTACAGTTGAGACAGAGCTTCAATGACTCGTTGAAGAAGTCGGGATCCTTCATGCGGTAGCGCATCAGATCCGGTCCGGCATGCTTTGGGCCGGGATAGTTGGGCTCCACAGCAGAGACAGGACAATAGACCGTACAGATGCTGCACTTCAGACACTGTTCAAAGTCGTGGGCGCTGAGATTATTGAGTTGAATCTTGTCAGACATAATAGATAGCATTAAAAGGAAAAGTGTTGCAATCACAAAACAGCCAGGGCTGTCAGAAGATCTACGCCGGTGGCGTCGGCCTGATGCTGCGGATCATTACCGCTAAGGATAGATCCGATGGCATAGAGGTTATCCACCGTCTTGCCATCCTTATAGACACGGAGCTGGTCATCGGTCTTCACACCAAAACTCTCGTAGGGCTGTTTATCAAAAAGCTTCTCTGCGGTCCAGTCCGTACGACTGGCGGCTCCGTTCAATTCCACGTCCAAGCCAAAGACGGACTCCCGCACACCATAGTAGTCAGAGGAGAGCCCACCACCAAGGAACGATCCGGTGGCCAGTACAAAATCATTGGCTTCCAAGCGTGTATCTGCCAAATGCTCGGTAACGACATAAGCAAGGTGATTGCCATTGAAGCCTCCTCCCTTAACCGTGTCATTGGGAAGCAGAGTACCACCCAACTGCTGGAAGCGACGGCGCAACAAAGTCTGGACACGCGTACCAGGCACAGAGGGAGGAATCGTAGCCACAAAAGAGAGTGGCGTCTTCACGTTGTCTTTCAGCAATTTCACCACACGGTCATTGGCTATACCCAGGATGGCCGGCAGAAGCAACAGATCGCAATAGCGAGGCGTGATGGAGGTCAGCCGTTCAGCCACCTCTTTCACGTGGTTGTCATCATTGAGATATTTGGCAATATTGGTTGCTCTCATCTCAGAAGGGCTGCGGCGTGCATTCTCCAAAAGTGGTGTCGTAAACGAGCGGACCGTCACCTCGGCACCCAAATCACGCAGTGCATCTGTAAGATATGGTACGGCAAAATCGAGGAATCCTACGATATTGACCAGTCCGATCTTCTTTCCTTTGAGCTCTTCTACACTGTCGACGGTGAACATATCTTCCATCGTCAACCACGTCGGAAGCAGCTTACCAATAGGAGACAGACGGAAGTGGTTGTGATGGTTGTCGCCTTTTGTGTGAATGCCTGCGCCAGCAAGCAACTGACGGGCTTGGTCGGCCAATGTATCTACATCGTGAAGCCGATGATAAGGATGGCTTTCGGGAAGTGCGGCGATGGCGGCCAAAGGATCAGCGACCGGCTGTCCCTGCTGAAAACCCAACAAGTCGAAAGAGCCGGAATGGAAGTGGAGGCTGCTTTCACCTGCTGCGATGACAGCCACTCGCTTGCCTTTTTGTGCCTGGGCAATGGCGCAGGCCATGCCACTCAGTCCACCACCTATTATAATCGTATCGAATTTCATAGCTTACAAATGTTAGGTATTAGTTCATTCCAAACAGTTCCTGATAGATCTTCAGCGTCAGCTGATTCTCTTTCAAAGCGTCTCCCCATGCGATCGGACGGTCTCCTTTCCATCGTTCCTGTACAAAGGTACTCAGGTCATTCAGTGCTTTCTTCGCCTCGCTATGTCCGAGTTGACAAAGCACACTCGATGCGCGGCAGGCACAAAGCTCACCTTGACAGGTGCCCATACCAATGCGGGTGCGGCGACGAAGATTGGTTAAGCCATGCACATGAAGTTGGTCGATGGCGAACTTCACCTCGCCGACACTCACCTCCTCACACTCGCAGACCAGTGCATGATCTTCTATCTGGCTATAAGGAATCTCTTTTGTGAAGGTGCCATGCCGTCCGATCTCTGCGATCCGACTTGTGGAGGCAGTGAGATTGCGGAGATCATCCCGCAACTCGCCCTTGAGCTGCATACTACTCTCTTCCGAACCTGGCAGTGGCGTCGTAGCTGTCTCGCAAGGCTTGTCAATGCCCAGCTTCTTACAAGCTAAGTTTGTAGCCTGCTCGGCCATCAGACGATAGGTCATCATCTTACCGCCCGTGACCGTGATAAAGCCCTTGAGACCATCGCGCTGCTCATGGTCGAGAACGATGATGCCACGGCTGATGCTACGTCCGGAGGGATCGTCATCAGAGGCGACCAAAGGTCTGACGCCCGCATAAGCACGAAGGATTCGTGAGGTTGACAAACTAGGTGCCAACTGCATGCCCTCCCGGATGAGCAGGTCTACTTCCTCGGGAGTTGCCCGCATGTCATCGATCTGGTCGAAAGGAACCCGGTCGCTTGTCGTTCCGATCACACACACAGCATCGTCAGGAACGAGAATATCGCCATTGGCAGGTTTGCGGCAACGGTTGATCACCATATGGTTGATCCGATGCCCAAAGATCAGCAACGTACCTTTGGCAGGGAACATATTGATCTTGATATCGGCGAGCTGAGCAACCAAATGCCCCCAGATGCCGGCCGCATTGATGACCAGTCTGCAGTGGATATCGGTTTTCTCACCGGTATGATTGTTGCGCAGATGCACGCCTTTCATCACGCCATTCTCTATGATAAAGCCGATCACCTCCTCATAGGTCATCACTTCCGCACCATGACGCTTGGCGTCCAAGATGTTGGCAGTGGTCAGACGGAAGGGATCAATAGAGGCGTCAGGCACACGAACAGCGCCTTTCAACGCCGGATTCACGGCAGGCTCCAACCGGCGCGCTTCTTCCGGAGAGAGCACATCAGCACGAATGCCTGCGTTTTGACAAGCCTCTACGAACTTTTTCTGATAGTCCAAGTCATCCTCAGGCAATGTGATGAAGAGGCCGTCAGTCTCTTCGACACAGTGACGGGCAATGCGACGGAGGATCTGATTCTCCTGGATACATTCCTTGGCAGACTCCTGATCAGTGACTGCATAACGGGCACCGCTATGCAGAAGTCCATGGTTGCGGCCTGTGGCTCCATTGGTGAAATCGCGTTTCTCCACCAACAACACCTTCAAACCACGCATGGCACAATCTCTTGCCGTGCCTGCTCCTGTGATTCCTCCGCCTATGATGACGACATCGTATAGATTGTTTTCGCTCATGTCAAAAGACCTTTTAGGTTGATATTCTTGGTTGTTGATATACACTTGTTTCGTTTGATTTTGTTTACGAAACCGTTATATCTTCGATCCGAAACAAAATTAAGAGAAAATTCTGAAAGTTGTTATTCTTGTTAGCACTAATTAACATAAAAGTACGTGATTATTCTTAAAATCCAACATAATAGTTTCATTTGGTGTACGAAAACGAAACCACGTTGTAGAAAATGACTTTCCATACCAATAACAAAGATCGAGCATGACACCAACAAAGGCAGATTCCTATACTAAATAAGGCGGAACACTATACTAAACAAGGTGGAACACTATACTAAACAAGGTGGAACACTATACTAAACAAGGTGGAGCACTATACTAAACAAGGTGGAGCACTATACCCAAAAAGGCGGAGCTTCATGCTCCGCCTCCATCAACAAGTGACTCTTCAGTAAGTCAATTGTCTGTTTCTTGTATCTTTCTGCTGACAGACCAGTTGTTTTTCGGTCAGTCACCAATCATGTCCACAATAGCGCCCAGGTCTTCAGGATTGATCTCTCCCTTGACCAACACTCCCACACAATTGCTGTCGCTATACACGCAGGTAATGATTTCATGTATCAGCTCATCGTCTTTCTTGATCATCACCAGCACATCGCTGTCACCCTGTTTGGTGCGGGCATATTCTTCATAGCCGTCTTTGCTCAATTCGGCAACTTGCTTGGCAAACTTTTTCCGTGTGCGCTTTTTACAATCGCCCAGTCTCAGGATACGGGCGGACTTCACCTCTTTCAGCACGGCAGCCACGTTGTTATCCTTTACCTTGCTGCCGGCCAATGACATCAGAGCGCCGGGCACGCTGGTATACTCCGCCTTTTTCTCACTACGAAAGGCTTCAAAGATCTTCTGCGCCTGTTGGGCACATGCCAGCTGCGTGGTAAACATCAACAGCAGCATCAATAACATCTTCTTCATCTTCATTCGTTTACTATTTACGAATACTTTTTGTCTATGACCAACAAAACGAGCTTTTCCCTGCATTATTGTACATCTCAAGGGAGAAAAAATCTACTTCTCTCTGAGATGAAGCACGATGACTGCCAGAATTTCTCATATTTTCTCTCGCTTTCACACGCTGGAGCCCTGCTCACAATAAGCCCATCTGATGCAGGAACACGGCGAGGATGCACACGGGTGAGACAAAGCGGATGATAAAGAGCCAAACGGTATAGAGTCCCCCGCGCACTGTGCCCCAGTTGGTGAACTCATCATGGACGACGCGTTTCGGCACTACCCAGCCAATGAGAATGCAGGTGAAGAAAGAGCCGAGCGGCAAAAGGATATTGGAAGTCAGATAGTCACAGCACTCCAAAAAGGTTTTGCCAAACAAGCTGATGTCAGCCGCACCACACGACAATGAACAGAGCACACCAATGATCACTGCCACCGACGTCTCCAGAACAGCTCCTTTCTTGCGCGAGATATGCAGTTCCTCATAGAACATCGCTGTCCCGATCTCATGCATAGAGATCGTTGAGGTCAGAGCCGCCAAAGCCAGAAGGGCATAAAACAGCACGCTGATGATGTAGCCCAGCACAGGAGTAAACGCTTGCTGGAAGACATTAGGCAGCGTGATGAAGATCAGTGACGGACCACTGTCGGGACGGACTCCTACAGAAAAGGCGGCTGGAAAGATCATCAGACCGGCAAGAACAGCCACGAGCGTATCGATACCGGCGATCTGCAGGGCTGACTTGCTCAGATGGGTCTGTCGGCTGAAGTAAGAGGCATAGGTGCACAAACAAGCTGTACCCAAGGACAGCGAGAAGAAGCTTTGTCCCAAAGCATCAAGGAAGACATTGCTGTCGACCTTGCTAAAGTCGGGTTGAAATAGGAAAAGGACGCCCTTGCCCGATCCAGGAAGCAGGCACGAAGCCACTACAATGACAAGTAGCAGTATAAACAAGGTGGGCATGAGCATATTGCTGAACTTCTCGATGCCCTTCCTTACGCCGCGGATGACAACCAAATGTGTCAGCACGATGAAAGCGACGGTCCACAGCAATGGCTTCACGGGATCGGAAGAGAAACTCTTGAAATATGCTGCCACATAAGCGGGATCGCCATGAATGCCACCCAGCACGGAGACGACAAGATACTGCAAGCACCAACCTGCGATCACAGCATAGAATCCCAGGATGATCATGGAGGTGATGGCTCCCATATAGCCGATCACTGACCACCATCGCCCACCCAGCTGATAGTAGGCGCGGGCTGCGTTGGACGCACCATGCCGCCCCACGATAAACTCAGCAATCATTCCGGGTATACCCAATATGAGTATACTCACCAGATAGACAAGCAGGAAGGCAGCCCCACCGTCCTGTCCTGTCAGGTAAGGAAAGCGCCAGATATTGCCCAAACCTACGGCAGACCCTGCCGTAGCAAGGATGACGCCTATCTTTGTTCCAAAGCTACCACGTTCAGACATAAGCAATATAGAATGAAGAATGTTGAATGTTGAATGACCAATGATGAATGATGAATTGAAGAGGGGGCAGTGCACTGCTGATAGGAGGACGGCAATCAGCGAGTGAGAGGACAGCGCTGAGCGCCGTCATACAGAACCGAGCCAACCCAAAAGGATCGTTTCATTTCTCCCACCTTATTCTTGAAGCATACTACGCCCCTCTCCTTGGGAGAGGGGACAGGGGGTGAGGCTTGTAGGGAACAAGGGGGTGAGGCTGTTTAGATCACATTGAATTGATGCAGGAAGATACCCAGGATGGCCAATGGACAGACATAGCGAACCAAGAAGAGATAGACGCCGAAGAAACGACCCCGCAGTGTGCCCCAGTTGGTAAACTCTTCCTTGACAATCTTCTTAGGGATGAACCATCCAAGGAAGATACAGGTCAGGAAGCCACCCACCGGCAGGAAGATCTGACCCGTCACGAAGTCAAAGACATCGAACAAGGTCTTATCGCCGATTTGCAACCAGTCGACTGCGCCCAAAGACAAGGAACAGAACGCACCGATCAGGGTGGTGCTCACCGTCACGATGATGGCTCCACTCTTGCGTGACAGGTGGAGTTCTTCACTAAAAAAGGAAGTACTCACCTCGTGCAAAGAGATCAAGGAGGTCAGTGCTGCCAGGCTCAACAAGGCATAGAACATCAGCGAGACGATCCATCCCACCACCGGCATACCGGCAAAAGCCTGGTTGAAGACATTGGGGAGGGTGATGAAGACGAGCGACGGGCCGCTGCCGGGATTCACGCCCACCGAAAAAGCAGCAGGGAAAATGATCAGTCCTGCAAGGACAGCCACTAAGGTGTCGACCAATGCCACCTGAATGGCCGAGTTGGCGAGATTGGTTTGTCGGGTGTAGTAAGAAGCATAGGTGCAGATGCACCCCATGGCGATACTCAGCGAATAGAAGCTCTGTCCCAACGCATTGAGGAAAGTCTGATGCGTCACCTTGGAGAAGTCGGGCTTCAAAAGGAAGGCTATACCCTTCTCGGCACCCGGCAGCAGACATGCGGCCACCACGATGACCAGCAGCAAAATGAAGAGCGTAGGCATCATCAGCTTGGAGGCTTTCTCTATACCACCGCGAATGCCATGGATGATTATGAAGTAGGTGACCCACAAAATGACGACCGTCCAGAAGACCGGACGCACGGGACTCGCTGCAAACGTGTCGAAATAAGCCTTCACTGCCGCCGGATCTCCATGCAGATCGCCTACCAAGGAAGCATAGATATACTGCAAGCACCAGCCCGACACCACGGCATAGTAACCGGTGATCAGAAAACCTGTGAGCACGCCGAGCAGGCCCACAAACTTCCAGGCCTTGCCGTTCGACAGCTTGGAATAGGCACGATAGGTATTCGACGCACCGTGACGACCGATGATAAATTCCGAGATCATACACGGAATGCCTAAGAGCAACACACATCCTATATATATAAAGATGAACGCTGCACCGCCATTCTCGCCTGTCATATAGGGGAAACGCCACACATTGCCCAAGCCGACGGCACCGCCCGCTGTGGCCAATATCATGCCTATTTTACTTCCGAAGCTTGCTCTTTCTTCTGCCATAACATACAAATACTTTCTATTTGTTTGCAAAATTATAAAATAATATTGTAATTTTGCATAGAAAAGTGATAAAATATAACAGATATGCGCAATATCATCAAATCATACCCTCTTTCTGTACTCAGTGTGACCGTCATATGGGTGCTGTGTCTCATTCCTATCCCGGAAACGCCATTGAGCGACATCCGCATGATCGACAAATGGACACACTTCATCCTTTACGGTGGTCTATGCTCCATCGTATGGGCAGAATACGGGCGACAGCATGCACGTCCGTTCCACAAACAAGTATGGATCTACACGCTCTTACTGCCTGTGATCATGGGTGGCTTGATAGAAATCGTTCAAGCCACTTGCACAGGCGGCACGCGCAGCGGTGATGTGATGGATTGGATGGCCGACAACATAGGTGTCGGCTTAGGCCAACTTATCGGTATTCCACTGGCACTAACTCTTTCCAAGTGGAAAAAGGGTGGGCAAGCATGTGGGAATTGTAGAAGTGAGGATCGCCCGTGACCTCGGGGCCGATGAAGTCAGGCTTCACAAAATCCTCCGCCTCGCTGCCGAGCTCCACCTCTGCCATGACGAGGCCATCGTTGTCGCCATGAAACTCATCGACCTCGAAAGTATGATTGCCACTCTTGACCAAGTAGCGGTGCTTATCTATCACGCCGCCTTGACAGAGTTGCATCAGATGGTCAGCTTCGTCCATGGTGATCTCCTTTTCAAACTCATAGCGCGTTATTCCCCCGTCACGACTTTTGCCCTTGATCGTCAGGTAAGCCTTATCGTCGCGCACACGGACGCGTACCGTGGCACCTTCAGCAGGTATGTATCCCTGCTGGATATGGGAAGAAGAAAAGGCGGCGCGCTTATACGCATCGCCTTTCTTCACGAGAAATTTCCGTTCTATCTCCAGTCCACTCATCACATTGTGTGTTTTTGGTATACAGATCGTCTTCCCTTGCGGTAGCACCAAAGGCTACTGCACGATGAAGAAGGACCAGACGATATAGATGATCGCCAACAGGATCAGTGCCCCGAAGATGATCTTCACGATCTTGTCGCCCTGGTCTTTTTGCTTGGCCTCGTGATTGACTCTTTTGACTTGCGGAGCCACATTGTTCACAGCCTCAGCCGGAATGTGACTGTTGTTTTTCTTCTTGTTACTCATAACTTTTAATGTTTTAGGTAAGGTAAGTATTGATGTGAGCGGGCAGGCCACGCGTTTTTACAGGTGAGCCTGCTCTTCCTCGGGGAACTCCATCAGATAAGCCTTGATGAAACCATCGATTTTTCCGTCCATCACACCATCGACATCTGATGTCTGATAGCCTGTGCGGTGATCTTTTACGCGACGGTCATCAAAGACGTAACTTCTGATCTGACTACCCCACTCGATCTTTTTCTTTCCTGCTTCTATCTTGGCCTGTGCCTCCATGCGTTTTTTCATGGCACGGTCATAGAGTTGACTTTTCAGCAACAACATAGCCTTGGCACGGTTCTTGGGCTGGTCGCGTGTCTCGGTGTTCTCAATGAGGATCTCCTCCTTCTCCCCCGTGTCGGGGTCCTCATACTGGTAGCGCAGACGCACACCCGACTCCACCTTGTTGACATTCTGGCCACCGGCGCCACTGGATCGGAACGTATCCCAGCTCACACGGGCCGGGTCGACATACACTTCGATGGTGTCGTCGACGAGTGGTGTGACGAAGACACTGGCAAAACTCGTCATGCGCTTGCCCTGTGCATTGTAGGGCGAGACACGCACCAGACGGTGCACGCCATTCTCGCTCTTGAGGAAGCCATAGGCATACTCGCCGCCCTCGATGGTCATCGTCACGCTCTTGATGCCGACCTCCTCGCCTTCCTGCATGTTGGTGATCGTCACCTTATAGCCGTGATCATCGCACCAGCGCATATACATACGCATGAGCATCGAGGCCCAGTCCTGGCTTTCGGTACCGCCGGCACCGGAGTTGATCTTCATCACAGCGTCCATCGAGTCCTCTTCCTGGCGCAGCATGTTGCGGAGCTCCAAGTCTTCGATGGACTTGATGACCTTGGCATAGTCGTCATCGACTTCCTTTTCAGTCACCATATCCTCCTTATAGAAATCGAAGGCGAGCTGCAGCTCATCGGCTTGTTGCTTGACGGTCTTATAGCCGTCGAGCCATTTCTGTATGCCCTTGACTTTCTTCATCTGTGCCTCGGCACGCTTTGGGTCATCCCAGAAATCGGGCGCCTGGGTGCGAAGCTGCTCTTCTTCAAACTCTACTTTCTTTTGGTCGATATTGAGATAATGATGGAGCTTCTCAGTGCGGTCCATCACATCTTTCAATTGGTCTGCTGTGATCATTGTTCTTGATTTACTATCCCAAGCCTCACCCACAGCCCTTCTTCCAAAGAGAGGAAAGCGAAATGTTGCAAGGGAAGACGTTATTTTCTATATTTATGATTCGTTGTTGCTATCTGACTGCAAGCCTACATCTAACATTCATACATCTTGTCAATGACAGCCGCATAGTTCTTGTAGATGACGGGACGGCGCATTTTCAGCGTGTTGGTCAATTCACCCGATTCCATCGAGAAATGATGCGGCAGGAGTGTAAAACGCTTGATCTTCTCATAATTGGCCAGACCTTGCTGCAACGTCTCGATGCGATCCATCATCATGTCGTGGATTTCCTTGCTCTCGCAGAGGTCTTCACGACTATCAAACTGGATATTGTGCTCACGCGCATAATCCTCCAACAGACGGAACTCAGGCACAATCAGTGCTGAAACGAACTTACGCTGGTCGGCAATGACAGCCACCTGGTCGATAAACTTATCCACGAGCAGCAGCGACTCGACCATTTGCGGGGCGATGTATTTGCCATTGCTGGTCTTGAAGAGATCCTTGATGCGCTCTTTAAGGAAGAGTTCTCCGTCGCGCATATAACCAGCATCGCCGGTATGGAAGAAGCCATCGTCATCGAAAGCTTGCTTGTTGAGCTCATCACGATGGTAATAGCCTTTGGTGATCGTCGGGCCTTTGAGCAAGATCTCGCTGTTTTCTCCAATCTTCACCTCCACGCTATCTATCGGACGTCCTACTGAGCCGATCGTGATCTTCTCACCGATATGATCGCAGGACACGGTGGCCAGGCTCTCTGTCAGCCCGTAGCCGACGATCATGTTAATGCCGATGGAATGGACAAAATTCTCGACTTCTGGCGACACATAGGCGCCTGCAGTAGGGAAGATATTGGAGTGTTCCAATCCCATCACCTTGCGCACAAGGCTAAGAACCGATTTGTCGAGCACCTTATATTCCAAAGCCAATGGCAACGGCGGACGCTTGCCATTGCAGATATAGTCTACATTGTATTTCTTTCCGACATTCAGCGCATGATAGAACAGCTTTTGCTGCCAAGCGCTCGAACGGTCCATCTTGTCCTTGACGGCCTGATAGACTTTCTCCCAAAAGCGTGGCACACTCGACATGGAGGTAGGATGGGTCTCACGCATGCTTTCCTGGATCTCCTTGGGATAGGTGTTGATGATGAGCTGGGCACCTTCGGTCAGGGCCAAATAGGCCCAGCCGCGCTCAAAGATATGGGTGAAAGGCAGGAAGTCGATCACACGGTCTTTTTCCGTGATGGGCACGCAGGCATCGTTGGCCTTCAAGGCGGCCGCATACTGTCCATAAGAGAGCATCACGCCTTTGCTGTCGCCCGTAGTGCCACTGGTGTAGAGTATGTTGCAGAGATCATCGTCGTTGGCCTGACGGTACAGAGCCTCCACCTCGGTCTGGCGCGGCAGATCCTCTCCCAGCTTCAAGAAGTCTTCGAAATAGAGGGCGTTGGGGTCGTGCGAACTGATGCGCACGCTGTCATCGTAGATGATGATGCGCTCCAACGAAGGGCAAAGGGCGAAGACACGGTGGGCCTTGTTGTATTGTTCCTGCTCACCAACGAAGAGGAAACGGACTTGTGCATCGTTGATGATGAACTGTATCTGTTGCTCCGAGCTGGTCGCATAGATAGGGATGGAGCAGGCCCGGATGCCGTAGGCGCCAAAGTCGGTGTAGAGATACTGCACACAGTTTTGCGAGAACACAGCAATGTTTTCCTGAGGTTTGATGCTCAAGTTCAGCATGGCATTGCTCACTTGCTTGACGCGCAGGGAGAACTGCTTCCAGGAAACGGTCTTCCATTTCAGACTGCCAAACGAGCGAAACGTCAGGGCAGCCCGCGACCCATACTTCTTTGCCTGCTCATGTATCAGCACAGACAGATGACTTCTATTCTGCATAGCACTAAGTATTTTTTGTTGTTGCAAAGATAAAGAATTCTTATCAAAAAGTGAAATGTTTAGGCAGTTTTTATTAATTTTGCCTACATAACCATTTCTATTTCCGCAACATGAGACACCAAGACTATATCAACGACGCCCTGGAATTGCTCTTAGAGCTCATTGCCACACCTTCCGTCAGCCACAACGAGAAAGACGCTGCCGATGTCATGCAACGACAAATGAATACCTACGGACTCGCCACACACCGTGAGGCAAACAATGTCTGGGCCATCTGCCCCGACTACGACGAAGCCAAGCCGACGATCCTACTCAACGCGCATATCGACACGGTGAAACCGGCCATTTCGTGGGTTCACGACCCATTTACACCCACTCGCGAGGGAGATGTGCTTTACGGTTTAGGCAGCAACGACTGTGGCGGTGGTTTGGTCACACTCTTGCAGGTGTTTCGCTATATGACGCTGCGCACGCAACCCTACAACCTCGTCTACCTGGCTTCTGCCGAGGAAGAGGTGTCGGGAAAGGACGGCATCAGCCGCGCACTGCCGCTGCTGCCCCACATCGACGTGGCCATCGTGGGCGAGCCGACGGGCATGCAGCCGGCTATCGCGGAGAAAGGACTGATGGTGCTCGACGTCGTGAGCCACGGCAAGAGTGGTCATGCGGCACGCAACGAGGGTGTCAACGCGATCTATGAAGCCCTCGACGACATGCGATGGATTCGGGATTTCCGGTTTGAAAAGGTCAGTCCCTTCCTCGGTCCCACCAAGATGACGCTCACGGTAGTTCATGCGGGTACGCAGCACAATGTCATCCCTGACGAATGCCGGATGCTCGTCGACGTGCGCACCAATGAGTACTACACCAATGAGGAGGTCTACGACATCGTTCGCTCGCATGTCAAGAGTGATGTCCACGCGCATTCGTTCCGCTTGCATTCCTCCCACATCGACCCAGAGCATCCGCTCGTCAAGCGTTGTGTGTCGCTCGGCCTTAAGCCTTTCGGATCTCCCACGCTCAGTGACCAGGCGCTGATGCCCTTCCCTTCGCTGAAGCTCGGCCCCGGCGAGTCCTCCCGATCACATAGTGCCGATGAATTCGTCAAAATCAGCGAAATCGACCAAGCCTTCACAACCTACCTGCAAGTGCTCGAAGGACTGGAGGAGAGTGTGCCGAGGTGGGAGAAGGAATAAAGCGGGGGCTGGCAATTATCTCCACATTGTTTCCCAACAATCTACAAATCGAGAAGTCTATGAGCTACACACAACTGATGTACCACATCGTTATCGGTACAAGAAGTCACAGGCCTGTTATAGACCAAAACTACGAGCGGGATCTATACAGTTATATACTCTCGTTCACTAAAAATAAGAACAGCCACCTATACAGAGTAGGTGGCATGCCCAATCATGTTCATCTCTTGGTGGGTCTACCTTCCACTCTGACTGTTGCGGACTATGTTCGCATGTTGAAGATCTCTACAAATAACTACATGAAAGAGCACCGCCCTCAGTTTCCAATGTTCGAAGGATGGCGCAGTGAATACTTTGCCGCCACATGTTCACTTCGTGAGAAAGACAAGATCATCGAATATATCAAGAACCAGAAAACACATCACGCCAAGGTCTGCTTCAAAGATGAGCTCAAGCAACTACTGGAAGATTATGGCATCTCGTACAACGAAAATTACCTATAGCCAAGCTTGTAAAGTGTAGAGTTACTTTCAAGTAGAAAGGAGAGAGCACCCGAATGGCTCATGTCCCTGAAAGGGACACACCTTGAATAACCCCAAGTCGTCGAGCAAGTAAGGACCGAAGCGAAGCGGAGGTCCTTACTTGCGAGCGACTTGGGGTAGAGTCGGCGGCGACGTAATGACCTCGGAGAGGTCTCACGCGGACGTATTACAAAGCCTTGACAAAGTTACTTCATGCGTCCACGTGAGTCCTCTCCGAGGACATCTTCCCGCACGCGAACTACCCCAGGTCGCTCACTTTTGTGAGGCTTCGCCATCACAAAAGCTCGACGACCTGGGGTCAATCATAGTGTGTCCCTTTCAGGGACATTATACGCTGAGAGCTTAATCACCCGCTCTTATGAAGTAACAACCATTTTATCTGACAAAAGCACTTCCGCGAGAAGTTGCAATCTAGAGAAGCGAAAAACGGGAAAAGAGGGATGTAAGTGCAATTTCATCGATTTCACTCGATCAAAAAGCTGAGATGATGCTAAGAAAACGGTGTTTTGATGGAAAATTCTCTAGAGAATTTTCCATCAAAACACTTGTTTTACTCGATAAAACCAGTGATTTTACCCTAAAAAAGCGGTGTTTGGGCGAAGTAAAAGGGCTAAAAAGGCAAGCAAAGTAGCACTGAAATCTTGAACATCCATATAACTTTCTCACCTACAGCCAATTACAAAAATCAGCTCATTTTGGGCTTCTTTCTGACCAAACCCGGTGCTGATTGAAAAAAGCGCCGTAATAAGGGCGGAAAAATGTCAGTTTACACAACAAAACAAATCAAGTGGATAAGAATACGAAAAAAGGCAGATGAAGTAACGAGCGCACCTTGAAGCGTACCCTGTTACGACATCTGCCTATTCTGTTACTATGTCTGTTTACTATGTTACTATGTCATTATATAAGACGTTACTTTGTATGTTTACTCTGTTACTATGTCTTTATACAAGACGTTACTTCGTATGTTTACTCTGTCATCTGCCGAGCCAGGCCTCAGGATTGAGCTTTGCCCTCTCCTTGCGCAGCTGGAACTGGAGGATATGATCAGGGCCTACGGTACCGAGGATCTGACGTGTGCGCACCTTCTGTCCACGGCTGACACTGACCGAACGCAGGTTGCAGTATACCGAGATATAGGCTCCATGCCGCACCATCACCACCATGCTGCCACCATAGCCGATAACGGCGCTCACCTCACCGTCATAGACACAGCGGGCCTGTGCACCGGGACCACCCATGATGTTGATGCCTTTATTGTCGAGCGTCACGCCTTTCAGTCCTTCCACATTATATTGTCCGAAGTGGCTCACAATGCGATAATTGCCGGTGATCGGCATCGGCAGACGGCCACGGTTAGCCTCGAAGCCATTGTTCATCATACGGTCCACGGTAGAGAACTTCTGTGCTTCCTGGTTGTCTTGCGTGACCTGCTTGATCTCCTGCTGAGCGCGCCGGGCATCGACCCGTTGTTTGAGCTCAGCAGCACGTCGCATCGACTCCGCCTCACGGGCAGCCTGCTCAGCAGCCGCCTTACGAGCCTCGGCCTCACGCTCCGCAGCTTCACGCGCTGCAAGCTCACGGGCAGCAGCCTGCTGTGCGGCGCGCTCGCTGGCCAACGCCTTTGCGGCAGCTTCCTGACGGGCTTTGGCGGCAGCAGCCTCACGGGCGCGTTGAGCCGCAGCTTCGGCAAGGGCAGCCTGGCGGGCCTGCTCCTTGAGTTGTGCCTCGCGCTGACGGGCCTCGGCAATCCGGCGCGCATTCTCGCGCGCGGCGGCCTCGGCAGCCGCCTTCTTCTGTGCCAACAGGGCGGCGCGACGTTTGGCAGCCGCTGCGGCAGCTGCCTGGCGCTTAGCCTCGGCGGCAGCACGCGCCCTCACCTTCTGCACCTCTATCTCCACGAGTTGATCGATCTTGGCGTTGAGTGCAGCGTCTTTCTTATGCTGATCGGCAATGACGCTTTGGATCGTCTTTTGCTGTTGTTGCAGACTGGCCACCACCTGCTGTTGCTCGGCCTTGTTGCCTTCAAGTTTCAGTTTTTCCTGTTGTCCCTTATATAATAAGGTGTTTTTCTGTCCTTTTACCCGCTGCAGTTGGCGATGCTTGCTGTTGACCTGTCCTTGCTTGGCGCGGACGGCCTCACCCTGAGCGCGCTGGTACTGTGCATATTCCCGCACAAACCGCAGGCGGCGGTACATCTGATAGAAGTTCTTCGCTGAGAAGATAAACATCAACCGGTCTTGCACGGAGCGGTGCCGTGCCATATAGCGCATCGACTTGATGTATTTCTGCTGGCGGTCGCGCAACTGTTGTTGCAATGTCTTGAGCTGAGAATTCAGAATGCCAATGTTTCCCTCGATATGATGGATGTCTTTCTGAATGCCCTCGATGTTGTGTTGCCGTTGATCGATCTCACCATTGATTGTCATCAGGTGCTGGAGGCGCTCAGCGACATCGGCCTTGTTTTTCTTCAAAGCAGCTTCCTGCTCACGAATCTTTTTCTGAATGGCAGCGCGCTGGTTTTGCAGTCCACGGATAGAAGCATTGGTGTAGACGGTCTGATTGCGCTTGCCGGCCGTGCTCCGCCCGTTATTCCGTCCTTTTTTACGACTACTGGTAGTGGTTTTCGTCGACTTTGTCTTCGTCGTTGTCTTTTTCTGTCTGACGGTCTGCTCCGTACGGCTGCTCTTCCGAGTTGTTGTTGTCTTGCGTTTGCTCTGTGCTGTGAGTGAGAGCACACAGCTCAATGCGATCAATAAGGTGGCTATTCGTCTCATTTACATGCTGAGTATTTTTCCAAAAACATCCTTTACGTCCATCTGCTTATAGCGGTCAGACACCGTTGACTGCTCCTCCCAGTCACTGTCGGTTTTGAGTTTTCCCAACTCCAACTTAACAATGCATTTCTGCGCTTTCTTCGTTGCCGTAGTGGTGAACGAAAAAGACTGCGTGCCCGGAAACATCTTGTTGCCGAGTGCCTTGAAGTCAGAGTAGAGCCATACCAACGAAGAATTGCCGTGAGCGGAACTCTTGTAGCTGACATGAGTCTGCAAGATGCGTGCACTCGCGGTGTCGGCTTTCCAGGTAAAGGTCATATTGCCGTTTTGCAGAGAGATGGGCTTCAAACCACCCGTTTCATCGGTCTTCACCGTATATTTCGACAGGTCGCCTTCCCCTACTTTCTGTGTACCCGGCAAGAAGAGCTGATTCCAAAACAGCGCTTGAAGCGAATAGAAGTTCAGTCCATTGTCGCGTAGGAAATCCAACTGATTGTAATCGCCCTTGATGTATTCTTTATGCATTCTGTCTATCACCAGCACATAGTCGGGCGTGAACTCCAGACGGCCCACCTCGCTGCCCAGCAACGGAATGAAAAGCTGCAAGCGGATGACCTTGTCACGACGCATATGCAGAGAGCCCGGCACGGTGATCTGCTTGTCGCCCATGGTGGCTGTGAACGTCATGGAACTGACGATATTCTGGGCATAGACTTTTTGGTCGCTGACGCGCTGGACAAAAGCCAGTTGCTGACGATGGGCATCGTGAGCGGCCACGTGTGTCTCCTTCGTGGCGGCTGACGACGGAATCGTGTCCTTGACCGCTGCCTTCTGCGCCCCACAAGAGGTAAACGCCATCAAGGCTGTGAGGAGCGAAAGAAAGATATGAGTTTTCTTCATCGTTTTATCTTCTGTTTTTTCGTTTGCTATTTTGTTTTCTTTCCCGTCCACCAGCGATTTTCTTTTGCAGGTCAGCCACATTGCTGCTGCCGGCGGACACGGCTTGCCGCCAATACGCCAGCGCTTGATCATGCAGGCCGGCAGCCCAATAGATGTCACCGGCATGTTCCAGCAGATCTGCACGCATGGTCGAATCGGAGAGATGGGCCAAGGCCTGGTCGATATAGAGTTTGGCCTCGGTATAGCGCTCTTCCTTATATAGTATCCACGCGTAGGTGTCGAGATAGGTCGAGTTCTTCGGTTCTGCCTTGATCGTCTTGGCGCTCATCTCCTCAGCCTTTTTCAGTTCTTTGCCATCGACACTAAGGAAGTAGGCATAATTGTTGAGTGTCATCACTTGGTCGGGCTTCCACTGCAAGCAACTGTCAAAGGCTGCGTAGGCTTTGGCGTTGTCTCCTTTGTTGTGGTAGATTTCTCCCATGATCGCATAGAAGTCACTCACGATGTCGGGATTGCTCTTGGAACTGATCACAGAAGTGCCGCGCTGAAAGGCATCCAAAGCGCCGTCGTCGTTCTTTTGATAGTAACGGGCCAAACCGGTGAAGTAATAAAACGCCATTTCATCGGGGTTATAGAGCATACCCGGCTCGCTGAGCGCCGCGATCTCCTTCCAGTTTTGTTTCGACCATTTGTTTTGTATGAGTTGGAAACGGGCGCTGGCATTGTCGGGAGCAAGCTTCAAGAGATAGACCAGCGCACTGTCGAGCATCGCCACCGGCATCTTCTTGAGCGTGTAGTAGGCCACGCGCATCTCCGCCACATCGGTGTCACGGGGCATCACCTCCTGCATACGGTCGAGCAGTCTCACCACGCCGAGCGAGTCGCCCTTGGCGTCGCACTCCTGCACAGCCTGCTTGAGAAACATGGCACGCGTCTGTGCCGGCGTGTTCTTGCCCAGGAGCACCTCTGTCATCATCCGGTGAGCCAGCGAATCCTGACCAGTGGCGCGGTAATAGTCATACAAGGAACTTTGGGCGTAGACATTGGCAGGATCGGCTTTCAGCACTTGAGTGAGAAGCTTGTAAGCCTCTGTGCCACGCTTGTTCTGCATGAGCCAGTTGCCCAACATCACGGTGAAACCGGGATCATTGGGATGACTGTCGGCCAAGCCTTTCAATGTTTTGTATGCCATCTTTTTGTCGCCCATGAGCTCGTAGACACGCATCTTTGCCAACGTGAAAGAGTCGTTGGGACCCTCTACCTGCTCCAGACGGTTGATGGTGTTGAGCATCATCGGATAGTTCTGCTGTTGTTTGTAGAGCTGAACAAGGATGTTGAGCACATCACTGCGGTCGCGGTTGCTGGCAAAGAAGCGCTCGTAGGAGCTGATGGCAAGGGGATAGTTGCCGGTGCCGATATAGAACTGAGCCAGTCTTTCTTGGTAGGTGTCGTTGTCAGGACTGAGCATAGCAGACCTTTCCAGGCATTTCATCGCCAATGTGTCTTGCTTGAGTTGAGAGAGATACATGGCTTTGAAATACCAGGCCTCAGCCGCATTGGGATTGATGGACAGGCAATGGTTGAGCAGATCAAAGGCAGCATCATAGTGCCCGGCTTCTTGTTGGCGGATGGCCTCCAAGAAGAACAGGTCATACCGCCGGCTGTCGTTATAGCTCAGCGGCGGCACTGTGACAGTCCGCTCGACCTTTGCTTTCTTGGCTTTGGCGCGCTTGCGGTCCTTGGCGACAAGCATGCCCGGCACAAGCAACAGGCAAAGCAGACTGAAAAGGTAAATGCGTAGATGCTTCATCACTGTTTGTTATTTTACACCCGTGTGTCCATATCCACCCTCGCCACGCTCGGTTTCATCGAGCACTTCCACGCTCTCAAAGGTGGCTTTGGCATATTGGGCGATCACCATCTGAGCAATCCGCTCTCCATCACGCACCACAAAGTCCTCATGAGAGAAGTTGACGAGCAGCACCATGATTTCGCCGCGATAGTCAGCGTCGATAGTGCCCGGCGTGTTGAGAACCGTGATACCATGCTTCAACGCCAAACCGCTACGAGGACGCACTTGTGCCTCATAGCCATCTGGCAATGCAATATGAAGACCCGTAGGCACAAGACGACGCTCCAATGGGCGAAGCGTGATCGGCGCTTCGATGTTGGCGCGCAAGTCCAGACCTGCGCTCTGTGTGGTAGCGTAGGCCGGTAAGGGCTGATGACCCGTGTTGACAACTTTGATTTTAAACATATTAGATGCAAAATTAAGCAATTATCCCCACATTGCTTTATTTTTTTGATTAAAAAGACGAAAATCGTTGGATAGAAGTCGAATAAAGCGTAACTTTGCGAGAAAACATTCATCAGCAACGATATGAACTGGCAACAACTGATCTCTAACAAACGCCTCGGACAGGAACTCAGCCATCCGCTCAGACACGACGCACGCTCTGAGTTTAAGCGTGACGGCGACCGACTGATCTACTCGGCGCCTTTCAGAAGATTACAAAACAAGACCCAGGTATTCCCCCTACCGGGCAGTGTGTTTGTGCATAACCGCCTCACTCACTCTCTGGAAGTGAGTTCCTTGGGCAAATCTTTAGGCGACGACGTGGCCCGGCAACTCGTTGAGAGGCATCCGGAACTGGAGGGAACACTCTTTGAGGAAATCGGCACCATCGTGCAAACGGCCGGACTGGCACACGACATGGGGAATCCGCCCTTTGGACATTCGGGCGAGAAAGCGATACAAACCTATTTTTCAGAGGGTGAGGGCAGTTATCTCAAGGACAAGGTCAGCCAAGGCTTTTGGGACGACCTTACTCATTTCGAGGGCAATGCCAATGCGTTCCGACTTCTTGCCCACCGCTTTGTAGGACGAAGGCCGGGAGGATATGCTATGACCTACGCTACGCTGGCCTCTATCGTGAAGTATCCTTTTGCCAGCAGCCTTGCCGGACAGCATGGGAAATTCGGCTTTTTCCAAAGTGAAGCGGAGACGTTTCGCAAGATTGCAGACGAGCTCGGCATGGTGTGTAAAAACAAGAACAGGTCGCAGCTAAGCTACTGCCGCTACCCACTGGTTTACTTGATGGAGGCGGCTGACGATATCTGTTATGAGATCATGGACATCGAGGACTCACACAAACTGAAAATCCTCTCCTTTGAAGAGACCTCGGATCTGCTGCTCGGCTTCTTTGACCAAAAGGCCAAAGACCACATCCAGCAACGGCTGAAAGACGAAGATGTGACGGACCGCAACGAGCAGATCGTGTATATGAGGGCTTGTGTGGTGGGACTGCTCGAAAATGAGTGCGTGAGGACCTTTGTGGATCATGAGGAACAAATTCTCAGCGGGACATTCCAAGGCAGTCTGATCGACAACATGAGCGAACCGCTGCGCAATGCCTACCAGCGATGTGTGAAGACATCTTACGCCAAGATCTATCAGAGCAAACCGGTGCTCGATGTGGAGCTGAGTGGTTACAAGATCATGGAAACACTCATGCAGACACTTGTCAACGCTGCTGTGCACCCTGAGAAATTCCACAGCCAGCAACTCATCAAACGCTTTAGCAGTCAGTATGACATTCACAGTGAGGATCTTGAAACACGGTTGATGGCCGTTGTCGACTACATCAGTGGCATGACAGATGTCTATGCACTCGATGTCTACCAAAAAATCAATGGCATCGCCCTGCCAATTGTCTGATCCACACCAACGAAAAAGAGGAGGCCCGAAGGTCTCCTCTTTTTCGCTGATTGACAAATGGAAGATGTCACGCCTCGTATCGAGGCGGTATCCATTTCTTGTTCGTTTCTGCCTTATCTCTTCTTGGGCATCGGCATCTTCAAAGCCTCGGGATGCTCCTTGACAAAGCTGTTGATGTGGCGGATGCGCTTTTCCTCAAAGATCTCGTCCACCGCGATGAGAATGCCACTTTCCTCCACATCGCCAAACTCGTAATTGACAGCTGTGCCGAAGAACTTCATCGTGGGACTTAGATTCATATAAGCATTGACCAACGGAGGGATGTTATAGCCCAGTTCGCGCACTTGATGGTTGAGGATGCGATAATCGGCTTTGAACTCTTTCTCGCAGAAAATCTGGCGCAGTTCTTCCTCCGGCGTATCGATGATGACCGGTTTCATCGGTACTACGAGTTTATCGGCATCACCAAAATGCTTGCGCAGGAAATAGAGTATCATGTCGCGGCCACGACGCACAAAGGAAGGATACATCGTCATCTTTCCCAAGAAATATTTGCAGCGCGGATTGATGACGGTCAGTGCTCCCAGCCCGTCCCAGAGATTATCCAAAGCGAAGATGCTCTTGGTGTTCTTTCTGACATTCTGATATTCCAAAGAGACAAACGACCGACCCAGTTCCACGGTGTAAGGAGCGTAGTCTTTCATAAACTCATCTGAGAAGTGGAACATGTGACTCATGGCCAGATTAGGCTGTCCCTGGGCATTGATCTGCCAGTCTTCGCCAAAGAGATAACGATAACCACCGATGATCTCTTCCGCCTCGGGATTCCAGACGATAAGCTGCTTGCAGCCGTTGGGCATCGTGTCGAACTCATCAATGTCGACACTCTTACCGGTGCCTCCACCTGAAGTACGGAAGGCGATCTCACGAAGACGCCCTATTTCCTGCATCACATGCGGTGCTTCTGTGGCACGGATGACATAAATCTCGTTGTGGCTCTTGTTGGTTGTGCGCAAACAGCGTTCAGGAGTCAATTCACTTTTCAGCAGTTCCTTGCTGACGGGTTGGATAATCTCTTCTTCCATTTCTGCTATTATTGGTCGCGTTCACTCAGCCCGCAGGCCTGCAGGGCCTGCCTGTTCGTAAACCTTGTTTTCTACAAAAAGTGCCCATTCCTTCAGTGTGCGGGTCTTATCAAATGTCTGCCATGGAATCGGCTTGCCGATGACGACACGGAACTTCTTATGGACATTGCGATACATCTCATCGACGAGAAAGAGCATGGCAATGTTGATCTTCAGTCCCAAGCGCTTCTGCCAACGGGCGATACGATAAAACCGATTGGAGTTGCGACCACTGAAATAGATGGGGACAACATCACGATGATATTCCACACTCTTGGAGATGAACGTCTTTTTCCATGGCAGATCATGGATGTGACCATTGATCATACGGGAATTGAGACCGGCGGGAAACATGAGCATATGGTTGTCGCTTTGGAAACCGGCCTCCACCATGGCTGGGAAATTACGGCTTTGCTTACCCGTCTTGTTGATGCCGATGCACACCGGACGCAGTCCCGGGAGAAACAGCAGCAAATCGTTGACAAGATAGCGGAAGCGCCCATCGTAGTGATCGCCAATAATCGCACCCAGACACACACCGTCCTCGCCACCCAACGGATGGTTGCTCACGAAAGTGTAGAGCTTGCCGTCGTTTTTGTCGGGCAGGTTTTCCTTGCCTTCTATCGTCACTTGCATGTCGAGATACTTCACGCACTCTTTGAGCCATTCCGTGCCAAACTGATGGCGATGCTTCCACAAGAAGTCATTGACCTCATCCTCATGAACGAGTCGGCGAAGCCACGACACAAGCAAGGCCGGCACATATTTGGCGCGCCGTCCCAGTTTGCTTTGAAGGACTTTCTCCACATCGATGGTTTTCTGAAACGTGTCTTCGATGCTTTCTCCTTTGGTGTTTTCTGTGCTAACGTTCATGTTATTCCATAAGATACTAATCAAATGCAAAAATAACACTTCTTTTTTATATTTCTTCATTTTTGCCACTAAAATTACAAGAAAACTTTAAAAAAGAGTAAACCATATGGTTCTGACAACGTCATACCTTTTACAACATAATCTCACGGGGCCGCAAGCATGATAAAAGAGAATCGAAAAAATATAGCCCCAAAATAGAAATAAGTGGGGATTTTTATGTAACTTTGAACCCAAATACGCTATATAAAGATGTGTAGCCACGCTGTAAGCAGGGCTAAAAGCTACGTAAAGATGGATAAAACAGAAGAATACCACATTCCTGTGCTGCTGAAGCAGAGTGTTGACGGACTGAATATTCAGCCCGGCGGCATCTATGTCGACGTCACTTTCGGTGGCGGCGGACATTCGAGAGAGATCCTCTCCCGGATGGACAGCACGGCTCATCTCTACAGCTTTGACCAGGATGCTGACGCTGAGCAAAATATTCTCTCGACAGAAGGCGAGGGGAAACGCTTCGTCGACGACCCACGCTTTACCTTTGTGCGCTCCAACTTCAGATATCTGAAAAACTGGATGCACTACTATGGCGTGGAGCATATTGACGGTTTGCTCGGAGACCTCGGCGTGTCAAGTCACCATTTCGACGATGAGAGCCGCGGCTTCTCTTTCCGATTCGAAGCTCCGCTTGACATGCGCATGAACAAGCGGGCTGGAACCACCGCGGCCGACATCGTCAACACGGCTTCCGAGCCTCAACTGGCTGACATCTTTTATCTCTATGGTGAGTTACGTTCGGCCAGACGCATTGCCGCCGCCATCGTGAAAGCACGGAGTGAGAAGCCAATCCTCACCACAAGTGATTTTCTCAATACGGTCGAGCCTCTCTTCCGCAGAGAAAGGGAGAAAAAAGACATGGCAAAACTTTTTCAGGCCTTACGCATCGAGGTAAATCACGAGATGAGCGCATTGAAAGAAATGCTCGCCACGGCTTCTGAACTGCTCAGACCCGGTGGACGACTAAGCATCATCACCTATCACTCTTTGGAAGACCGCATCGTCAAGAACATGATGAAAACGGGAAATGCAGAAGGTAAAACGATTCAGGACTTCTACGGAAAAATAGAAAGCCCCTTCACATTGGTCAACAACAAGGTCATCACGCCTGACGAAGAGGAGCAGACGCGCAATCCAAGAAGCCGTAGCGCAAAACTGAGAATCGCTGAGAAAAAATGAAAAAAGATAAGCAAATAGACAACAAAACAAAGGAAACATCCGACGTTGCCGGCAAAGACAAGCTATCCTCAGGCAAAGACAAGCAAGACAACCCGAAAACTGAAAAGGTCGGGATAAGCGGAAAAGAGCAGGAAAATGACCTGCCCTCGCTCAAAGAGGTCATCAAAGAACAAGCCACTGAGGACGAGGCGCCACAGTCAAGACTCTTCTCACTAAGAAAGATCTTGGGTGGAGACATCCTCAACACGTCATTCGTCAGAAGGCAAATATGGCTATTCTTGCTGATCGGTGCGTTCCTGATCATATATATTGGTAGCAGATACAGCTGTCAGCAAGATCTCATACAGATCGACAAACTGCAAGTGAAGCTCAAGGACGCTAAATACAAAGCGCTTTCCAGTACCAGCCAGCTTACAGAGATCAGCCGGGAAAGTAATGTCATCAACCTGTTGAAAAATAACAAGGACAGCGTCCTGAAAATACCCAGTGCGCCTCCTTATAAAATAGAAGTACCCGAGGAGGACAAATAACAACATGAGCAAATTCAACAACCAGAAAATCATGCCACGCTACAGTGTCATCTGTATGCTCATGGCTGTCATCTCCCTCGGCGTGCTCATGAAGGCAGGATACATCATGACTGCCAAACGGGATTATTGGATGAAGGTGGCTGACCGCGTGAAAAGAGACAACGTGGTCATTCAGCCGGTAAGAGGAAACATCCTCAGTTGCGACGGCCAGCTACTGGCCTCTTCACTGCCGGAATTTAAGATCTTCATGGACTTCCAACAGCTCCACGACGCCGGCAACGACTCTCTATGGGACGCAAAAGTCAAGCAGATCTGCAAAGGACTGCACGAAATCTTCCCGGAACAAAGTCCGGCTGAGTTCAAGGCCAATCTCGACAAAGGACGCAGAAAGATGAGCCGCCACTGGCCCGTATGGCCCTACCGCATCAATTACAACACTTACTCAGAGGTGCTGAAGTTGCCGGTGTTTAACCTCACGAAGTACAAAAGCGGGTTCCACTGTGAAGAACTCAACTCCCGCGAGAATCCTTTCGGCACGCTCGCTGAGCGCACGGTAGGAGACATGTATGCACTGAAAGAGGGAGGCCGTATGCCACGCTGTGGCCTGGAGCTGTCCTATGACAAACTGCTCCGTGGCACCAATGGCATCGGACACCGCCGGAAGGTGCTCAACAAATATCTCGACATCATCGACAAAGAGCCTGTCAACGGTTGCGACATCATTACGACTATCGATGTCGGCATTCAGGACTTGGCGGAAAGAGCCGTCATCGAGGAACTCAAAAAACCGGAAGTCAACGGCGACGTGGGTGTGGCAATCGTCATGGAAGTCAAAACCGGAGACATCAAGGCCATTGTCAATATCGACAAATGCTATACGCGTGACGGACAGGTCGTCTATAAAGAAATCAAAAACCACGCTGTCAGCGACCTGATGGAACCCGGATCGGTCTTCAAACCCGTCAGCGTCATGACGGCATTGCAGGACGGCATGTGCGACACCAGCAAGATCGTTGACACCGGTAACGGTGTGTGGCCGATGTATGGAAGAGAAATGAAGGACCACAACTGGCGGCGAGGTGGATATGGGGTCATGAACATGGCTACCACTTTGCGCGTGAGCTCCAACATCGGTGTGAGCAGGATCATCGATGAATACTACCACAATGATCCGGAGAAATTCGTGCGCGGCGTCTATCGCTCAGGTATCGCCGCCGACTTACACATACCAATTGTCGGTGCCAGTCCGGCTAAAATCCGCATGCCTAAAAAGAACAAACGTGGTGAGTGGATCAATTGGAGCAACACGGCTCTGCCCTGGATGAGCATCGGATATGAGTCACAGGTGCCACCCATCTCGACATTGGCATTCTACAATGCCATCGCCAACAATGGATGCATGATGCAGCCTCGCTTCGTCAAGGCATCCATCCAAAACGGAGAGGTCACGGAATATCCGCCACAAGTGGTCAAGGGACACACCCAGATCGCATCTCCCGATGTCATCAAAAAAATGCAGGTGATGCTGGAACATGTGGTCAGTGAAGGTCTCGGAAAAAAAGCTGGATCCACCTCGTTCAAGGTGGCTGGCAAGACAGGTACGGCTCAGATATCTAAGGGATCAGCCGGCTATAAGAACGGTATGACACATTACTTGCTGTCTTTTGCCGGTTACTTCCCCGCCGACAATCCGAAATACAGTTGCATCGTCTGCATTCAGAAGGGCGGCTTGCCTGCTTCTGGCGGTGGTATGAGCGGCGTGGTCTTCCACCATATTGCTGAGGGCATCATGGCACAAAGCGAGGGACGCAACGTCAAACAGGCTCGCGACTCCGCTTCGGTCTTTGTTCCACAGGTGAAAAGCGGCAATATCCTGTCTGCAGACTACGTACTCTCGCAGTTAGGCATCAAGACCAAACGCAACTATATCGCCAACATCGCCAACACCAGTGCACTGTGGGGACAGGCCAGAAGCAACACACGCTACGTGGATCTCATCCATCAGGGAATACCCAGTACCAAGCATGTACCCAACGTCATGGGCATGGGAGCACGCGACGCTGTCTATCTCATGGAGCAACGGGGTGTGAAATGCCGCATCATCGGGCGTGGAAAGGTCGTCAAGCAAAGCCTCCCGCCAGGACAATATATCCACCGACGCGAGACGTGTACGCTGACCTTGGAGTAGAAAAGAACAAGGCACAGCACAGTCTTCGACACGTTTGACTCTGATCTGACCGGCTGCTTATCTCTGATTTGACCGGAAAAATATATAGACAAGAACAAAACTGATAGAAATAAAATATAAGGAATAATATAGAAAGAAATGAAACTACAAGAGCTTCTCAAGGGCATCAAGCCCACCTCTGTCATTGGGGGCGTGGATGCCGACATCACCGGCGTGGACATAGACTCGCGCCAAGTCAAGGATGGTCATCTGTTCATTGCCATGAAAGGCACTCAGGTAGACGGCCACCGCTTCATCCCTAAGGCCATCGAGCAAGGCGCCAGTGCCGTGCTCTGCGAAGACATGCCGGAAGAGAAAGCCGAAGGCGTCACCTACATTCAAGTGCCTTCCACAGAAGACGCCGTCGGACGCGTAGCTACGCTCTTCTATGGTGATCCTTCGAAGAAGCTCAAACTGGTCGGTGTGACCGGTACGAACGGCAAGACAACGATCGCCACCTTATTATATAATATGTTCCGCAAAATGGGTCATAAGTGTGGACTGCTCTCTACTGTCGTCAACTACATCGATGGTGAAGCGATTCCCGCTGACCACACGACACCCGACCCGATCGAGCTCAACATGCTTTTAGGCAAAATGGTAGAGGCTGGATGTGAGTATGCCTTCATGGAGTGCTCTAGCCATGCCATCGCTCAGAAACGCATCGGCGGACTGAAATTCACGGGTGGCATCTTCACCAACCTCACACGTGACCACCTCGATTATCACAAGACCTTCGAAAACTATCGCAATGCCAAAAAGGCTTTCTTCGACGGACTGCCCAAGTCGGCGTTTGCCATCACCAATGCTGATGACAAAAATGGCATGATCATGGTGCAAAACACCAAGGCCACGATTAAGACCTACTCCATTCGCCAAATGGCCGACTTCCGTGCACGCATCATCGAAATGCACTTTGCCGGGATGTATCTCGACATCGACGGTCACGAAGTGGGCGTTCAATTCATCGGTAAATTCAACGTGAGTAACCTCTTAGCCGTCTATGCCGCCGCACGCATGCTGGGCAAGGAGCCCGAGGAGATCCTGGTGGTTTTGAGCACACTCCACAGTGTGAGTGGGCGTTTGGAACCTATTCAGTCACCGAAGGGTTTCACGGCCATCGTTGACTATGCCCACACTCCTGATGCTTTGCAAAACGTGCTGGCTGCCATCCATGAAGTGCTCAACGGCAAAGGACACGTCATCACTGTCTGTGGCGCAGGCGGCAACCGTGACCATGGCAAACGGCCACTGATGGCACAGGAAGCCGTCAAACAGAGTGACAAGGTGATCATCACTAGTGACAATCCCCGTTTCGAGGATCCACAGTCCATCATCGATGACATGCTCGCCGGACTGAATGCTCAGCAGATGCAAAAGGTGATCAGCATCGTAGACCGTAAAGAAGCCATCAAGACCGCTTGCATGATGGCGCAAAAAGGCGATGTGGTCCTCGTGGCAGGCAAGGGACATGAAAACTATCAGGAAATAAAAGGTGTCAAACATCACTTCGACGACCATGAGGTGCTGCGCGATATCTTTGGGCTGAGCAACACCGCTCAAGAGACTGCGAACACCAATCCCGATAAGTAATAAGCGCTAAGACTATCAACATAAAGAGCTAAGACATGTTATATTATCTCTTTCGTTTTCTGGAGCAGTTCGGCATTTCCGGAGCACGCATCTGGGGCTATATCTCCTTCCGTGCATTGTTGGCTCTGATTCTCTCCCTGATCATCTCTGCATGGTTTGGTGAGAAGTTCATCAAATACTTGAAGAGCAAACAGATCACCGAGACGCAGCGCGATGCCAAGATTGACCCGTTTGGCGTCAACAAGATTGGTGTGCCTTCAATGGGTGGCGTGATTATCATCGTCAGCATATTGATCCCGGTATTGCTTCTGGGCCGTCTTCGAAACATCTACCTCATCTTGATGCTCATCACTACAGTATGGCTGGGGTTCCTCGGCGGCATGGACGACTACATCAAGATCTTCCATCGCAACAAGGAAGGACTGAAGGGCAAGTATAAGATCGTAGGCCAGATAGGCATCGGACTGATTGTCGGACTGGTGCTATGGGCCTCCCCAGACGTGAAATCCAATGAGAACATCGTCCTCGAGCGCCAGGGACAAGAAGTCGTCGTCAAGCACCGTGCTGAAGCGCGCAAAACGCTGAAGACGACAATACCGTTTGTCAAAGGGCATAACCTCGACTACTCGTCAGTAATGTCTTTCTGTGGCAAGTATAAAACAGCCGCTGGGTGGATTCTCTTCGTCATCATGACGATCTTGGTCGTCACCGCCGTGAGCAACGGTGCCAACCTCAATGACGGCATGGACGGCATGTGCGCTGGCAACTCGGCCATTATAGGTGTAGCCCTAGGCATTTTGGCTTATGTGAGCTCCCATATTCAATTTGCCGCATACCTCAATATCATGTATATCCCTGGGTCGCAGGAGCTCGTGGTCTTCATGTGTGCGTTTGTGGGAGCACTCATCGGTTTCCTGTGGTACAATGCCTACCCGGCACAAGTGTTCATGGGCGACACGGGATCACTGACCATTGGCGGTATCATCGGCGTATGTGCCGTGATCATCCACAAGGAACTGTTGTTGCCGATCCTCTGCGGTATTTTCTTCGTGGAAAGCCTCAGCGTCATCTGTCAAGTATGGTACTACAAGATCGGTAAGCGCCATGGAGTGAAACAGAGAATCTTCAAGCGCACACCTATCCACGACAACTTCCGTGTCACGGACGAGCAGCTCGATCCCGATTGCAAATACTTGATCAAGAGCCCTCACTCACCCAAGCATGAGTCGAAAATCACGATTCGCTTCTGGATCGTCACGATCATCTTGGCAGCTCTGACCATTATCACGCTCAAGATAAGATAAGGCAAAGACGGTCAAAAAGAGATATGCCCATTGTCGTGGTAGAAGCGTTACAATGCCTACCCTACCCAGCAAAGCTATCCCCCTTTGGTCGCAATGCTGAAAACAATAAGAAATAAACTTCGAAAAAATAAAAACGTAGTTCAGTAATGAAAAGAATCGTTATATTAGGAGCCGGCGAAAGTGGCGCAGGAGCCGCCGTGCTGGCAAAGAAAGAAGGTTTCGACGTTTTCGTATCTGATACTTCTTTGATCAAGGACAAGTACAAGCAACTGCTTGACAGCCATCATATCGAATGGGAAGAAGGTCATCACACCGAGGAGAAAATCCTGAATGCCGACGAAGTCATCAAAAGTCCGGGCATCCCCAAAGAGGCTCCTATGGTGCAGAAACTCATGGCACAGCACACACATATCATCAGTGAGATAGAGTTCGCCGGACGATACACTCATGCCAAGATGATCTGTATCACAGGCAGCAACGGCAAGACAACGACCACCTCGCTGATCTATCATATCTTTAAGAGTGCCGGATACGATGTCGGTTTGGCCGGAAATATCGGTAAGAGCCTTGCACTGCAGGTTGCAGAGGAACCGCATGCCTACTACATCATCGAACTGAGTTCTTTCCAGCTCGACAACATGTACGACTTCCGTGCCAACATTGCCATTCTGCTCAACATCACGCCCGACCATCTCGACCGCTACGACTTCAAGTTCCAAAACTATGTCGATGCCAAGATGCGTATCATCCAGAACCAGACAAAAGACGACCACTTCATTTACTGGAACGATGATCCTGTCATCAAACAGCAACTCGACAAGTACGACATCAAGGCTGTTCAGTGCCCATTCTCGGAGCTCAAAGAGAAAGGAAGCATTGCTTATATCGAGGAAGGACAATACAAACTTGAGTACCCCACTCCATTCAACATGGAGCAAGAGGAGCTCTCGTTGACCGGCAAGCACAACATTTACAACTCCCTCGCCGCAGGCCTGGCCTCCAACATCAGTGGCATTAAGAAAGAGATTATCCGCAAGAGTCTGAGTGACTTCCCTGGCGTAGAGCACCGTCTGGAAAAGGTATGTGACGTGGCTGGCGTGCACTATGTCAACGACTCCAAGGCCACCAATGTCGATGCCTGCTGGTATGCTTTGGAGAGCATGCGCACACCTGTCATCCTCATCCTTGGCGGAAAGGACAAAGGCAATGACTACAACGCCATCAAAGAACTGGTACAGAAGAAATGCGTGGGACTGGTCTATCTCGGTGCAGACAATACCAAGCTCCACAATTTCTTCGACAAGATGGGTATCCCGGTACGTGACACGCACAACATGAAAGATTGCGTGAAGGCATGTTATGCCATGGCTCGTCCCGGCGACACCGTACTGTTGTCACCGTGCTGCGCCAGTTTTGACCTCTTCCACAATATGGAGGACCGCGGCGAACAGTTCAAGCAACAAGTCAGAAGCCTGTAAAGAAATAGGGGCAACGGAGCGTTTCCGCTGTCCCTCAACAACGTCAACAAGTGGACAACAAAAAATTAGGTAATATATTCAAGGGTGACAAAGTCATCTGGATGGTTTTCTTCTTCCTTTGTCTGATCAGTGTCATCGAGGTTTTCTCGGCCTCTTCTGAGCTGACCTACAAAGGAGGCAGTTATGTCGCGCCTATCATCAAACACATCGGCTTGTTGTTGTTAGGCGTGTTTCTGGCTGTCGTTACCCTCAACATCAAGTGCAAGTACTTCAAAATAGCCACTCCGCTGCTGCTTGTCATCTCGATATTCACCCTCCTCTGGGTTGACTTTGCAGGACATTCCACCAATGATGCCCAACGATGGCTCTCGATTTTCGGCATACAATTTCAGCCCTCTGAGATCGCCAAGGGCACGCTGGTGCTGGCAACGGCCCAGATCCTCAGTGCCATGCAGACCGAGCGTGGAGCCGACCGGCATGCCATGCCATACATATTGGTGGTCTGTGCCTGTATCATTCCCTTCATCATGGTAGAGAATCTCTCTACGGCCGCACTGTTGTGTGCCGTTATTTTCTTCATGATGATCATAGGGCGTGTGCCTGCGCAGCAACTTGGCAAACTCATCGGAGGCGTCACATTGATCATCGTCTTAGCGGTCATGACCATCATGATCTTTGGACACGACAACGGAGACGCCACGTCTGGCGGACAGCTTACAGAGCAGGTCAACGGTAAACAGCCAGAGAAGTCCAGTAGCGGTGGCCTCCTTCACCGACTCGACACATGGAAATCGCGTATCGACAAGTTTAGCGACCATCAGGAAATACCACCTGAGAAAGTCGACCTCGACAAAGACGCTCAGACAGCCCACGCCAACATCGCCATCGCATCAAGCAACATCATTGGCAAGGGACCAGGCAATTCTGTGGAGCGCGACTTCTTGTCTCAGGCATTCTCTGACTTCATTTATGCCATCATCATCGAAGAGTTGGGGATCGAGGGAGCCGCTTTCGTAGCTATGCTCTATATCATTCTGCTGTTCCGAACGGGCCGTATCGCCAGTAGATGTGAGAACAATTTCCCAGCCTTCCTGGCCATGGGACTCGCCCTATTGCTTGTCACGCAGGCACTGTTCAACATGTGTGTTGCCGTCGGACTTGTTCCGGTGACAGGACAACCCCTGCCACTCATCAGCAAAGGAGGTACGTCGACCATAATCAACTGCATCTACGTAGGTGCTATCCTCAGTGTCAGCCGATCCGCCAAAAAGACATCAGAACCACAAACGGCTACGGTCTCATCCACCCCAAACAATTCTGTGGTGACAAGTCAGGCATCAGTTGCCGATGAGTAGAAAAAGTATAATAAAAAGTCACTAGGTACCCAAGAAATAAAATAAAGTAAGACAAAAATGATCAAAAGACATTTTTTTTGATTACTTTTGCGGAAAATAAGAAATAGGCGACATGGAAAAAGAATTAAGAGTCATCATCAGTGGTGGAGGCACAGGAGGCCATATCTTCCCAGCCGTTTCCATCGCCAATGCCATTAAAGCCAAATATCCCAGCGCTAAAATCCAGTTTGTCGGGGCACTGGGACGTATGGAGATGCAGCGTGTCCCCGCAGCAGGTTACGACATCAAGGGCCTGCCCATCTGTGGTTTCGACCGCAAGCATCTGCTGAAAAATATCGCTGTGCTCTTCAAAATCTGGAAAAGCGAGCGCATGGCAAAAAAAATCGTCAAGAACTTCAAGCCGATTGTAGCTGTCGGAGTGGGCGGCTATGCCAGCGGCCCTACGCTTAACGTATGCGCCAGCATGGGCATACCTTGTCTCATCCAAGAACAAAACAGCTACGCCGGCGTCACCAACAAGCTGTTGGCCAAGAAGGCCAGCAAGATCTGCGTGGCTTACGAAGGCATGGAGCGCTTCTTCCCGGCAGACAAGATCATCATGACAGGCAATCCCGTTCGACAGAATGTGGTGGAAGCAACGATCTCCAAAGAAGACGCAAGAGCCCAGTTCGGACTTGACCCCAATAAGAAGACCATCCTACTCGTAGGAGGCAGTCTGGGAGCAAGAACGATCAACGAAAGCATGCGACAGCATCTCGACAAGGTCAAGAACGCCGACGTGCAGTTCATCTGGCAAACCGGCAAATACTACAATGCCGAGATGAATCAGGCCGTCAAGGACTTTGGGGATATTCCTAACCTGAAAGTGCTCGACTTCATCAGTGACATGGGCGCAGCTTATCGCGCTGCTGATCTGGTCATCAGCCGTGCCGGCGCAAGCTCCATCAGTGAGTTCTGCCTCATCGGCAAAGCCGTTATCCTCGTGCCGAGCCCCAATGTTGCCGAAGACCATCAGACGAAGAACGCCATGGCACTTGTGGACAAAGACGCAGCAATCTATGTCAAGGACGCAGAAGCGCCCAACCAGTTGCTCGACAAAGCACTGGAGATCGTGCACGACGACGCCAAACTGGCATCACTGACAGAGAACATTAAAAAACTCGGACTGAAAGACTCCGCCGACGTCATTGCCAACGAAGTCGTCAAACTCGCCTGGGGAGACAAATAAGACCTTCTCGGGAATAATAACATAAAATATCATGGAACTCAAAGATATCAAAGCCGTTTATTTCATTGGAGCTGGTGGCATCGGCATGAGCGCGTTGGCCCGCTACTTCATCCATAAAGGCCTTGTCGTAGCTGGCTATGACAAGACTCCTTCTACACTGACGCAACAGCTCGAAAAAGAAGGCATGGTCATCCACTATAAAGAAAACATCGACGAGATCCCACACGCTTGCCGTGACAACAAGTCATGCCTGGTCGTCTACACGCCGGCCATCCCGACTGAGCATCAAGAGCTGCAATACTTCCGCAACAATGGATTTGAGGTGCAGAAACGCGCACAAGTCCTCGGTCTACTCACCCGCTCACACAAAGGACTCTGTGTCGCCGGCACACACGGCAAGACGACAACGTCGACCATGTGCGCCCATATCATGCATCAAAGCCACGTTGACTGCAATGCCTTCTTAGGCGGTATCTCCAAGAACTATGGTACGAACTACATCCTCTCCAAGACGAGTGACTATGTCGTCATCGAGGCTGATGAGTTCGACCGCTCCTTCCACTGGCTGCGTCCATGGATGAGTGTCATCACCGCGACCGATCCCGACCACCTCGATATCTATGGAACGAAAGAGGCCTATCTCGAGAGTTTCCGCCACTACACCGAGCTGATTCAGCCCGGAGGCGCCCTCATCATCCACAAAAACCTGGAGATGAAGCCCAATGTACAGGAAGGCGTGAAGACCTATACCTATAGTCGCGACGAAGGAGACTTCCATGCAGAAAACGTCAAAATAGAAAACGGCAACATCACTTTCGATTTCGTCTCACCCATAGAGAATGTCGCAAATGTGAAGCTCGGACAACCCGTGCCTATCAACATAGAGAACGGAGTGGCCGCCATGGCACTGGCCCAGCTCAACGGCTGCACTGCCGAAGAACTGCGCTACGGCATGAGCACCTACCACGGCGTGGAGCGCCGCTTCGACTTCAAAATCAACAACGACGAGCATGTCCTGCTTTCTGATTATGCCCATCACCCCAAAGAGATCCTGCAAAGCGCCAAGAGCTTGCGCGAACTCTATCAGGGACGCAAGCTGACCGCCATTTTCCAGCCGCATCTCTACACCCGCACCCGCGACTTCTACAAGGACTTCGCTGATGCGCTGAGCCATTTCGACGAGGTGATTCTCACCGAGATCTATCCGGCCCGTGAGGCACCTATTCCTGGCGTCACTTCCCAGTTGATCTATGACAACCTCAAGCCCGGCGTAGAGAAAAGCATGATCCAGAAGGCCGATGTCCTCAATCTGGTCAAGAGCCGCGACTTCGATGTGCTGATCATCTTGGGTGCCGGCGACCTCGACAACATGGTTCCCCAGATCACTCACCTTCTGGAAGACAAAAAGAAATAAGGCGTCCGGTGCGGTTCCCCGCACCGGGTGTCATCCTGAACAGATATCTCAACCATGCGGATGAACCGAGGAAAAATCATTCTGGGCACGATTGACTTCATGCTTGCAGCCTATCTTGCCATTGCTTTCGTGGTCTTTGACAAGCCCGACAAGGAAAAGCAGATCTGCACACAAGTCAACATCGACATTGCCGACGAGGCCACCAATGGCTTCATCACAGCCAAGGAGATCAAGAGCCGCTTGAAAGACAGCGGGCTCTATCCGCTGGGCAAACCTCTCTACACTGTCGACACGCGCACAATAGAAGAGGTGTTGATGCGGAGCCCCTTTGTGCAGTCGGCCCAATGCTACAAGACACAGGACGGACATGTATGTGTCACGCTCACACAACGCATGCCCACCTTGCGCATCAAGTCCGCCAACGGCGACGACTACTACTTGGACGACAACAACAGCATCATGCCCAACTCGCACTACACGAGCGACCTGATCATCGCCACAGGCCATATCAACAAGTGGTTCGCCCGCAATTATGTGGCCTATGTGGGAGAGGCTTTGATGGCCAACGACTTTTGGAAGAACCAGATCGAGCAAATCAACATACTGCCTGACAAAGGCATTGAGCTCGTACCGCGCGTCGGTGACCAGATCATCTATATCGGGCAACTGCCAGAAACCAACAGACCCGACAAGCGCAAGCAACTGGTCACTGACTACATCAACCGCAAAATGGACAGGTTGGAAAAGTTCTATAAATACGGCTTGTCGCAAGTCGGATGGAACAAATACTCCTATATCAATGTGGAGTTTGACAACCAGATCATTTGCAAAAAGAAACAATACGAAAAAACGGAAGAACTGAACTGATAATTACTATTTACGTATGGCAGATTTTATAGTAGCAATAGAGCTGGGATCATCAAAGATCACTGGCATTGCGGGGAAGAAGAACCTCGACGGCAGCATCAAGGTCCTTGCTGTCGTAAAGGAAGACGCTACTTCATGCATTCGCAAAGGCGTAGTCTACAATATCGACAAGACGGTGCAAGCGCTGGGCAATGTGATCAAGAAACTCGAGAACTCGCTCAAGACCAAAATAGCCCGTGTCTACGTTGGTGTCAACGGACAATCGATACGCAGTGAGAAGAATATCATTGTCAAACAATTGCCGGCAGACACCAAGGTGACCATCGACATGGTCAACAGCCTCATGGATGCCAACCGCAGCATGCAATATCCCGACCAGGAGATCCTTGACGCTGTCACACAAGAATACAAGGTCGACAACCAATACCAGATCGACCCCACCGGTTTTATCTGTTCCCGGCTGGAAGGCAACTTCCTGAATATCCTATGGAGAAAGTCCTTCTACCGCAATCTCAACCGTTGTTTCGAAAACGCCGGTATCGCCATCGCTGAGATGTATCTTTCTCCGCTTGCACTCGCCGATGCCGTTCTCACCGACGCAGAGCGCCGCGGCGGTTGTGTCCTCGTGGACTTAGGTGCCGACACGACCACCGTTTCTGTCTACTATCGCGATGTTCTTCGTCATCTGACTGTCATTCCCCTTGGCAGCAACAACATCACCAAGGACCTCACATCCTTGCAGATGGAGGAGAAAACCGCAGAGGAGCTGAAATTGAAATACGCCTCTGCCTATACCGACTCCGCCGACATTGACATGGGCAAGTCCTATCCAATCGACCATGACCGAAGCGTCGACATGCCCAAGTTCGTGGAGATCGTAGAGGCACGCACACAAGAGATCATTGAGAATGTCTGGCACCAAGTGCCCAACGAATATGTTGACAAGCTTCTGGGCGGTATCGTTCTCACTGGTGGCGGCTCCAATATGAAAGAGATCAGCAAAGCCTTCAAGATCCTCACACACACTGATAAGGTGAGAATAGCAGGCTCAGTTACCACCACCATCATATCCAAGAGCCCCGCTATCACAGCCAAGGATGGCACGATGTGCACGGCACTCGGACTGCTGGCCAAAGGCAATATGAACTGTGCCGGAAATGAGATCAGTGACTCGCTCTTCCAAAACGAGCAACCTGCCACGGACACCGCTGCACAGCCCACCACCATTCATGTCACTACCGAAAACGGCAAGGGCATCATCAAGACGGAGGCTGAGAAAGCAGCCGAAGAGGCAGCCAAACTCAAGCAGCAGGAAGAAGAGGAGCAGCGCAGAAAGCAGGAAGAAGAAGAGGAAGAGGAGCGTCGCCGCAAGAAACGCGAGAACTCTTGGTTCCACAAAGCTTTCAACGGCCTGAAAACCTTCGGCCGCAAGATGGTAGAAGAAGAGGAAGACGAGAAATAAGACCAACGTTTTAACTTTTAAGACAGACCATTATGCCAGATAACAACAACAATATGGAAGGCAGCAAGCCTTCCGCACTCACGGAAAGCAGCAAGCCTTCCATCCTCGATTTCGGTCAGCCCGACAAAGAGCAGAGCATCATCAAAGTCATCGGTGTGGGCGGTGGCGGTGGCAATGCCGTGAACCACATGTATCGCGAAGGCATACACGACGTGTCGTTTGTGCTTTGCAATACCGACGCCCAAGCCCTCAATGACTCTCCCGTCCCCGAGCATCTGCAGTTAGGAGCGGAAGGACTCGGAGCCGGCAACCGTCCGGAGCGTGCACGTCAGGCCGCCATGGAGAGCATCGACCAGATTAGAGCCATGCTCAACGATGGTACGAAGATGGCCTTTATCACCGCTGGCATGGGTGGCGGAACAGGCACAGGTGCCGCTCCCGTCATCGCACAGGTGAGCAAGGAGATGGGCATTCTCACCGTGGGCATCGTCACCATTCCCTTCCGTTTCGAGGGCCCTAAGAAGATCGATCAGGCACTTGACGGTGTCGAAGAGATGGCCAAGCACGTCGACGCCCTGTTGGTGATCAACAACGAGCGTTTGCGTGAGATCTATCCCGAACTGACCGTTCTCGATGCTTTCGGCAAGGCCGACGACACGTTGAGCGTTGCCGCAAAGAGCATCGCCGAAATTATCACCATCCACGGACTGATCAATCTCGACTTCAACGATGTGAAAACCGTTCTCAAGGATGGTGGCGTCGCCATCATGAGTACAGGCTATGGCGAAGGCGACGGACGCGTGAAAAAGGCTATCGACGACGCGCTCAACTCACCATTGCTCAACGACAACGATGTCTTCAACTCCAAGAAGATCCTGCTCTCCATCGCTTTCTCCAACGAGAAAAACGACAACAACGGTCTGATGATGGAGGAGATGAACGATGTCAACGACTTCATGGCCAAGTTTGGAGACGACTTCGAGATCAAATGGGGACTGGCCACAGACCCGGAGCTCGGCAAGAAGGTCAAGGTCACCATCCTCGCTACCGGTTTCGGCGTGGAAGACGTAGAGCCTAAGGATCGCCGCGACCGTCGCTCACAAGAGGAGGCCAACCGCATCGCACAAGAAGAGGAGATCGCTGCCGAAAAGGCCGACCGACGCAACCGCTACTATGGCAAGGACGGCAAAAACCCAATGATGAAGCATCGCCCCCATGTCTACCTCTTCACGCCCGACACCCTTGACAACGAGGACGTCATCCTGGCTGTGGAGAACACGCCTACCTACAAGCGCACACGGCAGATGCTCGACGACATCCGCAACATGGCGACAGGCAACAAGGAAGAAAAGCCAAGCGCCGACGATCAGTCCGAGGCAGTACCCGGCATCATCAGCTTTGCATAACCAACCGATGGTCTATAACCATCACACAACGACTTTAAACATCACAAAGAGATATGGCAAATCTATTTGATCAGGTCAGCAGTGACATCCGCACGGCAATGAAGGCGCGCGACAAAGTGCGTCTGGAAGCACTGCGCAACATTAAGAAATACTTCATCGAGGCCAAGACAGCTCCGGGTGCCAATGACACTCTGGAAGACGCCACGGCTTTGAAGATCCTGCAAAAACTGGCCAAGCAGGGTGAGGAAAGCGCCGAGACCTATGCCAAGGCCAAACGCCAGGACCTCGCCGACGCCGAATTAGCACAAGTGGCCGTCATCAAGGAATACCTGCCTAAGCCGCTTACCGAGGAAGAAATCACGGCACAACTGCAGGACATCATCGCCCAGACGGGTGCACAGGGCATGAAAGACATGGGCAAAGTGATGGGACTCGCTACCAAGCAAATGGCCGGCAAGGCCGACGGCAAGCTCATCTCCACCATCGTCCGCAAACTCCTTGCATAACCTCACCGTCGTCTGACCGGTAAACTTGGCAATAACTAAGTACCAACTTAGCAATAACTAAGTACCAACTTGGCAATAACTAAGTACCAACTTGGCAATAACTAAGTTTCTACTTGGCAATAACTAAGTTTCTACTTGGCAATAACTAAGTTTCAACTTAGGAATATCTAAGGAAAGACATGGCAACGTCTAAGCATAGGTACGACAACGATTACAATTAAGCATAGCGAGATTTAGGAACAGAAGCCTCTTTCAGCAATCGCTGGAGAGGCTTCTTTTTTTGTGCGACTCAGAAGAGTTCGCGCAACACAGGCAGAGACTTGAGCTCAGGAAAGTTTGGGATGTGGAGCCGATAAAAGTAGAGAATGGCATCCACACACTGGTTGCGCTCAGCACTGCTCATGCGGAAGAACCTCATATTCTCAAACGTCATCCTCATAAGCGTCCCGATTTTTGCGGCATCCTCAGGCCTGAGCACATCAGGATGCAAAGGCTGCATCGGCGTAAACACCCCGTTGCGCAGGTCAAACCAGTCGCCCTTCTCCATCTCGTCCAGGTTGGGGAAAAAACCGATGAACAGCGTCAGGCGCAACATGAAAACGAGATGGAAATTGGCAAAATGCCCTTCGACGTTGTCCAGCCAAGTCACACTGCTCTCGACATAGTCATACAGCGGCACATTGTCCTGCTCGTCGCGCAAGGCATAAGACAGAAACTCCGCAATGAACAGGGCGATAGCCAGTTTCTCCGGCTTGAAGGGAATCGAGAAGAAAGGTTGAGCCAGTCTGATGTCGCGGAAGCGCTGCAGGGTACGCGTGGGCCGCTCGTCATAGACAATCTCCAAAACCGAAAGCGGCTGGAAGAGTTGTTTTTTGATCTTCCCCCGCCCGTTCTGAGACAAATGACAGATAAACGACACCCTTCCCCTTTCTCTGGAAAAGACATCGACAATGGCCTGAGAGTCACCATATCGCACCATTTTCAGCACGATAGCGCGCGTTTTTATTTCCATACAACGGCAAAAATACGAAAAATCAAGCATTTAGCGAAAATAAATGAGCAAAAATTTGGTGACTCAAAGAAAAAGCAGTAACTTTGCACCCACAAAATTACGGATGGTCCCTTCGTCTATCGGTTAGGACGAGAGATTTTCATTCTCTAAAGAGCAGTTCGACTCTGCTAGGGACTACTAGAGAAATAAAAAGTAGAAATTTAAAGATGGCAAATCACAAATCATCAGTAAAGAGAATTCGCCAGACCAAGGTGAAGACTTTGCATAACAAATACTATGCAAAGACGATGCGCAATGCAGTCCGCAAACTGCGCGCTACCACTGACAAGGACGAGGCTGCTAAGCAGTTCCCCGTGGTACAGAAGATGCTGGACAAGTTGGCTAAGACCAACATCATCCACGCTAACAAGGCTGCCAACCTGAAGTCTGGTTTAGCACAGCATATCAATAAGCTCGGCTAATCCGTGCTTAAGACATTGTTGATGTAAGATATTGAGCCGCTCCACAAGAGCGGCTTTTTTGTTTTCATACGGTTTTAAGGTTGCAGCCGTGCAACCACTTTTCACTCATTCGTCGTCTTCCTCTCCATCGTAGTAGCCGCCCGTGCGCTTGCCTTGCAGGTAGGGTTCCGCCACTTGATAACGGATGCGGTAGGCTGCGCCCGTGTAGCCTTTCGCAGGGCCGATCACCACCACCCAGCCATCGATATATCCGGCATCGCCCACGACGAGCTCGTCAGGACCCGACACGCCCACGGGCAGATCGCCACGATACTGCCACATCAGTTGCTTGATCCGCCGTTCCGGACATTTAAAGATTTCGTTGACACGCAGCCGGTGACCGTCTTTCTTGCTGAATGACGCACAGTCCTCGTCATGCCAGGTCGCCGTGTCGCGGTCCACGACCTCAGACTGGTAGGTCACGATTTCCTCGTCCTCATAACTGCGCACGATTTCTATTCTCCGCGACATACCGCTGTCCTCCTTCAGAAAGGTCTCATAACTCTGTCGCATGACGTTTTCAAAGTTGGCCTCATCCAGCCGTTGGGAATCATCCACCTCCAGCACATCACAGATCCAGGCCTTCACACTGTCCAAGGCATGTGCCTCCCCGTCGACAGGGAAGTCCACTTTCACCGAGTACGACTGTCCCCCGCCACGACGCACAAAGCTATAGCCCGTCGTGGTAAAGAAGTTCTCGGCAGCCTCCATGGTGCCTGCCAAAAAGAGGGAGCCTGCCAGCAAAAGTAAACGTAGTCGATTCATCAGTTGCAAAATTACAAAAAAAATCCGTGACGTCTGATGGTTTTCGTCTACAATCATGCCAATATTGGCCTTTTCGATTCAGCCACAAGACCAGGCAACGCTGTGTCCGTCACTGCGATTCCTTTCATTTTGAGGGACAAAAACATCAGGTAACCAGCGACAAACTTTTTGTAATTTTCACAGAATGACTTTCCATCAGTTTTCCGTATCTTTGCCCAAAAGAAAAACAAAACAAATCCTAACACTATGACTTCCCTTCTCAATCGTCTCTCCCAGCTGCTGTCGTGGGTCTTTGCCATCATACTGGCGCTCCCCGCTCTCTCCGCCGCAGCTCAGAACCCGGTGATCCGCGACCAGTATGCCGCCGATCCCACGGCCCGAGTCTTCGGTGACCGTGTCTATCTCTATCCATCCCACGACATCATCAGCCCCGTTGCCCCTGAGAAGCGATGGTTTGCCATGGCCGACTACCACGTCTTCTCTTCCACGGATCTGACCGACTGGACCGACCATGGCGTTATCCTCGACCAGAAACAAGTGGCGTGGGCCAACCCTGAGGGCTACGCCATGTGGGCGCCCGACTGCGTGGAGCATCATGGACGCTACTATCTGTTCTTTCCCTCCGGCATGAAGTCAGGGCGGGGCTTCGGCATCGGCATTGCCACTGCTCCCAGCCCCATTGGTCCATTCATACCGGCAGCACAGCCCTTGGATGGCGTCCGGGGCATCGACCCGTGCATACTTCAGACCACCCAAGGCGAGAGCTATCTCTTCTGGGCCGGCAACGGGGGCATCACCGTAGCACGGATGGACGATGACTACCAGCGCATCGCTGCGGCACCCCAAGTCGTCCAGGGACTGCCGGAAGGATTCAAAGAGGGGCCTTTCGCCTTTGAGCGTAACGGGCTGTTCTACCTCACCTTTCCCTGGGTGCGGCAGAAGGATGGCACCGAGACGCTTGCCTATGCCATGAGCCAAAAGCCGGAAGGGCCCTACACCTTCAAGGGTGTTATCATGGACGAATGGGCCGACAAGTGCTGGACCAATCACCACTCGATCATGCAATACCGCGGACAATGGTATCTCTTCTATCACCACAACGACTACTCTCCGTCGTTTGACAAGTGCCGGTCCGTGCGCATCGACTCACTGAGCTTCCGTCCCGACGGCACGATCGTGAAAGTAGAGCCTACGCTGCGCGGTGTCGGCCTCACCGATGCCCGCCGCCACATCGAGATCGACCGCTACAGCAGCATCTCGTCCACCGGCGCACAAGCCATGCTTTTGGACAGTCTGCAACCGTTCCGAGGCTGGGCGCTGCGCCTCAACCGCCAAGGTTGGGCACGATACAACCGCGTAGCCTTTCGTCCCGGCCTGTGCCGTCTGACGCTCCGCGCCCGTGCACAAAAGCCATCCATCGTTGCTGTGACCATTGGCAGCCAGTGCGTCGCCCGCCTCGACATAGCTCCCTGCGACTCATTCTCCGAGCAGACGGTCTCCATCAATCCCGTTGCTGCCGGCACCTACGACATCAAGGCGCAACTCGAAAAGGGCAGTAACGCCGATGTAGACTGGATCTCATTCGAAGGCAAACCGATTCCACCCTACACCCAAGGCGGTCTGATGACCGGACGCTACCGCAACTATTTTGCAGAGATGGGGCACACGCCCGACGAGATCGACCGCCGTGTCGACAGTGTCTTTCAGGAAGTTTTCTTCAGTCCCCACCGTGTCTACTTCGAGGTAGGCGACTCTTTAGGCTACATCTCCGATCTGAAAAACCACGATGTGCGCACGGAGGGCATGTCCTACGGCATGATGATCGCCGTGGAGATGAACCGCAAAGACATCTTCGACCGACTGTGGCGCTGGGCACAACGCTACATGCTCATCCGGCAGGGTCCCATGGCCGGTTACTACGCATGGAGCTGCAAGACCGATGGCACACACAACGCTGAGGGGCCGGCCAGCGACGGCGAACTGTATATGATCACTTCGCTCATCTTCGCCTCCAACCGTTGGGGCAATCACTCGGGTATCGACTATCTGGCAGAAGCCCAGCGACTCCTGCGCCTCGCACGGGAGGGCAACACCAAGAACGGTGAGCACGCACTCATCGACGCCCAGCATCGGCTGATCACCTTCACGCCTGGTGGCTTCGGCGCACGCTTCACTGATCCGAGCTACCATGTCCCGGCATTCTATGAGGTGTGGGCGCGTTGGGCCGCCGACGGTCACGCCGACTACTATCGCGCCTGCGCCGACTCGTCGCGCCAGTTCCTCCATCGCTGTGTCAACCCGTCAACCGCCCTCAGCCCCGACTTCACCACCTACGACGGACGCCCACTCACTCTCCCCGGCAACCGGTCCATGAGGGGAAACCGAGACTTCCGCTATGATTCCTGGCGCGTGCCGATGAACATCGCGCTGGACTATAGTTGGGCATGTGCCGACTCCACGTGGCAGCGCCATTACGCCAACACACTCCAAGACTTCTTCTTCAACAAGGGCCTCGATGCCTACATCGACCAATACCGCACCGACGGCATGCCGGCCGAGAACCCTTATCAGGGTGGCGGTAAGCCGGGGCTGCGCCATTCCGTCGGACTCGTCTCTACGCTCGCCGCCGCGTCGCTGGCAGCAGACCATGCCAAAGCCCGCGACTTCGCAGCACGTCTGTGGCAATCCACCAACACCCCGTTTGCCGACGGATACTTCGACGCCTACTACGATGGCCTGCTCCGTCTCTTCGCGTTCCTGCATCTCAGTGGAAAATATCGTGTCATCGCACCGGACCCATCACTTCTTTCCGGCAGTAGACCAACTGCCGGAGCAATCAAAAGTAACGACAAAACGCCTTCATCCGCGACTTGCCTTCCAGAAGCGCAGCGGGCGACAAAAGCCATCATCAACCAACGTGTCACGACGAAAACACTGAGATGACCGATACAAAAAACCGAGATGACACGGACAAAACACCGAGATGACCGATAGAAGACACTGAGATGACAACACAAAAAACAGTGGTTTCGCAGAAAATTCTATAGAGAAATTCCCGCGAAACCACTGTTTTTATTGATGCAAAATTGTTACGCATCTATATCTCACTAATTATAAGCCACTTACAAAACATCCTAAAAAATCGCTTCTTTTGGCGCCAAGGCCGACTCACTTCAGAAAAACGCAGCCACGAGCGCGGAAAAATGTCAGTTTATCCAACATTTCCGGCCACGCCCCACTTGATGGTTCCATGATCTGAAGAAAGAGTCTCTAACCAACTATTTTTCACAGTCTAAGATTTCGTCAAGTCACACTTTTTTAGTACCTTTGCAGATAAATACGAACTAAACAGAAATGGCAGAAAATCAACATCCAGAGGATAATTATTCAGCCTCCAATATTCAAGTATTGGAGGGCTTGGAAGCCGTGCGCAAACGTCCGGCTATGTATATCGGCGACATTAGTGAGAAAGGTCTGCACCATCTGATCAACGAGACGGTCGACAACTCCATCGATGAGGCAATGGCAGGCTTCTGCCACAACATCGAGGTGACCATCAACGCCGATGGTTCCTGCACCGTAGAAGACGATGGTCGTGGTATTCCTGTCGACGAGCACAAGAAGCTGCACAAGAGTGCGCTGGAAGTCGTCATGACCGTGCTTCATGCAGGCGGCAAGTTCGACAAAGGCTCCTACAAGGTCAGTGGTGGTCTCCACGGCGTCGGTGTGAGCTGTGTCAACGCCCTGTCAACACACATGAAGTCCCAGGTCTACCGCGATGGTAAGATCTACCAGCAGGAATACGAAAAGGGCAAGCCGCTCTATCCCGTACGCGTCATCGGCGACACCGACAAGCGCGGTACACGCCAGCAGTTCTGGCCCGATCCCACCATCTTCACCACCACCACCTTCCAGTGGGATGTCGTGGCACGTCGTATGCGTGAGCTGGCCTACCTCAACGCCGGCATTAAGATCACGCTGACCGACCTCCGCCCCGACGACGACGGCAAGACACGCCAGGAAGTCTTCCATGCCAAGGACGGACTCAAAGAGATGGTCCGCTACATCGACCGTCACCGCACCCACCTCTTCGATGATGTCATCTATCTGAAAACAGAAAAACAGGGTGTGCCCATCGAAGTGGCTATCATGTACAACACCGATTACTCCGAGAACCTCCACTCTTATGTCAACAACATCAACACCATCGAGGGCGGTACCCACGTCACGGGCTTCCGTCAGGCCTTGACTCGTGTGTTGAAGAACTATGCCGACAACGACCCGGCAATCTCCAAGCAGATCGAGAAGGCAAAGATAGAAATTGCCGGTGAGGACTTCCGCGAGGGACTGACAGCTGTCATCTCCATCAAGGTCGCAGAACCACAGTTCGAGGGTCAGACCAAGACCAAGCTCGGCAACAGCGAGGTCACCGGCGCCGTCAACCAGGCCGTCGGCGAGGCGCTGACCAACTATCTCGAAGAGCATCCCGCCGAGGCCAAGCGCATCTGCGAAAAAGTAATCCTTGCCGCTACAGCCCGTGTGGCTGCCCGCAAGGCACGCGAGAGTGTGCAGCGCAAAAGCGTGATGAGTGGTGGCGGACTGCCCGGAAAGCTGGCCGACTGCTCCAACAAAGACCCGAAGAACTGCGAGATCTTCCTCGTCGAGGGTGACTCCGCAGGTGGCTCCGCCAAGCAGGGCCGCGACCGCTACACCCAAGCCATCCTGCCATTGCGCGGAAAGATCCTCAACGTCGAGAAAGTGCAGTGGCACCGCGTCTTCGAGGCTGAGTCGGTGATGAACATCATCCAGAGCATCGGCGTGCGTTTCGGTGTCGACGGTGAGGACGACCGTGAGGCCAACATCGACAAGCTGCGCTACGACAAGATCATCATCATGACCGATGCCGATGTCGATGGTTCCCACATCGACACACTGATCATGACGCTCTTCTACCGCTTCATGCCAAAGGTCATCGAGGACGGACACCTCTACATTGCCACGCCGCCACTCTATAAATGCACTTACAAGGGCAAGGTCAGCGAGTACTGCTACAACGATCAGCAGCGCCAGGCTTTCCTCGACAAATATGGCAATGGCGTAGAGGACGGCAAGAGCATCCACACACAGCGCTACAAAGGTTTGGGCGAGATGAACCCCGACCAGCTTTGGGAAACAACCATGGATCCTAAGACTCGCTTGCTCAAGCAGGTGACCATCGAGAACGCTGCCGAGGCCGACGAGATCTTCTCCATGCTCATGGGCGATGATGTGGAGCCCCGCCGCGAGTTTATCGAGCAAAACGCTACCTACGCCAACATCGACGCTTAATTACGGCTTATTACCATCTTTGCTTGTGCGAAGAAAGATCATAAGCTCATTCATATGATTTGGGGCGGCCGTTAGCGACCGCCCTTCTTTTTTTCGGCAGCCGCTGACTGTCAGCCTGCTTAACGATTTACGTTTCAACACCTCATCCATGCATCGCATCCTCACGACCTTATCATTGGCCTTGGTGACCATCGCCACCTGCGCACAGCAACTTCCCATGCGGCTGTGGTATGACCGTCCGGCCCGTCTCTTCGAACAGTCGCTGCCCATCGGCAACGGCAAGATAGGAGCGCTCGTCTATGGCGCCCCTGACTGCGACATCCTACAACTCAACGACATCACCTTCTGGACCGGCAAGCCAGTAGACCTCAGCATCGACAGCACGGCCCACCAGTGGATCCCTGCCATCCGCGAGGCACTCTTCAACGAAGACTATCCCCTCGCCGACTCGCTGCAACACTATGTTCAAGGACATAACTCGCAGTTCTACGAGCCCTTGGGCACGCTGCGCATCTTTGACCTCAACGACGGAGCGACAACCGGCTACCGCCGAGAGCTCGACCTCGACAGTGCGCTCTGCCGCGACCGCTACACACGTGGCGGTATCACCTTTGAGCGCGAATACTTTGCCTCGCATCCCGACAAGGCCATCGCCGTGCGCATCAAGAGCTCCGCGCCAAAGGCCATCAACGTCAGACTCGCCCTCAACTCGCTCGTCCCCCACGGTGTCAAGGCTGCCAACACACAGCTGACAATGACGGGCAACGCCGTCGGCGACCCCAACGAGACCATCCATTTCTGCACCGTAGTGCGCGCCGCCTCTCCCGACGGCACCGTCGAGCACGACGACAGCACGCTCTTTGTCCGGCAAGCCAGCGAGCTGACGCTCTACCTCGTTAACGAGACGAGCTTCAACGGCTTCGACCGACATCCCGTCAAACAAGGTGCACCCTACCTCGCCAACGCTATGGACGACGCATGGCATCTGGTCAACTACACCTACGACAGCCTGCGCACACGCCATCTCGCTGACTATCAGCCCATCTATCAGCGATTGCGGCTCGACCTCCACGGCGCACGCGCCAACACGGAGTTGACCACCGACAGCATGATCCGCGCCTACGGACAGGGCAGCGCGCTTGACAAATATCTCGAGACACTCTATTTCCAGTATGGCCGCTATATGCTCATCTCCTGCTCCCGCACACCCGGTGCGCCAGCCGAACTGCAAGGACTCTGGAACGACAAGCTGTGGGCTCCCTGGCGAGGCAACTACACGATCAACATCAACCTCGAAGAGAACTACTGGCCCTGCGACGTCGCCGCCATGCCCGAGATGTTTGCGCCCCTGGCCTCCTTCTGTGAGAACCTGGCCAAGACAGGGCACCGCAACGCATGGAACTACTACGGCATACGCGACGGATGGAGCTGCGGACACAACAGCGACATCTGGGCCATGACCAATCCCGTCGGAGAGAAAAACGAGAGTCCCACGTGGAGCAACTGGAACATGGGAGGCGCCTGGCTCATGCAGAACGTCTATGATCACTATCTCTACACCCAGGACGAGCACTATCTCCGCCAGACGGCCTATCCGCTCATGCGCGGTGCCAGCCGGTTCATGCTTCACTGGCTCATCCCCAACCCGAAAAATCCCAAAGAGCTCATCACCGCGCCGAGCACATCGCCCGAGGCTTTCTATATCAACGACAAAGGATATAAGGGCGCAACGATGTATGGTGGTACAGCCGATCTTGCCATCATCCGTGAGCTGTTCACCAACACCTTGCAGGCTGCTCGCACGCTTGGCACAGACCCAGCCCTCCGCGACTCGCTGCAACATGCCCTTGACCGGCTACATCCCTACGTCGTCGGACACAGCGGCGACCTCAACGAGTGGTACCACGACTGGGACGACGAGGATTTCCATCACCGCCATCAGAGCCACCTCATCGGTCTCTATCCCGGACATCAGATCACCGTCAGCGGCACCCCCGAACTGGCTAAAGCCGCCGCAGCGACACTGCGACAAAAAGGCGAACAGACGACAGGTTGGAGCACAGGCTGGCGCATCAACCTCTGGGCACGCCTCCATAATGGCCAGATGGCCTATCACATCTATCAGAAGCTTTTGGCTTATGTCGATCCGGAGCACACGCGGTCACAGCATGGTGGCACGTTTCCCAACCTCTTCGATGCTCACCCACCCTTCCAGATCGATGGTAACTTCGGCGGTGTAGCCGGTGTCTGTGAGATGCTTATGCAAAGTCACGACGGCACGATCGAGCTTTTGCCGGCGCTGCCACAGCAGTGGGCCGACGGATCCGTCAGCGGACTGAGAGCACGCGGCGGTTACACGGTCTCGATGGCATGGAAGAATGGCCGCGTCACCCGGTGCAAACTCTCTGGCGTACGCAGCGGTAAGGTGACACTCCTCTACAATGGTATGAAAAAGACTATCAAAGTGAAAAAGAACAAAAACACAATTATAGAATGAGAGGCTGGCTGTTGACAATCGTTTTGTGGACAGCGGCACTATATGCAAATGCCCAGCAGTTCAACACCCACTGGGTGGCTGCACCCGACACCGACAGCCTGGCCCACATGTGGTTTCGCACCACTCTGCTCTCCGGCGCACGCCACCGTGAGGCTCACCTGACCATCACGACGACAGGACTCGTCAAGGTGTATGTCAACGAAGCCAAGGTGGGTACAGCACTCTTCTATCCGGCACGGCAGCCGGGCGACACGACAGCCATCGCTCTGACGTTCGACGTGACGCCCTATCTGCGCTCCGACAGCAACGTGGTGGCGGTGCTCTACAGTCCCGGTATGCCTCACGCTACCCGGCGGCAGGTGTCGGCAGTCTTCTACGGCACTGATTACAAGGGCCGACACTTTGCCTATTTCAGTGACGGCTCATGGCTCTGCCGACGAGCCGCATCCGGACTCACAGCCGACGGACATGAGTGGGTCGACGGCCGACAAGCCGGCACGCCGTGGACGGCCAGCGACTTCGACCTGGCACTGTGGCGTCATGCCGTGGAGACAAAGCCCGGCGAAACGCCGTCCACAGCAGACCACCGACAGACGGCCGCTCCCTGCAAAGCCTACGAGACCTTTTTGCCTGCCGAGAAAATCATCAGAAGCAGAGGATATCATCATTTCGACACTGCCAACGGTGAGGTGACCTATGACTATGGCACAGGCTTCCGCGGACTCGTCCGTCTCAATCTGCGCGAGGCACGATGGGGCGAACAGATCCATGCCGCCGGACTGAGATACATCTGCAACGGACAGATGGACGAGCAGGCCGCCCCTGTCTTCGCCATCACCGACCAGCGTCGCGTCACCGTGACCGGTGACCGCTATTTCCGACGCGACCAGATCACGGAAGCAGAAGCCGTGGATGTCGCCCAAACTTATATCGACAATACTTTCCAATAAAATATGAACACCAGTCTCAACAGCATTACCATCAACGACGTCAAGCTCTCACAAGGGGGCAGCTACATCGACGACGACCTGGTGCTCATGGAGAACATGAGCAACATGCCACTGACCCTTGAACCCCGCCGCATGGACTTCATCCTGCTCGCCCTTTGCACACAAGGAGAAGGAGAATATAGTGTCGACACCATCCACCACAAAGTCAGGGCCGGCGACATCATCATCATCAGCAACGGAGCCATTCTGGACTACTACAAGCTCAGTCCCGACCATAAAGAAGTGGTCATCATCATCTCCAGCCAATACTTCCATGAGGTCCTCGCCGGCGTGCACGACCTCTCGACCATGTATATCTTCTCGCGCATGCATCCTGTCTATCATCTCGATCAACAAAAACAGCAGGACATCGTCGATTTCTTCTCGTTTATCAAGACCAAGGTCGGTGATGCCAGCCACCACTTCCGCCGAGAGACCGTGCAGAGCCTTCTCAAGGCACTCATCTACGATGCCGGAAACACCATTTGGCAGTCTCAGCAGCTTATGCAAACCAAACGTGCGCGCGCTGAGGACATCTTCGTGAAGTTCATCCAATTGGTCGAGCAACATTTCCGCCATGAGCGGCGTGTGGGCTGGTATGCCCTGCAACTCACCATCACACCGAAATATCTCTCCGAGATCATCAAGCAGGTCAGCCACCAGACACCCAACGAGTGGATCGACACCTACGTGACGCTTGAGCTCCGCAACCTGCTGAAAAACACCTCGAAGAGCATCAAGCAGATCACCGACGACCTCCACTTCGCCAACCAAAGCTTCCTGGGCAAATACTTCAAGGAGCATGTCGGCATGTCACCGTCGGAATACAGGAAGAGCAGCAACTGAGGAAGACGAAATCAATGACCCTACTTATGATAAAATTCTCCTGAAACCAACAAAGCTGAGCAAGCAGTGTGCTTGCTCAGCTTTGTTATACTAATATATCAAGAAAATTATTTCAATACCGCCCTCATGTCTTTGATTTCGACATAGAGTTTATCCTTATCGTCTGAGAAAAACCATTCACCATATTTGCTGAGCTTCTTTGGCAGCAATGCCCTCAACTCTCTCTTGGATATTTTTCTTGTAGCCATAATATAGTAACACTCTATTTATCTGCAAATTTAAGTATTTGTTTTTAGAATCACAAACTTTCAGTGCTCTTTTTCTGAAGATATTCCCAAAAGCGATATTAGCTTAGAAGGAAATAAATAAGTTATAGAGAACAAGGGCACTAAGCTGCAGACCTGTCACATCGCAACTGCTGCTTTTCTTTTTCTGCCTTTAGATTTTGTCATTCGCTGAAAAGGTAGTAACTTTGCAGTGATACAGAATATCAACAACATAACATACATTTAACACTATGGCAAAGAAAGCTTTATTGATGATTCTCGATGGATGGGGAATCGGAAAACACGGTAAGGGTGACGTGATCTACAACACACCGACACCTTATCTCGATTATCTCAACGCAACATGCGCTCACTCTCAGCTCATGGCCTGCGGCGAGGACGTCGGTCTGCCAAAAGGGCAGATGGGCAACTCCGAGGTAGGACACTTGAACATCGGTGCAGGACGTATCGTCTATCAGGACCTGGTGAAGATCAACAAGGCCTGCGAGACTGGCGACATCCTGAAGAACAAGGAGATCATCAACGCTTATAGCTACGCTCAGAAGACCGGAAAGAAGCTCCACCTGATGGGCCTGACTTCTACCGGCGGCGTGCACTCCAGCCAGAACCACCTGTTCAAGCTCATCGAGATTGGAAAAGAATATAACCTCAAAGATGTCTATGTCCACTGCTTCATGGACGGTCGTGACACTGACCCGAAGAGCGGCAAGGGATTCATCGCTGACATCGAAAAGGTATGCAACGACAATGGTGCGCACATCGCCAGCATCGTCGGTCGCTTCTACGCCATGGACCGCGACAAGCGCTGGAACCGCGTCAAGGAAGCTTACGACCTGCTCGTCGAGGGCAAGGGTAAGCAGGCTACAGACCTGGTCAAGGCCATGCAGGAGAGCTACGACGAGGGCGTGACCGACGAGTTCATCAAGCCGATCAACAACTCCTCCGTCGACGGTACGATCCAGGAAGGCGATGTGATCATCTTCATCAACTTCCGTAACGACCGTGCACGTGAGCTCACACAGGTGCTCACTCAGGAGGACATGCCTAACGAGGGTATGCACACCATCAAGGACCTGCAGTACTACTGCATGACACCGTATGATGCCAACTTCAAGGGCGTGCACATCCTCTTCCCGAAAGAGAACGTGCAGGACACGCTCGGCGAGTATCTCTCTAAGAAAGGCCTGCGCCAGCTCCATACCGCAGAGACCGAGAAGTATGCCCACGTGACCTTCTTCTTCAACGGCGGACGTGAGGCTCCATACGAGGGAGAGGACCGCATCCTCGTGCACTCTCCGAAAGTGGCTACTTATGACCTGCAGCCGGAGATGAGCGCCTATGAGGTCAAGGACAAGCTCGTCGGTGCCATCAAGACACAGCAGTATGATTTCATCGTGGTGAACTTCGCCAATGGTGACATGGTCGGCCACACAGGCGTCTACAACGCCATCGCCAAGGCTGTGTGGGCCGTCGACCACTGCGTACACGACGTCATCGAGGCTGCCAAAGCCAACGACTATGAGGCTATCATCATCGCTGACCACGGCAACGCCGACAATGCCATCAACCCCGACGGCACGCCTAACACCGCACACTCGCTCAACCCAGTGCCTTTCATCTACGTGACCAACAACAACAGCGCCACTGTGAAAGACGGACGTCTGGCCGACGTGGCTCCTTCTATCCTGCACATCATGGGTCTGGAGCAGCCCGCCGACATGACTGGTGAGAACCTCATCAGCGACAATAAATAATCAACTCTCAAATAGCCCCACTTCCCGCTCATGGGCGGAAGTGGGGCTTTTTTATTATGAACGTAGCGATAGAACCTTCCTGGAAACAATATTTAGGCGCAGAGTTTGACAAGCCTTACTTTGTCAGCCTCACGCAACAGGTGAAAACAGAATACAGGACCCAGCAGTGCTTCCCACCGGGCCATCTGATCTTCAACGCTTTCAATCTCTGTCCCTTCGACAAGGTGAAGGTGGTGATCATCGGGCAGGATCCCTATCACGAACAAGGACAGGCCATGGGACTGAGCTTCTCGGTGCCTGAGGGTATCGTCATGCCTCCCTCGCTCGTCAACATCTTCAAGGAGATACAAGCCGATCTTGGCAAGCCCATGCCTGCCAACGGCGACCTCACCCGTTGGGCCCGCCAAGGGGTGTTGCTGCTCAACGCCACGCTCACCGTCAGGGCGCATCTGGCCAACAGCCATCAGCGCTTAGGATGGTCGGTATTCACGGACGCGGCCATCAAAGCACTCAGCGATCACCGTGAAGGCATCGTGTACATGCTTTGGGGCGGCTATGCCCGCAGCAAACGCTATCTGATCAACGAGCAGAAGAACCTCGTGCTGGAGTCGGCCCATCCCTCTCCGCTCTCAGCCAACCGCGGCGGATGGTTCGGACTGCACCAGTTCTCACGCTGCAACGAGTATCTTGTGGCACACGGACAACAGGCCATCGACTGGTAGAAAGAAAAAAAACATGGAACTGCATATCGTAGAAGTGGGAAACGTGCTCGTTTCCCCTGATATTTTCACGGAGAAATTTTGTTGTGATCTGCACGCCTGCAAAGGACAGTGCTGTGTAGAAGGCGACGCAGGCGCACCGGTGACGCTCGACGAGGTCGGGGAGATGGAGGATGCCCTCGACGTGGTGTGGAGTGATCTCAGCGCCTCGGCACAGAGTGTCATCGACAAGCAGGGAGTCGCCTACACCGACAACGACGGTGACCTGGTGACAAGCATCGTCGGCGGCAAGGACTGCGTGTTTACCTGCTATCGTGATCTCGACTTAGGCGACGGTAAGCCCGCTGTGCCGCACTGCTGCCTCTGCGCCTTCGACTGTGCTTATCGTGAGGGAAAGACGAAATGGCGCAAGCCCATCTCGTGCGAGCTCTACCCTATCCGCGAGAAAAGTTTCACCAACGGACTCGTAGGCATCAACTATCACCGTTGGGATGTCTGCAAGGCTGCTGTGCGCAAAGGACAAGAGAAGAACATCCGCGTCTACGAGTTTCTCAAAGAGCCGCTCATCCGCCGCTTCGGTAAAGAATGGTACGATGAGCTGTGTCTCGTGGCCAAGGAGTTACTTGCCGCTACTTCACTCCTGCGTTAGCATCTTCTCAGCAGCATACTTTCCCATCATCTTATAGCCTTCGGCATTGGGATGGAGATGATCGGGAAGATACCATCCCGGACGCAGAGCGTGCTCATCGGCCGGGTCGCGCATGAGTTTGTCGAAGTCGAGCACACCATCAGCCTCGCGCTGCACACGGATCCATTCGTTGACAAGCTTACGACCCAGCTCATGGCTGACAGAGTAATACCCTGCACCTTTCATCGGCGTGATCGTACCTAACCACACTTTCAAACCCGCCTTATGACACTTCCCAATCATCTGTTTATAAGCCTCCACCAGTTCATGAGCCGTGACAATGCCGTCTTTGCTATTGCCTAAGTCATTGATACCCTCGAAGAGGATGACATCCGTCACACCACGCTGCTCAAGAATGTCGCGGTCGAAACGTTGACGGGCAGGCTGACCAAAGCCCACGGTGAGCACGCGGTTATTGCCGATGCCAAGGTTCAGCACGCCAAACTGCATGCGTTTCTTTCCCTCTTTCTCTGCTTTAGCACCCGCCACTTCGTTGAGTTGAAAGCTCATCTCGTCGGGCCAGCGGTTTTGATGGTCTGTCGTGGAACCCTTTCCGTCGGTGATGCTATTGCCAAGGATGGCGATGGTGCGCACGTCACGTGTGTAGACGTCAAGGGCTGCAATGTTGAACCATTTCTCGTAGCGGAAGGCATGGGAGAAGTCCGTCGACGGCTTGCTCTCTCCTTTTAATATATAAGAGGTGGTGCGCGAGCCCATGTGTACGGTCGGCACCTTGGGTGCCGTCTGATAGTTGACCGTGATGGCAATGAGCTGCAGGGGCTTCAGCGCAAAACGCACGGCATCGGAGAACAGACTCTTTCCGGCCGGTATTGTCACGCCACGGTGACCATTGAAAGAGAGATACACGGCTTTGGCTGAGTCGACACGATGACCGCCAAGAGCTGGAGCGATATACACCGAGCGTAACACCACAGGCGTGGCGGAGAAGATATTGGAGAGCTGAAGGCGCACCACGTCGCCCCCTGCCGACACCTTCACGATTTGTCGCACCGAGCGGTTGCTCATCTGATTGTTATAGGGCATGAAGGCCTTCACGGGAGTCTGCATGGCTGTTGCCCACGTACCAGTCCAGTGAGGTGTAAGTTCCTTGACCACTCTCACAGCTTGGTGGTTAATGCGTGCACTCTCCTCAGCAACGATATTCAAGCTAAAGCTGAGGAACAACAGAAAAAGGAATAAAGTCTTACGTATCATGTTCTTACCTCTTACCAATACTACAAAGTTACCTCTGTTTTCGTACTATAAAGTTACCTCTGTTTTCGTACTATAAAGTTACCTCTGTTTTCGAACTACAAAGTTACAACTATTCTCGCACATAGCAAAAAGAAAAACGGGAACCGACTCGCACGAGCCAGTTCCCGGAAAAATAGAGAGAATTAAAATCAGACCCTCACGGGCTGATAAATTCTTATGTTATTGCTTAGTTGTTGCCACCTGCCCACCATACTGGGTTGGTGTAGATATACATACCAGCATCGTTACCAGAGCCAAAGGCCTTGGCGACATTTGGGTTAGATGTGACATCGCTGTCGCCATAAGGCAAGCGCAACGGCCAGCGGTTAGAAGAACCAGAGGTGTTGTTAGGATTCTGCATCTTCACAGGATAGCTGCCATCTGTATAGTCGCAACGGCGGATATCGTTATAAGTCTCCAACTGCTCATCGCGTGTCTGTGCAAGATACTTCTGTGTAAGAATCTCTTTGAGCGGATTGGCTGCATAGAGATCAGCGATACCATTCAGATATGCGTCAACATCAGCAGCAGAGATTTCAGATCCACCTGCTGTGCCCCAGTCATCCATAGCAGCTCTTACAGCCGTTTCAAAGTCGGCCTTGGCATCCTGACCAAGACGTGCCTTGACCTCAGCAATGATAAAGTAGAGCTCTGACTTGCTGAAAAGATGGAGATAGGAAGCGCTGTTGTCCAACCATGCAGGATAGGCCAACGTATTTGTGGACTGAGCCTGCTCAGCATTACCTGGTGTGCCGACACCAGCTTCTGTCCCGAAACCATCAAAGTTGTAGATCGGTTCGCGCGGGTCTTTGCGGACCGTCAGCAAGTCTTCCACCGTCTTAGAAGAACCGATATAATAGCGGCTCCAATGATATGCCGACCAAGAGTTGTCGGATGTTTTACCATTGAAAACATCAAGATTAGCACCATCGAAACCGGCAGACACAGCAGCCTCAGCCTCTGTGAGTACTTTGTTCAGATGTGAGGGAGTCTTGTCTGTGCCATAGGTATGCAGCAAGTAACGAGCTTTCAAAGCATGAACCAAACCTGCCCACTTGTCAAGATTACCATTGAAGATGACGTCATGAGCACCAACGGTCTTAGAGCCCTTGGCGAGATTGGTCTGTGCGCTGTCAAGCAGTGCAAAGATGTTGTCGTAGACATCCTTTTGACTTGTCAGTGTAGGAGTCGACTGATCACCCAATGCGTCCTTGCAGGGAACGTCACCGTGCAAGTCGGTCAATATGCCCCAGTTCAAAGCTTCCAATGCCTGAGCCATACCAAGCAGATCACTTGCCCCGTTGTTTACGCCACCATGGCATTTCTCCTTGATGACTTTCAAGTTATAGAGATTGGCATAGGTATTGTTCCACTCATTATTGAACGTGGTGCTACCTGCCACCTCATTGATATTGCGCAGCTCCGCGTTCTTCAGCTGGTTGTTACCAGTACCGAAGAGCTGCTCGGTATAGCTGGAAACATACCAGGCATAGTTACCGTCAAGAATATTGTAAACGGTGTTCACCTCAGCGTCGGTGATAGAGTAATTGCCATCGACGAGGGATATGGAGCTGTGCTGTTCATCCTTGTTGATGTGGTCCATTTGGTCTTCTGAGCACGAAGCAAAGGCCAAGGCGACCAAAGCCGCTCCCATGATATATTTAGTCTTTATCATACGATATCTGTTTAAATCATGTAATGTTTAGAATGTGAGTTTAAAGCCTCCACCAAAGCTTGAAGTAGCAGGAATAGAGAAGCGCTCAAAGTAACCGCTCATGTTACCGTTACCCTGTGAGCTCTCGGGGTCGAGGTCAGGCAGCTTGGACCAAAGGAGGATGTTGCGGGCAAAACCATAGACCGAGATGTCAAGACCTCCGAGCTTCGGCAAGCGGTAAGACAGCGTCACATCGCGAAGCTTCAGGTAGCTGGCATCATAGATACCTGCCTCCGTAACATTGTTGTAAGCCATCCAATAGTCTTGTTTGCTCACCTCTACCGTATTCTTCTGACCGGTTGCCTCATCGATGCCCTCTGCGACCATCGTACCCTCGTGATAAGGAAGAGACTCCTTGGTAGCACCGAAGTAGTTCATCGTCAACAGTGTACCATTATAGAGCTTACCGCCATTCTGCCAGTCAAGTGTAGCGGCGAGAGACAGGCGTTTGTAGCTGACATTGAGGTTGAAGCCCATATTGAAGTTAGGCGAGCACTCACCGAGGTTGACACTGGTACCAGTGCCCTGCGGCAGACCATTGGACAGAAGCAACTCACCATTCTCGGCACGCTTGAAGGCGATACCATAGATATTAGGATAGGTGTAGCCGGCCTGAGCACGAATCTGCGGCTCAACGAAGCCACCGAGGAAGATGCTTTCCACACCCGGAGCCAGCTTCTTCACTTTGTTCTTCACCTTTGTGAAGTTGACACCTAAGTCGACATTGAAGTCTTTGCTCTTTACTACATTGGCATTGACAGAGAGCTCATGTGCCCAGGTTGTCATCTCGCCGGCATTGGTACGCAGGTATTGATAACCAGTAGATCCTGCTGTAGGCACATCGAAAATCTGATCTTTGACATCCTGATAGCTCAACGTATAGGTGAAGCGGATGCGGTTGTCGAAGAAGTTAAGATCGGTACCAATCTCCCAGTTGTTTGTATTCTGGGGTTTCAAATTTGGATCGAATTTCACATAGTAGGGTACATAAGCCTGCTGACCGCCAAGAGGATAGCTGATTGGCGTGTAGAGATACATACCACTGCCGTATGTTGGCACGTACATATAGTTGTTGTAGAACACACCAGCCTGACCTACCTGAGCCAAAGATGTGCGCAACTTACCATAGGAGAGAATGTGATTGCCTTTCAGACCAGGAAGCTCTGTGAAGATCCAACCTAAAGAAACGGAAGGATAGAAGAAGCTGCGATGACCGCGAGGCATTGTGGAGACAATGTCGTTACGACCTGTAGCTGTAAAGAACAACTGATCTTTCCATGCCAGACTCAACTGTCCAAACGTACCGATCGTGCGCTCTTGCTGACCATACTCACTGTGAATATCGATGCTGGAAGCATTGTCAATAGTCGGCTGACCATACCACGCAAGTCCTGAGCCATCGTAGTCCCAATAGCGACGATACTCGTGGTTGAACTCATTACCGAGCAAGAAGCCAAAATCCCACTCTTGCTGAGCACCCCACTTTGCAGTAAAGTTAGCAGTGAAAAGGTTGTTGAAGATGTTGGTCTGAACACCAGAGTTTTCGACCTCACCCTTAGTGTTGTAGGCAGAACCTACTTCAGCGATTGTCTTATTATTAGTGGTGTAGACATCCTCACCAGCCTGCTCACGGAAAACGAGGTTATAGTTCTCACCCCAATTGATCTTCGGGCGATACTCTACATAGGCATTGCCGAACACGCGGTTGGTATGCTGGAAGAACTCGTCATTGTCAGCAAACCAATAAGGATTATCAAAAGAAGTGCTACGGAAGCTGATCTGACTGGTCGGATCATTGGGGGCGTGGTTGGGCACACCTTTGAGATCAAACTCAACAGGTGCGGAATAGACCACGTTTACAATACCATTGTTAGCACCCGGAGCAGATTTAATTCTCACGGCACTGTAGTTGGCAGAGAAACCTGTCTTCCACTGATCGTCAATCTTCCAGTCTACGGCACCGCGCGCACCGGTACGTGTCATACCTGTAGAAGGAATGATACCCGTCTGATAAGTATCACTGATGCTGAAAGAATAGTCAAGACCATTCTTGTTCTGGCTGATGCCAAACGTAGAGTTCTGTGTGAAACCCGTGCGGAAGAAGTCACCCACATTGTCGTGTACTTCTGGAGTCACCCAACCGTCAAGACCCGCAGCCGCATATTTGGGGTTATAGAACTGTCCTTTGTGGGAAGTCAGGTCGCCATTGGTGTATTTGTTATTGGTGTTACCGCCGTATGTAGCATCATTAGGCAGATCTGCAATCTTCGGACCCCAGCTCATGGATGTTGTAGGATTGTAAGCAGTGATGCCGTTGCCTTGTGCATAGACATCCTGATGTTCGAACTTACGGCTCAAGGTAGAAGCACTTAAGTCAGTCGAGAAAGTGATGACAGGCTTGGACGTAGCCTTGCTGCCACGCTTGGTGGTGATGAGCACAACACCATTGGAAGCACGGAGGCCGTAAAGAGCGGAAGCAGCCTGACCTTTCAACACGCTGATCGACTCAATGTCGTCAGGGTTGATATCAATTGTACGGCTGGCATAGTCCGCACCAGTCACAGACTGCCCTGTAGAGAAGTCTGGCTGAGAGGAGATAGGCATACCATCCACAACATACAAAGGCGTGTTGTTACCATCGAATGAGCGGGCACCACGAATGACAATCTGTGCGGAAGCACCAGGAGCACCGGAGGATGTGCGGATATCAACACCCGTCAGCTTTCCCTGCATGGCACTTGCCAAAGAAGAAGTACCGGCTACGTTCAGGTCACTGGCCTTCAGCTCTTGAGCATCATAGCCCAAGGACTTTTTCTGACGAGTGATACCCATAGCAGTCACCACGACCTCATCAAGCGTCTTGTCGTTGGAAGATAGTTGAACCTTGAGATTGTTTGCTGCCTTCACCGTTTTGTCTTTCATACCAAGATAAGAGACACGAAGGTTGGAACCCGGCGCTACATTGAGTGTGAACTTGCCATCCACATCAGTTATGGTACCTGTCTTTGTGCCAGCAATCGTCACGGCAGCACCGACAATCGGCTCGCCATCCTCTGCTGAGACTACGGTACCACTAATCGTTGTTTGAGCTAATGCCCCCTCCAGGAAGAGGAAGAAGCAGGCTAAGAACATCATTAGTCTTTTCTCCATAAATTCTCTCTTTTAGTTAATTGTATAATAATGTTTACGACTTTACCTATAACACGACTAACAAACTCTCTAAACAACAAAAAGTCATCCTTTAAGCCTGTTTGTTTTCAATACGATTGATGTGATAGCGTTTTTATAACACACGATACACTCTCTATTTCGCTGACAAAATTAATAGATGAGTCCACTTTAAGTCCGGACTGAGACCATTTGATTAAATTTGAAATTACACATATAATCGGTCTT
>URCI01000002.1 GCA_900546345.1 uncultured Prevotella sp. | reverse complement strand
TGTGCTTCTCAACCGTCCGCCCATCATCTTCCAAAAAGAGATTTACGCCATGGCCAGTATTTTGGGAGGATTGATCTATTGGTTGATGATCACGCTGCACGCCAATATAGCCCTGACGGTCGTCGTCGTGTTCGTTTTCATCGTGTCTATCAGAATTCTGGCAGTGAAATACCATCTGTCCCTTCCTAAACTGAAAGATGAAGGATCGGTAGAGAATGGTTGAGAATCAATGATATATAGATGCGGCTATTCTTCGTCATAACCAAAATGTCTAAGATATAAAATTGCTATATTTGTCGGTTCTCCCAAAAAGTTGTAACTTTGTAGCAGTTATTCAAGTAGCCTAGTAAGTTAAGAAGTTGATGAAGATATGTCGTCGTTTGAAGTGGGGACTGATGCTGATCGCTTGGGTCCTCCCACTGATGGGACATGCTCAGGATCGTTCCGAGCGTGGCGACAGTCTGCGCCCGGCTTTTGTGCTGAAGACCAATCTGCTCTACGATGTCCTTCTCACGCCTAACTTCGAATTGGAAAAAGATCTTGGGCCTCATCTGAGTCTGATGACTGAGACGGCCTTTCCTTGGTATACTTGGCACCACAACCTCCGAAGCTACGAAGTCTTTGAGGCTGGTGGCGAGTTGCGTTGGTGGGTTGGACATGCCCGCAAGACACCCCTGCGCCGTCTCACTGGTTTCTTTTTGGGATGCTATGGAGCAGGCGGCTATTACGATCTGGAATGGGATGGTACCGGTCACCGTGGTAGCTTTTGGTCGGCCGGGTTGTCGCTCGGCTGGTCGCATCGCATCGCACGTCATTGGAATCTGGAGTACACGATGGGGTTGGGCTATGTCGGCGGTCCCTATCGCAGTTATCATGCTGATGAAGCTTACCGTCCTGTTGAACCAACCCATCAGGGCCATCTCACCTACATCGGGCCTACAAAGTTGAAGTTGTCTCTCGTCTGGCTGATTGGCAACAGGAAAGGAAGGAGGCAGCGATGAGACACTGCATGGGGTTTTTGGTGGTGTCGATCGCGTTGCTGGGCTTTGCGTCTTGTGGCGAGGACAGCTTCCTCAACCGGCGTGAACTGGCCGACAACCGTAAAGAGGTGACAGAGATCATGGTCCATGTCGATTGGAACAAGCATGCCGATGGCAATCCCACCGGCATGTCGGTCTACACTTATGGCCAGGATGGAGACAATGAGCGGGATGTGAGCAACAATGTCGACTCTATGCTGCTCGACCGCCCTATGGGACAATATCGCTTGCTCGTCTTCAATCTCTCCACCGATGAGTTCGGCTCTATGGACTTCCATGATATGGACAATATCGACTCAGCCCGGGCCATGCTCACGCCTGTCACCCAACGTCAGAACCGTACATGGGATAAGGGCGTCACCTATCAGCGTGAGCCAGAAGCACTTTACACAGCCGTCGACACACTCGACTTCTCCGAACAGTCGTCGAGTGTGACCAAGCGCAGTACGCTTGTGACCGACACTTGGCGTTATGATGCCTGGGAGCAGCCCAAACCTGCTATCACGCGGCTCGTCATCCGTGTCAGGATAGAGGCCATCCGCAACCTTAAGTCAGTGGAGGGTAGCATCAGTGGCTTCTCCTCGGGCTATTACTTTGGCAGAAATTGTGGCACCGACTCCACGGGGACACACTTGCTCGACTCCTGGAAGGTGACCGTGGACTCCGTAGGGGCTGCCAACGGATATATCACCACTACGATTTCAACTTTCGGGCTCCCGCCAAAATCCGTGCATCAAGCTAATGAAAATGTGCTGAAGTTGGCCATCACCTTGGCCGACAATACCATTCGCGTCTACACCCTCGATGTGGGCAATCAGTTTGTTGTCTTGCCCGATGACGAGGGCGGAAGCGGACTCAGCTATCAGATGACCCTCTATGGCAAGCTTGCCGACATCACCCTGCCCACTGTCAAGCCTTCGGAGGAGGGAAGTGGTTTCGATGCGGAAGTTGATGACTGGGACAATGGCGGTAACTATGATATTGTTTTTTAACAACTTCTAAGAGGGATAGGGTCCAAAAAGCCTATGACAATCTGGGATATATCACTTTTATATGTTAATAATTAATGAATGTTATGGCTGTTTCAAAAATATTGCGTATCTTTGCAACTGTAAAAAGATGAGTAGAAAAATTGTATAAAGGATATGTACCCCTCACAAACACAGATATTGGATATAGTCCTTGAAAACAATCAATAGATATTAGGTATATAATCAAATTCGAAACAATGAAAGACATGTTGATGACGGCTATCGCCATGGTTGCGGTAGCGTCTCTGGCTGGTTGCTCTGCTAACGCAGATTTAGACACAAACACGACAGATTCCAACAAACAAGAGTCGGTGGCAACACCGGTTAACTTTGGTTCGTACCTTGCACAGAGTAAGTCCACTCTCTCTCGTGCAGGAGGGACTACGTCCGGTTCCGAGACCACGTCCGCTTCTTCCGCTTCGTCCGCTTCCGAGATGACGACGGCTGAGTTGCAGAAAACGGGCTTCGGCGTCGTTGCCTACTATACGACAACATCATATTCTGCTGGTCAGAGTACGACTGAGCCGAACTTCATGTATAATACGAGAGTAAGCGGCGCAAGCTGGACTTATTCTCCTGTTATGTACTGGCCGAACGGAGGACAGACAGAAGGTGCGACTCCTGGAGAGAATACTCAGTATTTAAGTTTCTTCGCTTACGCTCCTTACAAAGAGACATTTGGTGATAAGGGTATTACAGCCTTGTCAAGCAATTCTATCCCAGGCGATCCTACTGTGAGCTACACGCTTGGTGCCAATGGCGCTGACGCTGATCTCCTTTGGGGTACGGCAGGCACGAATGGTACTACGACAACTGGCAATGCGCAGAATGGTACTGATTTCAGGGGTGGTGCCAAGGCAGCTGTCAATGCCAACCTTAGCAAGATGAAGGTAGGCGGCAAGGTGACGTTCAACTTCAAGCATGCCCTGGCTAAGTTCGGTGGCACTGGAGCAGGCACAGACAATAAAACTTCTGGCCTGATGGTTGTAGCCGACATTGACAACGCTACGACCGGTGGCACTCTCGATGGCAATACCAAGATCACTGTCAAGAGCATTAAGATTGAGAGTGTAAAGGCCGGTGCTGACGGAAAAACGATGACTACTGATGCCAGCATTCCTACTTCCGGCACGCTCAACCTTGCTACCGGCGTTTGGACGACCAACAATAATGGCAAGATTGATTATGAGATCAACTCGCCGAAGGCTGCTGCTACAGAGGGAGCTACTACACAGACAATGAAAACCACTATCGCTGAGCCGGCCTCGGTGGCTGATGGTGAGACGGGCTGGAACAGCCTTCCTGCCGGCGTGACGACAACTGCCCAGAGTGTCTACACCGAGTCTACTCCGCTGTTGCTCATCCCCGACGGCAAAGATCATACTCTCCGTATCAGCATTGACTACATCGTGCGCACGAAGAATGCGTCTTTGCATAAAGGATATACCGAGGTGGAGCAGAGCTTCTACAAGGATTTGACCTTGATGAGCGTTTCTTACAACGCTAAGTATAACTTGCTCATCCACCTGGGTCTGACCAGTGTGAAGTTCGAAGCTACTGTATCTGACTGGACCAACACCATCGCTGGCGGTACAACGAGCGGTACGGCATCAGACCCAGCCACAGCCACAGACCCAGCCACAGCCCCAGACCCGATTGTCATCTACATGCCTGCAAACGTGGCAAATAACTAAGATACACATGCTCAGTCCATGGTCGCAGTTTTCCAACGAAGGCAATGGGCTGAGCATTCACTTTTGTTCTGAGGCCGACGGGCATATCAGAATGTAAAAACAGATTGGGAATGAGAAGAAGGAACTACATATTGTGGATAGAGGGCAGTTTGCTGTCCATGGCGTTTGCCGCATGTTCGCAGGAGCAGGTTGCTGACAACGTGGGGGAGCGTATGGCTGTCGGGTTCCAGACCTATCTCTCTCGTTCCACCACATCGCAAGCTACGACCGGTTCTGCGCGACCGGCCGTAGCTTCGTCGTTTTCCAACACTACCCGTTCTACGGCTGGGGAGACGCGAGCCGGTTCCACCACACCTTACGATAATATAGAGACAGCTGCCGACCTGCAGCAGGTGGGCTTTGGCGCCTTTGCCTTTACGACCGCCGAGACTGATTATACTGCCGGACAGACCACGTGGCAACCCAATTTCATGTATAATCAGCAGGTGACGTATAACGGCAGCACCAAGACGTGGGACTATCTGCCTACTGTCTTTTGGCCGGATGGCAAGGTGAGCTTCTTCGCTTACGCACCCTATACCGCATCGACGACCCCAACGCTGACCGCCATGAACGGCGACCGGACTTTCTCCGAAGGAAAGAAAAACTATGGCGACCCTACCGTCAGCTACCAGGTGGCTGAGTCACCATTGAACAGCACAGACCTGCTCTGGGCTACTGTGCCCCCAAGCACTGAAAACCAGTGGACCGCAGCCGATGGCACGACAACCACGCTGACCGAAGGATTGCCGTGGCTGAACATTCGCAAACCGTCGGTCAGTGCGAGGCTGAAGTTCTACTTCCGTCATGCGCTCTCTAAGATCAACTTGCAGGCAGAGTATGTGGTTGACAATGCTTCTACCGGAGATGCCACGGCAGCCGCCAATACATTGGTGCTGATCGACTCCATCTACGTCGAGGGCGATGCGGGGTTACCCGCCTCTGCCACACTCTCGCTGTGCAACACCACGGCCTCGGTGCCGCTTTGGTCACAGGCTTCGGGCACAGTGAAGGTGGCCATAGGCGCCTCTGAGTTAAATGAAAAGGTAGCCTCAGCGAGTGTCACGGATGAGCGTTCGTTTCAGACCGTGAAAGAAGAGAGTGGTGGACTGCCGATGATTGCAGAGGGCGGAACTGACCAGGCAGTGGATATACTCTCGCCGGTAACCACACCCGCAGGCAATGCCTCTACGGCAGCGCTGATGCTCATTCCCACATCCGCTACCTCCGCTACGTCCGCTGCACTGCGCGTGACGGTGGTCTATACCATTGTCTCCTACGATGAGAATCTGATATATAACAATCCACCGCATCTTGCTTTCACCCGTCGTCAGCGTGTCAGCGGCACCTGCTCGTTTGCCGGCGGACTGGTGGCCGGCCGCGCCTACAATGTCAGGCTGAAGGTGGGACTTCGTGCGCTTCGCTTCCAGGTGGATGCCGACAACTGGCAGGAGCCGGTGCCCTTTACCCCCGCGGTCTATCCATGGACCTTGGGCGACGGGAGCAACAAAGACCTAACTATTGAAAAATAAGATGAAAAGAAGTTCGTCGTTTCTCTCTCTGCTGATATCGATGTTCATCGTGCAGTTGCTAAGTGGATGTCTGGATGATACTTTCCTCGACAGCGGAAAGCAGAAGGGAGGCATTGCCTTTGATGTGTCCACAGCAGCGATGACTGCCACGGCAATTGATGGCACGACCACACGCGCCAACCATACGGTCGAGGGACATGCTGTCTACGTCTCGAAAGTGTCTGCCTCCGATATCCGTCTGCACCGCACTGGCAGCACATCGGCGACAACCCGCGGCGAGATGGTTACCGATGACAACTTCTATGACTCGTTCCACGTCATGGGCTACAGCTTTGTTTCCGACAACGATGTCCAGCCGAAACTGTTCCTCGATGAAGACGTAAAGAAAAACCAAAACTGGACTGTCACTAAGCTCTGGCCCGACGAGGATAGTTACGACCACGCACAGTTCTATGCCCTCGCTCCGTATGATACGCAGCAGATCACGAACCTGACAGCGCAAGCCGATGGTTCGATGCCGACGTTCACCTATACCGTTCCCACTGACATTTCTAAGCAAAAAGACCTGTTGGCGGCTGTGCAGACTGTGGGGAGCAACCGCGTGGCAGGTACTGCCGTTGACATGAAATTCTATCATCTGTTGACAGCGGTGGATGTCGTGATCGGACAGATGCCAACGGGTGTGACCATCAATTCTGTGACGCTCAGCGGCGTGGTGAATCAGGCAGACTTCGCCAAGAGTGATTGGACGCTCGGCTCGACGACGGGCTCATTCACTGCAACTGGATTAAAGCTCAACGCGACCGATAATAAGAATGTTTCTTTGCTCTCTGGTAAGGGTTCTTATCTGATGATGATTCCGCAGACGGTGCCCACGGGTGCCAAACTCAGCATTGACATTACCGTACAAGAAGGCTCCACGGCATCCAACTATACGCTTTCTACCAGTATCGCTGGCGACAAATGGCAGATGGGACATACATATACTTATACTATCAGCACCTCAGCCGTAGGCAAAGGATATATCCTCACCGTATCGCCGTCTAATAGTGAGTTGGGAGGCACTGGAGGCACGACGACGGTCAGCATGTTGAGCTACAGCTACTACAAAGGAAGTGATGGAAGCAACCGCAACAGTGTGGACCTCTATGCCGAATTCCAGGAGTGGGATGACAATACTTCCTCCTGGGGCGAATGGAGCAAGACAATGCCTTCATGGCTCAGTTGTGACAAGTTTGCCACATCCAGTGCTGGGTATCAGGTCTTTACGTCCAATGAAGGGGATGGAAAAAATCGGGTGGACTTGAAATTCAAGGTCAGCACGCCTATGACTGTCACTGGAACACATTCTTCAAATATCAATGCGAGTGTGCTGCCGGAGGATTATTACACCAATACGGCAAGTTGGTGGGACCTCTCGCAGAATGCGAGGATGGCTCTCTCCGGTACGGATTGGGATAAGGAGAACAATACCGCCAACTGCTATATCGTCAGCCACCCCGGCCGTTATGTTTTTCCCCTGGTCTATGGCAATGCACTGAAGAACCATGTTGCCAACACGGAGGCCTATAGTGGGATGAAGGATTATCAGGGGCAGGATATCACAAATATCTGGCTGCTTGAAAGTCAAGTGGTAAGAACAGCTGTCCTTTGGAAGAATCCTTCTGATAAAAACTGGATCAAGGTCTCGGATGAAAATGGTCTCACCCCATCGAGCACGAAGAAAAGAGCGGCTTTTGAGATTCTGCCCAATACCGGTGTGTCGGGCGGCAACGCTGTGATAGCCGCCTACGACGCCAATGGCACCATCGTGTGGAGCTGGCATATCTGGCTGTTGGATACCAAGGACCTCTTTGGACAGGATACCATGCAGGACGTAAAGGTGACGAATGCCAAGGGTACGCAGATTGCCTTGATGCCGGTCAACCTCGGCTGGCAGCCAACAAACGACACCTATACGTATTATCCCCGCCATAGGGTACGCGTGCGGTTTACCCAGGCCATCGACGGCGATCCGGTCCATAATCTTACAGCGCAGGGTGGGCAGACGGCTATGTTCACGATAGATCAGCATGCCCAGTACGACGAGGCCAGTACCCAAGGCTACTGCCCATACTATCAGTGGGGTAGGAAAGACCCATTGTTAGGGGCAACGGCGGCGCAGGCACCGTTAAACAAGTCGTGGGTCCACATGCAGTATTCGCTGAGTCATCCAGAACTTTTCTTCACCAATTGGATCAACAATATCCTTATATCCTGGAACAATGCCCGTGAGCCGAGTTATACGAAGACCATCTATGACCCGTGTCCTGTGGGCTACCACGTGCCGCGGAGCTTTGCCTTTACGGGTTTTACGGCTGACGGCACGAAGTCGTCGGCAACCAATGCCGCCAACATCTGGCGCAGCGACAAATATGGTGTGGCCTTTTATAGTGACCGGGTGAGTGACAGCAAGGGGGCGACGATCTACTTCCCCGTCATCCACTGGCTTGACGGTACGGAGACCTCACAACCGGGTTCCATCTATTGGACCTCGTATCTGAATAAGACGGGGAGCACGTCGTACCCGCCGATATATATGTCTATTGGCAGCGATTTTGAGTCGGTAGATCCTTATTGTAATGCCAATGCGTCCTATGGGGGATATGTGAGGCCGGAGAGAGAATGATGAATGTTGAGTGATGAGTGATGAATGTTGAATGATGAGAAAAGAGATATATAAAATAGGTGTAGGCATCTTGTCCGTAATGATGTTTGCGGCCTGTGGCAATGAAAGTGCTGATAACGGGGGCGGCGTATCGCCCGACCGATCGGTGCTGATGCGCTTTGGTGCTTTGTCCGACACTTTGAAAACCTTTGGTAGAGCAACGAAGGCTGAGGCGAAGACGGGCTTCGCAAAAACGCGCGCTGCTGAGTGGTGTTATGCGACGAAGCAAACAGGGATACCCACGGGTCAGGCGTTGGGTGTCTTTGGCTATCAGTATCCCTATGGGCAGGACTGGGCCGTGACCGACACGGCCAACTTCATGTATAACCGGCGTATGGTCAGCGAGGGCCTCAATGCCTATGGCCATACCATTTTCTCTTATTCCCCCTTGGCTTATTGGCCACAGGAGAACACTTATCGTCTGGCCTTCTTCGCTTACTATCCTTATGAGGCGACGCCCACCACTGCGGGCAGTTCGACGACAGTGTCGACGACGGGTATCGTGCCGACTGTGGCGCCGGGGACGGGCATGGGGACTTTTGCGTTTACCACCCAGGACAAGAGCAGTGAACAGGTGGACTTCATGATGTCGGACTTGCGCACCAACCTCACTCACGCCACCAACTTATCAGGTTCGGCGGCCAGCGACACGGTATCGCTGCCTATGCATCATCTCTTGGCGCAGGTAGTCTTCAACATCGACACGAAGACACTGCCGACCGGTTACAGCGCCTTTCATGTGTCGTCCATCTCATTGAGGAAAGTGGCAAAAGCAGGAACTCTGACGCCGTCGTATGACAAGGCGACGGGCACAACCTCTTATGCTTGGGATGTGAAGCCAGCTACCGACAACGACTCGGTGCAGGTGGACAACATCACTGACGATGCCACCAGCGAGATTCCCTGCCGGCTGTTGCTGTTGCCACAGAACAACAGTGACGTGAGTCTACGGGTAGAGGTGCTGGCCACCCCCGTTGGCAAAGACAGTCCGATCGTGGGCTATGCCATCATCACGATGAGTGGCACACAAGCCGCAGGCACCTGGAAAATAGGTACCGCTTATTACTATACGCTGAAGCTGAAAGACTTGACGAAAGAAAACCGGCTCTATATCTACATCACCCCCGGTGCACCCGATGATCCCGACCAGAGCGAGGACTATACCGGCGGCTCGGCCATCGAGTGGGGTGGAACATGGAATGGTGGCGACATCGATGCCGCCAAGCCTGCGGTTCGTTCTGGGCTTTAGCCGAATGTTTAGCCCGCTATCTGACAATCACCTTTTCACCGTTGACAATATACACCCCTTTGGGCAGTCGGGTGAGGGCTTCAGGACTCTCTCCGACACATTGTCCGCTGAGACTATACACGCGGCCGTCTCCTTGTGAGGCGGTCGCTTTTTTGTTGCCTTCGGTGCTGAGCTCCGTGATTCCCTCAATGCTTGTCGCCGTGCCGCTTCCACCGATGCTGCCATGCTCCTTGCCGTCATAGGAAGAGAAGAACGCTTTGGCTCCCGTTGACGATGTCGTGCCGGTGAAGTCAACATAGGCGTGATAAGCCGACAGGTTGGCAGGCTCGCTGCCGACCGTATAGAGTTTGCCGCCGCCATCCTGCTCGCCATTGCTGCCCACGACGACGAGCGAACCTTGGTTGAGAGGCGTCTTGGCGAAGATTCCTTTGGCTGTGTAGTCGCTGTTGTCGGGAGCGGTGAAGTAGTAGTCTGACGGCGAGGCCTGCTTGCCCATGTAGACGCTGTCAACAGTGAAGCCATGCGTCAAGGTGCTGTCGGGATAGACAAAATAAGGTCGGCCGGCCACCACGAACTGGTAGTAATGGCGGGTGAAGAGTACGCTGTCGTTGCGCACATCGTCGAAGGCGATGAGACGGGCGCGGCGGCCAAAGGTGCGCTTGAACTGACTTTCTGTCATGCTAAACGGCACGCATAGACTCGACCACTTACCCTTGGTGTAGTTGTTGGGCACTTTCACTCTGACGAAAGTGCCTTTATAGGTAGCCGGAGTAGCATCGCCCTCTTCGGGCAGCTGTATCTCTTGCGTGGTTTGATGCTCGTCCTCGGTATAAGAGAAACCGCAGAGACCCAGCTTCGATACGTTGGAGAAGAGAAAGTAGGTCTTTCCTGCCTGCACATCAAATGTATAGCGGACGTAAGCCTTGGAGATAATCTGGTGGGCACCTTCTGTGTTGGAGAACACCGTCTCGCGCTCACCCTTTTTGTGGCTTTTCCAGTTGTCGATGATGGTATTGATGCGTTCATTGGTGAGGGTAGTGTTGCCTTTTGCGTCAGTGCCCATGTCGCTGAAGTCCCAGTTGATCGTCTGGCTGCCTACCTTCTCCTCGTTATAGTTGGCGCGGTAGATGCCTTTCGTGGTGGGACCGAGTGAGTTCAAGTCTTCTTCCTCCAAGGCAATGGCATTGGACGTACCGTTCTCTTCTGTGAAGTCCACAGCCTTGCCCGTCTCGTCAACGAGGTAATAAGGCGTCCATTTCACTTTTACCGAATAGGAGCCATCCACATTGGGGTCGATGTCGCGCGGGTTGCCCGAGTACTGGCAGCATCCGTTTTGCAGGATATAGACGTTGAGGCGGCCGTTGGAGGTAGGCTCAAACTTGACGTAGGCGCCGCGGCAGGGCACATCCCACGTGCTCGGTGCCGAAGGCAGATAGTTGCCTGTGTTGCGGTAGACGTTCTCGTGTTTGGCGTTCATGCCGCCACCTGTGTAGTCAGGGAATCCGGCGAAGATGCGGTCGTTGGCTCCCACGGAGTCCATCTTGGCCACCTTCCAAGAGTCGATGCCATAGGTTCCCTTTTGCGGGTTGGCCAGATAGTAGTTGCTCCATCCGCCATAGGTCATCGTGATATTGGTCTTCGGAGTAGTGGTGACCACCTTGCCTACATAAGGAGTCTCGCCCTCCTGGACGATGTAGACGGGCAGACCGGAGAGACGGACGGCCATGATGGCGTGCTTGACAGCCTTGGACGATCCGTCGGCTTTTGTCTCGGGAGAGCTCACCGAAGCCAGTACACCGATACCCGGATTGTTGACCAATCGATGGTTATCGATGGCAGCCTTGTCCACATTGGCTGCACTGTTGATGGTAATACGGCTGTTGGCGCCTACGACAAGATATTCCGGTTTTTCCTCCTTTTGTGCATCGGTCTCTTGTGCATACTCTGTGGAGAAGGTGACGTTTTTGTTGGCCTGTGTCATCAGGAAGGGCAGATGACCCGTATAGCTGCCGATATAAATCTTGGTCCTCGTGTAGCCCTTGGTATCGTATCGGGTCATCAGCCAGGCCGGCTGATAGTTGAGTCCATAGAGTTCGAGTCCGTCGTTAGACGAACCATTACCCATGTTGAAGAGATAATAGGTCTGACCGGCGAAGAGCGGGTATCTGAAAGTGTGGCTGGCTACGCCGTCGGCTGTGGCAACATGCTCGTCGTCTTCGTAAGTACCGTCTTCCTTAACCCATCGCAGGACGACCACGTTGTCTTTCAAGTAGTTGGCTTTGACGGTGACATAGCCGTTGACCTTTGGCTGGAGTTGATAGAAGGTACCGCCAACCGGTGTGGTCATGTCGTTACCTGCAAACTTTACCTCCTTAGCGGCGGCATAGAAAGTACCGTCGCCGTTGTTTGTTACCGTGAAACTCTTTTCGCCTTCTTTGCCGAAGGTGATGACCAGTCCTGGTACACCGGCGATGCTGGTACCAGCCTCCATTTTTCCGGATGCAGTGAAAGTGAGCAATCCTGCATCAGAGGGTGTGACGCTGACTTCGCCGCTGGTGTCGTCGTAATTATAGTAATAGGTGTCTTCACCTTCCGTGATTTGATAGTTCCATGTAGCATCCGACTTGTACCATATTCTCAGATAATATGAAGCCGACCCGTTATTATAGACCTCGGCGTCATCAGTGGTCTTCGGTGTGGCCGTCACTGTGATGATGGCATAGCTCTGGTCATCGCCTATGTTCACTCTACCTGTTGACGCATCAATAGTAGCCTTGCTGCCATCGTGTTGCTCAATGGTATAGTTTAGTGTGAAATGCGAGGAGATGTCCTTGCCGTTGGCATCAGTAATCGTCAGTGTCGGTTCTTCAAAAGGTTTCCCCACATTGGCCACGCAACTGTCGGACGAGAAGGTCAGCCGGGGCGTGATCTTGTCGAGGACGGTGAGGTGCATCACCGCGCTCACATCGCCATAATGGGTTTGGTCCCATGGATGGAAAACAAAGATGATATCGGTGTTGGAGACGGCCTTGCCAAAGGACAATCTCCAGTTGCTTGCAGATTTATTGTATTTTAGCTTCGTGTAGTTGAAACATGCCCATTTCACGCCATTCTTGTCTGTGACGATGGAATCCGGATTAAAAGTATTCTCGTAGGTCGTTGCGCTGGGCTCAGCAGACAGAGGTACTCTTACTAAATATTCTCCACTGACTTCTGCACCTTCGTAGTCGTTTTGCAGGGTCGGTTGGTTGTCTTCATCGATATAGCCTTTGACATAAGTCGTGAAGTTGTTAGGTGTGACAATCAGTCGTGCATGACGGGTGGCTGTGGAGTAGCTGAGGGTAGTGGAACTGCCCGTGAAGATCGTTGAATAGTCATGGCCCCAAGCATTGTCCGGCGTGGCTGTGACATTGAAGACGACAGTGCCCTGAACGGTGCCATTGGTCTGCATGGTCCAGTCATTTGCTCTGTTTGAACTCGTCCAGATATTCCCACAGATGTTGTTAGGATCGCTCTTCTTGGTGAGCGCTATTTTGAAACAACTTGTGACATCATTCCCTAAGTCATCGCGAACGATGGCTGTATCGAGTTTCACTTGGGTGTCGGTGAGCTTGATGGTGTGTTCCTCGTGGGGAAAGCTCGTTGTAGTCGGGATGATTCCCGATGGCTTGATGATTGTCACGGGCACGTCCTGCTGGTAGCTGTTGAACTTCGTGGCATTGGTAGGCGTGAACGTGTAGTGGAAGGCGAAAGAGCCCTCACTCTTCAGTTTGATGATCTGCTGCTTGGTGTTGTCGACATAGCTGAAGAGCGTGCCATCGGGAGCTGTGCTGCCACTGGTCGCCTTGGCCTCGACAGCTACGGTATAGTTACTGGTGATGTTGTTACCGGCACCGTCGCCGATAGCAACTTTCGGCATGGCGATCTCCGTCCCCAAATAAGCTTTGATGGTATCCTGGCTGAAGGCGACCTGTGGCTGTATTTGTGGGATATGGATGATATATGCGCCGTAGACCGTTTTGTAATTGTTGTCATAGGGTGTGGCGCGTATCATGACGATGGCATCACCCGGTGTGTCGCCGATGGTGACTCGTCCATAGAGTTTGGTCACTACACTACCGGTGACGGCATCCGTCGTCTGTATGGCATCGGGGGTCAGGTCGGCAGCCTTGCCGAAATAGAAGTTCACGGCGAAGTCGGAGGTGATGTTCTGCTTCATCTCTGGGTCGCCATAGATCGCGTAGGTAGGCGTCTTCCGGAATGTCTTTTGCAGGATGGACTGCTCGAAGTAGCTTCCCGACAGTCGGATATAAGGCGTCTTGACATCGCTCTCGATATAAGAAACCGTCATGCTTCCCGCTGTATTGTCGAGGTAGAGGTCACCCTTTACGGTCATTCTCAGGGAATGATTATATCCGGGCACAGCGATGTCACCATTGTCCATCTTCCAGGTCACTTCCTCTGGATTGCTGGCATTGGCTGTGAGGCTGCCTCGGTTAGGGATGATGGAGTCGACCTGCTTTTGGTTGAAGGTGCCCAGTTTGTCGAAGACAATCTGGTTAAAAAGATAAGCCTTTTGAGTGTCGGTCTTCTGCTGGCCGTTGATGGTGATGGCACCATTGGAAATCTTCACCGCCTGGTGTGTGGCATCCCACGACGCATAGTCGAGGATGATCGTGAAACCATCGACAGTCTTTGTCGCTGTCGGTGCGCCCTTGAAGTCTGAGGCAGAGAATAGGTTGACCAAGTTGATCGTCTTTGTTGCTGTCTGGCCGGAGGCGATAGAGGGTACGCCAAAGACTGTCAGCAGGCAGAGAAAGAGGTGGAAAAACTCCTTGGATGCTGCATTCATCAGCCTCTTATTAATACCTATTGCGTTCATGTTGCTATTCCTTTATATGGATCATACAAAGATAAGCAATTCCTTTCATATTTCCCGTTTTTTTTTGAAAAATCTTTGGGACCCCTTGGCGCTTTATGTGCTCTCACGATCCGTCTGTGTCTCTGTTTCTAAACGAAGCAAACACGGGTCTGGCACGAAGATCCTTTTTTGCTGAGGACATGTGACGGCCGTCCCAGCAAGTAATAACTACTGATTTACGGTTCGATGATACCGGCTTTTTTCCATTCCGCAATCGTACTTTCTGCGTCTGCAAGTGCTTGGGAATGAGGCAGTGGTGTGTGGTCATCAATCTGATAGTGATCCATCAGTATCTCGGCGAGTGTTTCTACTGTGAAGTCTTTGTCTTGAATCTCGTTCCACAACAACGCCGCGCTTTCGTTCATGCTGATGATGGAACAGAAGTCTATGTTTTCTTTACCTTCCGCAACGATGATGTTTTGACCGCATACTTTTCTCAGATGAAATCCTTTTTTCGCTTTCATATTCTTTGTTGGATGTTAATGATGGCTTTTGTCATTCCTTCAATGTATTGATGCGCCGGTAGCCTGAATTAGATCGCACCGAAGAGTGGGAGCCATATCCTTCTGTAGACAGCAAGTAAATATCTTCTGATAGGGAAGAGTCGAGTCCATATCCATGAATATGTCTTCCATTTCCAGCTGTCGATACGGTCGAGTTTGTTACCTCCTTTTCTATAGAACCCGATGACGGATGCTTTTATATCCTCTAAATGGCAGTGCTCAGTAAGCATGTTTCCATCTCCACGCAATGTCACATCGTCATTTTCTATGCGGATGATGCGATGGAGGACAAAGCGACCGGGAGCTATTTCTGCAAGTACGGGGTCACCTGCTTTGGGATTGACAGCCTTGGTCATCAGAGCTTTATCCCGGTCGTCTTCAAGAAACGGTCTCATTGAGAAGCCACGTAGGCGAAGTGTGACCGTATGCCCCTCGTTGAGCAGTCTGACAATCTCTGGCAGTAACATGGCATTGGGGAAACGCATCTCTTCCATGTTCAGTCGTGGTGAATATTTTGAAAACAAATCTCTGCCGCTTCTCGGTTGGGAAGGCAGTGCAATGTGTAAACAGATGTGTACTCGATGACCTTTCCTATCGTGTCACAAAGATGATCATAGATGTCTGTGTCCCATTTCATTGAGGAGCAAGCGGGGAGGAATGCGGCAAAGGCCTCTGTGGGAGAGAGCCTCTCTATCGAGTTTTTGCTGGCTCTGTCTATACGAGTGACAGCTCCTAACCGTGCTTTTGCTTTTCTGTAACAAGGTGTTTTCCCACTCCAGGGCGATCCATAGATAAAAACATCGTCACCCATGACCCTGATGACGGGATTATCGTCATTGATCAGGTCGCAACCGGATAGGTAGCGCAGCCACATACTGACATGGGTTGATTTCCCCGTTCCACTCTTTGCAATAAAAGGATAGCCCCATCCCTGATTTCTTACCACAGAAGCATGGATGAGCAAGGTCTCATGTCGCGCTGCGGCAAAAGCAAATACAAGCATCAGCGCATTGTTCAATCCAAAACGGCGCATGGCAGGGGTGCCATTCAGCGCGCACTGGCAGTGAGAGAAATCTTTATTGGTAATGAGCAGGCAACAATCCTGTCCATGAATGTCTTTGATGATATACTGATAGCCCCCATTGTCGAGGAGGTCAACAATCGTATGACCGTTTCCCGTGTCAAAGACACGAATGCGCTCACGCTGTTCTTTTGGCCATGGTCTGACACTGTTGTCAACCCCAAGAGTGAACAAGAGGTTATTCCCTTCTTGTGGTTTTGTCATAAACGGTCTCAGGGATGGCAGCAACTCTATCGTGTTGCCATCTGTTGAAGAAAAGTTGATGGCACATTGAAAATCAGCGATTTCAAAGTAATGTGACGTCGTCGGGTGGGAAGGAATCGGCTGTTCCACGATACTTAATTATCTTCAGGCTTGATGGCTTGGAAGGAGAAATCGCTGGACTTGAGATATTTGATATCGAATTTTCCCTTGTCTACATATTTTTTTCTCAGATTGAAAAATTTCTTCTCAGCCTCTTTTTTTGTCAGTCCGTATGATGTCACGCATACAGCATGCTTCCATCCCTGCTGATCAAGATAGTCTTGAAACTGATAGGAATAGTTCTCTCTGCCATATAGAAATTTTGTCTTGGAGTCGATATAGGCAGAGTCGAGTTGCTGCAATTCTGTAAAATAGACGGTAGAGTCGTTGAATGAGGCAGCGAAACCATAGACGTAGATGGTTTTCGGCGTGTTGGCAGCGGTGGCGGCCAATGTGAAAAACATGGTACAAGCTGCCATCAGGCATCTTTTGATATCTATCTTCATATTTCTTCTATTTGATCTGATTGACTTTCCTCATGGATATGCCTGCAAAGATACAAAAAAAAGGTGTATGGAACAAACCCATACACCTTTTTTAATATATCAAGTGCATACTCTTGAGAGATGCCCTTTCCAGATTTATTTGTCAGTGCCGATATTCACAGCCTTGTAGTCTGTCTTACCGGATGGCCATTCGCCGGTGATGAACAACACTGGATTCTTGCTTGTCGAAGCGTCCTTGACAGCCTCCTGGAGATCAGAGATCGTCTTCATCGGCTTGTCATTGACAGTCAGGATGATGAATCCATTGCTGATACCGCCGTCTTTGAAGGCTCCGTTCTTGACATCCTTCACCTGCAAGCCATAGCTGATGCCCAATTGCTTCTTGAGCTCAGCGCTGACAGGAATAACCTTGGCACCGAGTACATCCAGGTCGGCAGTCTTAATGACCTTGGTGTTGCCTTGCATATTCTTGACGGTGACGGTCTTGCTCATTCTCTTCTTATTGTGGAGCCATGTGATGGAGAGCTTGTCGCCGGGATGCTTGCTGTTGATGACTTCTTGCAGTTCGGCCATCTTTGTGATGTTTTTACCGTCAACGCCGACGATGACATCGCCTTTGGTGATTCCGGCAGCAGAGGCAGCACTGTTGTCCTCAACCTTAGCAACATAGACACCGTCTACGGTTCCCAGATCAGGAACGTCTTTGTTCTGATCCTTTAAGTTGTTGACATAGTTGAGAACGTCTTGTCCCTGGATGCCCAGATAAGCACGCTGCACAGTACCATATTTCTTCAAGTCATCGATTACCTTTGTCATAATGGCAGTAGGGATGGCAAAGCCATAACCTGCATAGGAACCGGTCTCAGAGAAGAGCATGGCGTTGATGCCAACGAGCTCGCCTTTGGTGTTGACGAGGGCGCCACCGGAGTTGCCCTTGTTGATGGCGGCATCAGTTTGTATGAAGCTCTCCACACCGTTGGCTCCGAGCGTGCGTGCCTTGGCACTGATGATGCCCGCAGTGACGGTGTTGTTCAGTCCAAAGGGGTTACCCACTGCGATGACCCATTCGCCGACTTTCAGATTGTCGGAGTTGCCGATAGGAAGTGTGGGCAGGTTCTTGCCATCGATCTTGATCAGTGCAAGGTCTGTGGTCGGGTCGGTGCCGATGATGCGGGCATTGAACTCTCTGTTGTCTTCGAGCGTAACGGTCAGTTCGTCAGCTCCATTGACCACATGGTTGTTGGTGACAATGTATCCGTCAGGGCTGATGATTACGCCGGAGCCCGTAGCCTCCTGTTTGGGTGTTCTGATCTGTCTTTTTTGCACGCCCCCGTTGCCATCGTTCGGATTGCCGAAGAAGCCGAAGGGATCAAAGAAGTCAGAGAAGGGGTCATTCTGTACCTCCACCGTCTTCGTCTTGGAGTTTTGCACGTATTTGATGTAAACGACGGCTGGCAATGCCTTTTCGGCAGCGTAGGTCAGATCCACTGGCTGTCCGGCTATCTCAACCTTGTTGGTTGCTGCCGCCGCATTGGCATACTCACCTACAGGCAGGGTCAAAGCTAAGGAACAAAGCCCTGCAAGCAAATAACTAGAATACTTTTTCATTCTTTCAATGGTTTATGTTTATTATTTCTTTATTTCTATCTGATGACCAGAGCTCTTTATATATGATAGAGAGTTGTCAACTTTCGTTCATTCATGTGCAAATATAGCATCAAAAGATGAATGACTGTCATTTTGTCCTATTACTTTATCTGACTTTAACACATTCATTTTTTCACTTAACTGCTATTAAGTAGAATAAAACTTGATTTTACATTCCTTTAAAAACTTACAAAATATTAATCAACAGGTTGGCAGTTTGAATATTATTTGCTACTTTTGCAAGTTGTAAGGCAGTGCTCCGGCTCGTCGCTGGCATCGCTACAGATGCGAGAGGAAAGTCCGGGCAGCATAGGACACTTCACTTCCGAAACTAGAAGCTATTGGCGACAGTAGGTGTAGGCAGAAGAAAACAACCGCCGTCCCTCGGGGTGGCAAGGGTGAGAAGGTGGTGTAAGAGACCACCAGCCGACGGGTGATCGTCGGGCTGTGCCGTCTGAAGGCTGCAAGTTCATGTATACCATCGTCATGTCAGGGTTGTCCGCCCGATGCTACCTAGATGGCAACGATGGAGGGTAGAACGCTTGAGTGATGGGGTGACTCATTATCTAGATAAATGACAGAGCGCCGTCTCTTTCCTTAGAAACTGACGGTTACGAAACCCGGCTTATCAGAGCACTGCCTTATTTTTTTTGTCAACCATACAATATTAGTAGGAAAACTCTGTTATCACACAGAGTTGCGATGCATGGTCCGTCGGCAGCTCTTTTCATATATCAACCTTATTAATAGCTTATATCGCTTATGAAGGATTTGGAACCTAATATACTTGACGATTATGAGCATCGTATCGCTCAGATCATAGAGCATCATGGAGACGAAGAAGGCTTCCCCCAGATGGAGCACTACGGAGTGGCTCGTGAAGGATTGGACGATTTTCTTTCGGCCTATCAGGACATTCTTGATAGCGAAGGCACCCAGCGTCAGCAGCTGACTCTCTATGGCATCATTGTAGTGATGCCGGTGATCGTCTTGAGTGCTTTCCCTGAACAGAGTCTGCCATGGGGCGACAATTCTTTGGTCGTAGGAATCGCGATGGGACTGGCCCTGGCTCTCATTGCCAAGGGAGTGAGGATGTTGGTGACCCATTACAGATTGTCGCATCTGAAGAGAGAACAAAGCGCTTGTGCGCATTATGCTGAAGCCGTTAACCAATACATCAACACGAAAACGATATGAAAGATTTACAGTTGCCAGATTTCATGAAGTACAGCGACAAATACTCTGCCACGGGGTTTGTCGAGAAGATTTCTCATATTGCCAAACGGGCCGGTGCCAAGCTTGTCTATGCAGCTCTGATCCTCTATTACACGCTTCAAAGCAAAAATGTGCCATTGAGGGACAAGGCAATCATCATCGGGGCGCTGGGTTATCTGATCAGTCCTTTAGATGTGATACCTGATGCTATCCCGATTGCTGGTTTGGGTGATGATGTTGCTGTGCTGTTGTATGTGCTGCGTAAAATCAAAGGTGATCTGACGGAAGAGGTGAAGCAGCGTGCCTATGACAAACTCTCGAGGTGGTTTGACGAGGATGAAATCGAGGAAGCCGATCATCTTTGGGATGAGGCAGAATAATTGATCCAACTGTTTCCTGCGAAGTTATATGTTTTTTTTGTAACTTTGCAGTACTATTTGGAGAAATGTATTCGAAGTAATGATGAGGAGAAGGATCATACCTTTCATTGTAAGGTGGAGAATCTATATAGGAGTGAGTCTTCCGCTGTTGTTGCTGTTTTGGCTCACATGCATGGCATTGCCAGCTACGGAGAGCGACATGCGTAAGTCGGTTTGTATGTTGGATGGAACGATGACGCTCTGCTTGAGTGATGGGCGGCACGTGGCTGATATACAAGTAATGCCCGTTCATCAACAAGGTGTGTGGATCAACCGTCATTGGTGGTGGCCGAGTTGTGATGGGCGAGTACTGACATTGTTGGCCGGATCTTCTTCTCCATTTTGTCGGATGCAGCCTGATACAGTCCTGCGCCGTCAGCAGGACTCCTTGACCGTTGCCTTGAAGCGTAGTGTGAGAGTCCGGAAGGAGTTGGAATACTATCTTCGCTGCCACAATGTCCAAGATGAGGGATACAACCGCATCGCCGCCTATAGCGAATGGCAAGAGCACCAGCTCGACTCTTTGAAAAAACTGAGTGCTGCGACAGAGAAGTTGGCGAAAAAGCATTTATCTTTTTTGTATCGATGCTGTTACACTGTTTCCTGGTATGATGACAAGGGACTTCTGCATCATCGTTCCTGTCACCAACTGCGTGTGCCTGCAGACAGTTTCAGTCTTCCGGTTATTGTACATACGGACAAGTCTGTCATCCCCTGGGGGTGTAGAGCAGTGAAAAATGTGCCTTGGGGTGTCTCACGTCATAAAGAGGTGATAACAGTGACGCTGTCACCAGCTGACAATCGCAGGAAGGATCATACCATTTTGGCTCGTGGAGAATATGAGCGGGGACATCAAATAAGTGTGGCACATGCTTTTTCACAGTTAGGCACAGCTGTCTTTACGCTCCATGGACGTTTTGTTGGTTTAGTTGACGAGGGAGGCGCATTATGAAATTCTCTTTTAGTTCGAGCTTTGCCTTCTCTCTCTCTTTGTTTGTATCCATCCTTCTGTTTGGCGGATGCACCATCAAGACCGACGACGTGTCGAGGATCTCATGGCAGGGAGTGAGCTATCAAGGTCAGGTTTTTCATGGCAAGCCCGATGGCCTGGGTACTTTGTACAAGGGAGACTCCATATTATATAGTGGTATCTGGAAGAATGGTCTGCGCCAAGGAAGAGGTTGGACATTGGACTCGCTGGGACATCGGATTGATGGCGTATGGAGTCACGACACGCTGACGACAGGCGTGCGTCGTGATACGACCGGTGTCTATACTGGAGATTTCAACCGTCATTTTCAAGCTAATGGTTACGGTACTTTGGTGGATCCTCAGGGAACGGTGTATGAGGGCTTTTGGCTAAAAGGTAGCCGTAGAGGATTTGGCTTTTCGAGCCAGCATCGTTATTTCAGAGTAGGAGAGTGGAAAGACGATGTATACAAAGGCGAACGTCTGAATTACAATTCTTCCCGTCTTTACGGTATTGATCTGTCGAAGTACCAACATGTAAAGGGAAAGCATCATTACGCCATCGACTGGTCACGGCTAAGAATCACCCATCTGGGTACATTGTCAAAGAAAAATGTGAGTGGACATGTGAATTATAAGATATCCTTTATTTTCATTAAGTCCACAGAGGGGAGTTCCATGCTCAATCCCTACTACCACGCAGATTATGCAGCCTCTCGCAAGCATGGCTATGCTACCGGTACCTACCATTATTTCACTCATCGTTCGTCTGGTAGTCAGCAGGCTGCCTTTTTCCTGTCCAACAGCAAGGTGGCTCAGAATGATTTGCCTCCTGTTCTCGATTTGGAACTGCTGCCCAGTCAGATTCGGAAGTTGGGTGGGGTGACGAGAATGTGGCAGAACGTGAGAGCGTGGCTGCGCACTGTAGAGCATCGGACAGGTAAGCGCCCGATCCTCTATATCAGTCAGACCTTTGTCAATCGCTATCTCGACTCAGCCCCAGACATCAAGCATGGCTACCCAGTGTGGATCGCACGCTATGGGGAATATAAACCCGATATCAAGTTGAAAATATGGCAGCTGGCTCCTGACGGACGAGTGGACGGAATACACGGCGCCGTAGATATAAACGTGTATAACGGCTATAAGATTGAATTTAAATAGAATTTCCTTTCATTTTGATTAATTTTTATTCAAATATAGTATCAATTCAAATAAAAATTACTATATTTGCAAAAAGTTTAATCAATAAAGGGATTTCTATGTTGGATATCGAAATGGTGAAGCAGTTTTATGCTGCTTATTCCTCAAAGATTTCTATGGTAAGAGGGGTCATCAAGCGTCCGTTGACTTATGCAGAAAAAATACTCTATACTCATCTTTATGATGAAGCATCGTTGAAACCTCTCAGGCGGGGTGCAGACTACGCCGATTTTCGTCCCAACCGAGTTGCAATGCAAGATGCCACGGCACAGATGGCACTGCTGCAGTTCATGAATGCGGGCAGAGACCATGTGGCCGTGCCAGCATCCGTGCATTGTGATCACCTGATTCGTGCGGATGAAGGAGCGCACCAGGATCTAGGCATTGCCTGCAAGGAAAATCAGGAGGTCTATGATTTTCTGCGCTCTGCTTCAGCAAAATACGGAATAGGCTTTTGGGGACCAGGAGCCGGCATCATTCATCAGGTGGTTTTGGAGAATTATGCATTTCCCGGTGGCATGATGATCGGAACTGACTCGCACACACCTAATGCAGGTGGCTTGGGCATGGCTGCCATTGGCGTAGGCGGTGCTGATGCCGTTGATGTTCTCACAGGACAGCCATGGGAGTTACGAATGCCGCGCATCATCGGTGTGCGTCTTCATGGACAGTTGCAAGGATGGGCTGCACCCAAGGACGTTATCTTGGAGATTCTAGGATTGTTGTCAACCAAGGGAGGTACCAATGCAATTATGGAATATTTCGGCGAAGGCACGAAGAGCCTGTCCACCACAGGCAAGGCAACGATATGCAATATGGGGGCTGAGCTGGGCGCCACCTGCTCGCTGTTCCCTTATGATGACAATGCTGATGAATATCTGTGTCAGACCGGACGTGAACAAGTTGCGGCTTACGCCCGTCAGCACGCAATCGATCTGAAGGCAGATGCTGACGTGGAACTGCATCCGGAAATGTACTACGACCAGGTTATCGATCTTGATCTGTCTCAGATAGAGCCTCATCTCAATGGTCCGTTTACGCCAGATGCTGCTACTCCTATCTCTCAGATGCGTGAAAAAGGTCCGGCCAATGACTACCCGATGACCGTGGAGGTGGCTCTGATCGGTTCGTGTACAAACTCTTCTTATCAGGATCTGTCCCGTGCCGCTTCCATTGCACGGCAAGCATTGGCCTTGCACTTGAAGGTAAAGGCCCAGCTTATCGTGTGCCCTGGTTCGGAGCAGATTCGCTGCACAGCAGAGAGAGACGGCATCCTGGATGACTTCCGGGCGATTGGCGGCATCATCATGGCCAATGCCTGTGGGCCATGCATTGGGCAATGGAAACGTCATACGGAAGATAACAACCGCAAAAATGCCATTGTGACCTCTTTTAATCGTAACTTCCGCAGACGTGCTGACGGTAATCCCAATACCTATGCATTCATCGGCTCTCCAGAAATGACGGTGGCGTTGGCACTGGCAGGAAAACTGGATTTCAATCCAGCTACTGACTATTTGGTTAATAGCGAAGGAGAAAAAGTCATGCTGAGAGAACCGCAGGGCTTTGTCTTTCCGCCTCAGGGCTTTACTTGTGGAAAAGCTGCGGATGCCATTGCCACGATGGAAGAGGAAGGACTGTTTGTGCCTCCTGCCCAGCATCGCAATGTAGAGGTTGTGATCTCTCCTGAGTCCCAACGTCTGCAGCGTCTTCAACCTTTCCCAGCCTGGGATGGCAAGGACTTGCAGAACATGCCTTTGCTGATCAAGGTAAAAGGGAAATGCACGACAGACCATATTTCGATGGCGGGTCCATGGCTTCGCTTCCGTGGGCATCTTGAACACATTTCTGACAACTTGCTGATGGGTGCCGTCAATGCATTCAATGATGAGAGCAATAAGGTCAAAGATCAGATAGATGGTCAGTACAAGGCTGTTTCAGCTGCAGCGAAAGACTATAAAACCCATGGATTGGGAAGTATCATTGTTGCAGAGGACAACTATGGTGAAGGATCATCGCGTGAACATGCTGCCATGGAGCCTCGTTTCTTAAATGTGAAGGTCGTACTGGCCAAGAGTTTTGCACGTATTCATGAGACCAACCTGAAAAAACAAGGAATGTTGGCGTTGACCTTTATCAATAAGGACGACTATGACAAGGTGCGTGAAGACGACCGTATCTCTGTGACCGGACTCAATCACTTTGCTCCGGGCCAGCCTCTGACAGTCACTTTGTCGCATGCCGATGGCACCAAAGATAGTTTTCAAGTCTCGCATACCTATAATCATATACAGATCGAGTGGTTTAAAGCGGGTTCAGCACTGAATAACCTTTTAAAATCATAAACAGGATACAATCATGGAAATTAGCAAGCAAAAGGGGGTGCTCGTTGTCCCCGACACCCCAACGATCCCCTTTATAGAAGGTGATGGTGTAGGTCAGGAAATAACTCCCGTCATGCGACAAACCGTTGATGCTGCTGTGGAGAAATGCTATGGTGGCAAACGCAAAATAGAATGGAAAGAAGTTCTTGCTGGTGGAAAAGCTCATGAGCAGGTCGGCGAGTGGCTACCCCAAGCAACGATGGATGCTTTCCGGGAGTGTCTTGTCGGTATCAAAGGGCCTTTGATGACTCCGGTAGGAGGCGGAATCCGCAGTTTGAATGTGGCGCTTCGTCAGGGCCTGGATCTCTACGTTTGTCAGCGTCCGGTTCGTTGGTTTGAGGGTATCGAGAGTCCAGTGAAACATCCAGAGAAGGTGGATATGTGCATCTTCCGTGAGAATACAGAAGATATCTATGCAGGAATAGAATGGGAAGCAGGTTCGGACGATGCCCGTAAGTTCTATCGTTTCCTTCACGATGAGATGGGGGTCAGAAAGGTTCGTTTCCCAGAGACTTCGGGATTTGGTGTGAAACCAGTCAGCCGTGAAGGATCTGAACGCTTGATTCGTGCTGCCATAGAGTATGCCTTGTCTCATCATCTTCCATCCGTCACTCTCGTACACAAGGGCAACATCATGAAGTTCACAGAGGGCGGATTCAAAAAGTGGGGATATGAGTTGGCAGAGCGAGAGTATGGCGAGGCCTTGAAGTCTGGTCGTCTGGTCATAAAAGACTGTATCTGTGATGCATTCTTGCAGAATGCTTTGCTGAAGCCACAGGATTATAGTGTCATAGCAACGATGAATCTCAATGGTGACTATGTCTCAGATATGCTGGCAGCTCAAGTGGGCGGTATCGGCATTGCGCCTGGAGGCAACATCAATTATCAGACAGGACACGCCATCTTTGAAGCTACACACGGAATTGCCCCTGACATAGCTGGAAAGAATATTGTCAATCCGTCAAGTCTTCTGCTTTCTGCTGTGATGATGCTCGACTATATCGGATGGAAAGAGGCCGGACAGGCCATCGAGCAGAGCTTGGCAGAGCTTTATCGCAACCACACGGCTACGGCCGACCTCGCGCGGATGATGACCGATGGAAAATCGTTGGGCACAAGAGAATTCGGTGACGCTGTCATCAAAGGTATTTTGAAGTAAGCTAAAAGTTACGATGCTATGAGAAAGGAATATCTGATATACAAGTTGAGCGATGAGGTGAAGAACTCTTGCAAAATCCCTCGTGAGGCTTTTACTAAGTATGGTGTGAAACGTGGATTGCGCAATGAGGACGGCACCGGAGTACTTGTTGGTCTGACAAATATCGGTAATGTCGTTGGCTATGAGCGCAATGATGACGGTTCGTTGCGCCCGTGCCCGGGACGACTCTATTATCGTGGCTATGAACTCGACGATCTTGTCTCTCCATTGCTGAAAGAGAAACGATTCGGATTTGAGGAAATCGCTTATCTGCTTCTCTCCGGCAATCTGCCCGACGAAGAGGAGTTGAGCGCGTTTCGCGAGCTGATCAATGAGAATATGCCTCTTGATCACCGCACGATCGTGCATATCATAGATTTGGAGGGTAGCAACATCATGAACATTCTGGCTCGTTGTGTACTGGAAATGTACACCTTCGACCCTAATCCGGATGATATTTCTCGTGACAATCTTATGCGCCAGTCCATAGAACTCATAGCTAAGTTCCCGACCATCATAGCGTATGCCTACAATATCTATCGCCATTCTATGCAGGGGAGTAGTCTTAATATTCGCCACCCACGCGAGAATATGACGATCGCGGAGAACTTCCTCTATATGCTTAAGGACGAAGATTTCACGGAGCTCGACGCGCGTATGCTCGATTTGCTGCTTATCATCCAGGCTGAGCACGGCGGTGGTAACAACTCCACATTCACGGTGCGTGTGACCTCTTCCACCCGTACAGATACATACTCGAGTATCGCTGCCGGCATCGGTTCTTTGAAGGGACCTTTGCATGGCGGTGCTAATATCAAAGCCATCAACATGTTCCATCATCTCAAGGAGCAGATCTCAGATTGGACAAATATCGACGAGATTGACACCTATCTCAATCGTATGCTCAACAAGGAGGCTTACGACAAGACGGGCTTGATCTATGGTATCGGGCATGCTGTCTACACCATGAGCGACCCAAGAGCTGTGGAATTGAAAAAGCTGGCGGGAGAACTGGCTAAAGAGAAGGGTATGGTCAAAGAATATAATTTTCTAAAGCTTATTGAGCAGGAAGGGGTGAAGTGTGTTTCTGCATTCCGGAAAACGAAGAAGCCCATCTGTGCCAATCTTGACTTTTACAGTGGCTTCATCTATGAAATGATCGGCCTGCCGCAGGAGATTTATACGCCTATCTTTGCCATGGCCCGTATTGTAGGCTGGACCGCCCATCGGATTGAGGAACTCAACTTTGAAGGCCGACGCATCATCCGTCCGGCCTATAAGAATATCTTGGAACAGAAGAGCTATGTGCCCATCAAGGACAGATGAACCTTGTGATACAGTGGCTTAATAATTCTTAAATATTGAGCTGCTATGTGTTCGATAGGTTCAGGATTATAAAAAAAGTAGTACCTTTGCACCCGCCTCTACGTGTTAGAGGCATGATACAAACAATTAATCGTTTATACAAACAAAATGGCAACAAAAATCAGATTACAGCGCGGTGGTCGCAAGGGCTATGCTTTCTATAGCATTGTGATCGCTGATGTAAGAGCACCACGTGATGGTAAGTTTACAGAGAAAATCGGTACTTTTAATCCGAACACCAATCCTGCAACCGTAGATTTGAATTTCGACCGTGCTTTGTACTGGGTAGAGTCCGGTGCACAGCCTACAGACACTGTTCGTAACATTCTGAAAGGCGAAGGCGTCTATATGATGAAGCACCTGCGCGGTGGCGTAAAGAAGGGCGCTTTTGACGAGGCTGCTTGCCAGCAGAAGTTCGACGCTTGGAAAGCTGCCAAGGAGCAGAAGCTGAACGCTGTTCGCAGCGCTGAGACCAAGAATCGTCAGGACGCAGCTGCCAAGGAGTTGGAGGCTGAGAAGAAAGTGAACGAGGCTATTGCTAAGAAGGTGGCTGACAAGAAGGCCGCTGAGGCTGCTGCTAAGGCTGAGGCAGAGGCTGCAAAGGCCGCTGAGGCTGCTCAGGCTGAGGCTCCCGCCGAGGAGGCTCCTGCAGAGGCTTAACCCTCACGTTTCTTTCAAAGAAATACCCAAAGGATGCATTGCAAACTGCAGTGCATCCTTTTTTTATGGCTTTTGCGCTGCATGGCATATTTTTTGTAGCTACGCTAATCAAAAAACAGGAGGATAAGACTATGGCATTTATTGATTATTACAAGATTCTCGGCGTCGACAAGGACATTCCTCAGAAGGATGTCCGTCGGGCATATTTGAAGCGTGCAAAACAGTTTCATCCGGATCTGCATCCTGATGATCCAAAGGCTAAAGCTAAGTTCCAGGCACTCAATGAGGCTTACGAGGTGATCAGCGACCCTGAGAAGCGCAGGAAATACGATCAGTTTGGCGAGCACTGGAAAGAGGCCGATGCTTTCAATGGAGCAGGTGGAGCAGGCGGCAACGGCGGCAGCACGTTCCATTGGAGTTCTAGTGGCGGCTCGCCGTTTGATGATTTCGACTTCTCTCAATTTGGTGGAGGCGGAGGTTTCTCCAGCTTCTTCCAGGATCTTTTTGGCAATATGGGCGGTGCCCATTCCTCAGCCGGTGGCAGCAGAATGCGGACAAGCAGCGGTGAGATGAATGCCAATGTATTCATCGATCTCTATACCGCATTGCTCGGTGGAGAAATCGTCATACAGCTCAACAATGGCAAGAAGATCAAACTGAGAGTAAAACCTGAAACCCAAAACGACACGAAGGTGCGTGTGCGCGGCCAAGGTTATGACAGGGGCGACGGCACGTATGGCGACCTGATCATCACCTACAAAGTGAAGTTGCCGACGCATCTCAACGATCAGCAAAAGAATTTGCTTCGCCAAATGCAGATGGCGCAATAAGCAAAGATCGTTGTAGTACATCTCTTATAGAATAAATATTTAAATTCAAGCAGTTCCTATTTGATGATAGGGACTGCTTTTTATTTTCCGTGTTAAAGACATCGTAACAAAGTAAACATAGCAAGAGCAGGGAAACAGTCGTTTCCCGTTCTGTGTGGCGATGGCATAAGCAAAAATGTAGTTGTTGAATAAACTGACATTTTAGAGGCCTTATTTTGGCGTTTTTTGCCAGCGAAGTGGTCTCTCCCCCGATTTTTCGCGTTTTTCGTGGCATTATATTAAGTTGTTGAATAACAGGAAGATACGAAAACTCACGCTTCCTGATGACCATAAAACAACCGGGATGACCGACAAAAACAACTGAAATGACCGACAAACTTCACTGAAATGGCCGGCAAACTTCACTGAAATGACCGACAAACTTCACTGAAATGACCGACAAACTTCACTGAAATGACCGGCAAACTTCACTGAAATGGCCGGCAAACTTCACCGAGGTGATGGCAATCCCCCTCTGTTTTGTCTTTCTTATCCCGTTTTTTTCTCATTTCGACCTTTGTGGTTTTTCTGGAATGGAACTTCGGGCAGACAATCTTTTGTCAGCTCTTTTCGTAAGTCAGATTCTTAAGCGTGTATGTTGCATGCCACGATTTCATCCCACAGGATATATCCACTGCCCCTTTTTTTGTTTTCTAATCCTGTCGTTTCTATCGTGAAAGAAAGGAATGAAGTCTATTTTTCACCATTCTTTTTGTGTTGAGGGCATGATAAGACAGAATGATTCTCAGGCATTTTGATTTTTTCTAAAGTAACTTTTGAGGGCTCGTTTTTTTTTAGTAACTTTGCATCATATTATCAATACACGGAAACATAAAATCATTATATAATGAAGATTTCTTATAAATGGCTCAAGGAATATGTTGATTTCGACCTGACGCCACAGGAGACAGCGGACGCGCTTACCTCTACAGGTTTGGAAGTTGACGCCTTGGAGGAGGTTCAGGCAATCAAAGGAGGATTGAAAGGACTTTATGTCGGTAAGGTGCTGACATGTGAGATGCACCCCAATAGCGACCACTTGCATATCACTACGGTGGATCTCGGCAAGGGCGAGCCCCAGCAGATTGTCTGTGGAGCACCCAATGTGGCAGCCGGGCAGAAAGTCATCGTGGCTGACCTCGGCTGCGTGCTCTATGACGGCGACAAAGAGTTCACCATCAAGAAATCAAAGCTTCGTGGCGTGGAGAGCTACGGCATGATCTGTGCCGAGGATGAGATCGGAGTGGGTACGGACCACGCCGGCATCATCGTGCTTCCTGACGACGCTGTCGTCGGCACCCCCGCAGCAGAATACTATCACCTTGAGAGCGATTGGGTGATCGACATTGACATCACTGCCAACCGCGCTGACGCTCTCAGCCATTATGGTGTAGCCCGTGACTTGTATGCATGGCTCATCCAGCGCGGATATAAGACCAGTCTGCATCGTCCGGACTGCTCGCGTTTCCATGTCGACAACAATGACCTGCCCATCGAGGTGGACATCGAGAACCATGAGGCCTGCAAGCGCTATGCTTGTCTGAGCATCACTGACTGCGATGTCAAAGAGAGTCCTAAATGGCTTCAGGACAAGTTGACGGTCATCGGTCTCCGACCCATCAACAACATCGTGGACATCACCAATTATATCATGATGGCCTATGGTCAGCCCATGCATTGCTTCGATGCCGATATGGTCAAGGGACATAAGATTGTGGTGAGAACACAGCCTGAAGGCACAGAGTTCATCACGCTCGACGGTCAGAAGCATATCCTTGGCGAGCACGACCTCAGCATTTGCAATGCCGAGGAGCCGATGTGTATCGCCGGTGTCTTTGGCGGCAAAGGCAGCGGCACCTATGAGACAACGAAGAACGTGGTCTTGGAGAGTGCTTATTTCCATCCGACATGGATCCGCAAAAGTGCCCGCCGTCATGGATTGAGCACAGATGCCAGTTTCCGCTTTGAGCGTGGCATCGATCCCAACGGCACTATCTATGCGTTGAAGCAGGCTGCCATCCTTTGTCAGGAACTGGCAGGTGGTAAGGTGTCGATGCAGATCAACGATGTATATCCTGATCCTTTACCAGACTTTAAAGTGAACCTCAAATATGAATATTGTGATCGACTCATTGGTAAGCAGTTAGGCCACGATACGATCAAGAGCATCGTGAATAGCTTGGAGATGCGTATTGATCATGAAGATGAGGAGGGACTGCAACTTACTGTTCCTGCTTATCGTGTGGATGTACAGCGTCCTTGTGATGTTGTGGAGGACATCCTGCGTATTTATGGATACAACAATGTCGAGATTCCTACTCAGTTGAAGTCGTCACTGACGGTAGCTGGAGAGGAGGATAAGGATCATCGGCTTGAGAATATCATCAGCGAGCAATTGGTAGGGAGTGGCTTTAATGAGATACTTAACAATTCTCTGACAAAAACTTCTTATTATGAAGCCAACGAACTCAACGCTTATCCTTGGGAGCACACTGTGAAGATCATGAATCCTCTTAGTACGGATTTGGGTGTGATGCGGCAAACGTTACTGTTTGGAGGCTTAGAATCTTTGGCACGCAATGTCAATCGCAAGGCTAAGAACCTTCGTTTCTTTGAAGTGGGAAATGTCTATGGCTATTCCGCTGACAAAGATACCCCTGAGGCTCCGATCAAGGCCTATTCACAGGACTACCATCTCGCCCTTTGGGTGACGGGTAAATATATTGAGGGATCATGGGCACATGCTGATGCGGACAGTTCGGTGTTCCAGTTGAAGGCATATGTGTATAACATATTAAAGCGTGCCGGTGTCTCTGCCAATATGCTTGTAGAGGGGCATAGTGAAAACAATATCTTCTCGGAAGGCATCACTTTAAAGAGCCGTGCCGGTCGCATACTTGTAGATTATGGTAAACTCTCTCACAAGGTGCTTGCACCCCAGGGTATTGACCAGGACGTCTACTATGCAGAGTTTGACTGGACGGGTATTCTGAAAGCTATCAAGAAGAAAAAGATTGAGTTCAAAGAACTCAGCAAGTATCCCTCTGTCAGTCGTGATCTGGCGTTGTTGGTAGATGAGAATGTGGAATTTGCTCAGATTGAGCAGATTGCTTATCAAAGCGAGAAGAAACTTTTGAAGCGTGTGGAACTCTTTGATGTCTATCAAGGGAAAAATTTGCCCAAGGGTAAGAAGAGTTATGCTGTTAACTTCATTTTGGAAGATGAAGAAAAAACGCTCAATGACAAGCAGATTGACGCTATCATGAAGAAACTTATCAATAACTTAACTACCAAGTTGGGTGCTGAGTTGCGATAAGTCGTTTAGAATTAGAGAATATCAAAAACATAGTTACAGATTAAGCTACGAGATTAGCTACATTACTTTTCAATTATGGGAAGAGCATTTGAATACCGTAAAGCTACAAAGCTGAAAAGATGGGGCCACATGGCCCGGACGTTTACGAAGTTAGGCAAACAGATAGCCATTGCCGTGAAGGCCGGTGGCCCTGAACCTGAGAACAACCCAACTTTGCGTGCTATCATCGCTACTTGCAAGCGTGAGAACATGCCGAAGGACAACATTGAGCGTGCCATCAAGAACGCCATGGGCAAAGACCAGAGTGACTACAAGGAGGTTTCTTATGAAGGATATGGTCCTCATGGAATTGCTATCTTCGTAGACACGCTTACAGACAACACGACCCGTACGGTTGCTGACGTGCGCTCTGTCTTCAATAAATTCAATGGAAACCTGGGAACACAGGGATCTTTAAGTTTCTTATTTGATCACAAATGTGTGTTCACATTCAAGAAGAAAGATGACACCAATATGGATGATCTGATTCTGGAGTTGATTGACTTTGGAGTAGATGATGACTATGATGTCGACGATGAGGCTAACGAGATTACCATCTATGGTGAGCCGACTAGCTTTGGTGATATTCAGAAATATTTGGAGGAGAACGGCTTTGAAATCACTAGTGCAGAGTTCACCCGTATTCCAAATGATCTGAAAGATGTTACTCCGGAGCAACGTGAGACTATTGACAAGATGGTTGAACGTCTTGAGGACTTCGATGATGTACAGAACGTCTATACAAATATGAAGCCAGAAGAACCAGAAGCAGAGGCTGAATAGGTCGTGTAGTATGAGTGAAGGTTCAACCTGCAGCTTTTTACCGATAATTCCGTATAATAAAGAAAGGGAGAGCAAGATGACATTCTTGCTCTCCCTTTTTCTTGCGATTCTCTTAACAGTATCAATCATTAACTGTTGGCGGCCTGCAGCAAAATCTCGTTGAGGGTAGGGTGGATGTGAATGATATCCCTCAGCTGTTCAAGTGTGGCTCCGAAATTCATCAGCGCAGCAACTTCTTGAACGATGGATGCGGCATTTGCACCCATCACGTGGCACCCGATGATCTTAGCACTTGGCTGTTTGTCATCGCAGATGATCTTCACGATGCCCTCAGTTGCCTCAATGGCCTGCGCTTTTCCATTGCTGCGGTAGAAACCTTTGTGGACAGTGTAATTACTAAATTGGGATTGGGCAAGATCCTCGGTCAAACCCACAGATGCCACTTCCGGGTGAGTGAAAACTGCAGCTGGCATGATGTCGAAGCGAATATGGTCTTCATGTCCAAGGATATGGTTAACTGCATGGCGCCCCTGTGCTGTAGCCGCATGAGCCAGCATCTGTCGGCCATTGACATCGCCAATGGCGTAGATATGTGGCACTGCTGTTGCGAAATGGCCGTCAACAAGGATACCATGGCCGTTGTACGGAACACCGGCTATATCGAGGTGTAGTCCTTCTATTTGTGGTGCCCGACCGGTAGCGACCAATATGCAGTCGGAAGCAATACATTCCTCGACATTTTTCTTTGTGTTCAAGTAAGTGACTTCATTGTCACTGACCTTTTTGACTTGACAAGAGAGATGGAATTTGACTCCCATCTTCTCTAGGGCTTTGCGTAGCCGTCGGGCCACTTCTCTATCCATGGCCGGCAGACATTCGCTCAAGAATTCCACAACCTCCACCTTGCAGCCGAAGTCATGAAACATTGTTGCCATCTCCAAGCCAATGACACCGGCACCGATGACACATACTGACGATGGAAGCTGCTCTATGGAGAGCAGATCGTCGGAAGTGAAAACATAGGGGCTACGAGGCTCTTGAATTCCTGGCAATGGGGGCATTTTAACTCTTGATCCCGTAGCGATGATAATGTTTTTGGCTTTTATCGTCTCGTTGCCGACGCAGACGGTCTGTGGATCGGTAAAGGTGGCATGACCCTGCAGCAATGTGATACCAGAGTTAGTTAGTAATGTGGTGATGCCCTGTCGGAGTCCCCTGACAACCTGCTGCTTTCTTTCCATAGCACACTGAAAGGCCTCTGTCTGGAGATCAGTGTTGTGGGAAGCGGTTTTTGCCGCATCATGTAGTAGAGACTTGGTGGGTATGCAGCCTCTATTGAGGCAGGTTCCCCCCAACTCTTTTTCTTCGGCGATCACTACTTTGAGGCCTCTTCCAGCCGCATAGAGAGCAGTTTCGTAGCCGCCTGGTCCACCGCCAATCATCAATAAATCTGTTTCCATCATATAGCTGAAAGTGATAGATTTAATTATTTTCTTTGAACGTTAGTACAGGGTGTCGTGCAGCCAATACATCATCAACACGCGAGATGGGCGTATTGTGTGGAGCAGTTTTCACCAGATCGGGGTCGTCTTTTGCCTCTTTGGCGATTTGGTGCATGACATCGATAAATCGATCTAATGTTTCCTTTGTCTCATTTTCCGTGGGTTCGATCATCATTGCTTCGTGGAAAAGCAGTGGGAAATAGATTGTAGGCGCATGGAAGCCGAAGTCAAGCAGCCGTTTTGCAATGTCGAGAGTTGTCACTCCGGTGGACTTGTCTTTCAGTCCGTTGAAGACAAACTCATGCTTAGAAAGGTTTGTGATGGGCAATTCATATGCATCTTTCAGCCGTTCTCTGATGTAGGTGGCATTGAGGGTAGAGAGAGGGCCGACATGTTTGATGTTTTCTTTTCCAAGCGAAAGAATATAAGTCAGAGCACGCACCTCTACTAGAAAGTTGCCATGATATGGATTGACGTTAGGGAAGAACTTTTCCAATCCCTCGCGCACACCGACAGGTCCACTACCAGGTCCACCGCCTCCATGGGGAGTAGAGAAGGTCTTATGGAGATTGAGATGCATCACATCGAACCCCATATCGCCTGGTCGACAGATTCCTAACAACGGATTGAGATTGGCTCCATCGTAGTACATGAGTCCGCCACAATCATGGACAAGTTTCACAATCTCAATAATGTTGTGCTCAAAAAGTCCAAGTGTGTTAGGATTTGTCATCATCATGGCAGCAACAGTGTCATCGAGCTTTGAGCGGAGGTCGTCTATATCGACCGTGCCATCCTCGCAACTTTTCACTTCCACAACCTGCAAGCCGCAAACAGCTGCTGAGGCTGGGTTGGTGCCATGTGCTGAGTCCGGCACAATGACTTTGTTACGCTTTACATCACCGCGACTCTCATGATAGGCTCTAATGATCATTAAGCCTGTCAGCTCGCCATGTGCTCCTGCACATGGCTTCAGGGTGAAGTCATGCATTCCTGTGAGCGCGGAGAGTTGTTGACGAAGACTCTTTGTCACGTCCTCACATCCCTCGACTGTCTGTTCTGGCTGTAAAGGATGGATTTGAGTAAATGCATGGAGCGCAGCCATCTCCTCATTGATCTTTGGATTGTATTTCATGGTGCATGATCCCAAAGGATAGAATCCGTTGTCTACGCCAAAGTTATTGCCACTATGGTTGGTGTAATGCCGAACGACTGTCATCTCGTCACATTCCGGAAGTTCGGCTTCCTCATTCCGACAAAGATTCTTTGACAAGAAGTGGTGCGGGAAGTCGTTGTGGGGCAGGCTGTAGCCAACGCGGCCGGGGTGGCTTAACTCAAATATTAGATGATGATATAACTTGTTATTCATAACCTTCTTTTTTAGGATTTAACCAGTTCTACAAGTGCATCAATTTCTTCTCTGCTCCGCTGTTCTGTCACAGCCAGCATGACTGTACGGTCATCGATCTTGACGCCGCCGAGAATTCCAGCTTTTAGCCATTTGGTCTGCAATTGATCAAGGTCTCCGTCGTATCTGACGCAGAATTCGTTGAGATACTCTTTGTTCTTAAAGGCATCGGTGAAATGCCCTGTGGCCAAAAGCTTATCATGGAGATAATGAGCTCCATCGCACCCTATTTGCGCGGCTTCTCTGATTCCTTGCTTACCCATTAAAGCCATGTAGATTGTCACCCATAGTGCCATCAAACTTTCGTTGGAGCAGATGTTGGATGTGGCTCTCTGACGACGAATATGTTGTTCACGAGCTTGTAAAGTCAGGACAAATACGCGCTGCCCTTTTTCATCAACGGTTTGCCCGACAATTCTTCCTGGCATTTTACGCATGTATTTTTCTGACGTGCACATATAGCCTAAGTAGGGTCCGCCCCATGCCATGGGTAAACCGAGACTTTGTGCTTCGCCAACAGCGATATCTGCTCCCCATTCTCCAGGTGTCTTTGTTAAAGCCAGATCTGCGGCTATACTATTGATTATCAGGAGAGATTTGTTGGCATGACAAGTATCAGCAACGCCGCTCAAATCCTCAACAATTCCAAAATAATTGGGTTGTTGAACGATGAAGCCTGCAACTCCTCCCTCTTTCAGACTTTCTTCCATCTGACTGAAGTCTGTGGAACCTTCTTTTTGAGGAATCTCTTTGATATGCATGCCATGAAAATGAGCATAAGTATCAAGGACTTTTCTAACTTTGGGATCAATCGTTGCTGAAACTAATATTTTATCACTGTGATGCCCGATGGCACATGCCATCATGGCAGCTTCTGCAGTTGCTGTGGCTCCATCATACATAGAAGCGTTGCTCACTTCCATTCCTGTCAGCCGTGACATCATCGTCTGATATTCGAAGATGTAGTGTAAGGTGCCTTGGGAAATTTCGGCCTGATAGGGTGTGTAGCTTGTGAGATATTCTGTGCGCTGAACAATTTGTGGAATGACGGCAGGAATATAGTGGTCATAGACACCTGCTCCGGCAAAGCATGTCAATTCTTGGTTTTTGCTGGCAAGATGTTCAAAATATTTGCGCACTTCCACCTCACTCTTCTGCTCAGGAATTGCGTAGTCGTTTCTTAGCCGGATGGATTCTGGAACGTCAGCATAGAGGTCGTCTATAGACTTGACCCCGATAACCTGTAACATTTCTTGAATGTCTTCAGGCGTTTGAGGAAAATATTTAAACATGGCAATGATAGATACTAATATTTACAGAAATAGAAAAGGGCAAGACATCAAGTTAGCTATTCGACAAAATTAGAAAAGCTATGTTTGAGTGATGTATTGCCCGATCTATTTCTGATAATGCGATTATTGATTTTTCTTGTTGTAATCTTCCTCTGTCAAGAGCTTGTCGAGTTCACTGGTATCAGCAATGCTCACTTTTATGATCCAATTGTCATTGGCATCTTGGTTGATGAGCTCTGGGTGGTCTTCCAAAGCCTCATTGACTTCCACGACCGTCCCGCTGATTGGGGCAATTAGATCACTGGCGGCTTTGACGCTCTCTACAGCACCAAACACTTCGCCGGCAGTAATTTCGTCGTCTGTCTCGGGCATGTCGACATAGACGATGTTGCCCAATTGCTTCTGTGCATAGTCTGTAATGCCGATATAGCCGAATTCGCCTTCTACGCGAACGTATTCGTGTGATTCACTGAAATAAGTCATAATGGGTATCATTTAATGGTTAATGGATATTTTTATTTATGATAATGTTTGTCGTAGAACTTCTTTTTGACGATTGTTCCTGGGAATGTCTTCCGTCGGATTTGGACTTCGACACGATCCCCAAGCTTCAACTGTGAATCGACCAAAGCGACGGCGCAACTCTTGTCAACGGAGATAAGGCGGTACCCTGTTGTGACAACACCTACGGCCTTGCCATCTTTGAGTACCGTATAACCATGTCGGGGCACGGCTTTGTCATCGAGTTCAATACCCCGCAAGCGTTGAGCCACACCATTAGCCTTCTGATTTATCAGTGCTTCTTTACCGATGAACTCTGGTTTGTCCAGTTTGCAAAACATGCTCAGTCCGGCCATAACTGGCGAGATGTCTTTTGACAACTCATCACCATAAAGAGGCAGACCAACCTCAAAACGTAGGGTATCGCGGCAGCCCAATCCACAAGGAGTACAACGATGACTTTTCATCAGCGTATCCCACTGCTTGATGATGAAATCATGTGAACCATAAATTTCGAAGCCATCCTCACCTGTGTAACCTGTGCGACTGACAATCACTTCCTCGCCATCGATGTTGAGTGTTTTGCATGTGTAGAAAGCGAGTTCGCTGCATGGGAGTTGCAATACTTCCTCCATGACATTGGGTGATTCTGGTCCTTGTACGGCAAGTTGCCCATAATCGTCTGATTTGTTTTTCAATATGATGTCGAAGCCCTTTGCCTGTTCTTGCATCCATGCATAATCCTTGTCAATATTAGCAGCGTTGATGACAATGAAGAAATGTCCTTCCGACATTTTATAAACCAATAGATCGTCTACAGTACCACCATCGGGGTAGAGCATCATGCCGTAAAAAATCTTGTGGAGTGGAGCGTTTGTAACATCATTGGTGAAAATATGATTGACATACTTCTCGGCATCGGGGCCAGTGACAGTCACTTCACCCATATGTGATACGTCAAAAACACCACAATGATGCCGAACAGCATTGTGCTCATCTATAATAGATGTGTACTGGATAGGCATATCGAAGCCTCCAAACGGTTGAATGAGTGCACCTGCTTCGCAGTGGCGCTCATAGAGACAAGTTCTCTTATTCATAGACATTAATGTAACAAGGTTTATTGCTGCAAAAATAATAGTTTAGACGATACGTTGCAAGAAAAGTGCTACTAAAGTTAGTTAAAATCAAGTGAATAATTAATGATAGCTCTTATATGTAGATATAAAGTTTGCAACAATGAAGTTCTGTTAACATGAAAAACGGATTGCAAGGAAGCGCAGCTTCTTTACAATCCGTTTTTATGAAGTGAAATGTGATCTGAAAAGAGAATTACTCTTTTCCTTTCTTTACTTTATCGACATATGCATCAATGACAGCCACTGCTGTGACGTTGACGACATCGCGGACACTGGCCTCGAAATCCGTGAAATGGATAGGTTTGTTCAGTCCCATCTGGATAGGACCGATCGTCTCAACGTCCGGATCGAGGGCTTGCATCAACTTGTAGCTGCTATTGGCAGAACTCATATTCGGGAATACGAGTGTGTTGACATCCTTTCCTTTCAGGCGTGTAAAAGGATATTTTGCGTCTCGCAACTCTTTGTTCAGGGCGAAGTTAACCTGCATTTCGCCGTCAATGGCGAGATCTGGATAGTCGTGCTGCATCATTTCCACAGTTTGATGTACTTTCTGTGGCGACCCAATCTCATCAGTGCCGAAGTTGGAGTAGCTGATCATAGAGATGACAGGTTCGTCATTGAAGAAGCGTACAGTGTGCGCTGCCAGTCGAGCAACATCGTAAAGTACATTCTGATCGGGATGACGATTGATGAGTGTATCTGCTAAATAGAATACCCCTTTCTTGGTATTCAGAATATGCATGGTGGCAAATGTGTTGTACTCTTTGCGAATACCAACAACTTCCTTAGCCACTTTGATGGTGTTGCTATATTTCGTGTAGAGTCCGGTGATGAAGGCGTCGGCGTCCCCCTGTTCCACCATTGACATACCGAAGTAGTTACGCTCGTACATCTTGTCGTAAGCCTCTTCAAAGGTGTATCCCTGTCGCGCACGTTTCTCAGCAAGATGCTTAGCGTAAGTGGCACGACGTCCCTGCTCCTTGTCAGCACGCATGTCGATGATCTCAACGCCTGAGAGGTCGAGCTTCAGCCGGTTGGCAATACGAGCCAGTCTGTCTGGATTGCCTAACAGGATTGGATGGCATATACCTTCCTGAAGAGCCTGGACAGCAGCCTTCATCATGGTCGGATGGCCACCTTCAGCAAAGACAACACGTTGCGGATGTAAAGCTGCTGTGGCATGGAGGGTACGTGTCAGTTTGGTCTCTTGCCCAAGCATCTGGCGCAGACGATCTTTATATGCGTTCCAGTCTGTGATAGGCGTGCGCGCTACTCCACTTTCCATGGCGGCCTTGGCCACGGCTGCACTCACTTCTGTAATCAAACGCGGGTCAACGGGTTTGGGGATGAAGTATTTGGGGCCAAAGGTTAGATCATTGACATGGTATACTTCATTGACAATATCAGGGATAGGCTGTTTTGCCAAGTCGGCAATAGCTTTAACGGCTGCCAACTTCATCTCTTCGTTGATGGCGCGTGCATGAACGTCAAGAGCGCCGCGGAAGATGTATGGGAAGCCGATGACATTGTTGATCTGATTAGGATAGTCGGAGCGACCGGTAGACATCAGTACATCGGGACGACTAGCCATGGCATCCTCATAGCTAATTTCTGGAACAGGATTGGCCAATGCAAATACGATTGGCTTCTCGGCCATGGAGCGGATCATATCCTGGGTCAGTATGTTGCCTTTTGACAATCCTACGAACACGTCTGCTCCTTTTATTGCCTCTGCAAGTGTGTGGACATCACGGCGTTCTGTGGCAAAGAGTTTCTTTTGCGGGGTCAAGTTAGGACGGTCAGAAGTGATGACACCCTTGGAGTCGAGCATGATGACATTCTCTTTCTTAACACCTAAAGCTACATACAACTTGGTGCAACTGATAGCGGCAGCACCGGCACCGTTGACAACAAGTTTGACTTTGCTGATGTCTTTACCAGCCACTTCCAGTGCATTCTTCAATCCTGCAGCAGAGATGATTGCTGTGCCATGCTGGTCATCATGCATGACAGGGATATCGAGGTTTTTCTTGAGCCTCTCCTCTATATAGAAACACTCTGGGGCTTTAATGTCCTCCAAGTTGATGCCTCCAAATGTAGGTGCAATCCGCTCGACGGTCTCGCAGAACTTCTCCGGATCTTTTTCTGCAATCTCAATGTCGAAGACATCAATGCCACCATATATCTTGAAAAGCAGTCCCTTCCCCTCCATGACAGGCTTGCCACTCATGGCACCAATATCTCCAAGTCCAAGGACAGCTGTACCATTAGAGATGACAGCTACAAGATTTCCTTTGTCAGTGTATTTATATACATCATCAGGATTTTTTTGTATCTGAAGACACGGATATGCGACGCCTGGCGAATAGGCCAAGCTCAAATCTGTTTGTGTGCGATATGGCTTTGTCGGCTTTACCTCTATTTTGCCCGGTCGTCCATTTGCATGATAGGCGAGGGCAGCTTCCTCTGTAATCTTAACCATAAAAATGTTATCTTTTAGATTTCAAAACTTTCTATCTCTTGTTTTTATTATGCAAAGATAATAAAATCTGTTGAATCTAAAGAAGTTTTTCTTTTTTTTTGTATCTTTGCAACATAAAAGACTTGTTATTCCTTTATGAATAAGACCGTTAGTCCAACAGAATACCGTCAGCAGTTGCGTCAGCGTATTATAGCAATGGCTACGCAAGAGTTTGAAGTACGTGGTATCAGATCCGTAAAAATGGATGATATCGCGAGTAAACTATCTGTTTCAAAACGAACGGTCTATGAGATATTTGGAAAAAAGGAGGATCTCCTTCTTGAATGTGTGAAGCATGATTTAGATAAGACTGATGCCGAGATGGAAGACTTTGCCAGAGACCCACGGCACAATACTATTGATATTATGTTGCATTTCTATGAGTCAAAGATGAGCAGGATGTCGAGAATAGTACCAGACTATTTCATCGAATTGGAAAAATATCCTCAAGTTCTCAAACTTTTCAAAGATAGGAGAAAGTTGAGAGATATGAATTCATCTTCCTTTTTTAGTAATGGCATCAAACAGGGATATTTTCGGCCGGAAGTCAATTATGAACTGATCCAGAAAATAGCCGATCTTTCGATCCGCGAGATCATGACACGTCAACTGTATCTCCAATATGACCTAAAAGAAATTTTCAGCAATCTCATTATGGTCTTTATGCGTGGGTTGTGTACAGCCAAAGGTATCGAAGAGTTAGAAAGGTCTGTCATGAATCCGTAAAAGGAAATCTTGTCCCTAACATTGTTTTTTAGTTAGGGACGAAGAAGAACCCATCATTAGAAATATGTTAGGGCAAGATTTTTATTCTAACATCTACCTTTCTTACCTTTATATTGCCTGAGTGCTGAGAGGAGTTCAGCATTTTCTTTCTTTGTGCCTATCGTCACGCGCAGACAATCTTTACATAGCTTGACATGTGTGCGGTTCCTAACGATAATTCCTTGTGCTACGAGATAGTCGTAAATGGATTGAGCATCATCCATCTTGGCCAAGAAGAAATTTGCGTTTGTCGGATAAACGGTTTGACAGATAGGCAATTCACGGAAAGCTGCCATCAATTTTGGACACTCTTCGAGCAGCAACTTTACCCATTTTTCCACTTCTGAGCGATTCTTCAGCGCTTCTATGGCGTGCTGCTGCGTCAACAAGTTGATGTTGTATGGATATTTTACTTTGTTGAATATAGCGATAATTTCCTCGTTTGCAAAAGCCATGCCCAGCCGAATAGCAGCGCAACCCCATGCTTTGCTCATGGTATTGAGGACTATCATATGTGGATATTGGCTGATCATATGACGAAAGAGGGGCGCTGAAGAGAAGTCGGAATAAGCCTCATCAATGACGACAATTCCATCGAAATTATCCAAGACCTTTGTGATTTCTTCAGTTTGCATGTTGTTTCCCGACGGATTGTTGGGTGAACAGATCCATATGATTTTGGTGTGGTCGTCACATGCTGCCAACAAGGAATCTGCACTCATTTGATAATGATCATCCAGCAAAACAGGACGATATTCTATATCGTTGATGTCGGCACAAACCTTATACATTCCGTAAGTGGGTTCGATGGCTACCACATTATCGACTTGGGGCCGACAGAAAATGCGATAAGCCAAGTCAATAGCTTCGTCTGACCCATTGCCTAAAAAGATATTTTTTGCAGCAACTTTTTTGATTTTGGAAAGTTCAGACTTTACTTCTTCTTGCAATGGATCGGGATAGCGGTTGAAGGGACTGTTGTATGGATTCTCGTTTGCATCCAGAAAGACATGAGCCTCATGCCCGGAATATTCATTCCGTGCAGAACTATATGGGGCTAATCGCTCTATGTTGGGTCTTACTAAATCGTTTAAAGATCTTTTGTTCATCATCAATCCTTTTTGAAGTTTATCGACTACTGGTTAGGAGTAGATACTTATCTTCTTATTCTTGATTTTGGATTCTTAGTCTCATGGCATTGGCATGCGCTTCAAGTTGTTCGTTTTCAGCCATACATACAACAGCTTTGCCAATGCTGTTGATACCCTCCTTCGTAAGGTGCTGGAAAGTAATCTTGCGCATATAGCTATCGAGATTTACACCATTATAGGCTAACGCATACTGATGGGTGGGAAGTGTATGGTTGGTGCCGCTAGCATAATCTCCTGCACTTTCACATGCCCACTTACCAAGGAATACGCTGCCCGCATTAATAACCTTTTCTGCCAAGTCAGCATAATTTTCTGTTGCGATGATCAAATGCTCTGGAGCGTAGGCATTGCTGAGATCCATGGCTTCATCAAGATGATGCACAAGTACCATTTTGGAATTATCCAAAGACTTGGCTGCAATCTCTTTTCTGGGGAGTCTTTCCAACTGAATATCAACTTGCTTTTTGACTTTTTGCAGCATCTCCTCTGAGTCGGTAATCAAAATGACTTGGGAATCGATGCCATGCTCTGCCTGAGAGAGTAAGTCGGCTGCAACAAAGACTGGATTGCTAGCTTCATCGGCGATGACACAAACTTCACTTGGGCCTGCCGGCATATCGATAGCCACTTCGTGAAGGCTTACTTGTTGTTTGGCTGCCATCACATATTGGTTGCCAGGGCCAAAGATATTGTATACCTTTGGTACACTTTCTGTACCATAGGCCATTGCGCCAATGGCTTGTACACCACCAGCCTTAAAAATCTTGTTGACTCCGGCTATCTTTGCGGCTGCAAGAATAGCTGGATTTATCTTCCCTTCCTTGTCAGGAGGCGTACACAGAACGATTTCATCGCACCCGGCAATTTTTGCCGGTGTAGCCAACATGAGTACGGTAGAAAACAAAGGCGCAGTACCTCCTGGAATATACAATCCTACTTTTTGAATCGGAATGCTCTTTTGCCAGCATTTTACACCTTTGGAAGTTTCAAGAGAGGCTCCTTTAACTTTTTGCGCAAAGTGGAATTTGTAGATGTTGTCGTGAGCCAGTTTTAATGAATCAAGTAATTCGGCTGACACAGATGTTAGCGCTTCTTCCATCTCCACCTCACTGACAGCCAATGAAGACAGAGTCACGTGGTCGAACTTCTCTTCATAGCTTTTTACAGCTTTGTCACCTCTCTGTCTCACATCGTCTAGCACGCTCTGTACTGTCGAATTGAGTTGGGAAACATCTAAATGAGGCCGCTTGACCAAATCGGTCCATGTCTCTTTTGAAGGATATTTAATAACATTCATGTTTCAACCTTGTTTTTGATGAATACAATTTTTAGAGGATCATTTTCTCAATAGGAGAAACGAGGATACCTTGAGCTCCCATCTCTTTTAGCTTGCCGATAATTTCCCAAAAACGGGCTTCATCCAAAACTGTGTGAATAGCGCACCAATCAGGATCAGACAAAGGAATGATGGTGGGACTCTTGATACCGGGGAGTACTTGAATAATGTCTGAAACCTTATTCTTGGGTGCATTCATCATTACATATTTCTTGTCTCTGGCAATCTGCACAGCCTCAAAACGGAAAAGCAGTTCGTTTAAAACTTTTCGCTTCTCGTCATCCATCTTCCAATTACCAATAAGAACAGCTTCGCTCTTCATAACAACCTCTACCTCTTTCAGATTGTTGTGCACGAGTGTAGATCCTGAACTGACGATATCGAAGATGGCATCTGCCAATCCTATACCAGGACTGATTTCGACAGAGCCGGTAATTACATGGATGTCGGCCTTGATATTGTTTTTATTCATAAAACGGCGAAGAATGCCAGGATAGGACGTTGCTATTTTCTTACCATTGAACCAAGACATTCCTGGATAGTCGATAGCCTTGGGAATAGCCAGGGAAAGTCTACATTTAGAAAAGCCTAGAGGGCGAATGATATGGGCATCCTCCTGACGCTCTTCAAATTCGTTTTCTCCGACTACTCCTATGTCTGCCACACCACTTGCGACACTTTGCGGTATGTCATCATCACGAAGAAAAAGGACTTCCAGAGGGAAGTTGGTGCTCTGGACGAGAAGCGTACGCTTGCTTTCGCTCACCCGAATGTCGGCTTCCTTCAGCAAATTCATAGTGTCCTCGTAGAGGCGCCCTTTTGACTGTACTGCTATTCTTAACATACTTCTTATACTATTTCGAATATTATAATTCTAATTTTCCTAAAAATATCGTGCAAATTTAGTAATTTCCAAGCAGATGTGCAATAAAAATGCTAATTTTGTGACGAAATTTATGTCGACTGTAAGAAATATCTATATTTATACTTGTTGCCTGCTTGTTTTCTTGTCTGCTTGCCAACAGCAGTCCAAGAAACCGGAAGTTACGCCGTGGGGCACTACGATAGGAGAGGACTCTTTGCCAAATGAGAGTTCTCTTAGTTTGGATGATATTCAAACCAATGGAGAGCTGATCATGCTTACGATCTCTGGTCCAGAGACTTATTATGATTATCATGGTCATGGTATGGGTGCTCAGTATCTGCTATGTCAAAAGTTTGCTGATAAATTAGGAGTATCTCTGCGTGTGGAAGTATGTAAAGACACGATAGAGTTGGTCAAAAGAATGCAAAAAGGAGAGGCTGATCTCGCAGCCATTCAATTACCACGAAAATGGAATAAAATCCTATATGCAGGTGCTATGGATCAAAAGCGTCGTACTTCATGGATTGTCAGAAATGATGGAAATGATCTTGCAAGAGCTCTCAATAATTGGTTTAAACCTGATATGCTCGAGAAGATTAAGCGTGAGGAACAATTCTTATTGTCGACCGCCAGTATTTCACGTCATGTTTATGCACCGATGCTTAATAGGGCAGGTGGAGTAATATCACGCTATGACCATCTTTTCCAACGGTATGCTCCATTAGCAAGATGGGACTGGCGCCTGTTAGCAGCGCAATGTTATCAAGAATCTACTTTTGACCCTAAGGCTCGTTCTTGGGCAGGTGCTTGTGGACTGATGCAGATTATGCCTTCGACAGCAGATCATGTAGGATTACCTCGTGAGAATCTTTATGACCCGGAAGCAAACATTGCTTGTGCTGCTAAGTACATTCAAGAGCTAAGTGGCTTTTTTAGAGATGTGCCAGCATCAGAACGAATTTTCTTTGTGTTGGCCAGCTATAACGGTGGGCATTTCCATGTGAGAGATGCTATGGCTTTGACCCGACGTGACGGTCATGATCCTCATCGATGGAGTGAAGTAGAACCTTACATTCTGAAATTGAGTACTTCTGCTTACTATACAAGTCCTATTGTGAAATTTGGATATATGCGCGGATCAGAAACAGTCAATTATGTACGACGCATTCGCGAACGTTGGAATCAGTACCGTGGCGTAGCTAAAGGTGGATTCTCATCGGGTTTTTCTACTACACCGGAACGTGCTAAAAGAAGATATAAATGGCATTTATAAATCAGATTGTTTCAAAGATATAAAAAAAAGACTGCCACCCCGTCTAGAGGGTGGCAGTCTTTTTATAAAGACATGCACTTCTTTTTACATTGACATCTTTTCAAATGATAATTCTGTGCTTTCAGTTTTTTTGTCTACACTAATGGAATCACCTTTTTTCACGTCTCCAGAGAGTATCAGTTCGCATAGACCATCTTCAATGTACGTTTGGATAGCTCGTTTCAATGGTCGTGCTCCGAACTGTATGTCATAGCCTTTAGACGCTACAAACTCCTTAGCGGCATCTGTTAGGTGAATCTGTAGTCCTTTGTCTTCAATTCGCTTGTAAAGTCCGGCAAGTTCTATGTCTATGATCTTCTTGATGGAATGAAGATCGAGTTGATCGAAGGTTATGATTTCATCAAGTCGATTGAGAAACTCGGGGGAGAATTGCTTGCTCAGACTTTTCTGGATAACAGACCGTGCATACTCCTTGTCTTTGTCACTCAAATTGCCCATGTCAGAGATTCCTGCAGCATTGAAGCCGACTCCATGACTGAATTCTTTTAACTGACGTGTGCCAGCGTTGGAAGTCATGATGATCACTGTGTTACGGAAATCGACGGTTCGTCCATTGCCATCGGTTAGACGTCCCTCGTCGAGAACTTGCAACATCAGATTAAAGACATTGCCGTGAGCTTTCTCAATCTCATCAAGCAGGACAATCGAGTAGGGGTGACGACGTACTTGTTCAGTCAATTGTCCTCCCTCATCATAGCCGACATATCCTGGAGGGGCTCCAATGAGTCGGGAGACATTGAAACTTTCCGTATATTCGCTCATGTCTATTCGAATGATGGAGTCTTTTGATCCAAACATGTTTTCTGCCAAACACTTAGCTAAGTAGGTTTTTCCCACACCAGTTGGTCCAAGTAACATGAATGCTCCAATAGGATGGTTCGGATCTCTAAGACCGACCCGATTGCGTTGTATGGCTTTAACAAGTTTCTCGATAGCTTTGTCCTGCCCAATCACACGCTTCTTGAGTTCGTTACCCATATCTCTCAGTCGCATGTTTTCTCCTTTCTCCATACGTTGGACGGGGACTCCGCTCATTCGAGAGACTATTCCAGCAACATCCTTTTCTGTTACCTTCTGACGAGACTCTGCATCCCCATTCTGCCACGAGAGTTGTAGGTCGTGGAGCTCTTGCTCTAGATGTGTTTGTCGGTCGCGGTAAACTGTAGCTAGCTCATAGTTCTGACTTTTAACGGCTTGTTCTTTTTTGCCTTTGACTTCGGTGATCTCCTTTTCTTTCTCTGTGATCTCAGGAGGTACCTGGGCGTGCTGTAAACGTATGTGCGCTCCTACTTCATCGAGGGCGTCAATAGCTTTATCAGGAAATTCCCGATCTGTGATATAGCGTCCTGTCAGTTTTACGCATGCCTCCAAAGCCTCTTCTGTATATGTTACATGATGATGCTCTTCATAACATCCTTTGATGTTGTGAAGAATCTGAAGCGTCTGATCTGCTGTTGTCGGTTCGACTAAAACTTTTTGGAATCTACGCTCTAATGCACCATCTTTCTCAATTGTTTTCCGGAACTCATCTAGTGTTGTAGCACCGATACACTGAATGGTGCCACGTGCCAAAGCAGGCTTCATGATGTTGGCCGCATCCATTGTGCCAGGAGAGGATCCTGCACCAATGATCGTGTGAATTTCATCGATGAAGACAATGATGTTGGGGTTCTGCTCCAATTCTTTAATCAACGCACGAATACGTTCCTCGAATTGTCCACGGTATTTAGTGCCTGCAACGATGCCTGTCATATCCAAACTCACCAAACGACGGTTGAAAAGTACAGGTGAGGTATGGTGGCTGACGATCATTTGTGCTAATCCTTCAACAATAGCACTTTTTCCCACACCCGGTTCTCCGATGAGAATAGGATTGTTTTTCTTGCGACGGCAGAGAATCTCTGTGACACGCTGGATTTCCTTCTCCCTTCCTACAACAGGATCGAGTTTTCCTTCAGCAGCTGCTCGTGTTAAGTCTGTCGAAAAATTATCAAGCACAGGTGTCTTACCATTTCCTTGCTGTGCGACATCCGTTTGTGTAGATTGTACCCTTCCGGCTTTTGCATTATCGCCTTCTTCAAAATCTTCCTCCTCTTCATCGGGAAAACCAATTCCGTCAGTAGTTGGCTTTTTCTGAAGAAGTTTTGCAACTTGCTCGTAATCGACATGATTAGCCTCAAGGACGACCTTAGCTCCGTTGTCTATTTGATCGTGCAAAATCGCCAATAGTACATGTTGGGTGTCAACAATAGAAGTGTGTTGAATGCGCGCTTCCAAAACGGCCAACCGCAAAATGTTACTTGCTTGCTCATTGAGAAGTATCTCATTAGCAGTATTATTATTGGTAATAGCTGACGTATTTGTCCTAATTCGCTGCTCTAATTCCTCTTTGATCCGTGTTATGTCGACATTCAATCCGTTAAGCATATCAATCACGGCTCCTTCCTTCTCTCTTAAAATACCTAAGAGGAGGTGTTCCGGACCAACGGTAGTGCTGGCCAGGCGTGTCGCCTCTTCCCGGCTGAAAGCTAGGATCTGTGATACATTGGGTGAAAACTGACTGGTCATATTTTATCTTTACCTTTCTTTTTCTGTTTGAAATGATGCAAATATAATTCTTTTCGCTTAAAACTGCAAGGACCGTGCCAAAAAATATAATTATTCATGGCAAATCTGGCAGTATGGGCAATTTTCACATCGTTCTGTGTGTTTGGTTGGCATAAACGGAGTCTGCGGATCGAAGATCTCTGTCAGTAGTTGCTTAACCCGATCTATGAAATCTGACCACACATCGCCTATATCTTCAATATTTTTGCGCTTACCTCGGGCTATGGCTAGAGACAAAATGGGATCATACTTTTCATCGGAGGCTTGACGGATGAAGAGTAAAGCCGGAGCTATGGCTACGGAATCTATGTGCTCTAGCTTTTGATGAGACCTCGTCCCGTACTTCACGACTCCTGCATATAACATTGTCTGTAGGTAATAAACAGAGTGCTTTACGTCAACATTATCAGGATTAAAGATGTCTTCAATGCTGGAGGGTATAGAGGTAAGAGGTCTCCCTGTTTTATAGTCTACAATACGGATAACAGGTTTCCCATTGTAAGTTATCTTGTCTATTCGATCCACTTTCCCTCCGATACGCACGGTGCGCTTTTGACCATTTACAATAAAAGACACATTGTCATAGAAATCATCTTCTAATGTCAGAATGTCAAAAGGAGTAAAGGCTGCATCTAAATGTAAAAGACGTTGAAGATAGAGCTTGATCACATTTTTATTGAGCATCTGTAATCCGTTATATTGTGGAACGTATTGTTGCTTATCAGCTTGAAAGAGTTTCTCTCTAAAAGCTTGATCAATAATGCGCTCTATAAGACTAGGATTCTCTTGAAGTGCTTGGATCATACTTTTCGTGATGGTATGACTTTGCTTTCTAAACTCTTGATAGATCAGTTCGGCGCTACGGTGGAAAAGATCGCCAAACATAGAATTGTCAATCTCATCTATGCTATCTTCTTCTTTCTCATAGAGATGACAGATAGAATAATAATAAAATTGCAGAGGACATCTGAGATATCTGCCTAATGCAGACGGTGAGAGACTTTTTATAGTATGGAGTATATCTATTACGTCGTGCGTTTTTTCTTTTGCCTGTGTTTGTTTGGATGATAGTTTGTGTCCTGCTACCAATGTAAGGTGCTCTATATGTTGACGACCATAGCTGTTGACCATAAGTTGCAACATAAATCTGCTCATCTCTCCCCTCTGGCCGTCGTCAGTTGCATTATTATATAACAGGGTTATATCATTGGCCCTCTGTATTAATGATTGAAAATAGTATGAAAAGATGGCGACTTTGTTTTCTACTGTCGTTAGACCATAACCTACTCGAATGGAATGTGGTATAAATGAAGCATCATTTATGTTTTTTGGTAATTTTCCCTCATTGCATGACAGCAATAAGACATGTTCAAAGTCAAGATTTCTCGTCTCTAAGACTCCCATAATTTGAGTACCAATGGCGGGTTCGCCATGAAAAGGAATATTCGTAGACTGAATAAGTTGTGATATCAATCGCTGTACGATATTGATACTGACAAGTTGCTTGCCATTTATACCGTCAATATTTCTGGAATTCTCACATTCGGTCTTTTGTACACTGATCGTCATGATATCGTCCAAACGATTCAGTAATGTGTACATAGAGTATATAGACTGGTGGAGTAGGGGATTGTTGATACTCTGTGTGTTCTGTCCAACAATCTTCAGTAAATTGGTTGTCCAATTCAGTAAGGGGTAGTTTTCCCCATCCTCATCTAAAGGGTTAAAGAGTAATGATAGTGTCTCGTCAAATCCTTTTGTCAATTCTGTGATACTTGGATAATAATGATGATTACTATTCAATTGTGCAGCTAATACTTTGCAGTCTTCGGAAAGATACTGAGCATAGGGATGCAATATGACTCGATTGATATATTGCAATTGATAGTGTTGACGATCTTTCGTCAAACCTTTAATCTGCAATGCAATGAGTGCATCTACGAAGACGCTAATTTCTGATGCATTTAGAGGGAAACCTGTTGTAACGTTGACATCTTTGACATTATGGGGAAGGCTGTGAATGACAGAAGGCAATAGATTCTCGTCAGCCATAACAATGGCGGTTTTGTTACCGTCTTCTATTCTTCCATTTTCCTTGAGCCACTGACCTACATATCGTGCTTGTATTTCTTCCGTCGGGGCTGAGATCATCAATATGTCTTTGTGGGCACTCATATTGTCGAAAATAGTCGATGATTTGATACCCTCGCTAGCCAATCCCTTCTTGAGTTGATTGGGGAACATGTCAAGGTATTGCTTTATGTATTTTCCTGCCTCTTCGTCAATGTAGTTGATGTCATAATCCCAATAAAACTCGGCTTTTCCTAACATCTTCAGTCTTCTAAAAAGCTTTTGCTCTACTTTCTGTAATAGGTTAAACCCAACGAAGATATAAGTCTCGTACTGAAAATCTATATCGTCTTGGTCAATGACTTCTCGATAGAGCATTCCTTCATAAGCAAGCCCCTGTTTTTTGAGACGATGGTGGAATTCATGATAGATGTGGCCAAGATGTTGCCAAACTTTCTTGAAGCGACGCTGCAAGAGAGAGTCGTCGGACATAGTATGAAAAAAATCTTCTAAACTTTTTTTTTGCTGTTCTGATAAAAAGCTAAAATCGTTCATTTCTTCCCAAGCTTGTAGGTCGATGAAGAGTTTGTCAGGATCCACTTCGTTCTTATCAATATCATCAAAATCGGCCAACATCAATTGCCCCCAAGAAAAGAAATGGTCAAGAGATTCATCTGAACCAGTTACATCACAGAAGACATTGTAAATTTGAAATACGAGTGTGATAGGATCTGGAACTTGTAGTTCGCAATGCTCGCGAAACAGTTCACTAATTGTCATATATTTTGGACACCACATAGCATGTCTGACTTCCTGAAATAGGGCGCGGTTAAAAAATATTGATGCTCGCTTGTTGGGAAATACAATTGCTATCTTATTGAGGTTATGCTTATGCTTTATTAGAATATCCTTTGCTACGTAATGTAAGAAAGATAAATTCTTGTTCATATGGCTACACAGTAGTGGAATTAATAGAAAAAACATAAGGTAGTCTATAAGATAGACTACCTTATTTGTATATCATTTCTTTGTATAGAGGAAGCGTTTGATTGAACGTTTGGGTGTCTTCTCAAACTCATTCTCGTGGAGTCGGATTTCTGATAAATGACAGTATGCAGGTAGCTCAGAATTGAGTTGCTTGCGATTCTGCTCCATAATGGTGTTGAGGTCAGAAGTACTAAATCCTATTTGCTTGGCAGTGTCGTAGTCGGGGTAAACCAATCCTATGAGTTTGTTACCTTCTTGAATAACAACGCTCTCTGAAACCATAGACATAGAATTTAGTTTATCCTCAATCTCTTCGGGATAAATGTTTTGCCCATTAGAACCTAACAGCATGTTCTTAGATCGTCCTTTGATAAAGACATTGCCGTTGTCATCCATGAGCCCTAGATCTCCCGTATGGAACCATCCGTCACTATCAATGCTTTCTTGGGTCGCCTTTTCATTTTTATAGTAGCCCAGCATGACATTTGGCCCCTTCGCAAGGATCTCGCCAGGGATATTGGCTGGGTCGTCACTGTCCACTTTTACTTGCATGTTTTTTGCTGCCCGTCCACAAGAACCTGGAACATAAGTCTTGTAATCGGCATAACAGATAATGGGTGCACATTCTGTCGCACCATATCCGACAGTATAGTGGAATCCGATGCGATGTAAGAAATTCTCGACTTCCTGATTAAATGCGGCGCCACCGATGATCACCTCATAAAACTCGCCCCCAAAAGCTTTTGTCACTTGGTCGCAGATCTTTTCATATACACGTCTGTTGATACCTGGCATTTTCATCAATAGGCGGATCTTGGGATCTTGGATCTTTGGAAAAACCTTCTTTTTGATGATCTTTTCTATGATCAATGGCACAGAAATAATTATTTTGGGCTTTACTTCCGAGAATGCCTGTGCAATGATAGCTGGGGATGGGATGCGGGTCAGATAGAATACATGACAGCCTACGATAAACTCGAAGAGAAATTCAAAAGACATTCCATACATATGGGCCATAGGCAGAATACTAATCACACTGTCGCCCTTCTTGATGGTGTCGCCTAAAACAGAAAATGCAAAATCTATGTTACTCCATAATGCTCGATAAGGGATCATTACCCCTTTCGAAAAGCCTGTTGTGCCGCTCGTGTAATTGATAACAGCCAATTCATCAGGTGTTTGCTCTGTATAATAATGCACATGCTCCTTACGGAAATACTTTGGATATCTCTTGCCAAAAATTTCGTTGAGATGTTCACGTGCATAAGTTAATTTGTCTGTACGTGAGAGTACGAGAGAATAGTCTGGAATGTAGATGATGCCTTCCAAGGATGGCATTTTGGTAGCATCGATCTGAGTTGCCACGACATCACCCACAAACAAAATCTTTGCATCGGAATGGTTGACTATATTATGGATCTGTTCTGCTGTAAACTCATGTAAAATGGGTACGGCAATAGCTCCATAAGTTAAAACTGCAAGGAAAGCAGCTGCCCATGCAGCGCTGTTTCGTCCGCAAAGTGCAATCTTGTCACCTTGTTTCACGCCAGAGCTCTCAAACATGATATGGAGCTTTTCGATCTTACGTGCGACATCGTGATACTGCAATGTTGCACCCTTAAAATCAGTAAGCGAATCGAGTTCCCAATGGTCTACGATGCTTTTCTGTATCATTTGATTGAAGCTAGGAATTGAGCCTGTCATATCTTTAGAAACTAGTATACTTAAAAATGAATTTTATGTTTAATATGCGTTTTTATAGAGATAACGCTTTATCGACTTCTTGGGAGTCTTCTCAAATTCGTCTGGATGAAGCTTGATTTTACTGATTTTGCAGAATGAGGGCAATTGCGCATTAAGCTCTTTGCGATTCTGCTCCATTATATTATTTAAATCTGCCTCCGAAAATCCCATAGACTGTACTTCTTCCATATCAGGATGAACAAGTCCTACGAGTTCTTCGCCATGTTGAATGATCAGACTCTCATTGACCATAGCCATTGCATTCAGCTTATCCTCGATTTCTTCTGGATAGACGTTTTGCCCATTTGAGCCAAGAAGCATGTTTTTGATTCTGCCTTTGATGAACACGTGTCCATCCTTTGATATGGTACCGAGATCTCCTGTATGAAACCAGCCGTCCTCATCTATGACAGCTTTGGTAGCTTTAGGATTTTTATAGTAACCTGTCATCACGTTCATTCCGCGTGTGATAATTTCACCTGGGACATTTTGAGGGTCTTTACTTAGAATTCTTACTTCCATATGGTCAACGCAAGTACCGCAGGAACCCGGCTGGAAATCATGCCAATCAGAATAGGTGATCATTGGTCCTGTTTCTGTTGTTCCATAGCCAAGCGTGATGGGGAAATGGATGGAGGTCAAGAAATTCTCTACCTCTTTACTCAAACTAGCACCTCCTATAATAATTTCATAGGTCTTGCCTCCCATAATGTTCATCACCATTTGTCCAACACGCTCTTTGACCAGTTTGTTGACACCGGGAAGCTTCATCAAGATAGAAACGCGCGTGCTATCCAATGCAGGCATGACCTTCTTACGAATAATCTTCTCCAGGATTAAAGGTACAGAAACAATTAAGTCTGGATGAATGTCCATGAATGCTTGCTGAATGATAGTCGGACTTGGTAATCGAGTAAGGAAATAAAGATGATTCCCTAAACAAAACTGCAATAAAAACTCGCAAGTTAGTCCATACATATGTGCCATGGGAAGGATAGACAACACTTCACTATTGGGCTTCATCTTAGACCCCAAGGCTTGAGTCAGAAAGTCCAAATTGCTCCATAATGAGCGAAAAGGCAACATAACGCCTTTGGAAAAGCCTGTAGTGCCACTGGTGTAATTAATCAGGGCAGTTTCTTCGGGCGCATCTTCATGATAATGGACATGCTCCTTTCTGAAATATTTTGGATATTTATGCCCATAGAGTTGATTAAGATGCTCCATGACATAGTTCAACTGATCGGAACGACATTCCAAAAGAGAGTTATCTGGCATATATATAACTCCTTCTAGATTAGGCATCTTTGAGTAGTCTAATTCTGTGGCAACCACATCACCTACAAAAAGCAAGCGGGATTCGGAATGATTGACAATGTTATAAACCTGTTCAGACTTGAATTCATGCTGTATGGGGACTGCAACAACGCCATACGTCAATGCTGCAAGGAACACACATGCCCAGACAGAGCTGTTCCTTCCACACAATGCTACTTTATCACCGGGCTTTATGCCACACTCTTCAAACACAATATGTAGCTTTTCGATTTTCCGAGCCACGTCATGGTATTGGAGGGTGACACCTTTGTAATCGGTGAGTGCGTCTTTGTCCCAGTTGTTCTTGATAGTTTGTTCTATCAAAGAGTTGAAACTATATTTATTCTCCATTGCACAATCTTCAAAATTTTGTGCAAAGGTACAATCAATAATGCACATTCCCAAAAAAAATGTGCATTAATTTAGATTGTAGCGTCATTTTTCTATACTTTACTCATATTTCATTGTCTTTGCAGGGTGAATATGTGATACAAGATAACTTGGTGCAATTAAAACAAATACACTGATCAGAAGCGTTGAAATGTTGAGTAGGACGATGAGTGGAATATTCAACTCTATTGGTACAGTGTTGACATAATAGGTTGAAGGATCCAACTTGATTAATCCAAAATATTTTTGAAGTAAGCAAAGTCCTATGCCTACAATATTTCCAATTACCAATCCTTTTCCGATGATGAATATGGAGAACCATATGAAGATATGACGTATAGTCTTATTCTTTGCTCCTAAACTTTTGAGCGTACCTATCATTGACGTGCGTTCTAGTATAATAATGAGCAAACCGGATATCATTGTCACAGAAGCGACAGCCATCATCAATAACAGAATGATATAAACATTGATATTCAGTAGGTCTAGCCAAGAAAAAATTTGCGGGTTGAGTTCTCTAATTGTGTGTGCTACATAAGTTTGTCCATAGTGATCAGTATGCTTGTTGACATTTTGAGCAAATCTTTGGTAGACTTCATCAATGTTATTGAAGTCTTTTACGGTGATTGCGATACCTGTTGCCTGATCTTCTTTCCATCCATTAAGTTTTATGGTTGTATAGATGTCGGTCAAGCATATCATGTTATCATATTGGCTCAGATTGGTTTGATATATACCAACGATCTTAAACCTTCGCATCCTTACTCCTTTATTATCGATAAAGTAAGCGTATACACGATCATTTACTCTCAGTCTAAGCTTATTTGCCATCGTCTGGGAGATGATCAATTCATTTGTAGCTTGTCTGTCTGAGAAATGTGGTAAAGATCCAGCTATCAGATGATTATGGAAAAATGTTGAATCGAATTCTTGGCCAAATCCCTCAAATACTACACCAAGGAAGTCATGGTCTGTTTTTAATACGCCTTGTTTATATGCAAATCTCTCTGCGTGTTTAACACCACGTATATGCGTAACCGCGTTCATCATAGAGTCGTCTACAGCAATGGGGAGTTGATCTCCGTCCATTTGGCTCATAAAGTTTGATACCTGGATGTGGGAGCCAAATCCTATCACTTTATCGCGGATAGAATGCTTAAAGCCGATGACAATACATACTGATGCTATCATCACCGCTAAACCTATTGCAATGCCAATGGTGGCTATTGTTATGGCAGGTCGTGAAACTCTTCTCTTTTCTCCCGGTGCATTATAGATACGCCGGGCAATGAATAATGGAAAACTCATCGTATTTCGGTTCTTCCAGGATATGCTTCCAATGCCTTGCTGAGAACAACAAGTGCACGTTCCAAATCTTCTTTCTTTAATACATATGCAATACGGACCTGATTTATACCTACTCCAGGTGTTGTATAGAATCCTGCCGCAGGTGCGAGCATAACAGTCTCACCTTCGTAGTTAAATGTATCAAGACACCAGCGACAGAATTTTTCCGAATCGTCAACGGGCAATTGAGCGACAGTATAGAAAGCTCCCATAGGGATAGGAGAGTAAACACCTGGTATACGGTTTAAGCCGTCAATCAGACATTTTCTACGTTCTACATATTCATCATATACGTCTCTATAATATGACTCTGGAGCATCAAGCGAAGCTTCTGCTACAATTTGACCAATTAAGGGAGGGGATAAACGGGCTTGGCAAAATTTCATTACAGCCTTTCTAACTTCCTCATTCTTAGTGATAAGTGCTCCAATACGTATTCCGCACTCACTATAACGCTTTGACACAGAATCTATTAATATAACATTCTGCTCAATGCCTTTAAGATGCATTGCACTGATGTAGGGGCTTCCAGTATAAATATATTCTCGATATACTTCGTCTGAAAACAGATAAAGATCATATTTCTTTACTAAATCGCGGATTTGGTTCATTTCCCGTCGCGTGTAAAGATAACCTGTCGGATTATTCGGATTACAGATCATGATAGCACGGGTACGATCGTTGATCAATTCTTCGAATTTCTCGACTTTCGGAAGTGAAAAACCTTCTTCAATTGTTGTTGCTATGGTTCGAATTTTTGCTCCGGCAGAAATGGCGAAGGCCATATAGTTAGCGTATGCGGGCTCTGGTACAATGATCTCATCTCCAGGATTTAAGCAGCTCATAAAGGCAAAAAGTACAGCCTCAGAACCACCAGATGTGATAATGATATCATCCGGAGTAACTTGTATATTGTATTTAGCATAATAATTAACTAGTTTAGTCCTATAAGACAGATAACCTTGTGAGGGGGAGTACTCCAAAATCTTGCGATCTATATGTTTTAGAGCGTCAAGTCCAACTTGGGGTGTAGGCAGATCCGGCTGTCCTATATTTAAATGATAGACTTTAATGCCTCTTTGTTTGGCAGCAGCAGCCAATGGTGCCAATTTTCTTATTGGTGACTCTGGCATCTCAAGTCCACGTACTGATATTTCTGGCATTTCTTTTATACTTATTATGCGTGAATAGATATCTCTAACTTTTTCTTATGCTTCTCTTATTGGAAGTAGCACATTGCAAAGTTAATGATTTTTCTTGAGTGAGCCAACTTAGAAAGATTATTTTTAAATATCTCTTTTAATTTCTCTAATATTAATTCCTTTATTTATCATAATGACCATTATACTTTATACTTATCTGCTGCAATAGCTGCCAAATAAAAAATGAGGCCCCGACTCACGCCGGAACCTCACAACAACACAAACACAAAATTGCGAGAATAAATCTCGCTATAAATCGAAATATGATAAGAGAGATTAAAATATTCTTTTATAATTATGTTATAAATTACAAGAATCCTACCAATTCTACATCACTCCGTCTTCACGTAACTTCAACTGCCATTTCCAGGCTGAGCGCATTACATCTTCAAGAGGAGTCTCTGCCTTCCACCCAAGAATCTTATTGGCTTTCGAACAGTCACCCCAAATTTTCTCAATGTCACCCTCACGGCGTGGACCATATTTCCAGTTGAGCTTTACGCCAGTCGCTTTCTCAAATGTCTCAACAATTTCCAGTGTTGAGTTTCCATGGCCTGTACCAATGTTAAAGTAGTCAATGGGGTCTGCGTTTTGATCTAGCACACGTGTCATAGCCGCAACGTGGGCTTTTGCCAAATCAACAACGTATATGTAGTCACGGATACATGTTCCGTCGGGCGTGTTGTAATCATTTCCAAAGATAGTCAATTGCTTGCGGATGCCTATAGCAGTTTGGGTTACGTATGGAATCAAATTTGCAGGAACTCCATTAGGCAATTCACCAATAAGAGCGGAGGGATGGGCACCAATAGGATTAAAGTATCTTAGAATGATGCTTTTGATATTTGCCCCGCTATGAATATAATCATAAATGATTTGCTCATTTATCTCCTTCGTATTTCCATATGGAGACGTTGCTTTTTGATGAGGAGCCTTTTCCGTCACAGGTAAGTCTTCCGGTTTGGGTTGTCCATAGACTGTGCAACTTGATGAAAAAATGATGCCTTTTACGTTGTACTTAGGCATGAGCTCCAAAAGATTGATAAGCGATACAATATTGTTACGGTAATAGAGCAAAGGCTTTTGAACGCTTTCCCCTACTGCTTTACTTGCTGCAAAATGGATAATTCCTTCTATATCAGGATGTTTTTTAAATACTTCCTCCGTAGCTTGCTTGTCACGTAAGTCTATCTTCTCAAATTCGGGTCGTGTCCCCGTAATTTTTTCAATACCATCCAATACCTTAATATTGGAATTAGAGAGATCATCGACTATGATGACTCTGTATCCGGCCTCTATCAATTCAACGGTTGTATGTGATCCTATAAATCCCATGCCACCTGTGACTAATATTGTTTGCTTCATATACACGAATGTTATGTGATCAGATATATTGAATGCAAAGATAATATTTTTATTTGGAATAATCCCAATTCTATTTCTAAAATATTTCAAATTGACTATATGTTTCTTCTTATGACTGCTTTTTAAAGAGTAAATGCTTTTTTTCGAACAAGAAATACAGACGGGAATAATTCTTTGTATATTATTCTTGGAATTTATCAGATCAGGAAAAGTTTTTTGTAATAATCGCTAGAATCCCGATTTTTTTATGTAAGTTTGCAAGTGAAAAACTTCAAAAACATATAACTATGATGAAAGCCACAGAGCAGACAATGCAGCAATTAGATCGTTTCTTCCACAAGGTGGCAGAAAAGTTTCCATCACAATGTGACAATGCTTTATTGACTGATATCCACGTGCGTACGAATCAAGAAACAGGAGAACTTACGGCCTTTGACGATGATGACAAAGAGATCACAAGATGTGTCGTAGAGCAATGGATCAATCAGAAGGATGATGACTTTTATGATGGGGTAACACTTATCCTTAGACGATATTTGAAGAAAAATCATAGTATCGTTGAGGCACTCGGTATTCTTAAACCCTACAGTTTTGTTTTGGAGAATGAGGACAAAGAGCATATCGCAGAACTATTTGTTGCTGATGATGATACTGTCATTGTCGGGGGGGATATCATGAAAGGTCTTGATGAAGAATTGAATACATTCTTCAATGACTTAATGAAGGAGGATCTATGAAATTAAGTATCATTATACCTGTCTATCAAACGCACAAAACATTGAAGCGATGTGTGGAAAGTATTCTTCATCAAGGGTTTCGTGATTGGCAAATGATCCTTGTTGATGACGCGTCAACAGATGGTAGCTTTAAGATTTGTACCGAGTATGCCAAACTTGATGGACGTATTCAGGTTGTCAGACAGAAACGCAATAGAGGATTGAGTTGTTCACGTAATGCAGGACTGACAAAGGCAAAGGGGGATTATATCATGTTCGTGGATAGTGATGACTATCTGGCTCCCGACACTTTGAAGGATTTAATGGAGCAACTTTCCATACATCCTGATTATGATATGTTGGAATATCCTATCTATCGACATTTTGGCTCCTCTAAACAGCTTCGCATCACTTTTCCTCGTCGAGAATATATCCTTAATGCAGCATATTGGTTAGAAACAAAAGCTTGGCGTCATACTTATGTCTGTAATAAGATTTTTAGACGTGAAATTTGGCAGAACTTGAGATTCCCAGAAGGAAGGACATTTGAGGATTCGTTTATCTTACCCCAATTATTGCGTCATTGCCATTGTGTTGCGACAACTGATGTCGGGCTTTATTATTATGTTTTGAATCCTAATGGTATTACCCAACAGGCGGGATCTAAAGATCTCTGCAATTTGCTGGAAAGTAATCTGATGATGCTTCGCCGGATGTCGACTGATAGAAGAGCTAAGAAAAAGGTCAAGGAATATGATCGCATAATGGCTATTTTTTATGCAGACGTACTCAATATCCAATTGGATGTATATCGTGCAACGGGAATGGTTAGAGATGACTTTCCGATTCTTCCCTACCGAAATACTATTAAATTAAGAATACTTCATTTATTAGGTTTAAAAACACTCTGTAAGGTACATACACTTTTATGCCGAAGCCACTCATCAGTTTCATTGTAACCACGTTTAACCTTCCTGTAACTCTTTTGGAAGAGTGCATAGATAGTATTTTGTCCTTGTCGCTGAGCAAGGATGAGAGAGAAATTATACTTGTTGATGATGGATCGGAAAAGTCTCCAATAGACTTCTTGTCGAAGAGAGATGATATCATCTACATTCGTCAATCCAACCAAGGGCTTTCGGTTGCACGAAATAATGGATTGCTTTGGGCAACCGGAAACTACATACAATTTGTAGACGGTGATGATTATCTAATATTAGCCCCTTATGAGCATTGTCTTGATTTCGTACGTTATGAGCATCCTGACTTAGTGCTTTTTCATACTACGGCTTCTACACATATCGAAACACCCGCTTCCTCGCCTGTACCCATAAGTGGAAGCGAATATATGAGGGAAAACAACTTGCGAGCAGCTTCTTGCGGATATATTTTCCGTAAGAATATATTAGGTGATCTGAGATTTACTCCTGGACTTTATCATGAAGACGAAGAGTTTACGCCTCTGTTAATGCTTCATTGCAGGCGAATGATTGACAGCAATGCGCGAGCTTACTTTTATCGTGAACGTGAGGATTCTATTACTCATTGTCACGAAGAAGCAAACATTGAGAAAAGATTGTCAGATATATTTTATATTATTTGTCATCTAAAGAGTATAGCCACACAGTTATCTCTTTCTGATAAGACCGCCCTGGAGCGACGCGTATCTCAGCTGTCAATGGACTATCTCTATAATGTAATTGTTTTAACTCAGAGCCGGGGTAGATTGGACAAGGCAATAGATGCTTTGCAGTCTCAAGGTCTCTATCCCCTACCCGATCGCCAATATTCTCGGAAATATACTTTGTTTAGGAAGTTGATTAATACTCATTGGGGGCGTCAGCTACTTTTTGCTGGCTTAAAAAAGGAAAGATGATGAAAGTTCTCCTAATTGGTGAATATAGCAATGTTCATAACACTTTGGCAGAAGGCTTAAGAATACTAGGCCATAAAGTAGTGGTGGCCAGTAATGGCGATTTTTGGAAAGACTATCCGAGAGACATTGATTTAAGACGTGATGCTGGCGTTGCGGGAAGTATTAGTTTCTTCTCGAGGTTGGTTGGTGCTTTGCCACGTATGAAAGGGTACGATGTGGTGCAAATTATCAATCCTATGTTCATGGAACTGAAGGCTGAAAAGATTTGGTCGATCTATCGTTATTTACGGCGAAATAATGACAAACTTGTGTTAGGCGCTTTCGGGATGGACTATTATTGGGTTCATGAAAATATTACAAGAAAGCCATTACGGTACAGTGATTTTAATATAGGCGATCAGCTCCGTACAGATGCTGATGCTAAGAAGGAAATTGCTGATTGGCTTGATACTACCAAAGGACAGCTCAATCAATATATTGCTCACAACTGTGATGCTATTGTTGCTGGTCTCTATGAGTATTGGGCCTGTTATCATCCCCTATTTCCTAAGAAAACCTTTTTTATTCCCTTTCCTATCAAGCCTATGATGACTATTGACGATATTGAGGAATCAGTGCATCTACCTATCAAGATGTTTATTGGCGTAAGTAGATATCGCAGTTCATATAAGGGTACAGACGTTATGCTCAAAGCAGCTCAAAAAATTCAAGAGAAATATCCCGGACATGTCTTGCTCACAGTAGCACAAGGGATCCCTTTCCGGCAATATGTTCAGATGATGAGCGATTCTGATGTAATCCTCGATCAATTATATAGCTATACACCTGCTATGAATGCACTGGAGGCCATGTCTCGCGGTGTAATATGTGTTGGAGGTGGGGAACCTGAAAATTATAGTATTATTAATGAGAGGCAACTACATCCAATCGTTAACGTAGAGCCAGATGCTGATAGCGTATTCAAAGCTTTGCAGCAACTTATCATCCATCCAGAGGTTATTCCTTCCTTAAAAAAGCAGAGTATTATGTATATACAACGACATCATGACTTTATTCAGGTAGCAAAAACATATGAGAGGCTCTATCTTGATTTACTAGGAACTTCAAAATAATTATCGGTATGGCGCATATTATTAAGTTTAGATGTGAGGCCTGTGGCTATGAGACGGATGTTTATGAAGGCCGGGGATTCATGGGACAACACGTTGAAATGATCACTTGTCCTGACTGTAAGACGATACAACCATTAGTTGTTGGAGGCGTGATAGCTGATACCGCACCATCTTTTACATCTTTGTCAGGGAGACTTTGTCTCAATTGTGGCAGTAACCATATTAAGCCTTGGGATAAGAAAACGTGTCCCAAATGTGGTAAAATAATGCATCCGACAGGCAACATTAAATTTTGGACATAAATTATTTCCTAATTTTGTTTGCATATTAGGATTTTAATGTTACTTTTGCACCAAATAAAATGTATAACCATGAAGGACAAAAAAGCAATTACTGTTAAGACATTAACAAAGAGCAATGTTTGGGATCTGCAGGAGAATGATATCTTTCGTCTTTTGGAGGCTGTAGAGAAAGATGCAGATCTCAAAGAGAACATGCGCCACTATACCGACATTATCAAGACTGCATTCGATATGGAGGAGGTGAAGCTCGATAAGCCCGAAATCATTAAGAAATACGAGGACCGCGGGTTTAAGGTAGCGCTTATCGGTAAGCCTGAGGATAAAGATAACCATACCAAGATAGCGATTAAGAAACGTCCTATTCTTAGGGTGACAGACTTGACGTATGAGAACATTCATCACATCTCGGCATCAAAGCTCATAGAGGTTCTTGACAGAAACTTCGGGGGGGGATGGGAATCATTACCTCAGAGTATTCAGGATATCATTGAGAGTGGTTTCGATATCTCTACGACAACGCTTCCTAAAGATCGCCTTCATAAGCCCGGTGGTTTGTATGAGAAAAAAGTCAATGATGGTTTTGAAGTATTGGAAATACCTAAGGGCCTTTGGGTCGAGGCTATATTTGCCAAGGAAAAGCCAGAGACAGTGACGACTCCTTCGTTTCTTGTAGATGACGACAAGAAAGAAAATGTAGAAAACGAAGGTGCGGAGGATATGGAGGATGAGGAATCCTCCGATGAAGAGAGCTTCAAACAAGACGATGACGACGATGATACTTTTGATGATGAAAAACTTACAGAAGAAAGTTATCGCACTACGTATGAGACGAGTCCGGATGATCTTAATCTAGAGGCTGAGGATATTAGTGAGGATGAAGAATTCTGATAATATGGCAATATGACCATTCTAGTATATTGCTTTCTGCCTATCGCCCTCCCTTATCTTAATAAGGGAGGGCGATAAGTTTATAATGAAAGTATTTTGAATTTTGCGAATCTGAGAAGTAGTACTTTGGTGGATGTTTCTTCAAAGTCAATAGTAGCTTTGCAGTTTTCGCCACTTCCTTCGATTTTCATTACTTGACCTTTTCCAAAGCGAGAATGCAATATGATGGAGCCGACTTGAATGCCATAAGTCTTTTCAGTGCCTATTGAATCAGGATTGTCAGAGATAGCATTTCCTTTAGAATGAGATATTGCTATGCGACCTCCATTGCTCATTGCTTTGACAATCTTTCTAAAATTGCCTTTCTCTCGAAGCCTGTCTTCAAAGGATGAAGAGAATGGATTGACAGCCGGCTCAGGGCGATGAGAATGAGTGATCTTAGGTTGAGGATCAGCCATAAATTGCCCTGCCACAGGACGGGAATTCTGCATACGACTACTATATTGTGGATATTCCGATCCCCAAGGATGACTACCTGTATAAGGTCTATTTATCTCGTAATCTTCATCGTCCCATGGTTGATGGCTCCACCCACCATGGTTGTGGATAGTGCTCCTTCCTTCTTCAGTTCTAGTGGTTACATATTTAGGGTCTATATCGTCAAGGAAACGGCTCTTTCTTACATATGGATCCAATTTGCCGAATAGCCATCGGGTATGAGCCCATGACAGGTAGCAATGGTGCTCGGCTCGTGTGATGGCTACATACAGTAAGCGACGTTCTTCTTCAAGTCCACGTTGATTGTCTGCGGACAGCAAACTTGGAAAGATGTTTTCTTCCATACCGACAATGAAGACTGTTCCAAACTCCAGACCTTTAGCAGAATGGATCGTCATTAGGGTCAGTTTATCATCTGACTGATCCGTATTGTCCATATCCGTTAACAAAGAAACGGTTGAGAGATAATCGCTCAATAATGCGTGTTCAGATTGTCCTTGCTCCTGCTGGGATTGCACAAAATCTGCAATACCTGACATAAGACTGTCAATATTTTCTCGCTTGCTTTCTCCCTCCGGCGTCATGTCTGCATTGAGTTCTGTTTTTATTCCACTGCGTTCCAGAATCTCTTTAGCCAATGTCAAAGCATCGACAGTCTCACGCTTGTCAATAAATGACTGTATTAGTTGCTTGAAAGCATCCAGTTTCGTGATGGTGCCACGATTAACAGACAGTCCATATTGTCCGGGATGACAAATCGCTTCCCAAAGGCTCACTCCGTTTTGCTGAGCAGTAGCGATAATTTTTTGTATCGTAGTATTGCCGATCCCTCGTGTAGGATAGTTGATGATTCTTCTGAAAGCCTCTTCGTCATTCGGGTTGACAATGAGTCGGAAATAAGCCAGCGCATCTTTAATCTCTTTACGCTGGTAGAAACTAAGACCACCATAAATACGGTAACAATTAGCCATACCCAACTCAGGACTATGCAATTGCTCCTCAAAAAGTCTACTTTGAGCGTTGGTACGGTAAAGAATGGCAAAGTCACTCCATTTACAATGCTCTTTGTTCTTGAGACGCTTGATCTCCCTGCAGACGATGGCTGCTTCACGCTTATCTGACTGAGCCTCAAGAATGGTAAGTTTGTCACCTTCCTCATTTTCGCTGTATACATTTTTCTCAATTTGCCGTTGGTTGTGCTTCATGAGTGAATTTGCAGCCGCAACAATCAGTCTTGAAGACCGATAGTTACGTTCCAACTTGAAGACCTGTGCCTTGGAATAACGTGACGTAAAGTTCAGGATATTGTCGATTTTTGCACCTCGAAAGGCATATATACTTTGATAATCATCCCCGACTACACACAAGCGCTGCCTTTCTTTGGTGAGCTGCCAAAGTATTTGTTGCTGTACAAAGTTCGTGTCCTGGTACTCGTCTACTAACACATATGCATACCGGTCTGCATATTTCTTTCTGATATCTTCATGAGTTTGAAACAACTCATAGGTCAACATCAGCAGATCATCGAAATCCATGGCATTTGCTTGTCTCAGACGAAGCTGGTAAGCACTATATACTTTGTATAATTCCGGCATCGCCTTTTGTCTGTCACGCTCAATGCGTATGCCGTCAGCGGCATATTGCTCTGCTGTGCATAGGTCGTTTTTGGCTTGTGAGATCACTTTGTGCACATCTGCTGGCTTGTACTTTTTGTCATCCAGCTCCATCTGTTTCACAATGTTTTTTATCAACGATCTGGAGTCGGTCTCATCGTAAATGGTGAATCTTGACTGAAATCCGATATTTGATGCTTCTACACGCAAAATATGAGCGAATACAGAATGAAATGTCCCCATTTCAAGATAGCGAGCCCTATCTTCTCCAACCAGTTGAGCGATACGCGACTTCATTTCGTTGGCTGCTTTGTTGGTGAATGTTAATGCCAAGATAGACCAGGGCTTTAATAGATTATGCTCCAGAAGCCATACAATTTTATAGGTGAGAACACGTGTCTTCCCTGATCCGGCTCCTGCCACAACCAATTCCGGTCCATTATCAAAAACAACGGCTTGACGTTGGGCGTCATTAAGTTGTGAAAGAATGTTTTGTTCTTCTTGTGTCATATTTTATGTAAGGGCAAAAAATGAGAGTTCAACGATAAGTGGATCCTACAGCGGTCTTGGGATCATAGTCTTCTCCTTCTTTCGGGAAAGATGGTATATAGCGCATATTAGCCATGATTTGACGTTGTCGTTTGCGCATATATTCACTGGGAAATTTTGAAGAAAACTTTCTTGGATTAGGCAATGTAGCAGCGATCAGCGCACAATCTGCTCGTGACAGGTTCTTTGCGTCTTTGCCAAAATTATAGTTGGCGCATGCCGCAACACCATAGATGCCATTGCCCATCTCAATGCTGTTGAGATATACTTCCATGATTCGCTGTTTGCTCCAAAACAGTTCTATGAGGGCGGTAAAATACACTTCAAATCCTTTTCTTACCCAAGATCGTCCTGGCCAAAGAAACACGTTTTTCGCAGTTTGTTGCGAGATGGTACTGGCACCAAATTTTTTTCCGTGTTTATGCCTCATATTTCTTGCTGCTGCATTTCCTATGGCGTTGAAGTCAAAACCATGATGCAAGAGAAAACGACTATCCTCACTTGACATTACGGCCACCGGCATATGTGGCGACATTTCGTCAAGTGGTATCCATTGATGATGCATTGTCAAACTGCCGTTCTGGAAGCAGCGGATTATCATCAATGGTGTGACGTACACTGGGATGAAACGATAGGCTATGACTGCCACTATTGATGAGGCTAGGAAAAGACTAACAGCCCATCGTAAGATTTTCTTGAATCTGCTCATGCTAAAAGGGGGATGCAGACACATATGTACCTACATCCCCTATTTTATATTGCAAATGATTATGCAAAAATGATATACTTTTTTGTTTATTTCAGAGTGCCATTTTCTGCTTTCTGCACCATTTCTGGACTAGCATAGAGATATACCTCCACGCGGCGATTCTCCGGTGCAACATTCTTGTCAACAATAGGATTCTGACTACCGTACCCCGCAACATTCTTAAACTGACTTGAAGAAACGCCTTGAGAAACAAGATAGCTGCTCACAGCTTGAGCACGTGACTGGCTCAGTGGCACATTGATCTTGTCACCACCGGTTGCATCGGTGTAGCCTTGAATGTCAACCAGGCAGTCAGTGTTGTTCTTCAGCACAGTCGCAAAGTTGGCCAAGTCTTTCTTTGCAGCCGAGCGAAGTGTAGACTTGTTGATGTCAAATTGAAGGCCACTGTCGAAAGTCAGTTTCACGGCCTTCAAACCATTAGCATCTGTTACTTCCTCCACTTTCGCATTCTGTACTTTCGCTGCAGCTTCAGCCTTAACCTTATCCATGTGACGGCCGATAATGGCACCAGTTCCAGCACCAACGGCACCACCGATAGCTGCACCCACTGCTGTGTTGCCGGCGATTTTGCCGACAATAGCGCCTAAGGCCGCACCAGCACCTGTACCGATTAAAGCGCCATTGCCCTGACTTGTGCCACAGCTGGTGATGGTCAGCATGCACAGTCCCATAGTTGCTAATGTAATCTTTTTCATGTCTAATCTGTATTTATATTGTTGATTGATCTTTTTCTGCTGCAAAGGTAACTCTTTTTTCGCTTTGTGCGAGAGCTATCCGATATTTTTTTCGTAACTTTGTGGCAAAATTAAGCAAATAATAAATATTGCAGAGAGGAAAAAGCCTATCATCCAATAGGCAATTCCCTATTCTGCACTGATCAACTTAGTAAAATGGCTAAAGAACTGAAAGAATTAACCAAGCGAGCTGACAATTATAGCCAGTGGTATAATGACTTGGTGATGAAAGCTGACTTGGCTGAGACTGCGCCCGTGCGTGGCTGCATGATTATCAAGCCATACGGCTATGCTATCTGGGAGAAAATGCAGGCCGTACTCGATAAAATGTTCAAGAAGACAGGTGTGCAAAATGCCTATTTCCCTTTGCTCATTCCGAAGAGTTTTTTTGCTCGTGAGGCTGAGCATGTGAAAGGCTTTGCTAAAGAGAGTGCTGTCGTTACCCACTATCGCTTGAAAACCAGCGATGATGGTAAAGACATTATAGTAGATCCAGAGGCAAAGCTCGATGAAGAGCTAATCATCCGTCCTACTTCTGAAACGATGATTTGGCATACCTATAAGAATTGGATCCATTCTTGGCGTGATCTTCCTATACTTTGCAATCAGTGGTGCAATGTGATGCGTTGGGAAATGAGGACCCGTCCTTTCTTGCGTACCTCTGAGTTCTTATGGCAAGAGGGCCACACAGCTCATGCCACTTCTGAAGAAGCACAGGCTGAGGCTCAAAAGATGCTGAAGGTATATGCTGATTTTGTGGAAAACTGGATGGGTGTTCCTGTCATCCAGGGCGTCAAGAGTGAAACAGAACGTTTTGCCGGAGCTTTGGAGACTTACACCATTGAAGCTATGATGCAAGATGGAAAGGCTCTGCAAAGTGGCACGAGCCACTTCCTTGGTCAGAACTTTGCTAAGAGTTTTGATGTGACTTTCCTTAATAAGGAAAACAAGCCAGAATATGTATGGGCTACATCATGGGGCGTTTCAACACGACTGATGGGTGCTCTCATTATGGTTCACTCTGATGACAATGGACTGGTATTGCCTCCCAAATTGGCTCCTATCCAGGTTGTTATAGTACCTATTACTAAGAACAAGGAGCAGTTGACAGCTATTACCGAGAAACTCAAGCCGGTTATCGAACAGTTTGAAGAATTGGGAATTAGCGTGAAGTATGACGATGCTGATAACAAACGTCCTGGATTTAAGTTTGCTGACTATGAACTCAAGGGTGTGCCTGTGCGCCTTGTTATGGGCGGTCGTGATTTGGAGAATAACACGATAGAGGTGATGCGACGTGATACCTTGGAGAAGGAAAACGTCAGCTTTGACGGCATTGTAGACCGCGTGAAGAATCTTCTGGATGATATTCAGAAAAATATCTTTGAGAAGGCACGTAAATATCGTGATGCTCATGTCTATGAGTGTGACGACTATGAGGAATTCAAAGAACGTATCAAGAATGGAGGCTTTTTCCTTTGTCATTGGGATGGAACTCCGGAGACAGAAGCCAAAATCAAGGAAGATACTCAAGCTACTATTCGCTGTGTCCCATTCTGTTATGAGCAGACACCGGGTACGGACATGGTAAGTGGTAAACCGGCTAAATACCGGGTGATTATTGCACGTGCATACTAGACTGTAGAGTTTTAAATTAATAATTAAGCCTCATCGGACAATGATTTGTCGGATGAGGCTTACTTTTTTATGTCACGATAGACATATATGATGACATCATTTTTTGTTTCATTCAAAATGTCGTAATCGTGCGATGTATTTACCGATAATGTCAAATTCCAAATTCACAACACTTCCTACTTTAATGTCACGGAAATTTGTGTTTTGACGCGTGTACGGGATAATGGCAACCCGGAAACTGTCATCTGTTGGGTCGCAAACAGTGAGTGAGACACCGTTAACGGTTACCGATCCCTTGTCAACCGTGAAGTAGCCACGCCGCGCCATCTCAGGGCTATTACGATATTTAAATGTGAAATAGGCTGATCCATCGGCATCTTCTATGCTTGTACAGACGGCGGTCTCATCCACATGACCTTGCACAATATGTCCGTCGAGTCGTCCATTCATTTTCATGGAGCGCTCAACATTGACGGCATCGCCCACCTTTAAAAGCCCAAGATTAGAACGTTCTAGCGTTTCTTTCATTGCCGTCACTGTGTAGTTGTCGTCCTTTAAATCCACGACAGTCAGACACACGCCATTGTGTGACACGCTTTGGTCTATTTTCAGTTCATGGACGAAAGAGCAACTAAGGGTGATATGAATATTTCCCTGTTCTTTTGTTATGGCTTTGACGGTGGCCATTTCTTCAACAATACCACTAAACATAATTTGTCATTCTTATTAATCATATGATAATACTTCTCGATAAGATATCGAGAGATAATAAAAAAGGAGAATACGCGTGACCCATGTCAACGCGTCATTCTCCATAAAGAAGGGGTTGCAACGATGATGTGATGAAAACTCCAGCTATAAAAGTTGTGGGCTCTCCCTGTCTTTGTAATCCACTGGCTTTACAGCTGCTGTTTGCACAACATTGTGGCCCGCCATTAACAAGGGAAGGAATCCCGGTTTTCATTGTAATTTGATGAGTATCCCGATCGAACCGAAACAACCCCCTATGGTTTTCTCCATTTCTTTTGCAAATTTACAAGATTCATTTCATATGACCAAATATTCTATTAAAATTTGCGTTTATTAATCAAAGATATTTTCTATGAGACGCATTCGATTATTGATCCTGCTAATTTTTCCAGTGCTTATTGCTAAGTCGCAAATTAGCATTCAGTTAAACCCACAGCAACATTTCAGTAAGACGATACCTGCTGGTAATTATAGCGGGATCGCCTGGTTGGGTGATTCCTATTATGCAGTAGTGAGTGACAAAAGTGACCATGACGGTTTTTTTGTTTTTGACATTCGTGTAGACTCGCTTACGGGTGTGATTAGGTCTGCCAAGAACCTAGGCTTTCTTGGATCAGACAAACCTGGCAGAGATGATGAAGGAATCGCTTTTCTGCAGGAGAGAAATACGCTGATGGTGAGCGGAGAAATCGTCAATCATATCGTAGAGTTTGACAGGAAGGGATGCTATACAGGTCGTGTTACTTCCTGGCCGGACTCTTTGGGTATTTTGCCCGTGAATAAAGGATTGGAAGCATTGACCTATAATGATTCCGACCATCATCTTTGGACCTGCAATGAGTCGGCACCTATAAGATTGGTAGAATATGACAGTTTGCTACATGTTTGCCGCATTGTTCCGTACGAACTCTCAGCTGCGACCATCTCTCCTCATAATGGAGCCTTCTATACTTTTGGTGTGCCTTCATTGTGCGCATTGAACGGTGATAGTATCCTCGTTCTTGAGCGTGAGGCATATGTTCCCAAAATGAAGGTTGGCGCAATGGTGAGATGCAAGTTGTTTTGTTTCAATCTTCGAACGGGTGAGAAAACGCTACTGGCTAATTGGCAAACTAATATGAAGCTCTTCGATCACAGCTTTGCCAATTACGAGGGTATGTGTCTTGGACCCAAGTTGGTGGGTGGAAGGCGTTTACTGATATTGATTGCTGATTCTCAAGGCCAATATGCGGGAGTGTTACGAGACTGGCTGAAGACGGCTGTACTTGTCGAAGGTGTATCGGCGGGCAACCCACAACGTAATGGTCAGTGAGATCATTGAGCCTGATACCACAGCCAAGAGAAACATTAAGTTGAGTATGGCAGCACTCACAATCGGAAAGTGTGCCCACACCAAGACTAGTAGTAAGCATGGTGATGCCGTGGCGACAGTAGTCGAGACATAGCGCAGTACCCAAAAGACCGTGCTTTGCAGAGAGCGGCGAAAGAAATAGTTTACGGCTTGATGGTGGGTGCACCCATTACCCAACAAGTAATAATAAAGTGCAGCATGATATCTCAATCCAACATAATATCTCTTTAATCCCCGAGACGTATTGTAGGCAATAAACCCACTTAACATACCTACGATAGGAATAAAATACTCGGGTGAGAAAGATTGGTGAGCCGGTGAGATGAGAAGTGCTGATACTGGGGCTAAAATCAGCATGACTGATGATAGCCCGGCAAGGGAAGGTATCAGTAGCCGCTGCATTTTGAGATGAAATCGGATCAATGACCAAACACATGTAATTCCAACTATGAGGAATGAGGTCAACAGGGTGATCCACAGATGGCTCTGCCAAATGGCAAAGGATAGAATTGCACAATAGATAACCAGTAGTACCAGCAGACTGATCCCTCCCTTCAGCAATTTATCGCTAATGTTGAGTTTAAGCGTATTGTTCAATACGAAGGGCACTGACACTAATAGCAAGCAAAATAATAGTTTTCCAATAATATTTATACTCATCATGGCATTATTCATTTTTTGAGGTTTCGGAAAATTGATTGGCAGTCAAGTCAACTGCTTGATAAGAAGGGAAAGGGTGCGATTGTGTGGTACAAATCACTTCTTTCCCTTGCTGGGCCAACTGACTGATAAAAGAGTAGACAGCTTCCGTTTTCACAACAGGCTCTTCCATCAATACGATGGGTCCCATAAACATAGGAGCCAATGATAACATGATCAGCCATAAGTCGTCTTGAGAAACCTTGCGAATATCCTTTTTCCAAATTGCTGACTCAATCTCCAATTCTTTCCATGCCGTAGTTAGGTTTTCCAGACTCAGTGTCTTACCGTTGGCTTGGTGGAAAGCTTGTTGGCAAAGATCTTCTACGGTCATTTCTATTTGGGGAAGGGCATGTGGGACATAACACATCATTTGGCGAAAGAAAGAACCTGATCCAAAAGTCACCAATTCCCCATCTATGGTGATATAGCCACTCTTGGTTTTGCCCAGTCCAAGAATGGCCATTATCAATTGATGGCCGTGTACCGGATCGATGATGATTGTTGATACTTTGCCGGCACATGCGACCATCGAGAGTTTGGGTATGCGCTCTCCTATCACAACGTCTTTGAATTCCAATATTCCAGGATCTTCATATGACGCAAAGTCAAAATTCTTGATCATCTTGTCCATTTATTATGATTCTTTTCGCTATGCCTGTCCCCTATTTCCTATGCTCTTTGCGGCAGCGCTTTGCTGACGGTGTATACACCCAACAGAATGCTGATGGCTCCCATGCATGCCAAGACAGTCATGTGCTCATGCAATACGATAGCGCTCGCTGCAACTGTACTGATGGGGTTGAGATAGATATAGTTACTGGCAGAGATGGCACCTATTTTCTTTATCACAAGACTCCACAAGGCAAAGCAGGCAAAACTTGCCACAATACCAAGAAAAAGCAAATTGCCCCATACTGCTGGTTGCATAAATCCTTGCAAAGGAAAATTCCAGGGGCGGATATAATAAAAGGGTACTATGGTAACAAGTCCGTAAAAAAAGACCTTGCGAGTAATAAAAACGCTACTATAATGGTTGACATATCTCATTAAGATGCTGTATATTGCCCAGCACAGTGAGGCTGAAAGGGCCAATATGTCACCTAATGGATTGATCTTTAGTATGAATTGACCATTAAAGACAACGAGCGCCACTCCCATCGTAGCCAATACAGACCCAATAACGAGTTGGCGATTGGCATGGATGTCCTTGAGAAAGAGAAGGGCTAGTATGGTAGTTAGCAAAGGAGCTGTACATACGATAAAAGATACATTGTTGACATATCCGACTTTGACGGCAACATTTTCTGTCACAAAGTAAAGAGAACCTCCGGTAATACCCAGAAGTATCATCAGCAATTCATCGTGAATGTTGTCGCACCAAAGTTTTTTAGGAGATATCAGCCATATACAGATCCAGGCGAAAAGAAAGCGGAGTGTAAAGATCTCGTGTGCCATCAATCCATGATTCAGTAGCACTTTGGAATTGACAAAGGTAACCCCCCACGTCAGTACCACAAGGATACCGAGAAGATGATAGGGCCATGACTGTCTGAAATCCATATTTTTCATATATCACCTTTTAGATTTTATCCAGGGCTATGCGCGTATTAGTATTTAATGATTTAAATTTTGATGGAGTCATGCCCGTAACGTTTTTGAATTGGCTGCTCAGATAGGCCACACTCGAGTAGTTCATCTGCTGAGCTATCTGAGTCAATGTCAGTTCATCATACTTGAGAAGTTCCTTCACTTTCTCTACTCGCTGTAGCATGTAGTATCTTTCTATTGTCATGCCTGTGCACTCGCTGAAGAGCTTGCTGAGTCTGCTATAATCTACATGAAATTGTTCAGAAAGGAAGGCACTGAGGGTCAGTTGCGGTCTTGACGTGCTGTAATGAACCAGGTCGATGATTGCAGTTTTGACTTGGTGCATTAGTTGCTGACGTTGATCTTCAAGCAGTTCAAAGCCTATGGCCTTGAGCGACGATGCCAATTGCTGACGTTTATCGTTGATGATATGATCCTCATGCACGGTGATACTTCCTAGCTCAACGGCCGTCGGATGTAGGCCTGTTTGCTTCACGATCTGTTCAACGGCCATTTTGCAACGGTCGCATACCATATTCTTGATGTATAAAGTCTGAGACATTTGAAAATATAGATTTAGAAATCTGATCTCCGAGTCATCAGCACCACATTTTCCACGTGAGACGTATGTGGAAACATATCTACGGGCTGGACAGCTTTTACTTCAAATCCTGCGTCCAGCAGTTGAAGATCCCGGGCTTGTGTTGCCGGATTGCAACTGACATAGACCAAACGTTTCGGCCGGGCATTCAGAATGACGTTTACGACATCTGGGTGCATGCCCGCGCGAGGCGGATCTGTGACGATAATCTCTGGGCGTCCATGCTCTTTGATGAATTCATCCGTGAGGATATCTTTCATGTCACCAGCGAAGAAGGTGGTGTTGTCTATGTTGTTGATCTTGCTGTTTTCTTTAGCATCTGCTATGGCTTCTTCGACATATTCTATGCCGATGACGTGTTTGGCTCTTCTAGCCACGAAATTGGCAATGGTGCCAGTACCAGTGTAGAGATCATAGAGCAAAGGGACTTCGGTGAACGGCTCTTGATTCTCAATGGGCATGAAGCAGAATTCGCGTACTACTTTGTAAAGTTGATAGGCCTGCTCTGTGTTGGTCTGATAAAAACTCTTGGGTCCAACCTTGAATTTCAGATCTTCCATGGCTTCAAAGATAAAGTCCTTCCCTTTGTAGGTCTTAAGATCCAAATCCGCCAATGAGTCGTTTCCTTTTTGATTGTCCGTATAGATCAGTGAGGTGATTTGTGGAAAGCGATCAGCAATATACTGAAGCAGTTTCATAGCCTTCTCATTATCGCCCTGCTGGTCATAGTGGAATTGTAATAATAGCATCCACTCTCCTGTGTTGGAATTACGGAACATCAGGTTGCGTAGAAGTCCTCTTTGCTGCCGGACATCGTAGAAAGTCATCCCGATGCTCTTGGCATAAGTCTCTATCTCGTTTCGAATTTCATTGTGAAGGTTGTCCATCAACCAGCATTTGTGAATGAGATAGATTTTGTCAAACGCGCCAGGTATATGGAATCCAATGGCAGAATGGTTGCCATGCTCCAAATCCAATGACGGGTCTTGGAGTTCTTCGTGAGTAAACCATCTTCTGTCACAGCATCCAAATTCCAGCTTGTTGCGATACTCGCTGATCTTTACAGAACCAAGAATCGTATTGAATTCAGGCAATTTGATCTTACCGATGCGTGTTAATTGATCGTGCACTTGCTGTTGTTTGGCAGCAAGCTGGTCGTCATATGACAGCATCTGCCATTTACAGCCTCCGCAAATGCCAAAATGCTCACACATGGGGTCGATGCGGCGGTTGCTCTTCTGGATCATGTTAATGATTCGACCTTCGTTGTATTTGTGTTTCTTCTTCACGATTTGAACGTCAACAACGTCGCCGGGTACTCCAAACGGAACAAACACCACTTTGTCATCGTGATGAAATAAGCTCATGCCTTCGGCTGCTATCGATTCGATAGTAACATTTTCTATGATTGGTAATGATTGACGCTTTCTTCCCATTGTTTTAAATATTATTTTCTGTTTGCAAAGTTAAAGAAAAAACTCTGTTACGCAAAATATTACATCATATAATTCTTGATGTTCCTCGGCTCTCGGCTCCTGGTCATGATGATCGGCTCATTATTTTTAGGTATTTTGCGGAGAAACACATTCTGCGGATGGGTTATCCGAGATTTAATTTGTAACTTTGCATAAAATAAAAAAGACAGGAGAAGTAAATTATGAAATTATCTGAACTGCATACGGGTGAAAGTGGCGTTATCGTTAAAGTCAACGGTCACGGTGGCTTTCGGAAACGTATCGTGGAGATGGGATTCGTCAAAGGTAATAAGGTTGAAGTCTTACTGAATGCACCTCTTAAAGATCCGGTGAAATATCGTATTTTGGGATACGAAGTCAGTCTGCGTCATAGTGAGGCAAATATGATAGAGGTAGTTACGGCAGAGGAGGCTAAGAAGAAAGAAGAGAAAGACCGCATAGAAAAAGCATGTGCCTCGGATTTGTCGGCTCAGGATAGTTTTGCCACCGATAATAATGATGTCGATCTTGATGTTGCTCTTCGGCCCAATGATAAATCCTATGAGGATTCTACGGATTTAATGGAAAAAGTTGCGCTTCAAGAACACAAAGTCATCAATGTCGCATTGGTAGGAAACCCAAATTGCGGAAAGACATCTTTTTTTAATTTTGCATCGGGTGCCCATGAGCGCGTGGGCAACTATTCGGGAGTAACAGTCGATGCCAAAGAAGGGCATGCGAGTTTTGAGGGATATCAATTCAATATTGTCGACCTGCCTGGTACCTATTCTCTTTCCGCTTACTCTCCTGAAGAATTATATGTCAGGAAGCAGTTGATCGAAAAGACCCCTGATGTCGTTATTAATGTGATTGATACCTCCAATCTTGAACGTAATCTCTATCTTACCACTCAACTCATTGATATGCACATTCGTATGGTCGTTGCGCTCAACATGTTTGACGAGACACAAAAGCGCGGAGATCATGTCGACTATGATAAATTGTCGGAATTGTTTGGCGTTCCGATGGTTCCAACCGTCTTTAAATCTGGAAAAGGTGTCAATGAACTGTTTCATCAGATCATTGAAGTTTACGAGGGAACCGAAGATACGCAATCTCATTATCGACACATCCACATCAATCATGGACACGAAATAGAGCATGGTATCAGCGAGATACAAGAACATCTTAAGAAGGAAGAGAATGTACGTGAACTCTATTCTACACGTTATTTGGCCATTAAGTTGCTGGAGCATGACCAAGATGTGGAAAAGTTTGTAAGTGCATTGCCTGATGCCAAAGAGATCTTCTTTCATCGTGACCAAGCAGAAAAACGTGTTAAGGAAGAAACCAAAGAAGACGCGGAAACAGCGATTATGGATGCCAAATATGGTTTTATCCATGGTGCACTGAATGAGGCCGCATACGAGGAAGGTCATAAAGAGGATACCTATCAGATCACACATGTGCTGGACCGTATTCTGACCAACAAAGTTGTGGGCTTCCCTATCTTCCTGCTGCTGATCGCATTCATGTTCTTTGCCACTTTTAGTCTTGGCTCTTATCCGATGGATTGGATCGATTCCCTTGTTGGCATGTTGGGTGATGCCATTGGACGGTTAATGCCAGAAGGTCCGGTGAAGGCGATGCTTGTCGATGGTATTATAGGTGGTGTAGGATCTGTCATCGTCTTCTTGCCTCAGATTCTCATTCTTTACTTCTTTATCTCAATCATGGAGGATTCGGGTTACATGGCGCGGGCTGCATTTATCATGGATAAGCTCATGCATAAGATGGGATTGCATGGCAAATCTTTCATTCCTCTTATCATGGGCTTTGGATGTAATGTTCCGGCTGTGATGGCTACGCGTACGATAGAAAGCCACCGCTCACGCTTGGTCACTATGATGGTCTTACCGTTGATGAGCTGTGAGGCTCGTATTCCTATCTATATTATGATCATCTGCACTTTCTTCACCCGGAATACACAATGGCTGGTGATGATGTCGCTCTATCTTATTGGCATCTTGATGGCTGTTATCATCTCTAAACTGATGACTAAATATGTCGTGAAGGGTGAAGACACACCATTTGTGATGGAGCTACCGCCCTATCGCTTCCCTACGGCTAAGGCTGTCTTCCGCCATACTTGGGAGAAAGGGCGTCAGTACTTAAAAAAGATGGGCGGCATCATTCTTGTTGCGACCGTCATCGTGTGGGCTTTGGGATATTTTCCGCATAATGACCAACTCTCTGTTCAACAGCAACAAGAACAAAGTTATATTGGTAGAATAGGAAAGGCCGTAGAACCAGTTTTCTATCCCCAGGGCTTTAACTGGAAATTTGATGTTGGCATCATTGCAGGCGTAGGTGCAAAAGAGATTGTGGCTTCCACGATGGGCGTATTGTACGCAAATGATGACAGCTACTCCGATGATAAGCAATATAATGACGAGAGTGGCAAATATGAGCATCTCAACAAAGCGATCACAGCTGATATCGCCAAGATGCATGGTATTACAGTAGAGCAAGCTCGCCCTATAGCTACCCTTACGGCTTTTTGCTTCCTGCTGTTTGTCTTGCTCTACTTCCCATGTGTCGCTACTATAGCGGCTATAAAGGGTGAGACGGGATCTTGGAAGTGGGCAGGCTTTGCTGCTTGCTATACTACACTTTTGGCTTGGATCGTTTCAGCTATTGTCTATCAGGTAGGTATGCTGTTGATGTAAGCCCTCCCTGGTAGGCAGGAATTCTTTCCATATTATTGCGCTTTGAAGAGGACCTCAGTGACAGTCCTCTTCAAAGCTTTTCTTTTTTTATAACTATCTGCAAAGAATTGATGTTGGATAAATTGACATTTTCCTTGCCTTCATACGGCGATTCTCCTAAACGGACTCGCTCCTGATGCCAAATTGTTGATTTTAGACAACGCTTTCGTAAGTTGTTGAAAACTACATAAATACAAAGAATGAAGGCGTCGCTGATATTACATCTCAGTCGTCTTGTTGTGTCATCTCTGTTGTTTTACCCAGTCATCTCAGTTGTTTTATACGGTCATCTCGATTATTTTACCTTGTCATTTCAGTTGTTTTATACCGTCATTTCAGTTGTTTTGATTGATCATACAACTTTTTTCGTCTACCCTCCTTGCCATTTTCACTCACTTTATTCATTTTCTAGGAACCAGCGCGGAATTTCGTTCTGTGAAATATTCTAGAATCAAAGTTTTCACGAAAAGTGTTTTGTATGATATTTTATAAGATAAAGTATATAGTTATGTTTCTAATACTTTATGTTTTTACTAAAAAGTGCTACTCAATGACTTTTAATTCAAGAATAATTGTTATCTTTGCATCAGCACAAAGAATATTCACATTTCTAATAATATAAAACTAAGGAAAATGACAATCGATGAATTCAACTTTGCTGGTAAGAAGGCAATTGTTCGTGTAGACTTTAACGTGCCATTGGATGAGAATGGCAATGTTACTGATGACACTCGTATCCGTGGTGCACTGCCCACATTGAAAAAAATCCTCAATGATGGTGGTGCCGTCATCATGATGAGCCACATGGGTAAGCCCAAGGGCAAAGTCAATCCGAAACTGAGTCTGAAGCAGATTGTAGGCAAGGTGTCTGAGAAGCTTGGCGTCGAAGTTAAGTTCGCTCCAGACTGCGCAAATGCTGACGCAGAAGCCGCAGCCCTCAAGCCGGGCGAAGCTCTGCTGCTGGAGAACCTGCGCTTCTATCCTGAAGAGGAAGGCAAGCCTGTCGGCGTAGAGAAGGGCACTCCTGAGTACGATGCAGCAAAGGCTGAGATGAAGGATCGTCAGAAGAAGTTCGCTAAGAAGCTCGCTTCTTATGCTGATGTTTATGTCAACGACGCCTTCGGTACGGCTCACCGCAAACATGCTTCTACAGCAGTTATTGCCGACTATTTCGACAAGGACAGCAAGATGCTCGGCTACCTGATGGAGAAAGAGGTCAAGGCCATCGATAACGTGATGAAGAATGCTCAGCATCCTTTCACAGCTATCATCGGCGGTTCCAAAGTCAGCTCTAAGCTCGGTGTCATCAAGAACCTGCTCGACAAGGTCGATAATCTGATCATCGGTGGTGGTATGGGCTATACCTTCATCAAGGCTCAAGGCGGACACATCGGTAAGTCTCTCCATGAGGATGATCTGATTCCCGAGGCTCTGAATGTCATCAAGACTGCCAAAGAAAAGGGCGTGAACCTCAGCCTCTCTGTTGCTACAGTTTGCGGTCAGGACTTCTCCAATGACACTCCGCGTAAGACATTCCCCATCGATCAGATTCCTGACGAGTGGGAAGGTATGGACGCTAGTGAAGAGAGCTTAGAGAACTGGAAGAAGATCATTATGAACTCCAAGACCATTCTGTGGAATGGTCCTGTCGGCGTCTTCGAGTTGCCCAACTTTGCTCACGGTACTGGCGAGATCGCTAAGGCTGTCGCTGAAGCTACTCAGAAGAATGGTGCCTACTCACTCGTCGGTGGTGGTGACTCTGTTGCTGCTATCAACAAGTTCGGTCTTGCTGACAAGGTAAGCTATGTATCTACCGGTGGTGGTGCTATGCTCGAGGCTATCGAGGGCAAGGTGCTCCCTGGTGTAGCTGCTATCAAGGGATAATATGTTCCCCTAATACCTAATAAGCAGAGAAATATTGAAAATTCAAAATCCGTATAAGCTATGGAACATCCAAGGGCTTTTCTTTCAAGAGATTTCGAATTCAATATTTCTCTGTTTTTTTTCTTTCTCTGTTTTTCCTTAGGAAGCCAACGTGCCATAGCTCAACGAAATGAATTGCTAAGCAACGAAATCGCTACGTTGCAGGTAACGGCCGGAGACCGTTGGCGTGACTTGCCAATTATTAGATTAAATAATGGAGAAGTAGTCAACATTTCATTTGACGATCTCACACATGAGCATCGTCGACTTTGTTATCGCATAGAACATTGTGAAAAGGACTGGTCTTCTTCATCTCAAATCTTTGGAAGTGATTTTTGTGAAGGCTTTACGGAAGGAAGCACTATAGATAATTATCAGCAATCAATCAATACCAATCAACTCTATACTCACTATCTCCTGACAATACCCAATGACCGTTGCCGGCTGAAATTGAGTGGCAACTATCGTGTGACTGTCTACGACGAAGATAACGATGAAGACCTACTTCGCGCCTGTTTCATGGTTTTGGACCCCAAAGTGACAATAAAAATGTCTTTAACAACTAATACCGATATAGACATCAACAATAGTCATCAACAATTAGAGGCTGAGATAGATTACCCCTCGATCGTAGTGTCGAATCCACTTCAACAATTTTATGTTATTGCCCTACAAAACCAGCGTTGGGATAAAATTGTTGTTGCGCCTGCTCCACAATATATTCAGTCTACTTCAATGCGTTGGAGCCATTGCCGGGATTTGATTTTTGATGGAGGTAACGAGTATCATAAGTTTGAGTTACTGGATATTGACCGACCCTCCATGGGCGTAGAGCGTGTTGATTGGGATGGAAAAGCTTATCATGCCTGGCTCTGGCCCGATGAGCCTCGGCCGAATTACGTTTTTGACAAAGACGCGGATGGCGCTTATTATATAAGAAACAGCGATAATTATGAAAATGACTATTCTACAGAATATGTTAGTGTACATTTCTCTTTGAAGGCCCCACGATCACCCTACCCCATCTACCTGAATGGCAATTGGACACAAGATCGTTTTTCCCAAAAATATGAAATGCTGTGGAATGATTCTATTCAGTGCTACGAGCGTAATCTTTGGCTAAAACAGGGATACTATAATTATCAATATCTACAAAAAGAAAGGGACGGATCTTTCCGACCCGTCCCCTCACAAGGTAATTATTTCCAAACTGAGAATTCCTACCAGATGCTAGTATATTTCCGACCTGTAGGTGGAAGGACAGATGAATTGGTAGGATACTCTTGTCTTGCGAATGACAATTGATTATTGTTGTTTCTGTCCCTGCGGCAAATGGAACTGATATTCACGGTCAAACACTTTCTTTACCTGATTGATTTCCAGGAAAGTCGTGCCGCCGCCTTCTCCAAATGAGCCAGAAAGATAGGCGATCTTGTCGTCGTTGGTGATATAGCATTTCTGACGAAGCATACGGATGGCTGCCATGAACATAAACTCAGGGCTCACATGATCTTTCTGGTAGATAGCTGTCACACCGTAGGAAAGATTAAGCCAACGTTGCGTCTTCTCTTTATAGCAGATAGCCAAGATTGGCTTCGAACCACGGAACGCAGCCAAGTTACGGGCAGTCTCGCCTGTTTCGGAGTCTGTGATAATGCCGGCGACACCCAACAGTCGGGTCGACTCAATAGCAGAGTGTGCCAAGAACTCCTTCTGTGTGCAATGCTCACTCAAAGGTACATTATTTAATTCTCCAAACGAGATACGGTCTTTCTCTGCCTGCTCAGCTACAGTAGCCATAGTCTGAACGGCTTCCAAAGGATATTTTCCAGACGCTGTCTCTCCGCTGAGCATCAGTGCATCGGTATTGGAGTAGATGGCGTTGGCGATGTCGGTTACCTCTGCTCGTGTCGGACGGGGGTTATTGATCATGGTATGGAGCATCTGTGTCGCTACAATGACAGGTTTGCGCTTTTCTACACATTTACGGATGATCATGCGCTGAATGCCTGGTATGCGCTCGATAGGTACCTCAATGCCCAGATCACCACGCGCAATCATAATACCGTAGCTGGCATCAATGATCTCATCGATGTTGTCGACACCTTCTTGATTCTCAATCTTGGAAATGATCTTGATGTCGGAGTGATGCTCGTCAAGGATATCTTGTACGGCCTTTACGTCTGCTGCGGACCGCACGAAGCTGTGAGCGATGAAATCTATATCCTCATCAATGGCCAACAAAATATTGCGTTTGTCTTTGGGTGTCAGCGCTGGCAGATCGATATGCTCACCAGGGACATTGACACTTTTATGAGCACCCAACACGCCGTCGTTTTGTACTTCAGCATAGATAGTTGGCCCTTCAATCCCCATCACCTTCATATCAATGGCACCATCATCAAAAAGCATATCATCGCCAACCTTTAAGTCTTTGGCGATGTCGGTATAGGAAAGATTAATGATGTCGTGTGTCGTGTCCATCTCCGGGCGCCCAAAGATCTTCACAGCCTCACCTGTCCGATATTGTATCGGCGCTTCCACATTGGTAGTGCGCACCTCTGGGCCTTTTGTGTCGATAAGTATGCCAATGTGCGGTGACACTTTACGCACATTACTGATAATATTGCGTATACCATCTGGGGTAGCATGGGCCGTATTCATCCTGACTACATTCATTCCTGCAAAAAACAATTTACGCAGGAAATCTACATCACAGCGACGGTCGCTGATAGAGCAAACGATCTTAGTCTGTTTCATAACTAACAAGTTGTGATTTTCTTCTTATTGAAGATCTTTATTATGTGATTTCTTATTTTATGCAAAGGTAATCATTTTCCATTGAATAAGATGATAAAATACATTTTTTTATTGTTACTCATTTTGTGTAAAAAGAAAAAGAGAGAGTCTATTGTTAGTTCCCTGCCAATAGTCTCTCTCTCAACTTATAATCTCAGAAGAAGTAATGAATACCAATCAAGGATTATTTCCCTTGGTGGGCATCTCTGAGTAAATCGTTGACGGTCTTCACAGGATTGAAGGTGTCTAAAGGCACTTCCACGAAGATCGTATTCCAGTCACTCATGGCTCCGTTCCACAGACCTGGCAACTCCAGGGCTTTTAGTTCGCGCCCGTTTTTACTCTTAGAGCTGATGAAACCAGTATTTACGTCGACATAGTCTGGAAGATGGAATGGATGTCCTTGATAATCTTTTGTAGCACAGACCAAGTCGACTGGATTGAAATGTGTGCCGGAGGTAAACATCTTGACATATTCGGCATTGTCCTTGTCGATTTGGCTACTCTCAAGTATCTGTGGACTGTAGGTTCCGTCCTGGTTGTAAGCCAAGAAGGGACCACCACCCGGTTCACCGACATTCTTCACGACACCGCAGACACGCATTGGGCGGTTGAGTTTCTTTTTCAAATAGATGACCAGGTCAGCGTCTTCCAACTCCTTGATGTCCTCGCGGCGACAGCAGAGATCACGTTGTATGAAGCGAATGATCTCTTCCAGCTTCTGATGGTTGTAGTTTCCTGACTCAAGTTCTCGCATATACTCGAAAGCTTGCTTCTGAGTCTTCACCAAAACACCGGCGATGATTTTCTTCCATTTTATCGTATCCGCTTTCAGCCGGTCTGGCACCACGTTATCAATGTTCTTGATGAAGATGACATCGGCCTGAATCTCGTTGAGGTTTTCAATGAGTGCTCCGTGCCCGCCTGGGCGGAAGAGCAGAGTACCGTCGTCATTGCGGAAAGGAGTATTGTCAGGATTGGCAGCGATGGTATCTGTACTTGGCTTCTGTTCGGAGAAGCTGACATTCAATTCCACATTGTATTGCTTTTCATATGTCTCTTTCTTCTCTGCTACCATCTGTTCAAACAATTGTAGGTGGTCATGAGAAACGGTGAAATGAACCTGAGCCTTACCTTTAGACTTGGCATACAATGCAACTTCCACCAAGTGCTCTTCCATCGGCGTCCGCACACCATCTTCATATTCATGAAACTGTAAGAGTCCTTTGGGCAACTGTCCATAATTCAGTCCCTCCGGCATCAGCAGATTGCGGACAATGGTTTTGTATTCGCCAGCCTGAATCAGTTGCATGATGCTTTTTCCTGTGTTTTTCTTGCAGACATCACAGAGTGCTTTGCGGAATGCGAATTTTTTGATATCTGCGAAGAAGGTCTTCTCAAAATCTGTTTGAGGTGTATCATATTCAGCATTGAGAAACGCAAACATATTTTTGAACATACGGCTTGCGGCTCCCGATGCAGGAACGAATTTCACTATGCTATGTCCTTCGTCCTTGTATGTTTCCCAAGCGTGTTCTGCTTCTGCTTGCTCTGCCTCATGAAGCGCGCTAATACCCTGTCCTATGGCTGCAGTACCTTTTAAATGAAGATAGGGAAAGCCATTTTTGATTTGCTCAAGTTGATGCTCAACCTGAGCAATGGTCATTCCGCGCTTCTCAATTTGCTGTTTGTCAGTGTCGGTAAACATAGATAATATTTTTAGTTGATGATTATGATTCAATCAAAATGGTAATTTGACCCGTCCCGGTCTATTTGATGACAAAAATATAGAAAATATCTGAGATATTAGTCGTTTCGATGTAAAAATCGTGTTAAATTAGCTCGATAACAATCATTTTTTGGGTTGTTTGACTTACAGCCACACGATTGTCAATCCTTTGACCTACAACCCAAATTACTTTCCCTTGAGAATCTGCAATGATAAGTTGTCTCTTCCTCTGAAGTATGGATAGCTTCTGGTCTTTCATGAAGTCACTGATCAGTTTAGACCCTTTCATTCCAAAGGGTATAAATCGATCACCTTGTGAAGTGGGCCGTATGGTAAGTGGAAATGTGATCTTGTCTGCATCCAAAAAGGCATATTGTGGACGTTTGTCGATAGTGGCGGAGTCTGCTGTTATCTCTTGAATTCTAAACTTTCTCGATTCTTGATCAGAAAACGAGTAGCAATAAGTGCCACATTCAGGAATCCGTAAAGATGGGAGATGAGCATACCAAATGTCTCGATTGATAATGTGAAGAATACCTTTCTCTATATATGCAACATAATGATTGGACAACCATTCCTTATTAGTGTCTGTACAAGCATACATCTCATCTAATTGCTGGCGGTTGAATCCTTTGTCATTCAAAATATACCATAGAACGAGTTTGCCATGAACATTGTTTTTAATCGCAGAGAAGTTATATGAGCCGTCTCGTTGAATCGAGGTAGCGAAAGTATACAATTGCTGCTCTGTAAAAGATTGAATATCAGAAAGTATGGTAGCTGTTCTAGCAATATTGGCTTTCGCGGCAGAATTTATCTTTTCCATGAGGGGAATGATGTCCAGTCTCAATTGATTGCGCTGTGCGTCTCGTTCAAGGTTGGTGCTGTCGATCACATAATCCTGATGCCGTGAACTCAAGTAGTCAAGTATGTCCTGATGGGATACGCCCAAGAAGGGGCGCACAATTCGCCCGTTTTTAGGCTTCATGCCCGTAAGTCCCTTTATGCCTGTGCCACGAATGAGGTGGAGTAATACCGTTTCCACTTGGTCGTCTCGGTGATGAGCAACACAGATGGCATCTGCTTGAAGATCAGTACGGAGCTGCTCAAAATAGCGATAACGCAGCTCACGTGCTGCCATTTCTATAGACATGTGATGGAGGTCGGCATAGGCCATGGTATCAAAATGTACCCGATGGAGCGCCATCCCGTGCTTTTTACACAGTTCTATGCAAAAATTCTCGTCACGGTCACTTTCTGCGCCTCGTAAGTGAAAATTACAATGGACGGCTTCGATATGATAACCTAAGTCTTTGAGTAACAACAACAGAGCGACACTGTCTGGACCTCCTGAAAGGGCGACAAGATAAAAGCCGTTGTGAGACAGCAACTCATAACGGCTTATATATTTCTCGATGAAATGGTTAAAAATGTTGTTTTCCATCATTTTACGTACTTAAACAAGTCTACTCCACATACAAAACGAATCCTTTCAGATATTCACCTTCTGGGTGATAGATGTTGATCGGATGGTCGGCAGGTTGGTGAAGTTGATGTAAGATACGTACTTTGCGACCAGCTTGTACGGCTGCTGTGAAGACCGCGTTACGGAAATTCTCTTTTGTGACTGCCTGAGAACAGCTAAACGTGAAAAGGATTCCACCATGTTTGATGCGCTGGAGTCCCTTTACATTCAGCCTTGTATATCCTTTGAGCGCATTATGGAGTGCACTCCGGTGCTTTGCGAACGCTGGAGGGTCGAGGACGATCAAATCATATTGATCGTCATGCTCGTCAAGATATTTAAAAGCATCGTCACAAAAAGCCTCGTGGCGTGTATCGCCAGGGAAGTTAAGCTCAATATTCTCATTGGTTAACTCAATGGCTTTCGCACTGCTGTCAACGGAATGAACCATTTGGGCACCACCACGCATGGCATAGACAGAAAATCCGCCAGTGTAGCAGAACATATTCAAGACGCTTTTGCCTTTAGCGTAATGCTCTAGCAGCGCACGGTTTTCTCGTTGATCTACAAAGAATCCCGTTTTTTGACCTCGTAACCAGTCTACATGGAATTTTAAACCGTTTTCTACGGCTATATTGTCATTGGTCTGTCCGTAAATGAACCCATTCTCTTGTCCCAATTCCGCCTTGAAAGGCAATGTGGTCTCGCTCTTATAGTATACATTTTGAATGCGATGCTGCATCACTTTGACAAGTGCTTTGCAAATGTCTTTACGACAAACATGCATACCTACACTATGGGCTTGCATCACTGCAGTTGGGCCATAGCAGTCGATAACGAGGCCTGGGAGATTGTCACCCTCGCCATGAACCAATCGATAGGTGTTGTTAGCGGGGTTGTCAGCAATACCAATGCTTTGGCGCATTGTCAGGGCAGAAGCTAACCGTTTTTCCCAGAATTCATCGTTGATCGTAATGTCTTGGAATGATAATACTCTAACGGCGATGCTTCCTATCTGATAATGCCCAACAGCGATGAAATCGCCAGAAGCAGAGATAACTCTTACGATATCACCTTCTGCTATGTCTTTGTCTGTATGATGGATAGCTCCTGAGAAGATCCATGGGTGAAACCGCTCCAACGAGCTTTCCTTCCCCTTTTTTAGATATATGTTCTTATACATGTCTTATTCGAGTATGTGTTTGATGGCCTGGGAGGTATTTTGCATATAACGTTTCCGTTTTATTCTTGAGACTTCCCTTTTATGTTTGCATTTGGATCACTGGCACTTGGCTCAGTCTGCTTTTTTGATTTCCGTTTTCGTTTTTTTCCGGTCTCCTTTTTAGTTTTGCTTGCCTTCTTTTCCTTGGAAATCCCCTCTGTCTGTTGATCTGTTATAACTTTCTTAGCATCAACGGGCTGCCCAGATTCCTCTAAAGCAGTGTTGCTGGGTTTTGTTGGCGCTTCTGGCTCGGGCACCACAATGAGTTCATAATCTTTTGTTTTGATCAATCTCTCCATTTCTTCATAGAGCAAGATGCAAGTCCATGCATCAATAGCCGCATATTGCTTTTGTTTATCGTCGAGCTGAGGAGATTCCCAATTAGAGAGCCTTTGTCTTTTCGAGATTTTTTCATGAAAGATATTTGCATATAGCTTTTGAAGGCTCAAGTCTTTAATGCCCAGTTGCGGTACCATATCCTGAAGATCGATGAAAAGTCCCGGAGTAAAATTTTCACGGTCTTGCAGCATGTGAATATCGTCATGCCATGAAAGTCCGATTTTTTTTACGGTCTTGTCTTCCAACAATCTTTTGATAGAGGGTGTAATGCCTATACGGTTAAGCCGGAAGAGAAAACAGGTGTCGTGTGTGGAAACTTGAAGCAATGCCACGTGATGATGCTCGCCACGATGAAATGCCGGTTTAGTTTCTGTATCGACTCCAAGAATATTCATAGAAAGAAGATAGTCTACCGCCTTGTCGGCCTCTCCCGGCGAGATGATCGTGATGATGCGTCCCGGGAAGGTTACTTGTGGTAACTCTGAAATTTCTTTCTTGTCGAATTTGCTGTATAACTTTTTCTTCATTGTGAACGGAGCAATGCTTATAGTGTACAAAATTATAAAAAAGTAGTGAGACGACATCGGTTCCATCCATATTTTTTTTCAGATACCGTTTAAAAAATGAAAGTTGGTGCTATTTTGTTTTGTCATTACAGCAAAAAAACGTAATTTTGCAACGATCATCAATGAACAATAGATAGAAAATGGCAAGAAAAAAATCTGAGCGCAAGCCAAAGACTTTTGGCGAGGCGGTTGGCTTTCGACATATATTTGAGAGTGAGACGACTGATTTCTTTTTAGGCTTCATCCTTTTGGCAGTATCCGTTTATATGATAATTGCCATGGTTTCCTTTTTTTCCACGGGGCCTGCTGATCAGAGTACGTTGGAGAACATGAGACCGGGAGAATGGCTGAATAATACGCATGTCTTTACCAATACTTGCGGTTCGGCTGGAGCTCTATTGTCTTATTATCTTATTTCCGTCAATTTTGGCCTTCCTGCGTTCTTTATCCCAGTCTTTATTATTTTGGTAGGGTTGAAATTGATGCACGTCATAGAAGTCAATCTCTGGAAATGGTTTCTATGCCTGACTATTGTCATGGTTTGGCTGTCTGTCACCTTTTCTAAGTTTCTTACACCAATTATGGGGGAACGTATTTTCAATCCAGGCGGACAGCATGGTGCCTATGTGGTGGAGCATTTGGAGAATGTTGTCGGTGCTCCAGGATTGACAGTTATACTCCTGATCATTGCAGTCAGTTTCCTGACATATTTAACGTCGGAAACTATTACGGTGATTCGTAAAGCTATGAATCCACTGAAATACGTAACTAAGAAGGTGAAGTTGACCGTAACCAACAGAAGCACTGTTGAAGGAGAAGAGGAAGAGAATGAAAATGCGGATCTGATCGTAGAGAGAGCCAAGGGGGCTGAGGAAAATGAGGAGAACGAGCTCCAGCCTGAAGAGCAGGAAGAAGCTCCCGCGTCAGTAGGCAATGTCGTGGATCTGACAGATATGTCACAATTTCGGCCTAAGACAAGCGTCGACCAGTCTGCTTTAGAAACGCATGTAACCAACTCTGAACAAGTCAGTTCCGAGAAGATCGATAATGTGGTGGTTAAACATGGTGAGGAGGAAAAGGCCAGCAGCAGCCGCGTTGGTGAGCATTATGATCTGAATACTCCAATCAATCCTTGGGAGCCTTTCATTCATTATAACTTCCCCTCTTGTGATTTGCTGAAGAAATACTCCAGTCGTCCTGTGATAGACATGGAGGAGATTAAAGCCAACAATGCACGTATTGTGGAGGTCTTAAATAGTTTTGGGGTACAGATCAGCAAGATCAATGCTACTGTCGGCCCTACTGTGACTCTCTATGAGATTACTCCGGCCGAGGGTGTGAGAATCAGTAAAATCCGTGGATTGGAGGCTGATATCGCCTTGAGCCTGGCAGCGCTTGGCATCCGTATCATTGCTCCTATCCCCGGCAAGGGAACGATAGGAATAGAAGTTCCTAACAAGAATCCACAGATCGTTTCTATGGAGAGTGTGCTCAATACCAAGAAATTCCAGACGACAAAGATGGCTTTGCCCATGGCGCTTGGAAAAACGATCACTAATGAGGTGTTTATGGTTGATCTCGCAAAAATTCCACATTTGCTTGTCGCTGGTGCAACGGGACAAGGTAAGTCAGTGGGACTCAATGCGATTATCACCTCCCTTCTTTATAAGAAGCATCCTAACGAGTTGAAGTTTGTCCTTGTGGATCCTAAGAAAGTGGAGTTTAGCATTTACAACAAAATCGCTCCACATTATATGGCTGCTTTGCCGGAAAATGAAGACGAGCCAATTATCACTGATGTCCAGAAGGTGGTTCGCACACTTAACTCTCTTTGCAAGTTGATGGATCATCGTTACGATCTGCTGAAAAAAGCAGGTGTAAAGAAGATTACGGAATATAACGAGAAGTTTATCAATCATAAGCTTTCACTTTCTGATGGACACGAATATATGCCATATATTGTCGTGATCATCGATGAGTTTGGTGATTTGATTATGACGGCCGGCAAGGAGATCGAATTGCCAATAGCTCGTATTGCTCAGTTAGCTCGCGCTGTCGGCATTCACATGATCATTGCCACTCAGCGTCCTACCACCAAGATCATTACGGGTAATATCAAAGCAAACTTCCCTGGTCGTATGGCTTTCCGTGTTGCCTCGCAAATCGACTCTCGCACGATTCTCGACCGCACCGGTGCAGACCAGTTGGTTGGAAAGGGCGACATGCTGTTCCTCTCTGGTGGTGATCCCGTGCGTGTGCAGTGTGCATTTATTGACACTCCCGAAATAGAAGCCGTCAATGATTTTATTGCGGAGCAACCTGGCCCGCTCGATCCGATGGAACTCCCAGAGCCTGATGATCCTAACGCATCGATAGGTGAACCGGGAGTTGGAGGCACAGACGTGCATTCTTTGGATCCTTATTTTGATGAAGCGGCCAAGGCCATCGTCCTTACCCAACAGGGGTCTACCAGCATGATCCAGCGTAGGTTCTCTATCGGATATAACCGTGCTGGCCGTTTGATGGATCAGTTGCAGAAGGCCGGTATCGTTGGCGAGGCCCAAGGATCCAAGCCGCGTGAGGTGTTGATTGCAGACGAAAACAGTTTAGCGCAGAGACTGCAGCAAATCCACAACGGATGATAGGAGACGGCTCTGTACGCTGTTTTGTTAATCCGTACGCTATTTTATTAGAATGTGTAAAGAAATAGAATTCTAAACATTATACGGCATGAAGAAATTATTGTTCATCACGTTTTTAATGGTTGTGGGAATGAGCATGCGCGTTTTCGCTCAAAATGCTGCTCAAGCCCGCAAAATCCTCGATCGCACGGCTGCTTTGGTTGGCCGGAAAGGAGGAGCATCTGCCAATTTCTCTATCTCAAGTCCGAAGATAGGCAAGACTTCAGGCTCTATCGCCATCAAGGGCAGTATGTTTTATGCACATACGCCTAAGGCTACTGTCTGGTACAATGGTAAGACACAATGGACATTGATGAAGCAGACCAATGAAGTGAATGTTACTACTCCGACGGAAGCACAGCGTATGCGCATGAATCCCTATACTTTTATCACCATGTACAAGAAAGGATATAAACTGGGCATGACAAAGAAGGGAGGAAACTATGTGATTCATCTGACAGCAACCAATCGTCAGCGCTCTGTGAGTGAAATGTATCTGACGGTGAACAGCCGCACATCCCAGCCTTCTGTAGTGAAGATGCGTGAGGGCAACACCTGGTCCACGATCACAATTTCTAATTTCCGTGCAAGGAATCTGCCAAACAGCATGTTTACCTTCCGTGCAAAGGATTTTCCGAAAGCTGAAGTCATAGACCTTAGATAAATATCTACAATGCTTTCACCCCGGCAATTTCTATCCTATTATCGTCTGCTCAGTCATCATAGCTGGTTGGCTGAGCGGCGTTCACCATTGTTCTCGTCCAATCGTAGTGCTAAGATCGTGATGGCAGTGGGAGGCTTGATGCTGGTAGCCTATCTAGTGTTTTTCGCCATTCTCATGGCTATGTCAGCAAGAGAGGACCGTGGGCATACCGCCTTAGAGTTTTTCATGGCTTTTTCCGTGTTTGTCCTGATTGCGGATTTCCTCGGACGTTTCTTCTTACAAAACACCCCCACTCATTTTGTCAAGCCATATGTGTTGCTTCCGATTCCGGTGAAGGTCATTGTCAACAGTTTCATTCTGCGCTCCCTTCTCTCCCCATCCCATGCGATTTGGCTTTTCTTGTTCTTGCCCTATTGTCTGATGGCAGTTGTTTTCCCATATGGCGTTTGGCATGTGCTGTCTTTCCTTTTTCTGTGGATGATTCTCATTTTGGCAGACAGCCAGTGGTACGCCATTGTCAGAACCTTGGTCATCGTGAATGTCTTGTGGTGGGCATTGCCTGTAGCCGTCGGCCTGCTCCTATTTCTGCCTTTCCTGTTAAGCGGAAATATCGATCACATGATGGAGCTCTATGCCTCTTTGGGCAGTCTGCTTGATCAAGGCAGCCTCCTACCCCACTTGCTTTCGTTGACAGTACTCTGCTTGATGGTTGTTCTGAACAGTAAGGTGCAGTATTGGGCTGTGTGGAAGGAATTGACAAAGCAGGGGCAGGAGACTTTTCACTCTATGACTGCGCTCTCGCGTCTTAATCGGTATGGATTGGTGGGCGAATATCTCAAATTAGAAATCAAGTCTCTCCTACGCAATAAAAGTCCCAGGAAGTTATTTATCTCTGCGACATCAATTGTGGTTGTCATCAGTTTGCTGATTTGCTTGTCCACCGTCTATGACGATGAGTCGATGACGAACTTTTGGTGCATCTACGATTTCGTCGTATACGGTGGCATGATTCTCTCGCGGTCAATGGCTTATGAGCGCAACTACATCTCGTGCCTGATGGTACACAAGGAGAGCCTGCTGAGTCTGCTGACGGCTAAATATTACTTTGCATGTTTTCTGCTTGTCCTTCCATTTGTATTGGTTTTGCCTATGATTGTCATCGGCAAATGGCCTTTGCTGGTGGTGCTCTCTTATGCGGTGTTTACGGCCGGGGCTCAATATTTCTTGTTGATGCAGATTGCTGTGTACAACAAGCAACGGCTGCCGCTCAATGAGAAGTTCATAGGGCGTTCCAACTCCAATTATGTGATAGTCGTTTTGCTCGTAGCAGCATTTATGATTCCTATGTTGCTGATCAATATGCTCCAAAACGTTTTCCCTGCCCAACTGTCTTGGTGCGTGATGATGGGCTTGGGATTGCTGTTCATCGCATTGCATCCTTTATGGATAAAAAACATTTATCACAGAATAATGGAGGACAAATATAGTCTGACGGGGGTGTCGGGCTCTTAGCTTCTTTTTAGATGATAGAATTAACTATAGAATACCTCGTATGGATAAACAATACAGATTACCGGCTGAGTGGGAAATACAAGACGCGATCATGCTCACTTGGCCCAACGATTCGACAGATTGGAAACCCTATCTCGATGACATCGTGATGACTTATATAGCACTTGTCAAAGCGATTGCCAAATATGAGCGCATCGTCATTGCCACGGCAGATGTTGAACAGACTTTGTCTGTGCTTCAAAACTATCTGGACAAGGCTCAGTTGGCGCAAGTGAGCGTTTTCCATTGTGAGATCAATGACACATGGGCGCGGGATCATGGTCCCATCACTTTAGTTGATGCCAATAGAAAAGAGAGAAACAAGATATTGGATTTCAAGTTCAATGGCTGGGGTGAAAAATTTCATTGGCAGAAAGACAATACGATCACTCGTCAGCTCTTTCGTCAGAGCGTGTTCAATTGTGACTGGGAAGACAACAATGATTTTGTCTTGGAGGGTGGCTCGATAGAAAGCGATGGCAAGGGGACGATTCTTACCAGCAGTCATTGTCTGATGGCACCACACCGCAATCAGCCATTGAACCGGGAGACCATTACTTCTGAGCTCAAGCGCAGATTATGTGCTGAGAATGTCCTTTGGGTGGACCATGGCAATCTGATGGGTGACGATACAGACGGACATATCGACACGATTGTGAGAATGGCGCCGGATGACACCTTATTATATATGTCATGCGATGATCCATCTGACAGCCAATATGAAGATTTGCGTGAGCTGGGTCTACAGTTGGAGACGCTAGTCTCTCCTGCAGGTGTCCCCTATCACTTGCTGCCGTTGCCTTCGCCCCGTCCCATCTATGACGGTGACGAGCGGTTGCCCGCGACTTATGCCAACTTTGTCGTTGTGAATGGTGCCGTTATTGTTCCTACCTATCGGCAGCCAGATCGTGACGGCCAAGCACTTTCTATGGTAGGGAAAGCATTCCCCGGATATGACATCATAGGCATTGACGCCTGTACAGTGATCCGTCAGCATGGCTCCTTACACTGTCTCACCATGCAACTGCCATCGGGAAGTCTCAAAGTCTAATCGATATCATCAATGATGTGGTAAAAAGTATATAAAAGATGAAAATAGGAATTATACAACAGCACAATACCGCTGACAAAAAAGACAATATGAAGCGGTTGGGTGAGAAAATCACGGAACTGGCTCGCAAAGGTGCCCAACTCATCATTCTTCAGGAACTCCACAACACGCTGTATTTCTGCCAGGAGGAGCGTGTGGACAACTTTGATCTCGCAGAGCCCGTTCCCGGTCCCTCGACAGCGTTCTTTGGTCAATTGGCAAAAGACAACAAGGTTGTGATCGTGACCTCACTCTTTGAACGCCGGGCTCCAGGACTGTATCATAACACTGCGGTGGTCATGGAGGCAGACGGCACCATTGCTGGAACATACCGCAAGATGCACATCCCTGATGACCCAGCCTATTACGAAAAGTTTTACTTCACTCCGGGCGACTTGGGCTTCGAGCCCATTCATACGTCAGTGGGCTGTCTGGGGGTGCTTGTCTGTTGGGACCAGTGGTATCCCGAGGCAGCCCGGTTGATGGCTATGCGAGGCGCAGATCTGCTCATTTATCCGACGGCCATTGGCTATGAATCCAGCGATTCTCAAGACGAGCAGGAGCGACAACGTGAGGCGTGGACCGTCGTGCAGCGAGGGCATGCCGTAGCAAATGGGTTGCCGGTTGTGACCGTCAATCGTGTGGGATTTGAGCCTGATCCGACAGGACAGACCAAGGGCATACAGTTTTGGGGATCGAGTTTTGTAGCCGGCCCTCAGGGCGAATTCTTCTATCGCGCTTCCAACCAGGATGAGGAGGAAAAGATCATTGATGTGGACCTCCGCCATGGTGAGCAGGTGCGTCGCTGGTGGCCTTTCTTCCGTGATCGGCGTATTGATGCCTATGGCGATATTGTCAAGAGATTCCGTGTTTAAAACATTGTTCTTTCACAACATTTTACATGCCATTGGTAGCTATATCGTTTAATTTTAGTAACTTTGCAGTCTAAGTTCAAAAGAGATACTTATCATTTGCACAAAATCCAATTAAGATAACTATGAGCAAACAAACAGAGAAAATCAAAGAGCTCGTTAGCAAACGTGAGCAAGCTCGCTTGGGAGGAGGCCAGAAGGCAATAGACAAGCAGCATGCACGTGGTAAATACACAGCCCGTGAACGTATCGAGATGCTGGTCGACAAAGACAGTTTTGAAGAGTATGATATGTTCAAACTTCATCGTTGCCACAATTTTGGAATGGAGAAGAAGCAGTTCCTCGGCGATGGTGTTGTCGCAGGCTCTGCAACGATCGATGGCCGTTTGGTATACGTCTATGCACAAGACTTCACGGTCAATGGCGGTTCCTTGTCGGAGACGATGGCTCAGAAGATCTGCAAAGTGATGGATATGGCCATGACCAATGGTGCTCCCGTCATCTGCATGAATGACTCAGGTGGTGCGCGTATCCAGGAGGGCATCTCTGCTTTGGCAGGCTATGGAGAAATCTTCGAACGCAATATTTTGGCTTCCGGTGTCATCCCGCAGATCAGTGCCATTATGGGTCCGTGCGCTGGTGGCGCAGTCTACTCACCGGCTCTTACCGATTTCATCGTGATGACCGAGGGGACCAGCTACATGTTCCTCACAGGTCCCAAGGTGGTCAAGACGGTCACCGGCGAGGATATCGATGCTGAGCATCTGGGTGGTGCCAGCGTGCATGCTGGAAAGAGCGGTGTCACCAGTCTCACGGCCAAGAGCGAGGAAGAGGCAATGCAGCAGATTCGCACCTTGTTGAGCTATATTCCTTCCAACAACACCGAGGAGGCCCCCCGCGTGGAGTGCACCGATCCTATCGACCGTAAAGAGGATCTGCTGAACGACATCCTTCCCGACGATCCCAACAAGGCCTATGATATGTATAAGGTGATCAAGGCCATCACAGACAACGGAGACTTCTTTGAGGTTCAGCCAAAGTTCGCCAAGAACATCATCACCGGTTTCGCCCGTTTCAACGGTCAGAGTGTAGGTATTGTGGCTAACCAGCCAGCCGCCTATGCCGGTGTGCTGGATGTGAATGCCAGCCGCAAGGGCGCGCGTTTTGTGCGTTTCTGCGATGCCTTCAATATTCCTATTGTCAGTTTAGTCGATGTTCCGGGATTCCTTCCTGGTACGGGTCAGGAGTATAATGCTGTCATCCTGCATGGTGCCCAGTTGCTCTTTGCTTACGGCGAAGCTACTGTACCCAAGATCACCATCAATCTTCGCAAGAGCTATGGTGGTTCCCACATTGTGATGGGATGCAAGCAGTTGCGCGCGGACCTCAACTTCGCATGGCCTACAGCAGAGATCGCTGTGATGGGTGCCAGTGGCGCCGTTGCAGTGCTTTGCGGTAAAGAAGCCAAAAAGATCAAGGAAGAAGGCGGTGATGTCAAAGCCTTCCTGGCTGAGAAGGAAGATGAATACACAGAAGCCTTTGCCAATCCCTATCAGGCTGCACAGTTTGGCTATATCGACGATGTGATCGAGCCGCGCAATACCCGTTTCCGCATCTGTCGCGGACTGGCTCAGCTGGCTCATAAGCGTCAGAATCTGCCAGCCAAAAAGCATGGCTGCATGCCGATGTAATCAATCATTTCAATATCGTAGACATGGATAAGAATATATATGCTGCCATTGCGTTGGCACTCTATGAGTATCAGGGCAATAACGTTCATGACAAGGAACCGGGAATTATCACCATACGTCCCAAACATACGCTTTGGAGCGCTAAGTTCTTGTCGTTCACAGCTAAACCATAATTACAAAGACATGAAAGAATTTAAATATACCATAGACGGAAAGGTCTATCAAGTGGAAATAGACAACGTCGATGAGGAGAAAAACATTGCTCAGGTAAAGGTCAACGGTGAATCCTTTGAAGTGGAGATGGAGAAAACGGCAGAACCTGAGAAGAAAAAGGTAGAGCTGGGTAAGCCTGTTGCTGGTGAGTCCAGTGACGAGCCGACGGCTGCGCCAGTGGGCAACACTGCCAATGCGATCAAGGCTCCGCTGCCAGGCACTATCACCGGCATCAATGTCAAGGTGGGTGATACCGTGAAGGCGGGCGATGCTTTGCTTGTGCTGGAGGCTATGAAGATGGCCAATAATATCGAAGCCGAGAAAGACGGTACGGTGAAGGCTATCTGTGTCAAGGTCGGTCAGAGCGTCATGGAGGATGATCCTCTGATCGTTGTGGAATAAAGGATGGAGAGGGCCACCCTGGAGTGGCCCCCTTCTCCACTTCATTCATGTTCTTTTTTGAGGTTTTTTGACTTTTTCTCCTTCAAAATAAGCACAAGTATCCCCCGCAAAGTACCTGAAACGCGCTTATACACCCTTAATTGATGTAAAACCGTCTTTTTTTATAGTATTTTTTCGTAACTTTGCACCGAATTTATTATAGATTATTGCGTAATGGTCAAAAAGAAGGTTTTATTCATCAATCAAGAAATGGTTCCCTACGTTCCAACGTCAGAGATGGCAACGATGGGTCGCAACCTGCCGCAAAAAATCCAGGAAAATGGATTTGAAATACGTACATTCATGCCAAAGTGGGGCAACATCAACGAGCGGCGTGGTCAATTGCACGAAGTCATTCGTTTGTCGGGATTGAACTTGATTATTGATGACACGGACCATCCACTGATCATCAAGGTAGCCAGCATTCCCGTGTCACGTCTGCAGGTCTACTTCATCGATAACGAGGATTACTTCCAGCGTCGTCGCACGATGACCGAGGACGAGAGCGGTGAGGAGTTCACTGATAATGGCGAGCGTGCGATCTTCTTTGCACGTGGTGTGCTGGAGACCGTCAAGAAGTTGCGTTGGACACCGGATATCATTCAGTGTCAAGGATGGATGGCCGGTGTCGTGCCTTTGTACATCAAGACAGCTTATCATGACGATCCCTCCTTCGCAAACACGAAGGTAGTGACCTCGCTCTTTAATATGAATTTCAAAAAGCCTTTCGGCAACAACTTCAAGCAGTGTGTGGAGTTTCGCAGTGCTACACTGGATCTTCTTAAGCCTTATGCCGACCATTTCGACTATACTGAGCTTGGAAAGCTTGCTATTGACTATAGCGATGGCGTTGTAGAAGCTGGAGAAGATGCCAGCCAGGTTTTGCTGCAATATGCGAAGGAAAAAGGCAAGCAGGTGCTTAATTATCCAGGGGATGATTATGTCCAGGCTTATAAGAATTTTTACAATAACCTCTTAGGTGTATAACTTTGTTATGAAAATACAGCATTTGTTGGTGCCCTTCTTGGCCTCAATGACTTTTGCTGCTTGTGATGACTCGACGGACACGATCGGTTCTTCGTTGTCCAACATTACAGATGCAGTAGAGGTGGGAACAGCTTCCTTTGATATCCCCAGCAACAGCATCTTGGCCGACTCGGTGCTGTCCAACTCGCTTACCGGCTATCTCGGCAAGGTAAGAGATCCCGAGACGGGCGGATATGTCACGGGCAACTTCATGGCGCAGTTCAATTGCCTTGACGACTATCAGTTTCCGGCTAAGGACAAGATCGTAGGCCGCAATGCCAATGGTGTCTTGGAGGCAGGCGTCGTCAAGGCTGACTCTTGCGAACTTCGTTTGTTCTATTCCGATTTTTATGGCGATTCCACCCGTACGATGAAGGTGAAAGCCATGGAGATGAGCAAGACAATGAATGAGGATCGTAAGTACTATAGTAGTTTCGATCCGGAGGAGCGAGGATATGTCCGGGAAAACGGTGCCCAGGCTTCGAAGGTGTATAGTTTGGTTGACTACAATGTGTCTAAAAGCACGCGTGACTCGTCCAACTATATCCCCTATATCACGATTAAGTTCAATCAGCCTTATACCGATGTCAATGGCAAGGTCTACAGCAACTATGGCACATACATCTTGGAGACCTACTACGCGCATCCTGAGTATTTCAAGAACTCCTATACCTTCCGTAACCATGTGGTACCAGGATTCTATTTCAAGAACACGGCCGGGCTCGGTAACATGGCCTACATCAACTATTCTCAGCTCAACGTCTATTACCATCAGAAGGCGCAATATACCACTACGGATTCTGTCAATGGCCAGTCTGTGACGTTGACCAAAGATACTATTTTCCAGAATGTGACATCTTTCTGGGGAACAGAAGAGGTGTTGCAGACCACAACAATCAGCAATGATCGCGCTACACTCGAGAAACTGGCGGCTGATCAGAGTTGCACCTATCTGAAGACTCCCGCTGGCATCTTCACGGAGATGACGCTACCCATTGATGACATCACCAAGGGCCATGAGGGAGATGTCGTCACCTCTGCCCAACTTGTCATTCCAAGACTGAATAACACATCGAACAATGAGTACGCCTTTGACGTGCCCCAAAAAGTGTTGCTTGTACCTTTGGATTCCATCCAAAGTTTCTTTGAAAATGGCGATATCGACAACAACAAGACGTCATATGTGGCATCTTGGTCCAGCAGCAACGACAACAGCTACACGTTCTCAAACATCGCCTCATTGGTTACGGCTATGAAAAATGTAGAGGTGGCTAAGCGTAGTAGCAATTGGAATAAAATCGTGTTGATACCGGTTGAAGTAAGTACGACGAGCACCTATTCAAGTTATTCGGGTACAACATCTACCAAAACGACGAAAGTTGCTAATGACATGTCGTTGACGAGTACGCGATTGGTGAAGGGAACAAGTCAGGACAGCCCAATCAAACTGACGGTCATCTATTCGCGGTTTAAATAGAAGTATCCTCCTCGTCAGTTCGAGGAATACATAAGTAAGAAAGCGGGAAATCCTGAGGGACTTCCCGCTTTCTTCATTTCTATATGATTCTGCCCTCCTCCTCTTTGCTTCGCCACAGGGCTGTAGCGGGCTTATTTGAGGTTTGCAATGTAATCAAAGACAACCTGAGTCACGGCCTTACCATTTTCTTCATATTGTGCTGCCGGTCCTTTTGACGTAACAATGGCTTTTCTGTTGAAGTCATAGATCATACACCCTCTGGCATCGATCAGCCCAAAGCCGTTGTTCATCATAAAGAATGCATAATGAGGCACTTGTGGATCCAACAAATCTTTACTAAAGGGGAAGCGACTGTGGTCATAGCCCAGCTGCCCCAATATTGTCGCGGCAATATCCTGTTGGGATCCATAGGTGTCGATGACGGTTGCGCTAGCAGACAGTGCTCCTCCTGTCCACAGCATGGGCACGTGAAAACGCCAAAATGTATAATCGTCGATATTGTCCGGCCACGCTCCCAAATGATCAGGAATGAGGATGACAAGGCTCTTCTTCCAACGGCCTGACCCTTTGAGCCAATCCACAAATTTCCCAATGCAGTCATCACTATAGGCAAAGGCGTTCAGCTTTTTGTCTTTCAAGTGATGAAAAGGCACGTCAAACGGTTCATGGGAACTGGAAGTCTGTATGACTCTGAAGGTGGGTCGGGTATGACGGCTTGACGTCAAGTCTTTTTCTACTTGTTGAAACACCAAATGGTCGGGAACACCCCATTTGCTGAGCCGCTCTGTCACAGGGAAATCATGAGCCTCTGTGAGGTTCATAAAGCCCTGATTAACCAAAAAAGACCGCATGTTGGTGAAATCAGCGTCACCACCATAATAATAATGAGTAGCATATCCGTGCTTGACCAGCTGTGCGGCTAAGGAAGGCATGGCTGCGGTCTTGCGTGGAAACTTCATCAGGCTCACCGTTGAAGGTGCAGGAAAGCCCAGCAAATTGGAAACAAGGCCGCGGTCTGTGCGGAAACTGTTGGCATAGAAGTGGGAAAACCATATACCCTCTTTCTTGATGGCGTTGAGTCTGGGAGTGACCTGCGGCACATGCATGATTGTGTCGGAGAAACTCTCCATGATGATCAGATAGATATCTGGTTGAGCAACATCATGGCAGATAAGACGTTGATGAACTGAGTCGGCTTTCTGTTGCGGCTGATTGAGGGTAAGAAACAATTTGTGGGCCACTTGATCATCCATCAAGCGATATTGCTTGGAGAAGTCGGTTTGATGCATTGTGCTCTCCATGAAAGAAAAGAGCGGGTTGACAGCGGCATGGTTCAATTCCTGCCGCGGGGAAAAATAGGCCTGCCCGGTATTCATCGTTGCCACGCTGACGCCTCCTCGGATGGGCAAGAAAAGCAGAGCCGTGAGGCATGCAAGTCCCATACTCGTCTTCCACGAACAAGGTTCTTCCCATGAAAACTTGCGGAATAGCGTGATAAAAATCTTGTATATGATGAGCGAAATGAGCGCGATGGCCACTAAACCACCCAACAACTGCCACCATTCCACGCTTGCCATGGCTGCACTCGGTGAGGATGTGAGAAAGAAGATGGGAGTGGCATCAAGGGGGAAGTGCCAATAGTCATACAGAGCCAAGTTGGAAACAAACGCCAATGAATAACAAACGGCAGCAAAAGCGATATAGACCTTCAGCAGAACCGCCATTGAAGACTGCGCCCCTTGATGATGAAGAGCTCTGATGGGCAGACTGCCGAGCAAGATAAGCAAAGCCGGTAAAATCGTGAGATAGCCGGCCATGCTCAAGTCAAGGGGTAAGCCATGCCACATGACCGCTGCTACGCCTTCTAAGCCTCCATAGAGGATGAGGAAGACAGGCTTCTGACATGTAAACAGCAGCGTCCACAAAAGAAACACAGAGAGTAGTAAAGCGTACTTTTTCTTCGATTTCATCGATACTTTTTATTCTGGCCATAAAGTGGTAGTGCCCGCTTTTGACAATTCAAACCAAGGCTCCTCCTCACGTAGGGAAATGTCATCATAGTCAAATGGGACAACGACCGTCTCATGACCATCGGGCAGCACGAGTCCCATCTTACCGTTCTTCTCGGCAATGATCGGCATGGTCATCATGTCGTCGACGTAGACATAGGGAGTCCGCAGAAAATCGTAATGGGCACCCAGCAGCACGTGGCCCTCATGGTCTTTGATTCCAAATTTTCCATCCTGCTCAAACACTTGGTGATAGCGAATGTATTTGTCTTTCATGCGACCGAGGTAGAACTTCATCGTGTTCTCATCGGCGATCATACTGCAAAAATAGGGATAAGAATCGCAATAATTGGCAATGGATCTGGCCAATAACATACGCCAGTCAAGTGATGAAACAACTTTACGGTTCAAGTCGATATACCGTGCGATCGCTTCCTCGCGCTCGGGTATCGTGAGTTGTTGTAGCCGTGCTTCAAATTTTTCCATCATGGTCAATGAACCGTGCATAGCTTTGATGTAGCGATGGATTTGTCTGCTCATTTCCGCACAGAAGAACTTGTCTATCTGTCGTGTCTCTATTTCGTCTCTAAAGATTCCTTCCATAGTTGTTTCTGTTAGAATTGATCCGTCCCTTCTGACTTTTATCTTCGGGGCGGAGAATGTAAATGTCGGTTGCAAATGTACAAATATTATTTTAAATACAATAATGAAAACATCTTTTTCTTTTCTCCTCAGCCACTCTTTTGTGCGCATATATATTCAGCAGATTTTTATATACCTATCTTGCTGAAGCACTTACCTTATTTGCAGAAAGTGGAGGCAAGGACTTGCAGGAATGGAGAAAACACCTTATTTTTGCAGTCAGAACAAACAGAAACATGACGACAATGACAGAACAACCGATTATCTCCATCGACAGTGTCGACGAATATAATAAGATGTATGGTTTCGAAACTTTCCACCCCTTAGTGACCGTGGTGGACATCGCCGACGCCGCGCCCGAGCATCGCCCCAACCATGTCACGCTGCGATACGGTCTCTACGCCCTGTGGCTGAAGAATGGGTTGCAGTGTACCCTGCATTATGGCCGGCGGAAATACGATTATCAGGAGGGTACTATCGTGAGTTTCGCGCCGGGGCAGGTGGTGAGCGTTGATATGACCGACGAACAGCGTCACAGCACGGCACATACCATCGGGCTGCTCTTCTCGCCCGACCTTATCTATGGCACGCCATTGGGCAAGGCCATCTTTGGCTATCACTTCTTCGACTACGACTCAGCCGAGTCGCTCCACCTCAGTGAGCGCGAGCGGCAGATGATCACCGACACCTTGCAGTCCATTCGCTATGAGATGGAGCAGCCCGTCGACAAACACTCTCAGACCATCCTCACCGACCGCATCAAACTCATCCTGGACTACTGCCAGCGCTTCTACGACCGGCAGTTCATCACGCGGCACAAAGAGAACTCCGATGTGCTCTCGGCTTTTGAACAGCATATCAAGACTTATTTCGAGCAGGGCGAGGCTGTGCGCCACGGATTGCCCACGGTAGCATACTTTGCTGATAAGGCGTGTCTGTCGCCCGGCTATTTCGGAGATCTCATCCGCAAGGAAACGGGACTGACGCCGCAGGTCTACATCCAGCAACACATCCTCACGCTCAGCAAGCAATTGCTACTCGATCCAAGTCAGAGCATAGCACAGGTGGCTGATCGCCTCGGTTTTCAGTATCCTCAGCATTTCTCTCGCTTCTTCAAGAAACTTGCAGGCATGACGCCCAAGGAGTATAAGGAAGGTTAGAAAGTGATGTTAGCCTTCTTGTCAGCCGGAAAGTCACCGTTCAGCTTTCCGGCTGTTTTTTTGATATATTTGATTTTGTACTTTGAGATAAATCCCTTATCTTTGCAAGTGAGGAAACAAGATATGAAATCCCATCCCTGACAGCATCAGATGAAGCCTTTGAAAGGAGTAAAAAACACACCCCGCTCTCATTCCGTGGTTAGTGGCGGCGGGAGCGGGGCAACTGCTTTTACATTCTTACATGCAGCTGGTCAGACCTAAGGTCGTGGCGATGGCGGTGAGGATGGAGATAATCATGTTGATGACCATCTTCCAGGTCTCTTTCTTGTTTTCTACGGACATAATCAATGAGGAATTAGAGGTTAGCAATTAGCAATTAAGTAGGAGGAAATCGGAGTGAGAGCGTGAGGAGCGAGGCATCGCCCCTCACGCTCCAAGGTCACGGTTGGGTCGTTCCGCCCTCTGCCGGAGTTGCCGTCTTGTCGGTACTCGTACCCTTGTCATAGGCATCAGCCTCCTGCATTTGCGCCGCGGAGGTGAGTTCGGCATGGGTGAAGTCGCTGGTGGAGCGGGCACGGAGATGGGCAGAGACGATGTTGCTGGCAACGGTAAACTCCTTGCGGGTGTTAGCACCCTTGGTCGTCAGACCTGCTGAGAAGATGGCGAGGTTGCGGCAAATCATTTCATAGCAACATGCACGCTCAGTATGACGGCACAAAAGAAAAGCGCGGTTCTCAATGGCGTGCTTATGACAACGCCCTCCCAAAAAATTGGGTTGCAACGTCCGCAATCTTGGTAGTTGTCATTTGGAAAATAATGCGTAACTTTGCCAGCGATGAACAAAGCATCAGCTAATAACTATTAAGAAAGGAAAATCATGTTAGGAAACTTCACTTATGAGAATCCCACGCGGGTTCATTTTGGCAAGGAGGCGCTCGACAGCCTGGCCGAGGAATTGAAGCACTACGGTCCGAAGGTGATGCTCACCTACGGTGGTGGCTCCATCAAGCGCAATGGCATCTACGACAAGGTGATGAAGGTGCTGCACGACGCTGGCAAGACGGTTATCGAGGAAGGTGGCGTGATGCCAAACCCCGACATCGAGAAGGTGCTGGAGGGTGCTAAGCTCGCACGCCGGGAGAACGTGGATATGATTCTCGCCGTGGGCGGCGGTTCCACGAGCGACTATGCCAAGGCTGTGGCTGCGTCGGCATGGCAGGAGCAAGATGTGTGGCAGTATTATTTCAAGGAGCATCATCCTTGCGACTGCCGTTGGATTCCCGTCGGCGTCGTGCTCACCATGGCGGGCACCGGCTCGGAGATGAACAGCGGGTCGGTCATCTCGTCCCACCGCGAGGAGCAGAAGCTCTTCGACTACTTCCGCAATCCCGACTTCGCCATCCTCAACCCCGAGTTCACTTATTCCGTACCCGAATATCAGATGGTGGCGGGCATCTACGACATCATGTCGCACATCCTGGAGCAGTACCTCTCCGGCAACGACGACAACACCAGCGACTACATTGCCGAGGGGCTGATGCGCTCGCTCATCGTCAGTTCGCGCAAGGCCAAGGAGAATCCAAAGAACTATGAGGCGCGCTCCAACATCATGTGGACGGCCACATGGGCGCTCAACGGGTTGATTGACTGTGGAAAGAGCACCGACTGGGAGGTACACATGCTGGGTCAGGGCCTGGCTGCCGTGACCAATGCCACCCACGGCCACACCCTCGCCGCCGTCACCGACGCCTACTATCGTCTGCTCATCGACAAGAGCGCCGATGCCGTGGCCCGCTTCAAGCGCCTGGCTGTCAACGTGTGGAATGTCAATGCCGAGGGCAAGGACGACAAGGCCGTGGCCATCGAGGGACTGGAGACGATGGAAGCGTGGATGCGCTCGCTCGGACTGGCCATGACCATCACCGAGTGTGGCGGCAAGGAGGAGGACATCGAGAAATACTGCGATGCCACCTTCATCACCACCACCGGCTACTACACCCTCACCCGTGAGGATGTGGCCGGGATATTCAGGAAGAGCCTGTAAGCACAAAAAGACCTTTCGCCGGTCAGCGTTTCATCGAATGCTACGCGGCGAAAGATCTCTTTTCTGTTCTTGTTTGTTCAGTACGGAATAATTTATAGCTTTTCAATGTCTTCTACTGACATTCCGGTTACCTTTGCAATGGTCTCCAATGGCAGTCCCAAGACTTTCATTGCCTTGGCATTCTTTATCTTCTCTTCAAGTGCGCCTTTTCTCATACCCTTTAGCTCAGCAGTATCAAGGACATTCTTCATGTCACTAATAATCTTAATCTTATTCTACCACACTCAGTTTACCCTGCATGTTATAGAACTTACCGTCGGGAGCGGCAATATTGGTCCAGACGGTGCCGGTGTTGTAGTTCTGCACATGTACCACATTCGACTTTGTAGAGTTGGGCTCTGACCAATAGACCATGAAGACGTTGGGTGATACCTCTACCACGGTGGGCAGCACATTATCGGTGAGATCCTTATAAATGCCGTTGAGACCTAAGTACGTCATGTGGTGGGCATCCTTGAAGGAGTTGCGGAAAGCAAATGCTCCGAAGTCCACCTTGATGGCACGGCCGATGGGCGGATAGGGTGTGAATACTTTCCACTCCTGCTCGCCCTTGAAGACCTTGGCACCGAAGCCTAAGTCCTCTTTGCCGGGCAACTCAGGGAAGGCCTTCTCCATAGCTGCGGTCAGTGCGGCGGCATCCTTGCTCTCTGCCGCAGCCTGGCGGTAAGCGGCGAGGTACTTGTCCATGAAGTCAAGCACGGTCGGCTTATAGTCGCTGCTAAGATAATGAGCGGGGATAACCGTAGCGGGATTGAGCTGCTTCATAGCGCTGATGACCTTCTGCCACTGCTCAAGCCCCTTGTCGCCCTTGGTGTCGGCCATCCACACATGACCGCCCTCAGACACGCTGCCGCCACCAACGATGGCGCGGAGACTTGGAATCCAGACGAACGGATGGGCCGAGTCGTCGCTGTTGTACTTGATTTGAAGAGCGTTGCCCTCAATGGAAGGCAAGGAGTCGACAGGCTGTGGAACAAGGAGCGTGTCGGGAGCATCAGCACCCAACTGACCTTTCCATACATTCTGCTTGAAGTCCTTGGAAGCCTCGATGAGATAGGCGGTCTGAGCCGTAGAGAGAATCTGCGCCTCGGGGAAAGCCTTGTGGAGAGCATCAAGACCGAAGTAATAGTCAGGGTCGTGGTAGGACACGAAGATGTACTTCAGGTTCTTTTTCAGTCCCTTGATCTGCTTGATGAGTTCCTCAGCATACTGCTTCTGAAACTGTGCGTCGATAAGGGCGGCATCCTTCTTCCCATAGACAATAGTGGAAGTCACTGGGAAGAAGGCATTGGTTCCGGGGTTGTAAACCTTGAGCGTCAACCCCTTGGCATAGCCGCTGATGACGATGGCCATGAGGGCTATGATCAATGAGAGTTTTTTCATATTCATCTTTTTAATATTATTGTTGGTCTTTCCTTTTCGATTGCAAAATTAATATATTATCTTTGTGCAGAATTTGCAAATAATGCCAAAGACTTCTCATATCGTGCCAATGACATGATGAAATAGTATAAGAAGAATGAATGAAGAACAACGCAGCTTTATCCGGCTTGTCGACAATGGTTCTCCGGACAAGGTGATGGTCAAGGACACGGGGCGTGAGGGCATCGACCTGGCTCCCCACAGCCACGACTGCATACAGTTGGTGGAAACTGTCGCCGGCACCCTGCGTGTCACTGTCGGCGAACGTGAGTATTTCGTTCCCGAGGGCTACGCGTGCTGGATTCCGCGTGGCATGGTCCACGCCCTGACGAGCCACAACCGCCGCATTGCGCTCCGCATCTTCTATTTCCTCTCCGAGAGCGATGCCATGGTGGCTGACGATGTTTTCTCCGTACACTATGTCTGTCCGTGGGCGATGGCCAACTTCCGGTTCATCGCCGGTTACGGTCCCGTCATCACTAAGGACGACAGCGGACTGTTCGGCTTCTGCCTCTCGTTCTTTCACACCTTCCGCAAAGAAGAACGACAGCTTGTGTTGCCGCTACGGGGTATAGATGCCACGCTCCACCCCACCCTGCGCAAGGCCATGGCCTTTCTCCATCGTCATCTTGCCGACAACGTGAAGGTGGAGGATGCAGCGCATGAAGCCGGAGTCTCACCCAGGACACTCAGCCGCCTCTTCAGCGAGGCCGGCACCACGTTCAGCAACTACTTGGGCTATCAGCGCATCATCCGCTCGCTGGAGCTGATGGCCGACAACACGATGCCTATCAAGGAGATAGCCTACGATACCGGCTTCAGCTCGCCCGCCAACTTCAATCGCGCCTTCAAGCAGGTGATGGGCATGCCGCCATCGGAGATGAGAAGGAAGCAAGTGGGGGCATAGTGATAATCGCTTTTTATTTCCTTTGGCTCTTTTCAACGAAAATGGTAAGTTTGTCGGGGATTCATATAACATAGCGATTAGTGAAACTCTGTAACTTTGCATCCGTAAGCATTATCATTTATACATTATGGACAATTACCAGAATATGATGACAAAGAACAAGATAGTACAGACAGCCGGAGAGGAATATCTCGGCACTTTCGCCCTACAGTTCGCTGACCTCAACGACCACGTGCTCTTCGGCGATAAGGTGTGGAACGACTCCACCCTCAGTCTTCACGACTGCAGCATGATTACCCCTTGCGATATCCCACATTACCGTTGAAGCTCCATCGGCCTTGTTGACAGTTGAGGCTCAGCCCGGTGTTGGCGCGCCCCCTTGCTGCCTATGTTGCCGCGTACAGAGCCGTTGAGACCTGGCACAACGTTCTTTTTCGTGATGTTGTTCACCTCTCCCGACACGCCGTCTGGCTGCCATTCACCGTCACGCGGCGTTCCGTCGGGGCGAATCCCACATAGCTATATTTAACAATGTAGGACCCGGCAGCAATACCCTTCACTTTGTATTGGCCGAGCGAGTCGGTGACAGCGCCGCCGACCATGCTACTGTCGGACCGCAGCAGCGTCACGGTGACAAATTTCAACGGAGCTTGGCTCGCCTTGTCCACTACCCTACCGCTGTCACCCCCTAAGCCTACATCAGGGGGGACAGCGGTTCTTCAGCTTGACTGATCGTGATTGATTCTTTTAAAGCACCATGCCTGTTTATTTGCAATCCATTTTGAAAGATTAAAACTATAGAATAACTATCAATCTAAAAGTCGACCACAGTGATACCAGCGCCTCCAAATTGTACATTCTCGTCTGCAAAGTGGCTGACGTTGGGCTCAGCGCTCAAATATTGTCGAATGAGTTGACGCAAAATGCCATTACCTTTCCCATGGAGAATGCGCACACGCGGCATCCCCATGAGTATGGCATCATCAATAAAATAGCGAACGGCCTGCAATGCCTCATCACCACGCATGCCTCGGACGTCGAGATCCTGATGGAAATTCTTGCGGTGGTCGTCAATGGTCTCTTGTGTCATGCGAGAAATGCCATACTGCTTCAATCCCTCTTTCAACTCATCCATTTTTGTCTTTGGACGCTCACTATTATCGGATGAAGCAGAACTATCGGCTAATGTCAACCTGCTTACAGGAACCTTGGTGCGCATGTCGCCAAAGATCACTGCCGCGGTCTTGCCGTCTATACTCTCTACCCTACCCTGAGACTGAACGCCACGCATCTTTACTACGTCGCCAATGACAATGGGGCGGTTGGCGTTTTGTTGTCCCTTCCCCACGGCTTCTCTCAGGACCTTAGCTGCTTGCTGCTCACTCGCTTGCTTGTCCTTCTTACGCTGCTCATGGCGCTGCTTGCGGGCTTGTATCTGTGCCACTTTCTTTTGAAAGTCCTCGTCTGAAAGTATTCCAGTAGAACGTTTGCCCGGCTTCTTCCACGTATCCTCATCAACATCCTGCTTGAACTGCTCAAGCTCGGCCCGGATTTTTTTCGTGGCTTCCTTCTCTGCTTGCTCCTCACGGATTTCACGGATGGCATTCTCTATCTGCTTGTTGCTCTGAGCAAGCAATTCTTTAGCCTCCTGACGGGCATTGGCAAGAATCTCTTTACGTTGCTTTTCTACTTCTGTTACACCTTTTTCGTATTCGTCGATTTGGCGTTGCAAACGCTTTTCCTGCTCATGCACGGCTTGTCGTTTCTGTTCCCAGTAACGCTTGTCGCGCACGATATCCTGAAGATATTTGTCGCTTTGAATGTAGTCAGAGCCAACGATGTCTGATGCTTCACGAATCACCTCCTCCGGTAATCCGATCTTACGAGCTATCTCAATGGCGAAAGAACTGCCCGGGCGGCCTATCGACAAATGAAACAGAGGACGCATCTCGTGGCGGTCGTAGAGCATGGCACCATTCACTACACCCTCGTGACTGTCGGCAAAATGCTTCAGATTCTGATAGTGGGTCGTGATTACTGCCCATGCTCCCTTTTTGCAGAACTGACCTAAGACACTCTCTGCAATAGCACCACCAATCTGTGGCTCGGTGCCCGTTCCAAACTCATCGATCAAAATCAAAGTCTGAGAACTGGCTTGGCGCATCATCACCTTCATGTTTAATAGATGCGACGAATAGGTACTCAAATCATTCTCAAGACTTTGCTCATCACCTATATCAATCATAACATCCTTAAACACACCACATTTACTTCGTTCACTTACAGGAATGCTTAATCCTGTCTGGAGCATATATTGCAATAGTCCTGTCGTCTTTAAGCACACCGATTTACCTCCGGCGTTGGGACCAGAGATGATAAGAATATGCTTTTCAGGGGTGAGCTGAATGTCCAAAGGCACTACTGCTGTTGGCTTCTGACTCTCCATCATACCACCATTCTCGTTATCTCGTTTTGCATGAGCAAGATGACGCTCCAACAGCGGATGGCGGGCTGAAATGAAGTCAAGATAAGGATACGGCTTCATCTCCGGTTCTACGGCACGCATCGCCTTTGCCAGCTGACATTTCGCCTGTATCAAGTCGATCTCAGCAAGAAAATGGTACGAGTCGAGCATCTCACGAACATGTGGACGGATGCGGGACGACATCTTGGTCAGTATGCGGATGATCTCCTGACGCTCTTCTGCCTCCAACTCCCGGATCTTGTTGTTGGCCTCAACCACTTCGGTCGGCTCAACAAATACTGTGCGGCCCGTAGCACTCTCGTCATGCACAATGCCGGGAATACGTCGTTTCAACGAAGGAACGATAGGTATCACCAATCGTCCGTCGCGCAATGTAGGAGTGACGTCTTTTTCCACCAAGCCCTCACTTTGAGCTGAGTGAAGAATACCATTAAGAATCTTTGAAATAGAACCTTCCGTCCTGGCCAATTCCTGACGGATAGCATGCAGCTCTGGTGATGCACTATCGCGCATGTGACCATATTTATCTATGATTTGGTCGATCTGCTGGATGATAACCGGAAAAGTTGCAATACCATCCGCAAGATCGTGAAGAGCGGGATAACTCCACTTTCTCAATTCAAAATCACCTTCTGCCTCAGACTCATCCTCAAGTGGCTCACCTCTATAAAGGAATCGAACCAATGAGTCTATCGTTGCCAAGGAACGTCTGAGGTCGAATAACTCACCCTCTTCCATCCACGTTCCCTCCAACCGCACTCGCTTCAGACTGTCACGCACATCATAGAAGCCCGACAGGTCGAAGTCATCTTCTTCTTCGATGATTCTCCGCATCTCACGGTTTTCTTCCAGCCAGGTTGCAATCTGTTGTGAATCGGCTGTGAAGGCCATTGTCTCCACCGTGCTCTTTCCGAGAGTACTCAGGCAATAGTTTTTAAGCCACGTTCTTATCTCGTCGTATCCAATCTTCTTTTCGAAGTTCTTTGGGTATATCATTTCTATCTTTTATCTAATCTTATTTTATAACCGGACTGGTTTTATATATCGGGCCAGATCCCAATTAATTGCGTTTATCTTTAGCATCATAATTCGGTGTCTCATGGTTTCATTGTCCGCACACTCGCTTTTCAAGGTGAACAACTACAATTAACAGCCATTTCGATGTTTATCTTTATTGCAAAATTACCTCTTTTCATTTAGCTATCGACTTTATTAATGTTAATAATCTCTAACCGGCATATAATTTCTTCATCACTTTATTTCTTTTTCAGAGAAATTCTGTACCTTTGCATCCGCAATCAGAAATGATGCAGGTACATCACAACCATTGGAGAGATGGTAGAGTGGTCGATTACAACGGTCTTGAAAACCGTCGTACCGAGAGGTACCGGGGGTTCGAATCCCTCTCTCTCCGCTGAAAAGACTTTACAAAATAAGTAAGTCAACTCACAAAATTAGCTAAGTGCCGTAAAATCAACGATTTGCGGCACTTTTTTCGTGTCTTGCTTTTCGTAGTGACCACTTAAAAAACCTCTGAATGGTCTCGAAATGGTCATATTTCGGCTACACATACGGTACACGAAAACGCAAAAATCAAAAAGTGTAGCCAAAGACCCGATACAGACCCTCTACAGACCCGACACAGATCCCATAGAAACCATTGTCTATCAGTCGATTATGTTTAACTTTGCAGCCGATGAATTTCTCGGTGAGCGAAATTATAACTTCGGTTTTGTGTAGCCAGACGGCTTCAAACCGGGTTGTATTCGACCGGGAGCATTGTTGCACTAAATTTATGTAAAGCGTATGAGACGTATCTTTAAGGTTAGTTTCTACATTCGTGGAAATCATGTGAACAAGGATGGCACATGTGCCGTCATGATCCGGCTCTCTCTGGACGGTGAGCGCATCTCAGCAGGAACGACAGGGATCAGTATCAAACCAGAGCTGTGGGATGGTCAGCGTCAACAACTCAAAGGTCGTAACACAGAGGTGGTACAGACCAATAAGAAGCTTGGCGGAATCCGTGATGAGCTTTTGGCTATCGCCGAGAAACTGGAATTCGAGGGAACACTTGCACTTGACCGTGTAAAGGCAGTCTTCCTGGGAGTGGACGAAGAGTACGACACCATCGGAAAGCTCTTGGATAAATACATCAAGAATGTAAAGGAGCAGGTGGGCGTGTGTCTGAGCAAAACTTCCCTAAGCAAATACGAGCTGTGCAAGAAGCGCTTCACGCAGATGCTTGAGAAGAAGTATCACTGCAAGGACATGTCCCTCAAGGAACTTAACCCCGTCGTGGTCCAGGACTACAAGAACTTTCTGATGACGGATGTCAACATGTGTAACAACACAGCCGTGAAGACCATGAAGACCTTCCGTACCGTAATCTTGTATGGCATCAAATTAGGTGTTATCCACAAGGACCCCTTCGTGGGCGTTCACTTCCACATGGAAAAGGTGGACCGTGGCTTCCTCACGGACGAAGAGATTTCCGCCATTATGACCAAGCACTTCGACCTTCCGCGTCTTGAGCTTGTACGCGACCTGTTCATCTTCTCCTGCTTCACAGGTCTCGCCTACATCGACGTCAAGGCTCTCACATACGATAAAATCATGAGACTTGCTGATGTGGACTGGATCATATCCAAGCGTGTCAAGACCGTGACCCCCATCAACGTCGTGCTTTCTGATGGTGCAAAGCGCATCATTGAGAAGTACAAGGACTACCCCAAGAAGAAAAAGGGACATGTGTTCCCAGTATTCTCTAATCAGAAGACCAATCAGTATCTGAAGGAGATTGCTACAGCCTGTGGCATCGACAAGGAGCTGACCTTCCACATGGCCCGCCATACCTTTGCTACACTGACGCTGAGCAAGGGAGTGCCCATTGAGAGCGTTTCCCGTATGCTCGGTCACACGAACATTCGGACCACTCAAATCTACGCGAGTGCGCCCAGATTGGTCGCTTGATAAATGCTTCAATAGCAAGAAGTTAGGATTGGGCTCGATAAATCCTATTGTCAATCAGCTTATCCAAAGAGGAAACTCAGAGGGGAGTGTAGCATGCTGATTAAAGTTCCGAGTTCACAAATAGCCATGTGACGACTGAGGGGCAAGACGAAAAGACATATATGAGGATGAAGCCTTGATTGGTTTAACGATAGTTCGGCGGTACCACATCTTGCAATGACGGAAGGCTATTATAAACGTCATTTCATAATACTCTGTCTATTTCGCGTTAGTGCAGAGCAAGAAGAGCCGATTATGACGCAGCCGCAATAAGCGGAAACGAACGAAAGTCGCATCCGACAATATGTCATGCCAATAGTTATCAAGCGTAGCTAACTGGGGATTGCCTAAATCGGAAAGCCAAAAGAATGGCTATTGGGGTTGGCCCATGAATATCCGACATGGCAACGGAGTTCTCGTAGTAGTCCGAGCAGGTTAATAGCCTGCACATGGCGAAGGGGAACAGTATGTAACTTTATTACAAACAAAGGAAAACGTGAGAGACGTATGAGAAATCCTGAGCAAGTATTAAACATTTTAGCTGAACACAGCAGTGATTCAAGCTACAAGTACGAAAGACTCTATCGTATCTTGTTCAATGAGCAAATGTTCTATGTCGCCTATCAGCGTATACACGCAAAGCCCGGCAATATGACTGCCGGAACAGATAAGAAGACAGCAGACGGCATGAGCGTTGACAAGGTAAACAAGCTGATAGACAGCCTTAAGAATGAGACCTACAGTCCCAAACCTGCAAGGAGGGTTTACATTCCCAAGAAGAACGGCAAGAAACGTCCGTTGGGTATTCCCGCTTTCGCAGACAAATTAGTGCAAGAGGTGGTAAGGATGATATTGGAAGCTATCTATGAAGGTTATTTCGAATGGACCTCGCATGGATTCCGACCTAATCGCAGTTGCCATACCGCACTGAAGAGTTTGCAAAACAACTTCAATGGTACTAAATGGTTTATTGAGGGAGACATAAAAGGCTTCTTCGACAACATAGACCACAACGTGCTCATTGAAATACTAAGGGAAAGGATATTAGACGAGAGATTTCTACGTCTGATACGCAAATTTCTCAATGCAGGGTATTTGGAAGAATGGCAATTCAACAAGACCTATTCGGGCACACCGCAAGGCGGCATCGTCAGTCCAATATTGGCGAATATCTACCTTGACAAGTTCGATAAGTTTATGGAAGAATATGCACAGAAATTCCGCAAGGGAACAGTGAGGCGCAGGAACAAGGACATCTGTAAGCTAAACAACCGCGTGCATTATCTTAAAAAGAGAATAAACGAGGTTAAGGATGCAGGTAAAATATCTGCAATGATAGATGAACTTCGTACTAAACAAAGGCAGATACTGACAATGCCGAGTGGAGCCGATATGGATGAAAATTTCCGTAGACTGAAATATGTGCGGTATGCTGATGACTTTCTCATTGGGGTCATTGGCACAAAGGAAGAGTGCGTCAAAATCAAGGCCGACATTACTCATTTTATGCAAGAAAAGCTGAAGTTGGAAATGTCACAAGAAAAGACTCTGATAACCAACGCACAAGACTACGCCAAATTCTTGGGCTACGAGATATGTGTCCGTAAAGATTACACCGCACAGAAGAATGTGAGAGGAGAAATACGCAGACATCGCAATGGAAATGTGGTTCTTCATATATCACGGGAAGTGATTAAAAAGAAGCTCATTGACCTTGCGGCAATGGAAGTAGTCTCGGAAAAAGGCAAAGAGGTTTGGCGGTACAAAGGGCGAACGTACCTTATGGACTCAGAGCCCCATGAAATCGTCAGCCGCTACAATACTGAGATACGTGGCTTCTATAAGTATTACTCTATTGCAAACAATGCATCGGCACTTGGTAGCTCTTTCGGGTGCATCATGAAGTTCAGTATGTTCAAGACTCTTGCCATGAAATGGAATTGTTCCGTGAGGGCTGTGACAAACAAGTTGCGTGAAGGTGATAACTTTGTTGTTTGGTTCACGGATAAGAAGGGCGAGAGAAAGCCAAGAGTGTTCTACAATGAGGGCTTCAGGCGGTTGACCGACTTGGGGACCGCAAAGTATGACAATCTGCCTTACATGTTCATTACTCCCTCTATGAGTTTGATTGAAAGACTATTAGCAGGGAAATGTGAACTTTGTGGCAAGGAGGCAAAGGTTGAAGTACACCACGTCAGAAAACTTTCAGAATTGAAAGGTAAGACTGAGTGGGAACGAAGAATGCTCAAAATGCACAGAAAGACACTTATCGTTTGTGCAGACTGCCATAGCAAGATTCATAGCGACTAAAGCTAATGCTATTACATATGGAGAGCCGTATACGCGGAGACGTGTAAGTACGGTTCGGGGGCAGACTTGTGAAAACCTACCTCCGTAAGGAGGCAAGGCGTCACGGGTCGAGCCTACAAATTACCAATAAAAAGATAGAGCATGATATGGCTCTGTTCTTTAAGGACAATACTATACGCGACTTTGACAAGGAGTCAATAAATATGACATCAAAGGATGTCGAGGAGCCCAAGGCCAATGGTAAGAATAAAGATGCTGAGCGGTCTGCGGCCAGAGCTTGACATCTTTTCGTCTGACGTTCGTCCTTTAGGATAAATAAAAGACTCTTGAAGTGGTTGCTGCTTCAAGGGTCTTTTTTTTATAGATGTAGTAATCAACGACTTGAAATGCGTAACAAAAAAGAGTTGACATTTCATGTAGCCAAAGTGTAGCCAGCGTGTGGCCGTAGTGTAGCCAAGACAGCAACATATAACATATAGATTATGGTAGGCCGTTTAGCCATTTGTCAATTTCATTTTCTAATCAGGTTGCCAGAATAAGCACAAAGATTAGTGTAGCCAAAATGTAGCCGAGGTATTTTTAGTATGTAGCCGACGTATTTCTTTTTCTATTCCTAACCAGGTTGCTGGTATAAGCAAAGGATTAGTGTAGCTAAAATGTAGCCGAGGCATTTTTAATGTGTAGCCGAAGTAAAGTTTGCAAACGTTGCTTATCTAATATAAGTCTGATTTTATCAATCACTTACACACTTTTAAAGATTAATGAACCTTGGTACACGGACGTTTTATTCTCATATGAGATGGTTCCTGTCAGCCGGTTGTCTAACGATAATGTTCTATGGATTGTGTGCCGTCAATGCAGACGAAGCACGGCAAACCGGGCGCAGCCGCTTGCCGACAGCGAAGGTGAAATTGACAGGCACTTAATCCTAAGAACAGATAATCCAACCTCCCTCCCCTGCCGCCGTATGTCCCATCCCGGCGGTTAAAGCGGTGCCTTAGAAGGCATGGCTTTAAGGGTTCGTTGTTTGTCCCGCATGAAATGATTTTTCCACCAAAAGCTACCAACAAAAAGCCCTTTTACTTTAATTATTTCCTTTCTGAAACGAAAATATAGAATAAAATGGCTAAATTTGTGGCCATAACTTACAATCACGCCATTATGAGTTATGACGAAATAGAGAAAAAGCCATACCACTTCACGTTGGAGCGTATAGACCCCGACAACGAGAACGTACCCGAAGCCGTTATCCCCGAGGACAAATGTCTCTACTTTCAGCCGGAGGAGATGCTTGAGCTTCGCAATTTCTACAAGCGGGAAGGCCGCGACGCACCTTTCGAGTCTTTGCAGGACTATGCCCCTGACTCCTATGATGAAGACTGGTGGGCTCTCCTTGATTATCTCTACAGCTGTACAGCCATTGACATGATAGTGGCGGAAACGGCAGCCGCCCCCGACCCTGTAATAAATAGAGACGCATTGGTTGCCCGTCTGCTGCATGAACTTCCCTACAGTCTTGATGACTATGACATCATTGCCCCGCAAGAACTCATCGACGATGTCCTTGACGACAATTTTACGGACTGGGTTGGTATAAGGAATCGGATAGACTTAGATAACGCCCTCGCCGATGCTGACTTTTATGATTTTGAAAACAAATAGTCGTGCAGCACTGGTGTGAGGCTATTAAGATTGGCTGCCCTCTTTATAAAGTATATCCGCGAACTGCTGATGCCTCTGATACCATGCACCGGCAAAGGAGCAGACGGGCAGTATGCGGAGTCCTTTGTTGATGGCATAGTCGTTGGCAGCACTGACAAGTGTACCGCCAATGCCCATCCCCTTCTTGTAGGCATACGTGTGGTCTATCCTCATGACATTTCCCTTGTAGGAGAACTCCAGACGGCCGACAAGCTCGTCGCCGTTATAGGCCAGCACCTTGCCGCCCGTGTTCGTAGTTTCTATTTTCGTTTCCATAATTGTTGCAAAGTTACAATATTTATCTGATAAAACGACTCTTGTATGTTGTTCTGTTTGATGGGTTATCATAGTGATACTCCTATCGGTTGCGAAGTCCCTCTACAGCTCTGCTTCGTGTCTGACGACCAAAGAAGGAAGACGCGAAGTGGAGCAAGTAGGGATAGTGTGCAAGGTGGGTGGCGGAAGAAGTGTCGAAGTGCAACAGAGAAGCTTCTTCCGCTACTTGCCTTGCGCACTGATTACCTTCTCACTGGGCTATGCCTCACCAAGCTCAGCTCCTAATTGCACCGCAAATGGCTTCGCATAGCCATTCAGATTCCAGTTCTTTCCATCGGCCAACGTGACCTTCTTTCCATTGTCAAATTTGGCAACGACAAAATCCTTGTTGAACTCGATATAAGCCTGCGTCAGTTCGTTGTAGCCTGGATGCGGATAGATGACAGGCCGTATCTTCTTCAGAAACCTTACTTGCTCACCAGCAAGCTGGTCCATCATCCTCAGGTAGTCTATGAACTGCTGCATCGACGCAACACTGTCCTCCTCAAAGGCCGTCGAGAGAATGTCGAACTCCCCGAAGTCACGAATCTGAATGCTGTACCCGCTCTGCCGCAGCACGTCAAGCCCATAGCCGTTGATGAACATCCAGCTCACCGGTCCGGTCGTCGCACTGACATGCCCCGTCTGCCATCCGAAGACTTCGAAGAGGCGGTCGGCATCCTGTCCGATGGCCGCCCAACGCTTTGCATTCGGCTTTCCGCAAGGGAAGATGACGATATGCACGTCCTCCTCGCGCTTGGTCGCCTTGAGCAGGATGTCCACGAGCTCACGGTTCCAGTTCTCCATTTCCGTCCACTTCAGAGGATTGAAGCTCAGCTTCCATCTGATGAAGACATCGAGAATCTTATCGTTGGCGCCCTCCGCATAGTCGTCAAGGATGCCCAGTTGATTGTCTTTATGAGCACAACCGTCCAGGTCGGTGAACGACATTCCATAGTCCTTCAACAGCTTTCGCCACTGCTTGAACTCCTCCACGCTCTTCACCGACAGCAGGGCGTCGTAAGCCTTCTTGAGCTCCTTGTATTGGAGCTGATCCGGGGTTTCGTCATAGAATTCCAGAATTTCGATGAACTGCATTCTGAGCAGGTTCACCCACGTCATGTTAAGTGTTTCCATAGTAGTGTCCGATTAGTTGGTTTGACTGATGGTTGATTAGTTTACGTTTCATGGTATTGGAAGCTCAAAGGATTTGTACACATGCCTGCCCTCCTTGTCGATTAAGCACCACCGCTCCGAGCGGTACGGCAGTCCGGCTGCATCGACACACTGGTAGTCGATTTTCACCTTCCATCCGCTGAACTCACCCTTCTTGTCGCCCTTCATGTTGAGCGAGCGGATTTCCGCCATGCTTCGCATCTGACGCTCCGCAAGGCTGATAACATAGTGGTCGGCAGGATTGAAGTTACTCATGTTGTCGGTGCGCTTCATGATGGTGTCCGTCACCACCTGCATCGTCCTGAGCATTCCCTTCACCTCGTCCTTCGTGAAGTAACTAGCCCCGAATGCCGAGTCCGGCTCCGACACGGCCAGCACCCGCAGCTGCTTAGGATAATCTACACTGAGCTCAAGGTTCTCCTTTGCCAGCCGCTTCATCTTCTCACTGGAGTTGCCGCACGACATGAGCAGTGCGGCACCCATCAGTAGCAATAATGACTTCTTCATGTCAGAAAGGCTTTATCGTCCATACTTGAAGTTATAGTTGGTCACGTTGCCGAAGGCCTTGAACTTCACCTTCTTTGTTGGCGGCGCGACGAACTCCTCACCCGTCTGCGGGTTGCGGCAGACACGCTCGCCGCGCTCCCTGACGTAGAACTTCCCGAAATCGGGGATGATAACCTCCCCGTCCTCACGGAGAATGTCAGACACGGCACAGAGGAAGGCATCGACCGCCTTCTCCACTTCCTTGATGGAAAGGCCGGTCTCCAAGGCCGCATTTCTCAGCAGTTTCTTCTTGTTCATAGTACTCATGTTATTGGTTAGAATGGTTTGTAATCATTTGAATGGATTCTCAGTTGTAGAGGTTGTAGTCCGCTACAATCCGTTTGTGGTCGTCAGACAACCGCAGGTAAGCCTTTGACAGCGAGCCCTTGTCATCCATGAGCATCACCTCGTTTCTTGTGACGCCATCTGTGAGCAGCTCTCTCAGTTCATCAAGTGTTACTTCATGCCCACGGATATGCCGCCATAGCGTGAGGTGATACGGCTCGCCCAGCTTCTCATGGCAGGAACAGTTGAACGCCACCGGACTGACCATCACGTCCTCGCCGCAGACAGGGCACTTGCCCACCACGGAGCTCAGCGACATGCCATAAACCTCACTCTCTACGAGCACAGCCGAGAAGATACGTCCCTGCGAGTTGAAGCAGCCGTCGAGCACCGTCGGATGTCCGTCAAGATAAGCCTCTATCTCATGCGGCAGGATGAAGCGGTGGCTGAGAATACCGTTGCAGTGCCACTTGCAAGCATCAGTTTTGTCGAAGTAATGCTCACAGAAGTACCCCTTGGAGGTAATCTTGATGCGACCTCCACAGTGCGGACAGCGGTGTTCCAGGTACTTACCCTCCGGCACCACCACCAGCTTGTCACTCCCCACCTCAAGATGAGCGAGGTATTGTTTTCCCTTTCTGTCCTTGAATGTCAGGACACGGCTTCTTCCAGCGTCCTCCAGTTCCTTTCTGATTGTGTCCGTGATCTGCACGCCACGGATAGATTTCTTGTTTTCCATAGTTCTAAAAGTTGATTATTGATGATTAAAATGATTAGTAGTTCAAATTGAATTGTTATTGATTAGTAGTTGACAGTTAATGCGTTACCGCAAACAATTAAAGTTACTTGTGGCTAAAGATACTTTATCAAAGACACTCCGCTACAGATATTTCCAGTCGAGTATCAACCCGTCCACGATAGCCTTTCCCGACATCACTGTCGCCCAGCCGTCCGGGTCGAGCCCGAACCAAAGGTCGTTCCACGAATACGTCCTTATCTGCCAAGCCAACAGCCATAGGTCTGTGTTGATGCTCTCCAGCCTTGTGACAATCTCGTTGGCCACATAGTACCGCTCCGCTGAGTTGAGCAGATTGACCTTGTGCTTCTCCGTCTTTCCGTCGGCATTAGTCACATTATAGCTTCCCGAGGTCACCAGCTGCTTCATGAACGGATAGAGTGAAAGCATCTGTGTGGTAGCATCCATTAATTCGTCAGACACCAGCACGGCTATGGCGGTTCCTTTCAGATTGCCCGGTATCGACTTTCTGAGCAGAGCCATGTTCTTCGGTATCTCCACACCCACGAGCTCCGCGGCACGCTTAATCTGATAGATATTCTGCATGGCACCCTGCGCGTTTTGCAGGTACCCCAGCATCTTGTTCTCCAACTGGTGCATCCGCTCCATAGCCGCAAATACACTGGCTTCCGAGGCGATAATTGCCTTCTGCGTCTTCTCACGCTTCTTGAACAAGTCCTTCAGTATCTTCGTTTGGGCTGCCACGGCACCGGTCAGGGCCGGGTCGGTCTGCTGGGCGAAGCCGCAGACGGAGCCGGACATGGCAAGCAACAGGCAAAGAATTTTTCTTTTCATGGTTCTTCGTTTGTTTAGGCCACGGTCATCACCGACGGTACGGACTTGAAAAGTTGGTGCCGGAGGTGACGCACCGTGGCCTCGTTAATAAATCATTCACACATATTGCTCACAAACAAAAGAAATTACATCTTAAAACTGCTCCTGCACTCATTCCGCTCGCGCAGCTCCGTCCTTATCCTTGCGAGATTCTCGTCCCGCTGGAACTTTGTCTTGAGCTGCAGAGCCTCCAAAGGCATGCCACGCACAACATCGTTCCAGTCCTTGTAGTTCACAGGTGGCTTGCGGACTTCGATACGGTCTGACAGCTTTACATGTTTGGCCAACTCTTCAACAGAGGCTTTCCCCACCGGCATGTCAAAGGCTTTCCCGTCCATCTCAAGTCCGAGATTGTCTCCCATCTGAGTTACAGTGAGCCGCTTGCCGTCGAGCAGAGCCGCCATCCTCATGCCGTAGATACGTCCGGGCAGGTCGTTGTCGAAGCAGTCCACGGCTTTCGCCATGTTGTAATGTCGCATCAGTCCCGACACCTGTCCGTTGGACAGCGCACCACCAACAGACACGAATGCCGAGTGCGCGAGGTCAATCTTTCCTTGGTTCGCCTGATAGAACGCCATTGCATCGTAGGCACTTTCCGCAAAGAACACATGCCTGACCATCTGGGGATTGTTCAATGCAGAGTGGATGCCAGCCGTCCATACCGCAGTGGTCGAGTTCGTTCCAGCCGCCTTTCCCTTGAAACCGCGGTCGCCCCGCAGCTCATAGCCAGCCAAGTCGGAACTGAAGCCCGGCTCACGGTAAGGAAAGCCTATCATCGGTAGACCGTTCTTGTTCTTCTGGTCAGTGACGATGACAATGTGCCGCTCGAACAACTGAACCGTCTCACGGCTGATGCCCCTTTCCTCAAAGATGCCCATGGCATAGTCCATGTTCCTTGATAGAGGCTGCGACGTGTAACGCTTCGGATTGAACACCGGATTAAGACTGCCCAGCCCTCCGCTATATCCACGGTCATGATTATCAACGAGCGGCATGTTGGCGAAGTCCGCCATTACCTTGCCGATAACCTCCCACTGGTTCCTGCCATAGATGTTGAAGCGGCCCAGGTTCTCACCGATGAAGTCCACCACGTCGCCGCGCTTTCCCGAATTGCGGTGGAAGTACTTCTGCCGCTCCTTCTCCTGCGGATGCGAGATGACGATGGTGTCGAGCTTCTCTCCCCTGCCATCGGGCAGTATCAGCTCGATGTACCGTCCCACGCCCGCCTGTCTGTTGAGCTTGTAGCCGATAGAGAAGGCAACGTCGTCGATGCCCACTCTCGGCTTCATCTCCTGAAAAGATACGTAAGACATAGGCTTGTAGTTTGAGTAGAATGTATATCAGTAAACTATCATAGTTTCAGACCTTTATTCTCTTTGTTCTGTTGCTTCTGCTCACGTATCTCACGAACCTCACCAGCGAACTTCCTTGCCACAGTGTCGTGTAGCATTTGGTCTTTCAGCTCACCAGTTGGCATCATCTCATATCTGATACCCGTAATCTTACTGATGGGCTTCATGCCGAGGTCCTGCCCCTCAAAGGTGGCACGCACCGCATAGCCACCGTCCAAGCGCTTGTAGATGGAGGCACTGTCGAACTTCGCCGAGAGCGCGATATCATGCGGCTGCTGCCACTCCTGCTTGGCGATGTTGGCCTGCAGGTCCACCTTGCTCATGTTGGAAGAGAGTATCGGACGCTCGCCGAGGGCAATCCTCTGTTCGTCAATCTTCTCCAGTATCATCTTTGAAGCCTTGTTCACGTCTGCCATAACCGAGACGATGAACTTCGGTTCCTCTCTTAGGGCATTAATCCATCCGTCCATGTAGGCAGCATTATTGTTGAGGATACGCTTGTCAAAGCCTAAGGTGTTGCCCACCATGGCAGCCGTAAGCTCAGCCACAAGTTCTTCCTTGGCATACTTCGCGTCTCCGAACTTCGCACCCTTGTCACGGTTCAAACGGTTGGCTGTACCCGTGGAGTGCGTCATCTCATGGAGCGCGGAGGAATAGTACTCCATACCATCCTTGAAGATTTCCTCAGCATTCTTGCCAATGTTAAACTGCTCCTTCATTGGGATGATGACCATATCACGTGCTGGAGAGTAATATGCACCGTCCACGATACGGTCGTTCTGTACACGGCATATCCATTCTTGCCGCTCGAACATACGGTCGAGGGCACGGTTCTCGTACATGCCCTGCGTGTCACGCAACTGCGGACCTTTGAAGCGATCAACGATGGCATCGTACTTCTCCTTGTTCACCTCTTCCAGATTGGTCTGGTCAACATTGAAAACGGAGAAGGCACGGAGGAACGGGCGCACCTCGCACTTGTTCTGCTCGCCCCGGCTCATCTGCTTGTAGTCCGACTCGGCGACACGCTTGCCGCGCTCGTCCTTGATATTGAGGTCCCAGTAGATGACAGGCATTGACTGCGCGCCCTTCTTGATGCGGAGATTCTCCTTCTGCGCCTGCATGAAAGTCATATAGACCGGCGTACGGTAGGCATTCATCGCCGTGTCCATCTGCAGGAAGAAAGAGTTCGTACCCGAGTAGTTGCGACCGCTGAGGTTCTGCGGCATGCCGAGCATAGTGCCCTTGCCGTTCGTCCATCCCTGCCGCCAGTCGGAAGCCTTCATCGACTGCATCCTCTCAATCATGAGCGAGCAAAACTTGTCTATCGCCTTGTCTCCGCTGTTCTTGTAGTCTGTTCCTTTCTTAGACTTGGAATCCTTGTTTTCCATAGTTTCAGTGTAGTTGGTTTGATGAGGTTAGTAGCCCCTCAGTCCGATGGCACCACCTTCGGACTGAGGGCTGATAATGTTATGTGTCTTTCACGGTATCACTGCATCTCGGGAGATAGATTATACGAGCGCCTCTGCAAACTCCTCTGCAAAGTCGTTACCGCCGTCATAGATACGGCTCTCGGTCTCTTCGAGATAGAGCTCAGCGTTGTTGTCGTCGGGCTCGATGCCGTGATCGTCGCACCACTGCAGATAGGCCTTTCCGTGTTCACTGCGGAGTGCGAGCTCGCACCATCCTATCTTTTCTTCCTGCTTGAGTTGAATGAGTTCTTCGATTGTATTGTTCTGCATAGTTGTAAGTGTTAATGGTTGATGATTGAAATAGTTAATGGTTTGATGTAACCATAATTTTTGAATTGAAGTAAGTAGTTAACTGTTAAAACTTAATTACTGATAGTCAAGGTGTAACGTCATGGCATTAAAGTGACTTTATCGGCTGAACGACCGCTTTGCACTGACCTTCTCCTGCTGCATCTCCTTGATTTCGGTATTGAGGTAGCGTGCAGCCAGTTGCTCCTTGGTAGCCGTCTTTGAGGTAAAGAGCGCCTGCTTGTCGTACCATGAGAGCACGGCTTTGCTTGTCGTACGGTCATCAGCGAGCTTGGCCGACACCGTCCAGTTGCCGTCGTAGTCCTTGGCGATGCGCACGTCCTTGACTCCCTCCTCCAGCTTGAACTGGTTATAGAAGGAAGCAAGGTGCAGCTGCTCCCCAAAGTTCTTCTCCACGAGCTTGGACGGTGTCGTCACTCGGTCAAAGTAAGCGTTCAAGTCCTCCTTCGACATCGTGCGCGACATCTTCTGCTCGCCCACTTGTGTGTAGAGCTTGTACTTGCCCACATCCTGACGCTGCTCGTCATGCTCCTTGTAGACCACCATCTTCTCGATGACACGTCCGTCTGAGAGCTTATTGTCAGCTTTATATTCCTCCGGCGTGACCTTCTTGGCCAGCTTTGTGGGATAATAGGTCTGCATCAATGCCTCCACGCCTATCTCACGCTTCTGATAGGCAGCGACATCCTCCGGCTTCATGAGCTGCGGACGGAGCTGCTGTCCGTCGAGACGTGCGGTAAAATACCACTTGTTTGGATCCTGGTTGCTTTGGAAGGCATGTCCGTGAGAAACCTTCTCACCATTGACGGTCACCATTTGCGGCTCACGTGGTGTGTGAACCTTTTGGTTAGCGGACTGCTCTACGGATTTATCCTCTTTCTTAGTCTCTGCCTTTACCTCAGTCATGTCAACCTTGGCTTCCTTAGCCTTGGTCCTCTTCTTTTCTGTTTTCTTTTCCATAGTATCGGTTTGAGTTTGGTTCTTGGTTTGGTTTGTTGTCTGTTTCTTACTCATCTCCAGCATATCAGCAATCGCCACACGATTGCCCGCTCTGATAAGCCTTGGCAGGTAGACGTCGAGCGCATGATGAGGAAACTCCGCAATAAGCTCACCGTCCTTTTTGGACTTTGGTTTCTGTGTCGGTATGCGCAGCGTGTCGGATACCTTTTGCGCATCCTCATTCAGCGAACGGTAAAAGTCTCCGTTGCGCATAAGGATCAGCGCGTCGGGGTGTTTGCTTTTGAGCCGCTGATACACGGCCAATGGCGTGTCGGTCTTGTTCTTTACTTGCCTCTTGTCAGAAGGCTGTTCTTGCATTTTCTTTTCCATATTGGTAGCGAGTTGGTTAAACTGGTAGTTCTTGTTTGTCAGATGGTTCTTGGTATGTCCGAGGACGGCGAGCATCGTATTCGGGTGACCCACAGCCTTGATAGCGGCACCTGCGGTATAGCCGGTGTCCAGCACGTTGTCTATTACTATTGGTGTGAACTGCTCCGGCACTTGTCTGTATAGATTGAGTTTCAGGTATATGCCTTCCGGCTTGAGGTCATTCTTCTTGGCATAGTGCAGCGGCATGTGCGGGCGGCAGGAAAGGATGTCCCATGTCGGGATGCCCGTCCTTCGGGAAATCTCATTGGCGAGTGTCTTTGTATAAATAGCCCTGCCACGATGGTTCGGTATAGGCACCAGCACACAGTTGCGTCCTGCCGCCATCTCCCTTATCCCGTCCGCCATCATATCCGCTGCCTTGCAGATACTTGCGTAATCACCATCTTTGAGCCCGTGCGCCAGCTGACGCACTTTCGGATATGGGGCAACGGAGGTGAACGTACATTCTTGTTTGTTTGACATAGTGGATGAGGTCTCATTGGTTTGTAGTTGAAGATTTTAAAGGAATAGCTCTTATAAAGAAAACACCCTTAGAGTGAAAGCCCTCTTTTCTTATCCTCTTTCTTGTCTGTCTTTTCCCTCTCAGTCAGCCGTACGCTCTCCTCGTGGCGCAACCTGTCAACCACTTGCTTGTACTCCCACCGGTTCTCGTCCGTCTGCACATAGCCCATATAACCCTCGTGCGCGTCATCATAGCGGATGGCCTGCTGACGCTTCCACTCCTCCATATCTCCCTGCATCACCTTGAAGCCAACAGGCTCACGGAGGTCAACACCTACGGTCACTTTCTGGTCACCGACCTCAAGTTCAACAGGCTTGCCCGAAGTGAGAGCTTCCTTTTGGGCAATTCCGAGTCCGATGTCCTTGATTTTGTCAACTTCCTGAAGTTTTTCCTCAAAATTAACAGTCGCCACATCACGGTACATCAGGGCATTGGTCTCCTTATCGAGCTGCACATAGCGCATCTTGCGATTGCCGCCCTCCTGGAACTCCTTCTGGATGACATCGCCCTTGCGCACACGATCCAGTTCGGTGTCGTTCAGCTTTAAGTTATTGTCAAGCTCGCGATGTATCTGATACGTAAGCAGTTGCAGGTGTCCGTCCTTGTCGTGGGCGAGCTGAATTTTCATTGGAATGGACACCGCCGAGTTGTCTCCCACGGGAACATTGACACGCATCAGCGGCGAGAGCTCACCGCTCAGAATAGCGTCGCGCAAGTCCTTTGGCATGCGCATGAGATCTTTGGGATAGATGCCGATTTTGGCAAATTTGTCGAATGGTACTGGTTCTGTTTTCATAGTTGATGGTTTGGTTATTCTACTGGTTTATACTAACTTTGTGGTGAAAATCCATGTCAAACTAAACATACTACTACCATGAAACACACAATGAAGTGCGTTGTGGTTTTGATGCTATCGATGAATGTATTGGAATCACCGGCACAGTTTTACACTGTTGAGAAAGTCGGTCCGGCTGCCGACACGTTATCCATTTCCACGGACCCTTACGTCCGTGACGTACTTCACGAAACAAAGCCAAAGCCCGAGGCTGAGACAGAGACCAAGAAAAAGTCCGTCTTCAGACTGCCTTTGCCTTCGTTTCTGACCGCAAAGTTAGGAAACAAACTGCCAACTTCCAACAACGCCCAAAGAAAAGTGCAGGAAAAGAGCGAAAAAAGTTTTGGAAAATCATCCAGAAAAGTTGTAAAACAGCCTGTTTTGCCCTTCCTCAGCACCTCTGACAGCCTACTTCTAAACATCCTTGAAAAGCGGCTAACAATCTGTATGCCACTTGATTACTTAACCGTTACCTCGCCTTACGGCTACCGTCAGGATCCCTTTATCAAGTGCCGTACATTCCATGATGGCATAGATGCCATTGGTATAAACGGATTTACCTATAGCATGCTCCCGGGCAGGGTGACCGCCGTCCGTCATGGCAACACCGGCTACGGCAACTATGTCATCATCGATCATGGCAATCTCCGCTGCCTCTATGGTCACCTTGGTGAGATCTACGCCAAGGAGGGAACGATGGTACAGGCAGGGACAGTCGTAGGACTTGTCGGTTCTACAGGCCGTTCCACCGGTCCGCATCTCCATTTGCAACTTCAGCGGCTTGCGGTCAACAACAGATGGACAAGTGTTGATCCACTGCCATTCATCCAAGCGCTGAATCAGCAAGTGGAGTCCTTCAACGAGCGACTTGCAGAAATCGCCGGCAAGGACTCTCATATATATAATAATGTAGAGACAGACGCGAAGGAGCTGACCATCGAGAACCTCTATGCCGCACTGAAGAAACACGGCATCAAATATCCGAAGATTGTCCTTGCCCAGGCCATACTTGAAACTGGACACTTCCGTTCCCGTGTCTGCAACGAATATAATAACCTCTTCGGGCTAAGGCACTCTAAGGGCTACTATAGCTTCAACCACTGGGAGGAGAGTGTCATCGCATATCGGGATAAGGTACAGTACAAGCATCGTAATGGAGAAGACTATTACGCATTTCTTAAACGAATAGGCTATTCTACCTCTAGAGACTACGTTCGAAAAGTCCGTGAGTTAGTATACCAGCTGTAATATATTATCTGCATGGTTCAACAATAACCTATGCTTTTACAGATATACATAAAAATATTATGCTAAATATTTGTGATTTAAAGGGAAATTTCGTAATTTTGAAAGAAAATTTAGACTTGGTTATTCAAGAAGCAAATTAGATATAAATTTAATAGATCAAAATTGATAGGGTATATTTGTTTAGAAGTATTTGGCTTACAAACGATAATAATAAGTTATCCACCCTAAAAATGTACTTAATATTAGAGTTCAATACATTTTAAATAATTAATATAAGTTATGGAGAAAAGACTTTTACTCATATTTGTAGCGTTGCTGACCGTAATCGGCAGTTTCGCGCAAGGCAAGTATGTCACTGTTGACGGCTTGAAGTACTTCTTGCGTTCAGATTCAAAGGAAGCCATTCTCTTTGCTAACTCTTACAGCGGAGACATCACGGTGCCTGAGAAAATTACGGATGAAGGCGTGGAATACACAGTCACTGCGTTTGCTGACGATTGCTTCAAAGAATGCGAATCATTGACAAGTGTTACCATCCCCTCGTCCGTGACATCGCTGGGTGACTATTGCTTTTTCTACTGTTCCAGTCTGACAAACATTACTATTCCCTCGTCCGTGACATCGCTGGGATCTAGTTGCTTTTCCGCGTGCAAAAGTCTGACAAGTATTACCATTCCATCGTCCGTGACATCGTTGAGCGAAAATTGCTTTCGCGACTGCAGAAGTCTGACAAGCATCACCATCCCCTCGTCCGTGACATCGCTTGGCGAAGCTTGCTTTTACGACTGCTACGGTCTGACAAGAATTACCATCCCCTCGTCTGTGACATCGCTGGGTGGAGGTTGCTTTTACAACTGCACCCGTCTGACAAGCATTACCATCCCCTCGTCCGTGACATCGCTGCCAAACCAATGCTTTAAAGGCTGCTGGGGTCTGATAAGCATTACCATCCCTGAGTCCGTGACATCACTGGGGTTAGATTGCTTTCGCGACTGCAGAAGTCTGACAAGCATTACCATCCCCTCGTCCGTGACATCGCTGGGGTTGGATTGCTTTTCCGGCTGCACAAATCTGACAAACATTACCTGTAAGAATCCGACCCCACCTTCTTTGGCATCAGATGCTTTTGATAATAATACGTGTTTAGTTAGTACGCTTTACGTTCCCGATGTGAATGCTTACAAGTCTGCGAAAGGTTGGAAGAATTTCAAATATATCAAAGAGATTACTTCCGGTGGTGACGACAAAACTGGAGAGCCATGCGCCATGCCGACCATCGGCTATGCTGACGGACATTTGAAGTTCACCGACACCACCGAGGGCGCGAAATACCACTGCACACTGACCTGCTCGGATGTTCAGAGCGACAAGCTCTATGAGGACGGTGATGTTAGCCTAGCCGCTTGTTACGACATTAGCGTCTATGCCACGGCCGACGGCTTTAAGCCCTCCGATAAGGCCACTGCCAAGCTCTATTGGGTGAAGGCTGACGGAAACCTTACGACCGACAACATCAACACTTCCAAGATGCGCGGCGTAGTAGTGACCTCTGATGGCGGCATTGTCGCCGTCAGCGGGCTCAGCGACGGCGAGAAGGTGGAGTTCTACACCACCGATGGGAAACTGATAGGCAGTCAAAAGACTGTCAGCGGTTCGGCCAGCATCGCTACGTCTGAACAAATTGTCATTTGCAAAGTAGGAAACTCTAGTATCAAAATAATAGTGAAGTAAATCTCAGACAGATTACTACCATTATTATAATCTGTTAAACATACATTAGCTATTATCCTAATTATAAGTGGTGATGGGCAGAATTTTCTGTTCTATCACCCCTTGTTTTCCCTTTCATCAGAACCAATCTATTCTTCTGTACCCCTTTTAATCTTAGCTATCATTATAATTAGATTCTAAGACATTTATTTCAAAAGTTACAAGAAAAGTGAAGAAATAGGACAATATACCCCATCGTTACCTCTCTGACAACCTATGGGAACTTCTTAAAGGTAACATCGTTTGTACGAATGTGCCTCTTTTTGAAGAAAATCGACTTTTTTCATCAAATTTGGCGACGAATCAGCAGTTTATACATGGCTACTGTTGCGGTTATGCGGAATAGTTCCTATCTTTGCAACAGAAAATCATACCGCAAGCACCTGACAGCTTGCAGGGCCAAGCTCCCTTGGAATACCGGCCTACCAAAAAGGAGCGCGTCTTATACTGTCACACGGAATTATCTTATGCCGCTACGAGGCGGACATAACAGAGGTGACCAAAACTCCATGACACGAGTTACCAACAACCAACCTTATGAACATACCATTCTTTAACATTGGAAAGTCTCCGGATAAGAGACGCAACAAGATTTTCGTCGTCGCCAACCAGAAAGGCGGTTGCGGCAAGACCACACTCGGCGTGCTTCTTGCCAACCAACTCGTCCTTAAACATCACTGCCGTCTCGTCGTGCTTGATGCCGACCCGCAGCGCAGTATCGTCAAGAAACATGAGCAGGACAGAGAGCGCTGGCCACAGCTCCAGCCCCTGTATCAGGTAGTCCCCTGCACCCAGCTCAGCAGCGAGAAGGATACCCTGAACCTTATCCGGGCCATGCGCAACGAGGACTTCGACTTCATCATCGACACTCCGGGCAGTCTTACCCTTCAGGGCCTGCTTCCACTGGTGTTCGAGGCCGATGCCATCATCACCCCCATCCAGTTGGAGAAGACCAGCATCAACGGCACGACCGGCTTCATTGACATGACAGCTATGGTTGCCAAGGAGAACGGCCTTGAAAAACTGCCACCGTTCTTCTTCGTACCCAACCAGTTCAACAAAAACTGGGGCCGCAAGGACGAGCTTGCCGAACAGCAGAAGTTCCTCGATCACTTCGCCAAGCTGGGCACCGTCCTTCCGAAGATACCCAACAGCGCCGAGATCCAGCGTTACAGCACGCTCTTCCTCACCGACAAGCAACACGAGATTATCGCCCCGTGCTACGACATGCTCTACGACAGCGTTTATAACGAAAAATCCAAATCCGCATGACTGAAGGCACATCTCAACCAATGGTTTTCGGGGATATTCACGAACTTCTCCGGAAAGTCAACGGTGAGAGCGAGCCAACATATATGTGGCAGAGTGACAAGCCCAAGGAAGAGGTAACACCGGAGGAGCTGCCGAAAGACCAAAAAGTGCAATCCTGCGAGCCAAGCCAAAAGCCGGAAGAGGAGCCTTCTCCCAGTGCAAGAGAAACCGATGATGACAAGCCATCCGAGAGTACGGGAAAAGCCCTTCCCCAAAAGGAACAGCGCAAGTCACGTCCGTCCAGGCATGTCAAGAAGAAAGAATCCAAGGAGGCTGAACGAACCGAGACAAAAGAGTCTCTGCCCAATGGGAACCGGACATCATTCTCAAAAGATGACATCCTCTCGCAGATACAAGCCTTCTCCTGTGATTCCGACACCGGACGACGGCACTGGGTGTTCCTGCCCGACGATGTGGTGACCACCCTTGAGGCAGTCTATGGCAGCCATCGCATCTCCGCCATCATCACAGCCCTTGCCAGGTCTTTCATAGATGCCAACAAGGATGATCTTCGTCGGCTCGTCACCCACCGCAGCGGCCTGTTTTGAGCAGGGCAGGCAAAAGAGATAATAAAACCGATTAAGAACCAAAAGAATGAACTGAACACTATGAATACAACCTTCCAACCTAAGACAAAACGAATATTCTGGACACCGGAGCATGACGACATACTTAAGGAACGCTTTCAATCAGAGTATCTCCACAAGATAGCCGCCCATTTGGGCTTCTCGCTTAGTTCTGTTGCCAAGCATGCCCGTGAGCTCGGTCTCCGCAAGGACAATCCGACTGGCCGCAACCGTGACGCACGCGCCTTCGTGGAGATGGAATACACCAATCTCAGCTATCAGGAGATGGCAGAGCGCACCGGACTGCACAGGTTCACCATCGTAAAGATAGCCCGTGAGCTCGGACTGTCGCGAACCCCGGAGCAGCTCCGCACCATCCGAAGCCGCCGCCGTAAGGAACTCATCCAGAAGGAGCGCCGCCGCATCATCTTCGGTCTCGACCAGCGAACAAACATAAAGGTAGTGAGCAACAACCAGAAGATCCGTCTTCGGGGTTCCCTCAAACGTCTCGGCTACATTCCTGCAACCGACGGCCATACCTTCTTCTACTATCCCGGTCTTCGCCGCCATCCCGTCAAAGAGGCCAACGGCAAGACACTTGGGTTCACTTTTCTGCCATTGCCGACAACGTGCGCGGAGGAAACGGAGAAATATTCAGCATCTCTGGCCGTGTCGGCCAATGAGCAGACTTTCAACTAAACCAATCAGATAACCAGTAATCAGACTACCGACTATGAAAACAACAGGAACGATCACGAAAGTCCTGCCCGTAAGGACAGGCACGTCAAAGAAGGGCAGCACATGGGCAGCCCAGCAGTATGTACTCACAACTGACGGTGACGGCGAGCTGCTCTTGGAAGTCTTCGGACAGAAAGAGATTGACGAGTACGCCATCGCCGAGGGCGAGAAACTGACGGTGACCTATGTCCCCAAAGTCCACGAGGCAGGCGACAAGGTGTTCGGCAAGAACAGCGTCAACGGCATCGAGCGCGAGGAGTCTCAACCTTTTGCAGAGTAGCTTATGGCTTTCACCAGTATAGTAATAGTTATTGTTGTGATTTATGTCTTTGGCTATTCGGGCATGATCGTCTATGACCTCTTCCTCAAGAAGGAGCCCGTGGAGTTCATGCCCAAGCCCAAGGACGTAGACATCGACATCTCCGACGAGGCAGGGCAGTTCAAGCCCATCGCCGTGGGCAAGGACGAGCCAAAGCATCAGCCTGCTACATCCCAGCGCCCAGCTGACCAAAAGCCGGATGAAGGCATAGCTGCCGCACAGTCCAATACGGACGGGCAGGTAGAAGAAAGCAGTGAGGAACAGAAGTCTGCTACCACATCAGCAGAGTCCTATTCGCCCTCAGCCATACCCTTCCAGTCTGACAATGACAATACAGAAGGTAAGCCATCCGATGACATTGAGCCCCTCCCCACTGACGCAGAGACCAAGAAACGCATCAATGAGTTAGTCAAGCTCAAACGCCGCGAGATACTGGCAGAGGAGATGACAGCCTTGACTGAAGCTTGGGATGATAATGAACCGAATAAAGAAGGTGCTGGGACAGAAAAGTCCACTCAAAACGTAGAAACTGATGAGCCAACAGAAGACAAAACAGCAGAAGTGAAGAAAGAACCATCCGATGCCGTTGAGCCATACGACCTTGAAGTCCGCTTCATTGGTCCTGAGCCTACTGTTTCCCCAGAAGTGTCGAATGCCAAAGGCGAAGAACTTTCCAAAGGAAAAAATCCTTCAAAGTCAGATTTCCAAGAGAAGACTTCTGCAAAGCCTGCACCTGCAAAGAAGCCAAGACCTCCCAAGCCACTTAAGCAGCCGGAGTTCCGCAGCGATGCTTACTTCGACATCCTAAAGGTTCAGATTGACGACTCCAAACAGCAGACAAAGCTGCAGGGAGCCCAGACAGCCGAGCAAGTCAGCAAGGAGGCTAAGCAAGTTTCTCTCGACGAAGCACAGATTACACTCAGACAAATCAACAATTTATGGGAAAAGAAAGAATCAGAGCGCGTTCTCGATGAGGACGAGCTCCAAGCGATAGAAAAATCTGAACGGTCGAACCGTGAGGCTCCGCCAGAATTCAATATTTAGGGTTAGTTTCTCAAAAGATGAATACGTTTTAGAATGTTATTTAGAGTGTTACTTTCCATTTAGTAAAGATTGATTGATAAGACAGCTTCGGGAAGAGGGCAGCGCCGTGAGGCAAGGGGATCAGACGGCCACGTGAGTGGCACTCACCCATCTTCCACCTTTCATGTGGTCTTTAAATTGTAACGTAATGAAATATCTTAACAAACTTATGTTACAAACCATTTCAACCAAAACCATCATGAACTCCTGCATGAGCGCATGCAAGAGAATCCCCGTGAAGCGTGTAGCCGCCTTCCTCGGAATGTTCCTTTTCTGTGCCGTCATGACCTTCGCCCAGAGCAAGGGAGCCGGCGGATTCCAGAAAGCCATCACCGAGGTGTCGAGCTACCAGACCCCCGTCAGTAACTTGATGAAGGCCATTGCGGCAGTCATCGCACTCGTCGGCGCATTCAGTATTTATTTCAAAATGCAGAATGGTGACCAGGACGTGAAAAAAGCCATCATGCTGACTATTGGCGGTTGTGTAGCTTTCCTTGCAATGAGCGAGGCTTTGCCATTGTTCTTCAAGTAGTTGCAATCTACAGTAAAACAAGGAGTCCGACTTTCCGAATCATCGGAGTCGGACACCTTTTAACTCTGAAATCTCTATCAAAAACAATATATAATGTAAAATAATATCGCAATAAAACTACGAGATAATGGACATCAATTTCAACGGCATCCCGGTTTTCAAGGGACTCCAAAAGCCACTGGAGTTCATGGGCATCCGCGGCAGGTTCCTGACCTATGCCGCCGGAGCCATCGGCCTGAGCTTCCTCGGTTTCCTGCTGTCCTCCATCCTCTTCGGCAAGCTCGTCGGCTTCATCGTTATGGTCTGCCTCGCCGCAGTGGGAATCATCTCCATCTACGTCAAGCAACGCAGCGGACTGCACAGCAAGAAGCGGCACCACGGCATCTACTTCTTTTACAAAATGTATGATCGGTAGCCGCTAACATAAAGAAAATCGAAAACCAAAATCAGTTACTACAAACATAACCTACCATGTCAAACAAGAAAAAGCCGCTTGACGGCCTCTTCGCCCAGCTCCAGGATATCAAGGATGGCTCCGGCAAGCTGCTGAACACGGTCCTCTTCTCGAAGAACGGCAATCCGTCCGTCATCATCGAGATAGAGAACCCCGTGCAGCAGTATGCCACAGACGCTGTGCAATATGTCGCCTTCACTGACGTGCTGAACAACATCGTCCAGACCCTCGGTGAGGGCTATGCCCTGCAGAAGCAGGACGTGCTGTGCCGACAGAGCTACCACCACGATATCACCGACGATATGGAGTTCCTCACGCGCAGCTACTTCAGCTACTTCAATGATCGACCCTATACCGAGATACGCACCTACCTTATCATCACGCAGGAGACCGTCAAGTCCGCCTTCGTGAAGTACGACCCCAAGACATGGCTCGACTTCCATACCAAGGTCAGCAAGGTCACGGACATCCTCAAGGAGCGCGGCATTTGGCACAGAAAGCTCACCAAGGACGAGGTCAACGAGTACCTCCACCGCTTCATGGCCTTCCACTTCAAGGACGGCCCCTTCTCGATGCAGAGCTTCAAGGCCGGTGACGACTGCCTGAAGATGGGTGACAAGGTAGTCAAGTCCTTCGACATCGTCGACGTGGACGAGATTGACCTGCCCTCGCTGATAAAACCCTACCAGCCCGTGGCCGTCAACGGCTACGTCATCGCCACCGACCTGCTGGCCTTCCTCAGTGAGATTCCCGACACCGAATGTGTCATATACAACCAAGTCATCCAAATCCCCCAGCAGCGCAAGCTCCTCCGCAAGCTCCAGTCCAAGGCCAAGCGCCACGGCTCCATGCCCGACCCCAGCAACAAGATTGCCAAGGCCGACATCGAGACCGTCCTCGACGTGCTCGCACAGGACAGCAAGCTGCTCGTCTATACCAACTTCAACCTGCTGGTGAGCTGCAAGGCTGATAAGCTGACACCCGTGACCAGCTTCATCGAGACCAAGCTCTACGAGTGCGGTATCTTTGCGTCAAAGTCGGCTTATAACCAGTTGGAGCTCTTCATGGACTCCTTCCCCGGCAACGCCTACTCGTTCAACCCCGATTACGACCTCTTCCTGACGCTCAACGACGCAGCCCTCTGCCTTTTCTTCAAGGAACATCTGAAGCACAGCGAGGACACACCGCTGAAGACCTACTACACCGACCGCCAGGGCCTGCCCGTCTGCATCGACATCACCGGCAAGGAAGGCAGGGTGAAGATGACCGACAACGCCAATTTTTTTTGCATCGGCCCAAGCGGAAGCGGTAAGTCGTTCCACATGAACAGCGTCGTCCGCCAGCTCCTGGAGCAGAACACCGATGTGGTGATGGTTGACACGGGTGACAGCTACGAGGGTATATGCCGATATTTCAAAGGCACTTACATCACCTACTCCAAGGAGAAACCCATCTCTATGAACCCGTTCAAGATTACAGATACAGAGTATGCCCAGAACTTCGGTGAGAAGAAGAACTTCCTCAAGTCGCTCATCTTCCTCATCTTCAAGGGCAGCGAGGCACCCACGAAGATAGAGGACAAGATCATCAACCAGACCATCGTCGAGTACTACGAGTCGTACTTCACCCCCTTCAAGGAGTTCACCGATGCCGAGCGCGACCAGCTCCGCAAGCGTCTGCTCTTAGAAGATAAGAAGAATGGCACATATGAAAAGCACAGCAAGGAACTCGAAGAAAAATACAAACATACAGAATATGAAACAGACCTTCCAACCTCCGAAGATCCATCTGCCTTTAGCGGACAGGATAATGAACACGGTTCTCTCCATACTGCTGATGGCAGTCGTGTGGCCAGTGATGGTCCTTTACATACTGCTGAGGAGAAGGAAGCCTACGCACGAATCCAGCGGAAGGTGAACAAGCTCCACGACCTCATCAACGACAAGGCCGCCACCGACGGTGAGAAAGTAGCCGCCAACCGCCAGCTCATGCGCCTCATGCCCCAGCTCATCGAGGGCAACTACCTCGTCACCATTGAGCAGCGCATCGACCGCATGGAGAAGCAGCGGCAGAAGATGCACGTGGTCAACCTCAGCTTCAACAGCTACTACGAGTTCGCCATCGAGCGCATCCCGCAGATTATGAGAGAAAAGAGTATCACCTTCGACATTGACAACTTCGCCGCCATATTGGAGCAGTTCTATAAGGGCGGAGAACTCGAACACACGCTGAACAACGATGTTGATGCCAGCCTCTTCGACGAGAAGTTCATTGTCTTCGAGATTGACAAGATCAAGGACGACCCCGTTCTGTTCCCCATCGTCGTGCTCATCATCATGGACGTGTTCCTGCAGAAGATGCGCATCAAGAAAGGGCGCAAGGCACTCATCATCGAAGAGGCATGGAAAGCCATCAGCTCACCGACTATGGCGGAATACATCAAGTACCTTTATAAGACAGTGAGAAAGTTCCACGGCATAGCAGGAGTAGTAACCCAGGAGTTGAATGACGTGATAGACTCGCCTATCGTGAAGGAAGCCATCATCAACAACTCTGACGTGAAAATCCTCCTCGACCAGTCTAAGTTCAAGGACAGATACGATGCTATCAGTGCCATCCTCGGACTGACACAGGTGCAGAAGCAGCAGATCTTCACCGTCAATGCCCTGAACAACCACGAGGGAAGAAATTACTTCAAGGAGGTGTGGATATGCCGCGGCCAGTACTCCGATGTCTATGGCGTTGAGGAACCACCCGAATGCTACTGGGCCTACACCACGGAACGTGCCGAGAAAGAGGCTTTGAAAGTCTATGAGCGTCACTACGGAGACATCCAGACCGCCATCACGAAAATTGAGGAAGACCGCAAGAAGTTGGGCATAAAGAAGTATCTTGACTTCGCGGTCAAAGTGAACAAACAACAGAAAATCATGCCACTATGGGAAAAAACAGACTGATAATGCAGACAAAGCCAAAAGGCAGTCTCAATCATAGCAACCACCGCTATGTCATCACAGCTGCCATGCTTCTCCTTGCCACAAGTCAGGCCTTTGCCGGATGGCGTGTGGTCTATGACCCTTGGACGACCGGGCAGGTCAGTGCCAACACCACCGCCCAGAAGCTTATCGAGAACAAGCACAACGAGCGGCTCGACACCATCTCTGAAAAGCAGAAGAAGATATTGCAGTACACTGCCACGATGGAGGGCATCAAGGAACTCTACCATCTGACGATGACCAATGTCCGCGGCTTCGGAGAGGAGTCGGCCTACTACAAGGAAATTTTTCTCCTAAGTGCCGACATCCTCTCCGGCATCCCCACGGTAACAAAGTACATCGCCTCGAACCCCGTGAAGAACTACGTCCTCTGTCTGAACGAGCTCGCCGACATTGTAATTGAGACCGAAGGACTCATCCATGACTTCATCGACGTAGTGAACAACGGCAAGATAAAATTGCCCGACAATCCCATCATCCGCCAGAAGATACCCAACGGCGGCGGACGCTACAATATGGGCCAGGGTGACGGTTACAACTTCATGGACCGCTACACCCGTCTGACGCTGGCCAATAAAATCTACTCCCGTCTGTTGGAGATGAAGTACAAGATGGACGTGATGGTGATGATGTGCCAGTTCGGAACGTGGGGCGAGGTGTTCTTTGCCATCGACCCTGAGAGCTGGGCTTCCGTCTATCAGGCCAGCAACATGGTGGATGGCATCATCAACGATTGGAATAACCTTGGAACATAATAGCTATGAAGTACCATACCATTATAATCTGCATCCTGGCCGTCGCCATCCTCTACCCCTCGAAAGCCCATGCCTTCGACTACCCCAACGACCAGCCGACCATCGAGGCACTCATCTCGTTGCACAAGCTCATCAAGAAGGAAGAGGAGAAGGCACTGGAGAAGGTGGCGGCAAGCTATGGCGAGCAGAGCCTTGTCACCAAGGGCGCAACGAAGTTCAACGACGTGCGCATGACCTTGAACTCCAAGCTCAACAACGCCTACAGCTACGTCATCCTTGGTACGGCACTGGCATCGACGGGCACCGACCTCTACAGGCTCATTGATACGTATGCCAAGTTCACGAAGAACACAGCGAAGTACGCTTTCAAGAAGCCTGCCGTGGCATGGTACTATACCGAGGCCAACTTCGCCTGTGCAAGAGAAGTCAAGAATATCAAGCGGATGTATGCGACCCTCACCGCCAGCGGTCTGAACGTGATGCGTGCCAGCATGGACGAGAAACTGGAGCTCGTCAATACCCTCCACAGCTACATCTCCAACATGCTCAGCATTATTGACTCTGCCAACCTCTGGTGCAGCATCGTTGTCATGGGCGGCTTCCACTACGACTATATCTGGGACATCCTCAACAGCGATGTGAAAGATGAGATAGCCACAAAGGTCATTGACAAGTGGTACGGAGCATAATCGCTTCGAAACAACAAACCAACTACCAGTTTAATATCAATGTAAAACGAGTAAACCATCAAAACGACAATACCATGAGACACATACTTTCTTCCCTAATTGTTTGTATAGCTCTCGCTTTCCCCAACGGGGAATGCGGGAGCGCTTATGCCCAGAAGGTCGTCCACGACAAGCAGAAGGAAAAGCAGTGGCGGAGCATGGAGACCGGTCCCTGGGACTTCGCTCCTGACTGGTACTACTACTTCCTCCACAAGAAATACTCCGGTGCCGAGACCTACTGGAAGTGGTCGGGCTTCAAGTCCGGCTACCGTGTCCGCTTCAAGGAGCACAAGTCCAATGTCAAGACCATCATGCCCCGTCGTGTGGCACAGGAAGAGACACAGAAGGAGAAAATCAAGAAAGTCGAGGAAGAACGTGAAAAAGTCAAGGAGATGCACGACGAGGAAGTGATCCGTGCCGCCGACCGCAATGTTGACCTCGTCTATCACTCCTTCAAGGACGACTTTACACGTATGCAGAAGTCCATCACCGAGGGTCTCACCTACTGCCTTACGAAGAGCAAGGGCAAGATGGCCCCACAGGTCAGCGAGCTCCAGCGTCAGAACGACATGATCTGCCAGTCCATCGCCTACACCCACAAGCAGGGCATTGGCAATGAGCTTGAAAACTCCAAACGGCAGGAAGCCTACATAGAGTACAAGAAGCAGATGGAACAGATTGTCTCCCGTGTGGCACACCTTGTCGGGATGGCACAGCAATACTACTAAAAGGTAAAAAGGTAAAGAGGTAAAAATCAAAACATTATGCAGAATTAATCAAGTAGAATACCATGATAGACTTACAATTATCTTCACTATTCATCAACCAGCTGCTGACAATGGGACTCCCTGCCATCGACGACAGTCTGATGCGCCTACTGACGGCCATGGAGACCTTCCCCAAGTCCGCTGTCCTCGGCAGTGCCATCAGCTTTGCCAAGATGCTCGGCCTGCTGCTCGCCCTTTGCATGGGTTCCTACGAGTGCTGGATGATGATGCTCGGCCGTCGTGGTATGGACGTGATGAAGCTCGCCCGTATCATCGGCCTGTCCCTGTGTATCACCTACAGCAGCTACATCTGCGAGTCGCTCAAGATGCCCGGCAAGGGACTGGAGGAGGTAACACGGCAGATGGCACAGAGCAAGAACAAGGAAGTGGCGGCACTGGAGCTCAAGGTCGCCCAAAAGCAGGACGACTACCTCAAACGCCTCCGGCAGGTGCAGGACAGCATCGAGACCGCCAAGCAGGTGCAGGCCATCGGTGAGGACGCACACTGGTGGGACAAATTAATCTACAACATGGAGAACCTCGGCTCCACCATCAACAACTACGCCCAGCGTGCCGCCGTAGCCGCAGAGACCAAGGTCAGCGAGTGGATCAATGACGTGATACGGTTCGTCGGCGAGCTCATCTTCCAGATGTCCTACTACGGCATGCTCGTCGCCCAGCGCATCTTCATGACCATCCTCGCCACCTTTGCGCCCATCATGTTTGCTCTCAGTATCGTACCGCCCTGGAGCAACGCCTGGGCCCAGTGGATGGGCAAGTACCTGTCGCTTTCCCTATGGGGATTTGTCGTGTACTTTTGCCTATACTACATCGACTTCATCCTGATGTACAACCTCATGGAAGACATCAAGGCCTACGACACCCTATTGAGAGGAACTGTTAACTCATGGCAGCAGATAGGCGCGTTGGGCTTGCAGGGCATCGGCTCCAACTGTATGTATGCCATGGGCATGCTCGTGGGTGCCTACGTCCTCCGCTTCGTGCCCGAAGTAGCCTCGTGGCTCATCCCCGGCGGTATCAGCTCCAGCGCAGGAACGGCTTCCGGCAGCATGGCACAGACCCTCGTCTTCGGCGGTGCAAGCTATGCGATGGGTGCGGCAACCACGACGGCAGCGGCAGGGGCGGCAGTAGCCACCGGCACGGCCTCCATCATCGGCGCGGCACAGCAGTCGCACAGCGATGGTGGCAGCGGCTTCAACCAGACTGCCCGTACCATCATGGCACAGACCGGACTTGGAGCCTCCTACAGCCGTGGCGCTGACTCGGCCCGTAGTATAAATAATGTGGGCAAGTCCGACTCCAACTACAAGCCCGGAGGAGCAGAGGGAAGTTAGGAGTGAGAAGTAAGGAGTTAGGAGTTGTCGAGCCAACGCGAGGCAGCTTCTCAACTCCACAAATTTCTAATTCCTATCTCCTAACTCAAAGAAACTCCTAACTTCTAATTCCTAACTTCTAACTCACATAGCGTTATGTTGATACAATCCTTAGAACAAAAAACCAAACTGGCACTTGCAACCGTCATCCTCACGTTGGCGGCTTGCACTGCCATCTGCATCTTCACTGTCTATCAGAGCTCGAAGCTTGTCAGTGAGGAGCGCAGCCAAATATACATTCTCGACGGTGACATCCCCTTCCTCGCCGAGCGAAGCTTACAGGAAGCCAACTTCGTGATGGAAGCCAAGGCGCATATCCAACTTTTCCATCAGTACTTCTTCAACCTGCCTCCCGACAACGATTACATCAAGTGGACGCTCGGCAAGGCCCTCTACATGGCTGACGGAACGGCGATGAAGCAGAAACAGGCCATGGAAGAGAACGGCTTCTACTCGGATATTATATCAAGCAGTGCCGTCTGCACCATCAAGTGCGACTCCATCCAGTTCAACGAGCATGAGAAAAAATTCAAGTACTTCGGCACGCAGCTCATCAAGCGCCGAAGCCGTGACCTGAAACGCTCCATCATCACCGTGGGCGAGATAGAGAACGTGCCGAGGACACAAAACAATCCACACGGACTGCTCATCATAAACTGGAGAACACTCGAAAACAAAGATTTAGACTACTAAAGACCCTCCCCGGCCCTTCCTAAAAGAGAGGGGGAAAGAATACAGAAATAAATTATCAAAAGAAAAAGCTATGAAGATATTTAAACGCACCAAGGCCAAGAAGGATGCCAAGATAGCGGAAGGCATCAAGTCGCTGACAGACAAGTTCAAGCTCAAGGACAAGATAGCGAAAGCCAACCAATGGGCAGACAAGCACAAGAAGAGAGTGTCCGTCATCACCATCAGCATGCTCATGCTCTCACTCATCGTTGGCAGCTGGCTCACGCTGACCAGCACCTACAACGAGGCTGACATGATGTCTGGTCTGTCAGACGTGAAGCCTGCCTTCGACGGCATCCGCCGCATCCAGCGTCTGAAGTCCATGCAGGTGGACCAGACCGTGGAGCTCACCAACAAGGGCCAGCAGCTCAAGCACGACCTCGATTCCCTCATCCGTCTGCCCATCAAAAGCCACAAGGACTCCGTGGACATCATGGTGAAGTACCGCCAGTTGGAACTCGTGGTAAAGTATCTCGACAACAAGCAATAAACGCAAAACAATAAAAAACACATGATATGGACTTACAGAAACTCAAGCGTCTGAACCTCAGACAACCCAAGTACATTTTCCCTTTGGTCATCTTCCTGCCCCTGCTGGGACTCATATACTTTGGCATGGAGACTTTCAAGGGCAACGGCAAGACTGCCAAAAACGTAGTCACCGACTCCATCAACATGAGCCTTCCCGAAGCACGCAGTGAGGGCGTGGACGACAAGATGACGGCCATGAACAAACGCTTTGCCGAGGGCGGAGCCTTCACCGCCGTCGACGGCATCGGCGACGAGTACGAACAGAAGGACACTACCGGCAGCGGCTACAATGACAGGGAGCGGCAGGACATTGATGCGGTCAACGCCGAGCGTCTCCGTCAAATGAAAGCCGAACAGGACCTCCGCGAGCGCCAGCAGGCCAACATGAACCGCATCAACGGCTATGGCAACAGCTATGGAGGCAATGGCTATGGCAATCGCAGCTATGGCAGCGGACGCACCCAGCAGGACGACCTCAACGACTATGCCCGTGAACTGGAACGCATCCAGAACCGCAGCATGGACCGCCAGCGCCGCTACTATGCCGAGCAGGAACAGCGCGACAAGGAAGAGGAAGCCGAAGAGAGACGGCAGCAACAAGAAATGATCGACGCACTCACAGGAAACACGAAAAAGAAAAACAAGAAAGAAGAGAAGACCGAGGTCGTCGAGAAAGTCAAGGAGGACAACAGCGAGAAGTTCAACACCGTGGCCAGTACCGAGAATGTCGATGAGCCGCTTATCAAGGCTATGATTGACAAGACCACCAAGGCTCGTGAGGGCACAAGACTTCGCTTCAAACTGCTCGATGACGTAACCGTCAAGGGCATCCGCCTCAAGAAGGGTTCATACCTCTACGGCATCGTCACGGGCTTCGGACAGCAGCGTGTCATGGCCAACATCACGAGCATCCTTGTCGGCAACAAGTTCATAAAGGTTAATCTAAGCGTCTTCGACAATGACGGCATGGAGGGCTTCTATGTCCCCGAGTCCACGTTCCGAGAGATGATGAAGGATGCAGGCTCCAATGTCGCCGCTCAGAACATCCAGTTCGATGTGAACAGTACTGGCGGCGTGTCGCCGGAGATTATCGCATTGCAAGCCCTGCAGAACATGTACCAGTCTGCCAGCTCCGCCGTGTCGAAGAACATCCGCAAGAATAAAGCCAAAATCAAGTACAACACCATTGTCTATCTTATAAACACACAGCAAGAATAAGGCCTCACCCCCCTTCCCCCTCCCTCGTAGGGAGGGGAGTAAAATGCCTCAAGCGTTCAGAAACCATTTCAATAACAACAATACCAAATCCATTATGAATATGAAAACGATACTTCTTACACTCGCACTTATTTTTTCAATGACCATCCATGCTGCACAGCCCGATACGGTAAAGGTCCGCTACATCCACCGTCTCACGGAGGACGATGCACGTATCTTCGAGAACAACCTCCAGAAGACCGTCATCTACGTCAACGATCAGGTGACCACCCATCTCATCATGCCGGAGAACATCAAGCTCGTGGACATCTCCACAGACAAGCTCGTCGGCAACCAGTGCGCCGACAACATCGTCCGACTGAAACCCAAGTCTACGTTGATGGACAACGAACTGGCGGGAACGGTAACTGTCATCGGCGAGCGACACATCGCTCAGTTCACCGTCTATTACACTAAAGCCCCCAAGCGTGCCCACTCCGTCTATACCGTCGGCCAGGAGGACATCCGCGACTACACCAACCCGGAGGTGAGCATGACGCAGGGCGACATGTCCCGTCTCTGCTGGTCCATTTTCATGAGCCGCCGCAAGTGCTTCCGTGTGCACGGCAAGCAGTACGGCATCCGTGCGCAAGTGAACAACATCTACACTGTCGGCGACTACTTCTTCATCGACTTCTCGTTGCAGAACAAGAGCAACATCAAGTACGACATCGCCGAGATCCGACTGAAGCTGATGGACAAGAAAGAGCTCAAAGCCACGAACTCACAGACCATTGAGCTCACGCCGGTGTATATGGTCAACCATGCCGACCACTTCACCAAGTCCTACCGCAATGTCATCGTCCTCAAGAAGCTCACCTTCCCTGAAGAGAAGAAGCTCCGCCTTGAAATCACCGAGGACCAGATAAGCGGCCGCGTCAGCTATCTCGACATTAACTACCGTGACATCCTCAATGCTGACAGCTTTGCGCCGGAATTGCTGATAAACTTGCAATAGAGTATTTCAAAGGCTAAGCAAATATGCTGTCTTGATGCGTGGCAGATGCCAATGAAATCTGCGACAAATGCCAACGACATGCATGGCAAATGCCAGTGATGTCGTTGGCAAATGCTTTGCATCAACAATCCGGCCGCGTGAAACTCCTAACTTCTATTTCCTAACTCCTAACTCCTTAAAACCGTGGAAGAAACCCGTGAACAGCAACAGATGTACAACATGTTCCGCTCGTGCATCTACCTGATACTGATTGTAGAGATTGTGATGAACCTACCCGTCACGACCTCCAACTCCATGATTGTCTTTGTGCTCGATGTGTTCCACCGCTTCAAGGTCTTTGACTCTGTGGCTACCTGTAAGGTGATGGAGCTCATCTGCATCACCGTTACCTGCATTGGAACGAAAGCACGGAAGAGCCTGAAATGGAATCTCAAGACCATGGTACTCTATCCTATCCTCGCCGGAGCGACCATGATAGTCCTGTGCTTCGTCTTCTACGGTATGTCCCTCAATGGCTCCTTTGCAGGTTATCCGCTCAACCGCTGTCTCTATGTCCTCTGTTCCGTTGTCGGCACGATGCTCATCCACCAGGGCTTCGATGCCATCGCCCAGTACTTGGGCATGAAGATTGGTGACGACAAATGGAACTTCGACAACGAGAGCTTTGAGCAGAGCCGTAACAAGGAGGAGAACGAGTACAGCGTCAACATCCCCATGGTCTATTACTACAAGAAGAAACTGAACCACGGCTGGATCAACATCATCAACCCTTTCCGTGCCACCATCGTCTTGGGTACGCCTGGCTCGGGTAAGTCCTTCGGCATCATCGACCCTTTCATCCGCCAGCACAGTGCCAAGGGCTTTGCCATGATGGTCTATGACTATAAGTTTCCGGCACTGGCTCGTAATCTTTTCTACCAGTATTGTAAGAACCGCAAGCAGGGTACGCTGCCCAAGAACTGCGGCTTCCGCATCGTCAACTTCACTGATGTGGAATATAGCAATCGTGTGAATCCCATCCAGCGGAAGTACATCCCCGATTTGGCAGCAGCCTCTGAGACCGCTGCCACACTGCTTGCCTCCCTGAACAAAGGCGGCGGCGAGAAGAAAGGCGGAAGCGAAGCCTTCTTCCAAAACTCCGCTGAGAACTTCCTTGCGGCTATCATCTACTTCTTCGTCAACTTCCACCCCACTGGCTATAAGAACGGCAGGAAACTGACCCGCTATGTCGAGTACGACGGCAGGAAACTGAAGCTCGTCACAAGGAAGTGGCGCGACTATAAGGCTTTGGACGAACGTGGCAACGTAGTCCTTGACTTCACCGACAGGGATAGCAACAATGTGTCTACGGATGCTGACGGTATGTTCGTTGACCTTAACGGCTTCAGCTACCTTGACAGAAACCAAAAGGAAATCTTCATCGAGCGCAGTTGGTACGAGGACGAGAATGGCAACGAGGTGGAGCCCGACACCATCACCGGTGAGTTTTCTGACATGCCCCATGTGCTCAGTTTCTTAGGTCGTAGCTATAGCGAGGTCTTTGACATTCTGATGGACGACCCGAAGATTATGTCCTTGATGGCCCCGTTCCAGTCTGCCTACAAGAACAAGGCCAACGACCAGTTGGAGGGTATGGTCGGTACGCTCCGTGTCAATGCCGCCCGTCTTGTTTCCCCTGAGGCTTACTGGGTATTCACCGGCGACGACTTCGACCTTAAAATCTCCGATAAGGCCAATCCCTCCTATCTGGTCATCGCCAACGATCCGGAGAAGGAGCAGGTCATCGGCTCACTCAATGCCCTTATCCTCAACCGACTTGTCACACGCATCAACAGCAAGGGTAACCTGCCCGTGAGCATCATCGTCGATGAGCTGCCCACGCTCTACTTCCATAAGATAGACCGTCTCATAGGTACTGCGCGAAGCAACAAGGTGGCCGTCACCCTCGGTTTCCAGGAACTTCCCCAATTGGAGGCTGACTATGGCAAGAACGGCATGCAGAAGATCATCACCACCTGCGGCAACATCTTCATGGGAGCCGCCCGCAACAAAGAAACCCTTGAATGGGCTCAGAACGATGTCTTCGGCAAGGCCAAGCAGACGAGTAAGTCCATCACCATCAACGACTCAAAGGTCAGCACCTCCATCAGTGAGAAGATGGACAACCTCGTCCCTGCCGCCAAGATAGCCGACATGGCCACCGGTTGGCTCGCAGGACAGGCTGCCCGCGACTTCACACCCACGGAGCGCAGCTCCTTTAGCGGCATCAACCTTGAGGAAAGCCCTGAGTTCAAGACCACGAAGTATTTTTGCAAGACCAACTTCAATATGGCAGAGATCAAGAAAGAAGAAGCTCAATACGTTGACCTCCCCAAAATCTACGCCTTCAAGGATGACCGTCAGAAGGAAATCATGCTCAACCGTAACTTTGCCCGAGTGAACCGTGAGATTGACGAGATGATAAAGAGCCTGCTCAACTCTCAGTAAGTTATCACAAGTGATTAAGCATCAATAGGGATATTCTCTCAATCTGTAGGGAATATCCCATTGTTCTTTGCAAAATTATTATTATCTTTGTACCATACATCAACAACGTATATTATGAACAAAATCATTACGCTTATCATGTGTGTGGCGTTCTCCGCCACGGTGTCAGGACAGACAGTAAAAGTAGAAGACCGCGTCAAGACACTCGAAGGAGATGTAAAGACCCTGAAGGGTCAAGTTGAAACGCAGAACGGTCAGATAGCCTCAATGCTGTCTCGTCTTAATGAGCTTGCAGACAGAAACGCTGAGTATAAGAAAGCATTGGACATCAAGCAGACCTTGAACACTACCGATGTGGACGGCTATCAGTATGATTTCGTATCGGCTGTTGGAGATAAGACTACAGGGAAGTTAGTCGTAACATTAAACTTATTCAATCCAGGCGAAAGCAGAGAAAAGCAGATGCAACAAGCCCAAATCTCCGATTATGTCGGCAATGCTTACGCAACTTATGAATACAAATTTGGAAATCTGGAAAATGCAAGGCCCACCATTGACAGCAATACCACTATAAGGCTGAAATTTCACTTTGCTGATGTATCGACTGAAACAAAGCGGATAGCATCGCTCACGGTAAAAGCCTATTCATCAACATGGGGAAATAAGGACATGTCGTTCAACTTCCGCGACCTTCCAGTGGAATGGAAGTGACACAGCTATATAAGTTGCCCGCAAGAGAGATGCAGAAGATAATCATTGGCTTCCTGCCTTTGAGAAAAGCCTTACCGCTCTCTTCGGGCAACTTTCATTAAATATAAAAAAGAGGATTAGTCTTGAATTGAAGTAACACTAATAAGAATCGGATATTTGCTTTAAAAATCAGATTTGTTCGTAAGAAATTTCGCCTTTATTGACATTAGTTTTATATTTTATTTTCTAACTTTGCAGCAGAGCCGTCAAGAGTAGAAATATTACGCTTGCTGCCGACTGCTTAATTTGCAGGATTGATGGATGGGGTTGCGTCCTCCGATGGTTCTTCTTTATAAGGTTTGTTCAGTCATTTAACTTTCCCCTTCCTTGCCCCCTGAGAGTCTTGTGTCAATTGAAAAGGGCTTAATCATGAAAAATTCCTTTTTTTACCGGGTTATCAAGTTCTTTGATTACCTTTGCAGCTGAATGAAGTTTCCTGTTGTTAGATGTACCTGCTTCCATATAGGGAGACGGCATCTGCCATATGGAAACTTCTTTCCCAAAAGTTCTGTGTAGGAATTCATTATGAATATGGGATAATCTTTAGCTAAAGATATAGATTCTCATTACTGTGGATGTTGTACTGCTGTAGTTGGCATTTCTTTCATCTAGATTTGATAACTCTGCATGTGGATAGTCAGATGACTGCATCGGCTTCCCCACACCATTAGGAGTGCTTTGCAAATCATTGTCAAGTACTGCTATAGAGCATTTCTTCCAGGGCTCCGTAATGGGAGGTTGATTTTATTAAGGATATCGTGTAATCATTAATTAATTGATAGGAACACAAACAATGTACTTTATTATAGCAGTCTAATTTTGGACATTTGGATTGAACCTAAAATCCGCAACTATCATCCAATACACGATTAAGGGTAGATTTATGAGTCGT
>URCI01000001.1 GCA_900546345.1 uncultured Prevotella sp. | reverse complement strand
CAAGAAAATCAACTAAGAACTATAGATTTAATCCACGGACTATTGTTACTGTGCCAATATCTGTCAGCAAAAGGCTCAACCTCCGTCATGCTATTTTTTTGACTAGAAAATTTGGAGATGGTGAAAATATTGCTTAACTTTGCAAAACAATACAGACAGCATGGCCTCGTAGCTCAGTTGAATAGAGCATCAGATTCCGGTTCTGAGTGTCGCGGGTTTGAGTCCCGCCGAGGTCACTTTCCCTGCTCCGTAGCTTTTCAGAGCTACGGAGTTTTTTTGTCTGTCAACAGTACAATCAGATGGTGGAATTGTCTTTCCACCCCGTCTCTTGCTTTCTTTTCAACTTCTTGTTTATAAAAACTGCAAAAGCCTTTGCAATGTGACGATTATTCCTTATCTTTGCGAAAAGAAACATATAAGAAACCAGTATTTTTTCTAAAATGGACATAACAGAAAGATTTATTAATTACACGAAATTCGATACGCAGTCGGCAGAAGACTCCAATACCGTACCGAGTACCTCCAAACAACTGATCTTTGCCAAATATCTTAAGGAGGAACTTGAGAGCGAAGGTCTGGAAGACGTCGAGATGGATGACATGGGCTATATCTACGCCACCCTGCCTGCCAACACAAAGAAGAAGACACCGACCATTGGCTTCATCTCTCACTACGACACAGCACTGGATGCCAGTGGCGCAAATATCAAGGCCCGTATCGTGAAGAACTACGATGGAGGCGACATCGAGTTGTCACCGGGCATCGTCTCTTCACCGAAGAAATTCCCAGAGTTGCTTGCCCACAAAGGTGAGGACCTGATCGTCACCGACGGCACTACGCTGCTCGGCGCTGACGACAAGGCTGGTATCGCTGAGATCGTACAGGCTATGTGCTTCCTGCGCGATCACAAAGAGATCGAGCATGGAAAGATTCGTGTGGCCTTCAATCCTGACGAGGAGATCGGCATGGGTGCCCATCATTTTGATGTAGAGAAGTTTGGGTGCGACTGGGCCTATACGATGGATGGCGGAGACATTGGCGATCTGGAGTATGAAAACTTCAACGCCGCATCGGCCAAAGTCGTTATTAAGGGATGCAGTGTGCACACAGGATATGCCAAGGGTAAGATGGTCAACGCCAGCCGATTGGCCTGTGAGTTCAATGCTCACATTCCAGAGACCGACATTCCGGAGACCACTGAAGGCTATCAGGGCTTCTATCATCTCTTAGGCATCGAGAGTCATTGCGAGCAGGCTAAACTGAGCTATATCATTCGTGATCATGACCGTCGCAAATTTGAGGACCGTAAAGACTTCATGGAAAATATTGCCAAAGAGATGAACGACAAGTATGGCGAGGGCACCGTGTCGGTGGATATCAAGGATCAGTACTATAATATGAAAGAGAAGATCGATCCGAAAATGTATGTGATCGACATTGTGCTGAAGGCCATGCAAGAGAGCGGTGTCACACCGAAGGTGGAGCCAATACGTGGAGGTACCGACGGTGCGCAACTGAGTTTCCGTGGACTTCCTTGCCCCAATATCTTTGCCGGTGGCGTGAACTTCCATGGACCTTATGAATTTGTGTCCATCCAAGTGATGAACAAAGCTGTGGATGTCATCGTGAAGATATGTCAAATAGCCGGCACGTTCAACGACTAATACCTTAGTTTTTGAATGGAGAGGCACAGTGCTTCTCCATTCAAAAACTTGCGTCGTTGGCGCAAGTTCCTTTGTTTCCTGTCTTATCTCGTTTTTCTTCTTGTTGTGAGAAAAGCGTGTTGTCACTCCTATATATAATTATCAATGTCTGAACTTCCCAATTTGGTCAAAGACTTGGCGCTCATTCTTGTAGTTGCCGGAGCCGTCACTTTACTGTTTAAGAAACTCAAGCAACCGCTTGTGCTGGGCTATATCGTAGCCGGATTTTTAGTGAGTCCGCACATGCCCTACACCATGTCGATACTTGACAAACACGACATACAGACGTGGGCAGACATAGGAGTGCTCTTCCTATTGTTTTCTTTGGGTCTTGACTTTTCGTTCAAGAAGATTCTGAAGATGGGCATGGCTCCGGTCATCGCGGCCTTGTCGATAGTCTTCAGCATGATTATCCTGGGCATCAGTGTGGGGCATCTCTTTCATTGGAACCATTACGACTGCATCTTCCTGGGTGGTATGCTTGCCATGTCGTCAACAACGATCATCTATAAGGCCTTCGATGATATGGACCTCCGACAACAGAGCTTTGCCTCGCTGGTGATGAGCGTGCTCATCCTGGAGGACATCCTTGCCATCGTGATGATGGTGATGCTGTCGGCTATCGCAAGCGGTAGCGACCCCAATGGCGGACAGATGCTCGACTCGGTGTTGAAGATTGGCTTTTTCCTTGTCCTGTGGTTTGTCGTAGGCCTCTTCATTGTGCCCACCTTTCTGCGGCAGACGCGCCGGCTGATGACCGACGAGACAATGGTCATCGTGGCCTTGGGACTGTGCTGCCTGATGGCATGGATCTCCACTGCTGTCGGTTTCAGTTCAGCCTTTGGAGCATTTGTCATGGGCAGCATCTTAGCGGAGACGATCGAAGCTGACAAGATCGAGCGGTTGGTGGAACCGGTGAAAAATCTCTTCGGTGCCATCTTCTTTGTTTCTGTCGGTATGCTTGTCGAGCCCAGTGTACTCGTTGCCTATGCCTTGCCTATCGCTGCGCTGGTGGTGACCATTTTGGTCGGTCAGGGTATCTTTGGCACGTTGGGCTTCATGCTCAGCGGTCAGCCATTGAAGACAGCCATGCGCTGTGGTTTCTCGATGGCGCAGATTGGCGAGTTTGCTTTCATCATCGCCTCGCTGGGACTCTCGCTTGGCGTGATCAGCAACTTCCTCTATCCTGTTGTCGTGGCTGTGTCGGTCATCACCACATTCCTGACACCTTATATGATCCGTGCGGCTGTACCCTGCTACGATGGCCTGGAGCATATCCTGCCCAAGCGGTGGATCCGCCGACTCAATCACTTCGGACAGGCCCATCAAAACACGGTAGAGGAACAGAGTAACTGGAAGCGGCTGCTTACCAAGATGGCTGTCTCCACCTTGGTCTACACCATACTGTGCATGGCTGTGACCGCCGTGATGCTGTCGTTCGCCTTGCCCTTCTTCCGTCATCTGCTGCCCCATTGGTGGGCCAATGGCTTGTGTGGCCTGTTGTTGCTGCTGTTGCTGGCACCTTTCCTGCGTGCTATCGTGATGAAGCACAACCATAGCGAAGAGTTCAGAACGCTGTGGATTCAGAGTCGTCTCAACCGTCTGCCACTGCTCTTCACCGTCTTAGCCCGTGTGGTTATTGCAGCCGCCTTTCTGTTCTATATCTGTAACTATCTGGCTCGCTTCGCCAATGCCGTTGTCATCACGCTGGCTTTGGTGGTGCTGACGCTGATCGTCTTGTCACGCAGGATGAAGAAGCGGTCTATTGCCTTGGAGCGTCTCTTCGTACAAAACCTTCACAGCCGAGAGATTGAAGCGCAGGTGCAGGGCAAGAGGCGTCCGCTGTATGGCGATCATCTCTTGGAGCGTGACATTCATGTGTCGGACTTTGACGTGCCCGAAGACAGTGCGTGGGCAGGACAATCTTTGCGTCAGTTGCAGTTCCGTACTCGCTATGGTGTACACGTAAGCAGCATCTTGCGTGGGCATCAGCGCATCAATATCCCCGGTGGTGACGACATCATCTTCCCCGGCGACCGTCTCCAAGCCATCGGCAGTGATGAACAGCTACAGGCATTTGGCAAGGCGCTGAAGGGTGAACTCGTGCCGGAAGACCCGAATATCGAAGAGCGTGAGATGAAATTGCGGAAGATGGTGCTGTCGCGCTCATGCGCTTTCTTGGGTAAAACGCTCGGCGAGAGTGGTATCAGAGACCGATACAGCTGCATGGTGGTTGGTGTGGAGGAAGGTCAGCAAAACCTGACGATGATCAGCCCTTCACGGAAATTTGTTGTCGGAGACATCATATGGGTGGTAGGCGAGCACCGCTCGCTGGAGATGCTAGCCGAAGCCAATAACGGACATAAGACAGAGTAACAGAGTAGGCAGACAGAGTCTACTTTGTCTGTCAATAACACATCACTCGTCATCGTCGTCGAAGCCAAACATGGCAGGCTCGATGAAGGCGTCGAGGGCCCGTCGCTCTTTCTTTGTAGGGCGTCCAGTGCCTCTTGCTCTGTCGACGAAGCCACTGATACGGCTCATCTCCAAGAGTTCGTATTGTTTGGGATCTGTGACGTTTTCATAGACTTGTGGAATGAGTTTGGCACCAACGCGCTGCTCTATGCAAGCCAGAATGCGGAAAGAATAGGTGATAGGTGGCTTTTTCACGCTGACGACCTGTCCCTCTTTTACGATATGGCTTGGCTTCACGTTAGCCCCGTCTACGGTCACACGGCTGTTCTTGATGGCGTCCACAGCCAAGGAGCGCGTCTTATAGATACGAGCGGCCCAGAGCCATTTGTCGATGCGGGCAGAAGGGCCGTGCTGAGGAAGAGAATCTTTCATACAAAGTTGAATGTTGAGCGTAGGATGATGAATGTTGAATGAAGTGAATGTCGAATGATGGATTAAGTTATCATTCAACATTTATCATCATTCAACATTCATCAATCTTTAGTGTTTTTTTCCCAGTTTGTTATACTGGTTCATCGTGTTGTCGATGCCTTGCAGGACAAAGCTTTTGATGATGTCCACTGCCATGTCGATGGTAGGCTGCAACACCTTCATGTCGTCGTCGGAGTAATGGCCGAGCACCCAGTCGATCTGTCCGCCCCGTGGATAGTCGTTGCCGATTCCCATGCGCAGGCGCGCAAAGTTCTGACCGATCAGTTGTATGATATGTCCCAGGCCGTTGTGTCCGCCATTGCTGCCGTTGGCTTTCAGACGGAAGTCTCCGAGCGGAAGGGCTACATCGTCACTGATGACGAGCAGACGACTTTGGTCGATCTTCTCCTCGTTGAGCCAATAGCGTACAGCGTTGCCACTAAGGTTCATAAAAGTCGTCGGCTTCAACAAGAACACCTTTCTGCCTTTTAAAGATGTCTCGGCAAGGAAGCCATAACGACGATCCTCAAAACAAATATTGGACGCTTTAGCAAAAGCGTCCAATACCATAAATCCTGTATTGTGGCGGGTACCCGCGTATTCATCGCCGGGATTACCCAAACCACAGATCAAATATTTATCCAAAGTCTTCTGATATCGGTTATCTAAGAGATGGATTACTTCTTGTCAGCGTCTGCTGCTGCTGCGTCTGCTGTGGCATCAGCGCTCTCATCGCTGGCTGCGCTTGCGTTGGCGTTACGCGTCATCTTCACAGAGCAAACGACGACATCCTTGCCTGTAGCGAGCTCCAGACCCTCATAAGAGAGCTGGCCAACCTTGATGCTCTTGCCAATGCGCAAAGCGGTAACATCGACATCGAGGTGCTCAGGAATCTGCTGATAAGGAGCAGTCACATTGATCTTGCGGATAGAAAGGTTCATACGACCACCATCGCGCACACCCTGTGCCAGACCGACGAGCTTCACAGGAATGCCGATAGTGATAGGCTTCTGGTCGTTGACCTCGTAGAAGTCGACGTGCAGAGGCGCGTCAGTGACGGGGTGGAACTGGATCTCTTTCAGAACGGCTGTGTGGTCAGTGCCGTCGATATTGATTTTCACAACATAGATGTGGGGAGTGTAGATGAGCTTGCGGAGCTCGCTGAAGGGAGAGGCAAAAGCCAAAGCAACTGGCTTGCCGTCTACACGCTCCTCGCCATAGAGGTCGCAGGGAACATAGCCTTCCTTACGAAGGGCTTTAGAAGCTTTCTTACCAAGGACATCACGCTTCTTACCTGAAATGCTAATTTCTTTCATTTGTGTTACTCTAAATTAAATCGTTAATTAATTCGCCATCACACTGAATCAATAATATGTATCAATCTGAAAAGCTGTGCAAAGGTAGTGCTTTTATTTGAATTGAGCAAAGCAATGTGCAAAGTTTATCTAAAAAAAAGACGTTTTCATACCTCTTTTCTTGCATATCCACGGAATTTTCCCTACTTTTGCAGCGTAGAACATGTTTTTAGACGGAATTAAAGAAAAATGATTAATCGCGAACTGATACGTATTAAGATAGTCCAGTTAACCTATGCATACTATCAAAACGGCAATAAGAATATGGATGCAGCTGAGAAGGAATTGCTTTTCAGCCTTTCCAAAGCATACGATTTGTACAACTATCTCTTGGATCTGATGGTTGCGATCACGCAGGAGGAGCGTCATCGCCTTGATGTGATGAACCAACGTGCTGAGCGCGAAGGGACGCAGCCTGTCTCTCCAAAATTTGCATTCAACAAATTCGCGGTTCAATTGGAGGAGAACAAGATGCTCAATGAATTCCTTGAGGATAAAAAACTCTCTTGGAAAGATGACATCGAATTTATTCGTAAGCTTTGCAACCAGATCGAGCAGAGTGAGTTGTATCAGGAGTATATGAATAGTCCTGAGGGCACATACGATGATGACCGGGAGTTGTGGCGCAGACTCTACAAGATGTTTATTGAGACCAATGACGACCTTGACGCGCTTTTGGAGGAAAAGAGCCTCTACTGGAATGACGACAAGGAAGTCGTGGATACCTTTGTGTTGAAGACGATCAAGCGTTTTGATCCGAAAAATAAGAATAAGCAAGAGCTGCTTCCGGAATGGAAAGATGTCGAAGACAAAGATTTTGCCCGTAAACTCTTCCGTTCGACGATCCTCAATGCTGATGAATACCAACACTACATGAGTGAGGCTTCCCGTAACTGGGACTTCTCCCGTCTGGCCTATATGGATGTAGTGATCATGCAGATTGCGATTGCGGAGATGCTTACATTCCCCAATATCCCTGTGTCAGTGACCATCAACGAGTATGTAGAGTTGGCTAAGCTCTATTCTACACCACGTAGTGGTGGATATATCAATGGCATGCTTGACTCTATAGCCCGTCATTTGATCCAAAGTGGAAAGATGATGAAAGAAATGCCTGAACGCCCCGAGCGTCAGTCGATGGGTAGAGACAATCAGGCTTCTGGACGCATGCGTTTCGTGCATCACGATGCTCAAGCACAGGCTCCGCAACAAGATGTGGATGACATGGATCCCCAATCCGCTAGTGAGCCAACGAGCGAGCAGCCCGATGGTCAAGATGTAGATCTTAAATAATATAATGTGTAGCATGTCTGAGCCAAAGGGCGGAAGGCATGCGCCTTATCATATCAAAACAATCAATTTTAATCAGACAGTAGATGAATACAATGGTACTGGCTGCTCAGGCAGCTCAACAAGGAGGCGGCTTTGGCGGCATGCTCATCATGTTGGTGGCTCTTTTCGCCATTATGTGGTTTTTTATGATCCGTCCTCAGCAGAAGAAGCAAAAAAAGATACGTGAGTTTCAAAACTCTTTGCAAGAAGGTTCTAAGGTAGTCACCGGTGGTGGCGTCTATGGCACGGTGAAGCGTCTTGACAACGAGAAGAATGTTGTCGAGGTGGAAGTAGCACGTGGTGTTGTCATTACCGTGGATAAGAACTACGTCTTCCAGGACGCAGCTCAGCAGCAACCGAATGCATAATATAGGTACTTTCTTCAGAATGGTCAGAAACTTCTTGTTCAGTTCTAAGAACAAGCAGTTTCTGATTTTCTTATTCTTTCTCATCCTCTCCGGCATCTTCTGGTTGATGGAGACGCTCAATGAGACGTATGATGAAGAATTCCCTGTTGCTGTGCGCCTTGTCGGAATACCCAAAAACGTGGTGATTACCACGCCCATGTCAGACACGGTGCGCGTGACGATCCATGACAAGGGCTTTATGCTCCTTGGCTACGCCACAAGTCGCCGTTTGAGGCCCTTGGTGCTGAGATTCGACAATTATGCCGATGGTGAGACGGGACGCGGGGTAGTGCCGATGGTTGACATCCAGCGTCAGATACGTCAGCAACTCTTCTCTTCCTCTACGATCACGAGCATCAAGAGCGACCGATTGAACTTCTATTTCAATTATGGGCGGAAGAAAGTGGTGAAGATCATGTTGGCAGGTAATATCGTGCCGGCCAAGGACTATTATCTGTCTCATGTACAGTTCTGGCCCGACAAGGTGACGATTTATGCCAGTAAGGCTAAGTTGGATAGTATCCAGACGGTAATGACCGACTTCCTTCGTATCGCCAATTTCTCCGATACGGTGACGAGAGTGGTAAGGATTAGACCGATTGAAGGTGTCAAGATCACCCCGTCTAAGGTCAAGATCACCTTGTTTCCCGATATTCTCACGGAGGCAACCATGGAAGTGCCGATCGCTGCGATCAATGTCCCACAGGGCACTGTAGTCCGTACTTTCCCACAACGTGTGAATGTTACCTTTACCGTCGGCGCGAGCCTTTATCGTCAGGTCAAGGCCAGTGATTTTCGAGTGGTTGCGGATTACAAGGATATTGCGGCCCATCCTTCCGACAAATGCAATCTCTATGTGACGCAGCGGCCGAGAGGAGTAAGTAATGTCAGACTGGAGATGGAACAGGTCGATTATCTCATTGAGCAGCAATGAAACGTATCGCTATCACGGGAGGTATTGGCAGCGGGAAAAGTTATGTCTGTCGGCTTCTTGCAAAACGAGGTATACAAGTTTATGACTGTGATGCTGCAGCTAAACGGCTCATGCGCACAGATGCTGTCTTGCAGCATCAGTTGTGTGATCTGGTGGGCGCTGACGTGTATCAAGGTCATGATCTGCAAAAGAAAGTGTTGGCGCGTTTCCTACTGGCTTCTGAGGCCAATCAGCAAGCAGTCGATGAAATCGTGCACCCAGCTGTAGCCCGCGACTTTGAGCAGAGTGGTTATACGTGGTTGGAGAGTGCTATCCTTTTTGACAGTGGTTTCGACCGGCGTGTGTCCTTCGATGCTTTCGTCTTTGTGGATGCGCCGCTGGATGTTCGCCTCAAACGCATCATGGATCGTGACCACATCTGTCGGGAAAAGGCCATGCAGTGGATTGCCAGTCAGTTGCCGGCGGAAGAAGTGAGACGCCGTTGTGACTTCACCATAGAAAATGACGGTAGGGCCGATCTGGAAAGTCAGATCGACATGTTGCTCCGCTCGCTGGGGGTTCTGGTGGAAGACACGATGAAGAAATAGCAGCTCCGTTGGATCTTCGAAAGAATAGAACGAACATCTTAAGTAAACAACATATTAAAGCTAAAATTAATAAGCAGACAAATGGAAACAATATTATCGATTGCCGGCAAGCCCGGATTGTATAAGTTGGTAAGTCGTGGTAAGATGAATTTGATTGTTGAGGCTATTGACGCCACCCATCGTCGTCAGCCAGCCTTTGCCACAGACAAGGTGACCAGCCTGGGCGACATCGCTATGTATACTACGGGCGATGACGTACCTTTGTGGCAGGTGCTTGACAATGTCGCAAAAAAGGAGGGGTGCAAAGAGGCTTCCATCAATTATAAGAAATCATCAGGCAAGGAACTTCGAGCTTATTTCAAGGAAGTGCTCCCTGAGTTTGACGAAGACCGTGTCCACGACAGCGACATTAAGAAACTGCTGCAGTGGTACAACATCTTGGTCAACAATGGCTACACTGACTTCAAGGCTACATTAGCTCCGGAGGAGAGCGAGAACAAAGAAGAGAATAAGGAAGAGGGAGCAGATTCAGCAAAGTGATCGAGCCGGACTCTGACATACTGTCACACAATAATGCCACAGTGACCGACGGGTTGCTGTGGCATATCTGTTGCAATCTGTCTGTTAGATAAGTAATAGGTTTAAGTATTATATAGGCATTTAGGTTTTTGTACCAATCGCTTCAAGCCAATGCCAAGTGTGTGCATTTGACTGAATAGCATGATAGATTGATAGATTTATAATTGTGTGATTGTTAGTTTTAGACCCTGAATATGTGAATATTCAGGGTTTTTTCGTATCTTTGCAGAAAATATCATTAAGCTATGCATTTGTTGCTGTTTAACTTTTCCCCTTCTCAAACTTGGATTCAGGTGGTTTTGCTGGTCATTGGCATTGTGGCTGTCATGAAGTCCGCAGGCTGGCTCACCGACGGTTCCGTCGGTATTGCCACGCGCATGGGTATACCTCAATTGGTAATTGGTCTGACGATCGTGGCCATGGGCACATCCATGCCTGAGTTTTTTGTCAGTTTGATGTCAGCCCTTGGCGGTAAGCCAGGTTTGGCAGTAGGTAATGTCGTGGGAAGTAACATCTTCAATGCCTCGCTTATTGTTGGCGTTGCTGCAATGGTAGCTCCAATCGCTATACTTCCGGACACAGTGAAGCGTGACATACCCTTTGCACTTGTTGCTTCTGTGGTGCTGATGATGATGTGTCTGGATGGCAATATCAGTCGCTTGGATGCAGTGATCCTGTTCGTGCTGTTCATTGTGTTCATGTATTTCACTCTGCTTGAGGCGAAAAAGATGAGGACCGATATGAGCCAGGAAGAGCAACCTGTCAAGATGAGTGTGGGGAAGTCCACTGTGCTTATTGTGAGCGGACTGGCCGGTCTGATTATTGGTTCTGAAGTGTTTGTGGACAATGCTTCGGCTTTGGCCCATACCTTAGGAGTGAGTGACGCCGTGATCGGTCTTACCATTGTGGCTTGTGGTACCTCTCTGCCGGAGTTGGCGACAAGCACGGTGGCAGCAAGTCGTGGCAACAGTGGCATTGCTATTGGCAATGTATTAGGCTCCAATGTGTTCAACATCTTGATGATCCTGGGTGTTACGGGCATGGTCTCACCAATGAGCGTCCAAGGTATTACCTTCGTGGATCTTAGCGTGATGGTCATAGCAATGATTCTGCTTTGGCTCTTTTCCTTTTCCAAGTATCATATTGATCGTTGGGAAGGCGCTGCGCTGACCGTGTTCTTTATTGGCTATATCTCTTATTTGCTCTATCAGGTGTAGCCCTTGATCCCTGTCATTCGTTCATTCAACATTTATCATTCGTCATTCAACAATTATCATTCAACATTCAACATTCCATAGAGTGCTTGTCTAACCTCTTTAAAAACAAGATTATGAAAAAAGAAAAACAGACAGTAAGTGTGCTGTTCATGTTGTTCAGCATCCTTTTTTGTGTTTGCCTCATCACGGCAAACGTGTTGGAAACCAAACAAATCGCAGTAGGCCCCATTAATCTGACAGGAGGATTATTGGTTTTCCCGATTTCTTATATTATCAATGACTGTGTGTGTGAAGTGTGGGGATATCGCAAAGCACGTCTGCTGATATGGATGGGCTTCGGTATGAATTTCTTCTTTGTGGCGATGGGAGCCCTTTGCGATGTCATTCCCGGTGCACCTTACTGGCATAATGATGCAGGTTTCCATGCAGTCTTTGGCTTGGCGCCTCGCATAGCCATGGCTTCTTTTGCCGCTTTCATCGTAGGTAGTTTTATGAATGCTTATGTGATGAGCAAGATGAAAATTCGGGATAAAGGTCGTCATTTCTCCTCTCGTGCTATTTGGAGTACGGTAGCCGGAGAGAGTTGTGACTCGGTGATCTTCTTCCCTTTGGCTTTGGGTGGGGTAGTGCCCCTTTCAGCCCTGCCAGCATTGATGTTGTGGCAAGTGGTGCTGAAGACCGTCTATGAGATCATTGCGCTGCCTGTGACCATTCGTGTGGTGAAAAAACTCAAGCAGCACGAGGGAGAAGATACCTATGATTTAGGGGTGAACTACAGCATTTGGAATGTGTTCAGCCTTTAATTATAAGGAGCTACAGACAATCATAACAAAAAAAATAAAAGATAAAATGGAAGAATCACGCAAGTCAGAGGGACTGAAAGCCCTTGGTGCCAAGACGCAATACAAAATGGATTATGCCCCGGAAGTTCTGGAGACCTTTATCAACAAGCACCAAGACCACGACTATTGGGTGCGGTTTAATTGTCCTGAGTTTACGTCGCTTTGCCCGATCACAGGGCAGCCCGACTTTGCCGAGATCCGTATCAGCTACATCCCAGATGTGCGTATGGTGGAAAGCAAAAGTCTGAAACTCTATCTGTTCAGCTTCCGCAATCATGGTGACTTCCATGAGGACTGTGTCAATATCATCATGGAGGATTTGATCAAGTTGATGGATCCTAAATATATCGAGGTGACCGGACTGTTTACCCCTCGTGGTGGTATCAGCATCTATCCCTACGCCAATTATGGACGCAAGGGTACTCCTTATGAGCTTTTGGCCCAAAAACGTTTTGAAACCCACGAATAGTCATTCTGCTGTCAACAAAAAGGCCCTGAAGACCATTAGAGAGAACAATGGACTTCAGGGTTAATTGTTTTCTGTAGCCTGCTTGAGCGCCTCTTTACTTCTCATAGCAGCAATGGCATTGGCCCGCTTGTTGACATCATTGATATCGTTTTTGCGGTAATAGCTGCGGCTTTCTCCATCGGAGGACAGCACGAGAGAGTCAGCATCTAAATAATCCACGTCGCAGGTGTCGTTGACCATGTTTGTCACTTTCACTTGTCCAGATTCACTAAATTCCGGTGTACCTCTTGCGATGATGATCTTACCGTTCCAGATACCCCATGCCACATAGTAACCAAGCTTGGGATACACAACGGGGCTTTCCTCTGTCAGTGTGCTGCTTTCCCGCACATAGCCGACGCTCTGAGCCTGCCATTGCCGTTTCAGCCAAAAACCATATTCGCGTGGGATGAGGAAAGTCTCTTTCAGCGAGTCGCTCATGTTGGCCATCATGCGTGCTTGCAGCCGCTTGCTCATCTTGTCATAGTCGCGCATCTTGGGCATGACGATATAACACCAGATGCCGCGCAACTGGTCAAGATCTATCACGAAGTCGGCCACATGCTTGTCTTTTTTATTGGCGATCAGACCTATCCAGTCACCCGTCTTGATTTTGCCCCGGACCTTGTGGTTGCGAGTGGCGTCAATGATGTCGTATTTCACCGGATCACTTCCGTCGTTGGGCAGGAGCAGAATGGTAGAGTCGTTGCAGCCCTCGCAGGCCAGTCCATAGACGGTCTTGTCGCCTGTGATCTTCAGTTCCGACTCCAACTGAATGTTGGAGAGATCTTTTGTCGCTTTGTCACTGCTGCAAGCTGCAAACAAGCCTGCGGCCAAAGTGACTGTAATCAATGTTTTTGCACGCATCATCGAGAGTGTTACTTTTTGAGTGCAAAGATAGTTATAAATCATAAAAAATCAACCGTACAAGCCGTATTTTGCTTTTTTTTATTTAATTTTGCAGCCTTAGTGAGGGAGGACGAGACTCCCGCAGCAAGAAATAGAAGAAAACAGAAGTAGTAGATAAATATGAGTAAGAAAATTCAGTTCAGTCTCGTTTATCGTGACATGTGGCAGAGCTCAGGTAAGTTCCAGCCACGCAAGGATCAGTTGGAGCGTATCGCTCCGGTCATCATCGACATGGGATGTTTCTCCCGTGTTGAGACCAACGGTGGCGCCTTTGAGCAGGTGCAGCTCCTGGCCGGTGAGAATCCAAACGATGCAGTGCGTGCCTTCTGCAAGCCTTTCAATGAGGCGGGCATCAAGACCCACATGCTAGACCGTGGCTTGAATGCGCTGCGCATGTATCCTGTGCCTGACGACGTGCGTGCGATGATGTATCGTGTCAAGCATGCTCAGGGTGTGGACATCCCCCGTATCTTCGATGGTCTGAATGACATCCGCAACATTGCGCCGTCTATCAAATGGGCCAAGGAAGCCGGCATGACACCGCAGGGAACGCTGTGTATCACCACTTCTCCCGTCCATACACTTGAATACTACAGCCATCTGGCTGATCAGGAAATAGAGGCCGGTGCAGAGGAGATCTGCCTGAAGGATATGGCCGGTATCGGTCAGCCTGCCTTTCTGGGCAAGCTCACCAAGATGATCAAGGACAAGCATCCCGAGATCATCATCGAGTATCACGGCCATTCCGGTCCGGGTCTGAGCATGGCTTCTATCCTGGAAGTGTGCAAGAACGGAGCCGACATCATCGACACTGCCATCGAGCCTCTGTCATGGGGTAAGGTACATCCTGATGTCATCTCTGTGCAGAGCATGTTGAAGAACGCCGGCTTTGAGGTGGCTGACATCAATATGGACGCCTACATGAAGGCACGTGCCCTGACGCAGGAGTTCATCGACGAGTGGCTGGGCTACTTCATCAATCCCCAGAACAAGCTGATGTCCTCACTCTTGCTGAGCTGCGGACTTCCCGGTGGTATGATGGGTTCAATGATGAGCGACCTGGGCGGTATCCGTGGAACCATCAACAATCTGCGCAAGAAGAAAGGCGAGCCCGAGCTGAGTGTCGACGATCTGCTCATCAAGCTCTTCAACGAGGTTGCTTACGTATGGCCTCGTGTGGGCTATCCACCATTGGTGACACCATTCTCTCAGTATACCAAGAACATCTCTCTGATGAACTTGCTCTCTATGGAGCAGGGCAAGGGCCGCTATGTCTATATGGATGATTCCATGTGGGGCATGATCCTCGGCCGCAGTGGTAAGGTGCCTGGCGAGATTGCTCCCGAGCTGAAGGAATTGGCCAAGGAGAAAGGCTATGAGTTTACCGACATCGATCCGCATACCTTGCTGAAGCCCGCTTTGGACGATTTCAAGAAGGAAATGGACGAGAACGGATGGGACTATGGCAAGGACGATGAGGAGCTCTTCGAGCTTGCTATGCACCCCGAGCAGTATCGCAACTACAAGAGCGGTCAGGCTAAGAAGAATATGCTGGCCGACTTGCAGAAGGCCAAGGATACCAAGATGGGCAGTAAGCTCTCTGCTGAGGAGCTCGCCGCCTTCAAGCACGCCAAGGCAGACGCTATTGTCGCCCCGGTGAAGGGTCAGGTGTTCTGGGAGTTCCAGGGCGAGGGCGAATGCGCTCCTGCCGTAGAGCCTTACATTGGCAAGGAATATAAGGAGGGCGACACCTTCTGCTATATCCAGGCTCCTTGGGGCGAGTTTGTGGAGGTCAAGGCCGACCTCGGCGGCAAGCTCGTGGAGATCAACGCCAAGCAGGGCAGCAAAGTCCAGAAGGGCAATGTCATCGCTTACATAGAGCGTCAACACTAATATCACATTTCATCATCTATTCTTCTCATTGCTTTCTATGAGAGCCGTCTGCTGTCGCTGTGTGTGACAGTGCCTGCAAGGAAGCAAGGAGAAGGGTGGATGATGAATTCGTTTTATATGGATTATCAGAAGATCATTGACAAATACTACCCGGCCGACGATGAGTTGCGCCATATCCTGCTCGTTCACAGTCGTGCTGTGACAGCGCGGGCATTGGAGATTTGCGACCGTCATCCCGAGTTGAATCTCGACCGGCAGTTTGTCGAGGAGGCAGCTATGCTTCACGACATCGGCATCTTTCGCTGTGACGCGCCCGGCATAGCCTGCCATGGTACAGAGCCTTATATCTGTCACGGGCGTTTGGGCGCAGAGCTGATGCGCGAGGAAGGCTATCCCAAGCATGCCCGCGTGTGCGAGCGGCATACCGGCGCGGGACTGTCCAAAGAGGAGATCATAAGGCAGAACCTGCCATTGCCGCATGAGGATTTCCTGCCAGAGACACTGGAAGAGAAGCTGATTTGCTATGCTGATAAGTTCTACAGCAAGTCCAATCTCAAGAAAGTCAAGACGCCAGAGCAGGCCGCAAAGAGCCTTGCCAAGTTTGGAGAGGACGGTCTCCTGCGTTTCCTGCAATGGAAAACACTGTTTGAACCTGAACGTTAAAAATGCGTAAACCCTCGGTTGTTCAACAGATATTGCGTAATTTTGCATAGCTCATGATGAGCGCTATTTATTGTATTCACATTATTCAGAATATCCATTGAGAAGTAAGCCTTTCATTATATTATCGGCAGTGGGTGTCATGGCTGTGGCCATGGCCAGTGGAGCTATGCCTTCTCCCGACAAGCGGCTTACCGGCAAAAAGGTTGATACCACGCAGACGGACTCCTCGCGTGTCAAAGGATTACAGGCTGATGATGCCGCTACCGACACCACGGGCATGGACTCGCTGCAGCTCGCTGTCTATCACCACAACAAGGCAGTGGACGACTCGCTGCGCCTCGACTCCATCAACAGAAAGAAGAAAAACGGTATCGACGCGCCCGTCAATTATCAAGCCGATGACTCGCTGGTCTATATGGCCTCCACCAACACGGCCCATCTCTACGGTTCGGCTGAGGTGAAGTACGAGAATATGGACTTGAAGAGTGACAAGATCAAACTGAGTCTTGACAGCAGTCTTGTGCATGCTACCGGTTCCAAAGACACCACGGCAAAGGACGGCATCAAGGGCAAGCCTGTCTTTGTCATGGGGCAGGACACCTACGATACCGATACGATGTCGTTTAACTTCAAGACCAAGAAAGGCTTCATCAAACACGTATATACCAAGCAGGAGGATGGCTTCCTGACCAGTGAGCAGTCGAAACGCAACGACAATGGCGAAATATATTTAGCTCACGGACGCTACACCACCTGCGATGCTCCCCATCCCGACTTCTATATTGCTTTGTCGCGTGCAAAGGTACGCCCTGGCAAAGACGTGGTCTTTGGTCCGGCTTATCTGGTAGTGGCCGATGTGCCGTTGCCCTTTGCCATTCCTTATGGCTTCTTCCCCTTCACCAAGAGCTATTCCAGTGGCTTCATCATGCCAACGTATGGTGACGAAAACAGCCGTGGCTTCTATCTGCGCGACGGTGGCTATTATTTTGCCATGAGCGACAAGTGGGACCTGAAACTCTTGGGCGAGATTTATACCAAAGGCTCATGGGGCTTCTCGGCAGCCAGCAACTATAAGAAACGATATAAGTACAGTGGATCGTTCCTCTTCAGCTACCAGGACACCAAGACCGGCGACAAGGGTATGCCGGACTTCTCGGAGCAGAAGAGTTTCAAACTGCAATGGAGCCATCGTCAGGACTCTAAGGCAAATCCTTTCAACAGCCTTTCGGCCAGCGTCAACTTCGCGTCATCGAAATATGAGCGCAATAACCTGACGAGTATGTACAATCCGCAGTCGCTCACTCAGTCGACACGTACCTCTTCGGTCAGTTGGAGCACTACCTTCTCCAGCATTGGACTGTCGTTGAGCTCCTCTGCCAACCTCTCGCAGAACATGCGTGACTCGAGTATCGCCATGACGCTGCCCGACCTGAATATCAGCATTTCGCGCTTCTATCCCTTCCGCCGCAAGCATCAGGTGGGCGACGAGAAGTGGTATGAGAAGATCTCGATGAGCTATACCGGACAGCTCAGCAACTCGATCAACACTAAGGAAGACAAGCTCATGCACTCCAATCTCATCAAGGACTGGAAAAACGGCATGCAGCACAATATACCTATCAGTGGCAACTTCACCCTGTTCAACTATATCAACATCTCGCCCTCGTTCAACTTCACCGACCGCATGTATTCGAGCAAGGTCACACGCTCATGGGACGAGGCAAGACAGGAAGAGGTGCGAGACACGACTTACGGATTCCACAATGTCTATAACTGGAACTTGAGTCTCTCGGCCAATACCAAGCTCTATCTGTTTGGCATCCCCAACAGAAAGATCTTCGGTGATAAGATTCAAGCCATCCGCGATGTCATCACGCCGCAGATCTCCTTCAGCTATGCGCCTGATTTCGGTGCTTCGCGCTACGGCTATTATCAGACCTATCAAAAGACAGATGCTGACGGCAACGTGTCGCTCGTGGAGTATTCGCCCTATTCCGATCAGCTCTATTCCGTGCCGGGCAAGGGCAAGACGGGAAGCATCTCGATGGATCTGGCCAACAATCTTGAGATGAAGATCAAGAGCGACGAGGACTCTACGGGCTATAAGAAGATCAGCCTGATCGATGAGATCGGTGCCAGCATGTCCTATAACATGGCTGCATCGTATCATAAGTGGAGTGACCTGAGCATGCGTCTGAGACTGAAGTGGTGGAAGAACTACACATTCAACATGAATGCGGTCTTTGCCACCTATGCTTATGATCTCGACGAGAATGGAAAACCCTATGTCGGTAACCACACAGAGTGGGGACGCGGACGCTTCGGCCGTTTCCAGGGCATGTCACAAAACATCTCCTACACGCTGACGCCTGAGAAGATTGCAAAGTTCTTCGGTGGTGGCAGCGATGATGACAAAGATAAAAACAAAGACAAAGACAATAGCGATGACGATGAAGGCATCGACACAGACATCAACAGCAATGTCGATGATGAGATGATCAAGGCGCAGAACGGAGCCAAGAAAAAGAGTGGCGGCGGTAAGGCCAGCACTGATGCCGACGGCTATATGACGTTCTCCATGCCTTGGTCCATCACCTTTGGTTACGGTATCACAATGCGGGAGAACACGTCCGGGAAGTTCAACTATAAGAGTATGCGCTATCCCTACAGCTTCTCCCAGACTCTCAATATGAGTGGTAACCTGCGCATCAGTGACGGATGGAACATCAGTTTCTCCAGTGGTTATGACTTCGACAACCACAAGATGTCCATGACCACAGCATCCTTGCAGCGTGACCTCCACTGCTTCAATATGAGTTGCTCGGTTGTCTTGGCTCCCTATACGAGCTATAACTTCACCTTCCGCTGTAACGCCGCAACGCTCACCGATGCGCTGAAATATGACAAGCGGAGTGGATACAGCAATGCCGTGCAGTGGTACTAATCCAGCCCTACAGGGGTGCTGTATGCCGTGAGGCGTAAAGCAAAACTTTCGTAAAGAACTATTATTGATAAAGAGATTATGAAAAAACAGACTCAAGCCATACATGTGCCCTATAAGCGGCGCGACGCTTACGACGCACTCAGTATGCCGGTGTACAATGCAGTAGCCTATGAGTTTGACAATGCTCAGACGATGAGTGATGCCTTTTGCAACCGCATCGACGCACCGGACTATTCCCGTTGTGAGAATCCTACGGTTTCCAACTTTGAGGAGCGCGTCAAAGCGTTGACAGGAGCAAAGAATGTCATTGCGCTCAACAGTGGTATGGCGGCCATCAGCAACACCATGATGGCGCTCACAGCACAGGGTAAGAATGTGGTAACGTCGAAGCATCTCTTCGGCAACACTTTCTCCTTGCTCATGTCCACGCTTCGCAAATTCGGCGTGGGCTGTAAGCTTGCTGACTTAACCAATCCGGAAGCAGTAGAGAGCGTTATCAACGAGAATACATGCTGCATCTTTTTGGAGATCATTACCAACCCGCAGATGGAGGTGGCTGACTTGAGCAAGCTGGCAGAGATCGCCCATGCCCATCACATCCCATTGGTAGCTGACACGACAACCATACCCTTCACGATGTTCTCGTCTCATGATTTAGGTGTAGACATCGAGGTGGTGTCCAGCACGAAGTATGTCAGTGGTGGTGCTACATCATTAGGCGGACTGGTCATCGACTATGGCACCACACCGCATTTTGGTGAGGTGATGAAAAACGAGATGCTTTTTAATCTTGGCGCTTACATGACTCCGCAGGTGGCTTTCCTGCAGACGATGGGACTGGAGACACTCGACGCGCGCTATCGAGTGCAGTCCTCCAATGCGCTTGTCTTAGCCCGCAAACTTCAGACTCTGCCTCAGATCAAGCGTGTCAACTATGTAGGCTTGGAGGACAATCCTTTCCACAAGTTGGCACAGCGGCAGTTCGGCCCCACAGCCGGAGCTATGGTGTGCATCGACTTGGAGTCGAAGGATGCTTGCTTCCGTATGATTGATCATCTGAAGCTCATCCACCGTGCCACCAATCTCTTCGACAACCGCACGCTGGCCATCCATCCTGCCAGCACGATCTTTGGTCTCTTCCCCGATAAGATGAAAAAGGCGATGGATGTCAACGATACGACGATCCGTCTTTCTATCGGCTTGGAGGATGTCGACGACCTCTTTGAGGACATCAAGCAGGCTTTGGAGGGATAATCATAGGAATTATGAGAGTTACGCAATACGATTTCGATACGATCATTGAGCGCCGTGGTTCGGGTGATCTCATGCACGAGGCGCTGAAACCACGCTGGGGTCGCGACGACCTGCAACCCCTGTGGGTGGCAGATATGGACTTCGCCGTCTGCCCGGCGATTCTTGATGCCTTGCGCCATCGGCTTGATCATCCTATTTTGGGCTACACGGTGGAGCCCGAGGATTACTTCCCGGCTATTCACGATTGGGTACTCTCCCATCATCAGTGGGACATCAAGCGGGAGTGGCTGTCATTTATTCCCGGCATCGTCAAGGGCATAGGACTGGTCTGCAACATCTTTCTGAAACCCGACGAGAAGGTGATCGTCATGCCGCCGGTCTATCATCCTTTCTTCCTCACGCCCCGTGGCAATCATCGGGAAGTGGTGTGGAATCCGCTCATACGGCGTGAGGATGGCTATTACGACATGGATTTTGAGGGCTTGGAACGTGTCTGCGACGACAAGTGCCGGTTGCTGATCCTCTGCAATCCTCATAATCCTGCTGGCATCTGCTGGACACGTGAGACGCTCAGCCGACTGGCTGACTTCTGCTATGACCATCATCTCTTGGTCATCTCGGATGAGATCCATTGCGACATGGCACTCTTTGGCTACCGCCATATTCCTTTTGCCAGTGTGTCGGAGAAAGCCGCCAACATCAGCATCACGTTCCAGTCGCCTACGAAGACCTTTAATATCGCTGGCATCATCACCAGCCACGCCATAGTGCCCAACAAGGAATTGCGTGACCGCTTCTATGGCTGGCTCAAGGCCAACGAACTGGACGAGGCGCATATCTTTGCCCATATCGCCACGATAGCCGCCTTCCGCAAGGGAGAGGAGTGGCGTCGGCAGATGCTGGCTTATGTCGAGGATAACATCCGTTTTGTGGAGGACTATTGCCGGGAGCATATACCGGGTGTCCGTCCCCTGCGTCCTCAGGCTTCCTTCTTGGTATGGCTTGACTGCCGTGACCTTCATCTCAGTCATGAACAGCTGCTCGATCTCTTTATAGACAAAGCCCATTTGGCACTCAACGATGGCGAGATGTTTGGCCCTGGTGGGGAAGGCTTCATGCGACTCAATGTAGGCTCACCGCGAGAATATATTCGTCAGGCTTTGGAGAAACTTGCCAAGGCGGTGAATGCTCTGTAGGATACTCCTTATTATATAGGGCGGCTGTCAAGAGTCGCGTAGTCATATAAAAACAAAAAAAGGGAACTCTGTCAAGAGTTCCCTTTTTTAATGCTTTAATGTTTGGTGTTTTTGGCTTTAGTGCCTAAAGCCCAAGTATTTTAGGACTTAATGCTTTAGTACATCCTGTTTTAGAATCCACCGAAGCCACCGCCACGTGGAGGTCTGCCACCACCGAAGCCTCCCATTGGCGGACGTCCTCCACGACCGGGACCCATGCCGGGACCACGACGGCCGTCGCCGGGACCCATGCCTTTGCCGCCGAAGAGGTTGAGACGATAGTTGACGTGGAGCATCACATAGCTGTTGATGCTGTTGTATTCCGTGTTGCTGCTCTGCATGGCCGTGAGGGTGCGTGAGAGGTTGCTTTGATTGTGGAGAATGTCGTAGAACTGAAGCATCACAGTGAGAGGCTTGCCACGCAGGAAGCTCTGTGAGAGCTGTGCGTTCCATACCAGCTCGTTGGTGTTGAGCGAGGGATCGCTGTATCCCCGGCGGCTGTTCTCGTGCAGGTCGGTAGCGAGTGTCATGCCCCAGGGCAGAGAGAAGTTGATGTTGGCACCATAGGCAAACTGCCAAGTGTCGAGGTTGGCGGTGGACTGAAGGTCATTGCGAGAGTGGCGATAGGAGAGCTGTCCGTCGAGCTCCACCTCCAGCCAACTGTTGCGGTAGCTGCCCGAGAGGCGCTCCCAGATGTTGAGGTCCTTGGTAGTGCTCTTCTGTGAGTCGGAGGTGCTGTTGAGCGTTACATACCCCACGTTGTTGGCATAGCTCATGTTGGTGAACGTGTTGATGTTCCAGATGCCGGCTGAGTCGAGCGGCGTGTTGAACATAAAGGCACCGTTCATATTCCATTGTCCGTTGATGTTCTCCGGCCGTGTGGTCCGCCCACCCGTCTTCTCGTCGTAGGTGACCTTAGAGCTGATGGAGTTGTTTGTCGTGGAGAATCCCAGGTGTGCCATCATTGCGCGTTGTGTCTTCTCCCAGTAGTTGTTGTAGAAGAAGCGGAAGTTCTGAGTGAACGACGGTTTCAGTCCCGGGTTACCCTTCTGAATGTTGAGCGGGTCAGAGTCGTCGGTGATGTCGAGCAACTGCGAGATGCTGGGCTGCGACGTGTTGGCGCGGTAGTTGATGCGCAGGTTGCTGACCTTGCTGAAGCGGTAGCGGAAGTCGAAGGTCGGGGAGATGTTGAAGACATTGCGTGTGGTGTCGACGCTGATGCCCTGGTAGTCCTGGATATAGTGCGACTTTTGTGGCTGTGCCATCACACCGGCGTTGAGTTGCCATTTGGTGCGTATCATGCGCAGCATGAGCTCCACGATATGCGTGTAGTTTTTATATTCCGAGTAGCGGCTCAGGTTAGAGTCGAGATAATCGGTATAGGGGTTGGCGAGACGGTCGAGATAGTTGTCCCATGAGCCGTAGGCGGGATTGATGCCCGAGAAGAAGTCTTCGCCGAGATTGGAGAAGTCATAGGTGGAGCGGTCACTCTTGCTGTAGCTGTATTTAAAGCGGTAGCGCAGTTGCAGGAATGCTCCGCGCCACAGTGGTTCGCTGTAGGTAGCCTGCAAGGTGTAGTCGTAGTTCTTTGTCGGCGTGACGCTGTAGCGGTTGGTCTGATAGGTAGAGTCCTGCCCCAGAGCGTTTTGAATCTGATAGAGATGCACGTTGCTGGTGGAGAGGTTCTTGCTATCGTTGTCGGAGTAGTTGGCGTCGGCACGCAGCGTGATGTTTCGCCCACGGCTGTTGAGACGACGGTTGTATTGCAGTTCTGCGCCGAGGCTCTTGTTGCGTGAATAGCTCATGGAAGTGTTGCGCCGGCTGTTGACGAGCTGTCCATTCTCGTCGAGAGTCTTCAGACCGTCCTCAGTGAGCGGATCCACCACATATTTATATGGATCGTCGTTGAAGGATGCCGAGTTGTTGTTGCCCAGTCCGTCGCTGGTGGAGTAGCTGGCAGTAGGCCGGAACAAGATGTTGGTCATCGTGTCGGGTGTCCACTCGATGCGTGCCTGCCCGTTCCAGCTGTTGGAGCGGGAATAGCTTTGGTTGAGGCTGTTGGAGAAGGACGCCGACTTGCTGACGAAGTTCTCACTGGAGTTCTTCGAGAAGATGTCGCCATCGCTATGGTTCCATCTGACGCTACCGTCGACTTTGATGACGTTTTTCTTCTCATAGTTGACATTTGCTCCGCCCATCTTCGAGGCGTTGAGTCCATTGCGGTTTCTGCCGAAGCCGCCACGTCCGCCAAATCCCATGTCGTTGACATTGTTGGCGTTGCCCATGACGAAGACACGTGCCTCCTTGTTAAACAATCCGCCGAAGAGTCTCTCGGCATACCGCTCTTTGGTACCTACACCGAGATCGACGTTGGCTATGGTGCCCTTGCCCATGCCAGCCTTGGTACCGAAGTCGAGCACCGTCTGCTCATCCCCATCGTCGATACCCGTGACCCGTGCCAGGTCACTCTTCTGGTCGTAAGCTTTCACCTTGTCGATGATGCTTGTCGGGATGTTTTTCATGGCCGTCTTGGTGTCGCCGGTCATAAACTCCTTACCGTCGAGCATGATCTTCTTCACCTCTTTGCCATTGATGGTGATCTTGCCGTCGTCGTCGACCTGTGCGCCGGGCAATCGCTTGACGAGTTCCTCGATGGTGGAGCCCTCAGGAGTACGGTAGGCGGCACTGTTGTATACAAAGGTGTCCTCCTTGAGCGTCACCTTCAACGCCTGTGCTGTCACCTGAGCCTCTTTGAGCATCACGGCATCGGAGTGGATGACGATGTTGCCCATGGCCAAGTCGTGCTCAGCCTCCATTTGCAGATGTTTGATGGCCGTGACATAGCCAATACTGGAGATCTTGAGCAGGTATCTGCCGGGGGCTGGTGCCTGGATGACAAACTTACCACTGTCATTGCTTACCGTGCCTGAGACAAAGGCTGAGTCGGACTTCAGCAATTGAATGGTTACCATCGGCACAGGCTCCTTGGAGTCACGGTCGATGAGCATGCCGCTAATTTTTTGTTGTGCTGTCGCCGATGCTATCACTATTGTCAGCAAAAGGGCGAGTAGTAATACTTTCTTCATGCTTGCTATTCAAAATGAAAGTTGATTCTATCAGATTTATTTGTTTATTTGACGTATGGATGACACTAAAGTTTAAGAAGTAGTGTCAGTCAGTCTCTTTTTTTCTTTTTTAGGGTTGTTAGCCGGCTATCATCATGAGGGCATAACAGGGTGTGAGTCCGTGATTATCTGCACTTTAACTCATATTAACGCATTTAGGGTCACAATTGTGACCAGCCCTGTTGACGGAAATATAGTACCTTTGCCGACGTAAACATAAAAACGACAAAGAAATCATGGAAGACAAAAGCAGATACAATTTCAGTGAGTGGCCGCTTGACTTGCTCATCGACTATGTCCTCAAGGTGCATCACCGTGGGGTACGTGAGAAGGGACCGGGCACATTGAAGCTTATCAGTAAGGTAATGATGGAAAATCTCGTACTCGATGAAGTGGAGCAACTCTTCAGTCAGTCTCTCTCGGATCTTGATACCCATCTGATGAAAGAAGAGCGGGTGCTCTTCCCCTATATCCTTGATCTCTATGAGGCCGTGCGTCATCAGCAGCCTATCGCTCCGATGCACTGTGGATCGGTGCGCAATCCCATCAGCGTGATGATGTCGGACCATGATGCTGAGCTGCAGCGCCACGAACGTATCGCCACACTGCTCAATGACTATCAGGCTCCGGCTGACGCCTCTGACGACTACAAGGAGCTGATGCGGCAACTCTGTGAATTCCGTGAGAACCTCAAGGAGCATACACATGTGGAGAATGATATCATTTTCCCCAAGGCCATCGAGATGGAAGGCTCGCGCTTCTGAGATGAGTCGTTTATGACAAGTTATTCATAACACTTCATACATATTTTATTCTAACTTCGCATTTATAATTATATCGAACAATGATGTTTTGCTTTCAATGTCAAGAGACCGCTAAGGGCACAGGCTGCACCGTGAGCGGCGTATGTGGTAAGAAACCAGAGACAAGCCGTTGGATGGACTTGCTCTTGAGTGTGACGCGTGGTGTCGGAACAATCTACGATGCTTTGCTGAAGAATGGTCATGCAGTCAATTATGCTGTCGAGGACTTCATCGTTGACGCACTCTTCGCTACCATCACCAATGCCAACTTCGATGACAATGCACTGCTGCAGAAAGTCGATAATGGTATTGCTATAAAGAAGCAGCTGCTCAATGAGGCTGGTCTGCAGAATGTCACTCTGCCCAACTATCACGAAGTAGAGTGGGGCGGTGAGAAGAGCGACTACGAGGCCGAGGGTGACCGTGAGACCGTTTTGCGCAACACCAACGAGGATATCCGCTCTCTCAAGGAGACCATCGTGCTTGGACTCAAAGGTATGGCTGCTTACTATGAGCATGCCGCACGCCTGGGACAGCGCGACGAGGCTATTGCACGCTTCATGGCTGAGGCTCTGGCTGGTATCACCAATCCCGACGCTACCGCTGACGAGCTGCTCCAGCTGCTCCTCACTACCGGCAAATACGGTGTCGACGTGATGGCATTGCTCGACAAAGCTAATACAGGCGCTTATGGCAAGCCCGAAATCACGAAGGTGAACATCGGTGTAGGCAAGCGTCCGGGTATCCTTATCAGTGGACACGACCTGCATGACATCGCTGATCTGCTCGAGCAGACCGAGGGCACAGGCATCGACGTTTATACCCACGGTGAGATGCTTCCCGCTCATTACTATCCTGAGCTGAAGAAATATAAGCACCTCGTAGGCAACTACGGCAATGCTTGGTGGAAGCAGAAGGAAGAGTTCGCTCACTTCAATGGTCCTATCGTCTTCACGACCAACTGTATCGTGCCGCCATCACCGAAGGCCAACTACGCAGACCGCGTGTTTACCGCTAACTCCACCGGTTTCCCCGGATGGAAGCATATCGCTACACGTCCTGATGGCCATAAGGACTTCTCTGAGGTCATCGAGATGGCTCGCCAGTGCCAGGCTCCCGAGGAGATCGAGCACGGAGAGATCGTCGGCGGCTTCGCCCATGATCAGGTCTTCGCCCTTGCTGACAAGATCGTGGAGGCTGTCAAGAGCGGTGCTATCCGTAAGTTCGTCGTCATGAGCGGTTGCGATGGCCGTATGAAGAGCCGTAACTACTATGCCGACTTCGCACAGGCACTGCCGAAGGATGTGGTCATCCTCACCTCTGGCTGCGCTAAATATAAGTACAACAAGCTCAACCTCGGCGACATCAATGGTATTCCCCGCGTTCTCGACGCCGGACAGTGCAACGACAGCTATTCTTGGGCTGTGGTGGCTTTGAAGCTCAAGGAGATTTTCGGTGCTGCCGACATCAACGACCTGCCGATTGCCTTTAACATCGCATGGTATGAGCAGAAGGCCGTCATCGTGCTTCTCGCTTTGCTGAGCCTCGGTGTGAAGAACATCCACATCGGTCCTACGTTGCCCGCCTTCGTTTCTCCCGGTGTGCTGAAAGTGCTGCAGGACAGCTTTGGCCTTGGCACTATCTCCACGGTCGATGAGGACATCCAGACAATGATTAATGCGTAATGTATAAATGATGATGAATAAATAATGGCGTGAAGGGCATCTTCCTTTCTGCGCTGTTATTTATTCATTTTTCATTTTCCTCAATTATTTATACATTATACTTTTTACATTATACATTATAATATTACTTTTATGGCAACGTTTGAAAAAGGAAAGGTATTTGCGCCTCAGGCACTCGTAGATTATGCCGAGGGCAGTGTGGTCAGCCGTGAACTTGTGCACAACGAGGCAGGAAGTATCACGGTGTTTTCTTTTGATAAGGGTCAGGAGCTGAGCGAGCACACGGCACCATTTGATGCTCTCATACAGGTGCTCGACGGTGAGATGATCTTTATCCTGGAAGACGAGCCGCTGCGTCTCCATGCCGGTGAGGCGCTCGTCATCCCCGCAGGTGCGCGTCATGCAGTGAAGGCAGACCAGCCTTTCAAGATGATGATAACGATGATTAAAGGATAGAAGACATGAAATACGTGAACGACACCATCCGCCGGCAGGACCGGCTGATGGACGAGGGAAGGGCGCTGGAGCTCTTGCGTGAGAGTGAGTATGGTGTGCTGTCGATGCAGGACGTCGACGGATCCGGTTATGGAGTGCCGCTCAACTATGTGTGGGACGGTGATCACTCCATCTACATCCATTGCGCTCCTGAGGGTCATAAGCTAAGAGCTTTGGAGGCGCATCCCGATGTGTCGTTCTGTATCATTGGCCGTGTACATCTGCTGCCCCGTAACTTCACGACCGAGTATGAAAGCGTCATCCTGCGGGGTGAGGCGCATATCCATCTCTCTGCCGAAGAGATGATGCGTGCACTGCATCTGCTGGTGGACAAGCTGTCGCCCGACTTCAAGGAGATCGGGTATAAGTATAGCGAGAAGTCGTTTCACCGTGTTGGCATCATTCGTGTCGACTTCACGGAGTTTAGCGGGAAGCGCAAGCATGTGGCAAAGGCAGACTGAGCCGCAGGTGATAGATAATAGCAAATCCCTGCTGTTCCTAAGGAGCAGCAGGGATTTGCTGTTTCTGACGGGCAATAGAGGGCGGAACAAGGATCACGGCACAGTCGTGGCAAACCGAACGGCTAACGCAGAACGTACGTTTCTTAAAGTGCTAACTTTATAGATCAGATAGCCACTTCTTCCCGCTTTTGGTACGGAACCAAAGCAGAATGCCGAGGCCGCAAAGGGCAATGGCACCATATGTCATAATCATTATTATCATAGTTCTTACTTTTTAATTATTGAATAACCTATTCTTGCAAGTACTGCCGTGGAAGTCAATCCTACCGCAATGAATATACCAGCTAATACATAGTTAGTCGATATGAATAATGCTATGGAATTCGTGAGCACCATAATCGTGAAAGTGGCCTTTGCAAGGTCATAGAAGAACTTCCCGAGGCTTTCCCTGCTGGAGCGTTCTTTCTCTCGAGTCTCTTTCTGTGTTACCATGGCTTGTTTTGTTTCCTATGCGCAAAGATAATAATAAATATGATAGCCTCCAAATATTATATATAAAAAAGGCGGGCTTCTTTCTTGGTATCGATAGAGAGGGTAGGCTCGATATAAACGACAAATCCCCGCAGTCGCTTGGACTACGGGGATTTTTGAGGGGTGGGGGGTGGGACTCGAACCCACGACATTCAGAACCACAATCTGACGCTCTAACCAACTGAACTACGCCCACCATGTCTGCTTACAGAGAGCGGTCTTAGTCTGTGACTGAGATGTTTCTCAAAAGCGAGTGCAAAGGTAAGGGATTTTTTTGATACTACCAAATTTATCCCTTACTTTTTTGCAATTTTCTGTTATTTTGCCGGAGCAGCCGGTGTTGCAGGGGCTTTCTGAGCACCTTGTGCAGGAGCGGCGGCACCATTGGCAGCACCCTGTGCAGGAGCCTGCTGGCCGGCCTGGAAGCCCTGTGTGTTGGTAGGATTGGTTGTCTGGCTTTCCGTAGCAGCCTTTTCGAGCACACTCTGGTCAGCAGTGCTCTGCGGCGCGGTGTATGAGCAAACGATGCTCATGAGGACCATGAAGGCAGCCAGGCCCCATGTAGCCTTTTCTACGAAATCTGTGGTCTTGCGCACACCCATGATGGCGTTGGTAGAAGAGAAGTTGCTCGACAGACCGCCACCCTTGGACTCTTGGATGAGTACAATGCCGATCATCAGCACTGAAGCCACACAGATGAGGATAACAAAAAACGTGTACATAAATTTTTACTTATTATTTTTATTATTTAATATCAACTTTTCTAAGAAGCGAATTTGATCTACAAAGTAAGCATTTTTTTTTGGATAATTCAAATTTAATTGCTGAATAATTTCCAAAGCTTTCTCATATCGGCCCTGCTTGATGTAAATCTTGGCTAATGTCTCGGTGAAATAGCTTTTATCCTCTTTGGAGTCGTCTTTGTTTTCTTCCTCTTCGATTTTGGGAAGATACTCAGGCGTTTCCTTTAATTTGATTTTTCCCTTGTCATTGTTGATGAAATTATCAATCAAATCTTGGCCTTTCAGAGGGGGCTGCTCCTGGCTCTCTTCCTGTTCGTCCTCGTCTTCTGTCTCAAGGAGATAGGAGACGTAGTCCACGGCGGCATCGGCCGGTGTAGGCTTGCGCTTGGTCTTCTTGGGCTTCTCCTTTTCTTTCTCATCCTCAGGGATGGTATCGAGGAAGTTGTTGATCAGCGAGATCGTGCGGTCGCCTTTTTTAGTAGTCTGTGCTGCATCGCGGGGCTCCTGACGCTCTTTTCTGTTGTCCTTTAGCTGATAGTGCGCAGCCTCCACGAGGTTGAAGATCACCTTGCGGTCGGTGATGTAGATGGCTGCCTGGCGCAGTTCCTCGTTGAACGAGGGATCGTGGAGCAGATAGAGATTCTTGAGCAGCAGCAACCGTGCATTCTGATAGTAGGGATAGAGCGCAAGAAGGCTCCGGAGATCATATACGGTCTCGCGGTCCAGAAGCTCAGGGTGTTGTATGTATTGCGCTATGTCCATGATATTTACCAGTTGGCAACGGTGGCATTGAAGATTTGGTCGGTAAGGTCCTCGCACATCTGCTGTACGAGTTCCTGCTGTACGCTGGTGAGACTTTGAGTGGTCTCATAGCTCTTGGTGGAGGTAAACTGTTTCTCGAAGTCCTGACTGTGGTTGGCGTTGTTGGTGAAGCGCACGTTGACGGTCATGGACAACTCTGTCTGGGCGGAATAGCCTTCGCTCGATACCGATTTGTTGCGCTGGCTGTACTGTGTGATCTCGCCCTCGATCACCAGGTCTCCACCGCGCTTGACTTGCTGCAGGTGGGTGTGGTTGGCAAAGACATCTTTGAGTTGGTTGTTGAACATCGGCCCCATCGGTCCCCAGACATAGCTGGAGCGGATGGGGAAGTCAGCGATGCGGATGGTCTTTGTCTTGGTGTAGTCGATGCTGGCACCGTTGAACTTCAGGCTCACCTTGCATGCCGTGAGCATTGCGAGGCTCGAGAGCAGCAGAGTGAGGGTCAGCAGGCCATATCTGATGCTGTGTTTGTTATTTCTTATCGAGACCATACTGTTTGATTCTTCTATAGAGCGTGCGGTCAGAGATGCCCAGTTCCTGGGCGGCTTTCTTCCGGTTGCCATTGTTTCTTTCGAGTGCTTTCTCCACCATCTGCCGTCCGAGATCGTTGAGGTTGAGGCTTTCGGGCTCCGCCTTGATTTCCTCGGCTTCGGCGTCTTGGGTAGTCGAGATGTCACTATAGCTTGTGAGACTGTGTCCTGCAGGCGTGAGTGCGGGCATGGAGGTCTCGGCAGGGTTGAGATACTGGTTGCTGTATGTGTTGGCATTGCCCAGTTCCCGTGCATCATCAAGCTGTTTTCTCATGGAGTTGAGGTCGTGCCGGAGGTTGGCGACGCTGCCCCGGAGCTCATAGAGGATTTTGTAGAGTGCTTCGCGCTCATTCTCGTAGGAGTGCTGCCCGGGACGGCTGATGGTGGCGAGCTCGGTGCTTTCGGGATCGTCGGGGATGAAGTGCTTGAGCTGTTCGGCGTTGATCTCCCGGTCTTCGCTGAGCACAGACATCTGCTCGGTGATATTTTTGAGCTGTCTTACGTTTCCCGGCCATTTATAGTGGAGCATGAGCTGTTTGGCATCTTCTGTGAGCGTGATCTTCGGCAGGTGGTATTTGTCAGCCATCTGCATGGCGAAGAGCCGGAAGAGCAGTAGAATGTCATTTCCGCGGTCGCGCAGTGGCGGCATCTGTATGGGGATGGTGTTGAGACGGTAGTAGAGGTCCTCGCGGAAGCGTCCTTCAGAGATGGCCTTGCGCATGTTGACATTTGTGGCGGCCACGATGCGCACATCGGTCTTGCGGATCTCCTGTCCGCCAACGCGGATATATTCGCCCGTCTCGAGCACGCGCAACAGGCGTGCCTGCGTGGCCATGGGCAGTTCGCCGACTTCGTCGAGGAAGATAGTGCCTTTGTTGGCAACACCGAAGTATCCCTCGCTCTCGCCGATAGCCCCGGTGTAGGCGCCTTTCTCGTGTCCGAAGAGCTCGCTGTCGATAGTTCCTTCCGGAATGGAACCGCAGTTGATGGCGAAGTAGCGTTCGCGTCTGCGGGGGGAGTTGTCGTGGATGACACGCGGGATGATCTCCTTGCCCACACCACTCTCGCCGACGATGAGCACACTCAGGTCGGTGGGCGCCACTTGCAGAGCCACGTCAAGGGCATGGTTCAGATCGTCGCTGTTGCCTACGATATTGTAGCGCTGTTTGATTCGTTGCAGTTCTGTTGTATTCATGAGATGACAAAATTACGCATTTTATTTGAGAAAACTGCAATTTTGGCAGAAAAAGATGTTGCCCAAGATGAAAAAACGCTATTTCGGAGCTTTCGTGCCTTTGCTTCTCGCAGGCAGTGTTGCTGCCCTTGATCTTGTTTTGTTGTAGTCTGATGTGTATTGCCATATTTTTTAAGGATTAGAATTGGTTTTACTTTCACTGCAAAGTTACGGCATAAAATCGGAAAAAGCAAAATAAAAAAGGCCTTTTTTCTGGAGTATATCGAATTTTAGTAGTGGTTAACAATATAGTGCATAGTGGTATGGTTATTGTTGCCAAATAGCATCTCTACCCCCGCCTAACAGTACTTCGAATGTTGCCTGATGGGTATGCCAGGACAGCCAGACGAGAAAGCGAAGAAAATTTGTTGTGAAGGTTCGGATTTTATTTTTGAGGGAAGTGCGAGGTGTAACAAATGTAACTCGTAACTACGTAACTCAGGGGTGGTCTGCATATAGTCATTTATTATATATATTATTTAGACTCTATATATATAATGTACGCGCGCGTACATTATTATATTTAGGAATATATTTATTAAATCCACCTATAAAACCATACCCGAGTTACGTAGTTACGAGTTACATTTGTTACACTTCATAGGAAATCATATATGTAAATATACGGCAATAAATATTAAAATAGTTAATTTTTGAACAACGTATGAATGTTTTCCCTATCTTTGCGAACGGAACTAAAAACTCCTAAACATCTACCCAGTTATCTGGTAAAATCTCTTTATTACTCTATGTCACAAAAAGCAATCAGAGGTTCGGCGATCATCGACGACTCCGGGCAATTCCTTTTCCACCCGTACAACAGCAATCCGACAGAAAACTCTCCTTGGAGAGTGATCACCGCCACGGAGAGTGGCGTGGTGAAAGAGACCAACGAGGTCATCAGCATCCGGCTGACGATTCCCCGTACACCTAATGTGAAAGCCAATGTCAGCTCCTTCATGCGGCGCTTCGCTGACATCATCACAAGCTACGAAAGCGTGCAAGAGAAAAAACAACGAAAAGCAAGGTGCGATACCTAAAAACAAGTCATGTGATGAATGAAAATCGACAAAAACACAAAAAAGGGGCGGGAGATGTGCCCCGCCCCTTTTATGGGAAAATGCTTGGAAACTCGGAAAGACGAGTTGTCGCTAACGCTCCTCCTGCGGTCACTTCTCCTTAGCGCTCTTCTCGAGTTTGATGAGCAACAGTCCTATGCCCGTCCATACGAGTTCGCGGATGCGGACGATCAGCGCCACGAAGATGCCGGCGCTGGCTGAGAGTCCCAGGCTAGTGGACGACATGAGAAAACCGCCCTCACGGCCGCCAAGCTGCAGCGGGATGAAGAAGAGCAGGTTGGCAAAGAGCGAGGTGAAGGCCAGGATGAGCACGCAGTAGACAAAATTGACGTGGGGCATGAGAACGAGCAGGACGAAGAAAATCTCCAGGGCCGAGCAGATGCGGCAGGCGAGTTCCAGTGCCACAGCGCCGATGAAATGGCGGGGCTGTTGCTTGTGGAGGGCGGCGATCTGACGGTCGATGGTGTTGAGTTGCTCACGATGGCGCTCAATGAACGGTGCAGCCCAGCGCTTGACCATCGGCAGATGGCTCAGGAACTTCATCACCCGGTTGGCCAGTCCTTTTTGGTATCCCACCATGAAAAACCAGATGCCCAGGATGCAGAAGGCGATGATCGCCAGCATGAGCACGGTGTAGAAGACCGAGAAAGGATGGATGAAAAGAAAGACGATAGCTGACAGCAGCCAGAACCAGAAGTGACTGAAGATATGGGTCATGGCATAGAGGATCACGGAGGAAGACGCCCGCTCTGTTCCGATCTTCGGCGCCAGCTCCATGATGCGGTAAGGCTCGCCGCCCATCAGTCCGCCCGGCGTGGCATAGTTCAGCGCAAAGCCCGAGATGGTGACTTTGTAGAGCCACAGAAAGGGGATGCGCTTCACCGGTTTGGCATCGGTGGACGGCTGATGGCAGACACCTTTGATGATCAGATACCAGGCTGAGGTGTTGAACACGTAGAGAAACATCCACAGGGCCAAGACAGCGAAGAACCAGTAGCCGGCATGTTTCAGTCCGGCCCAGACTTGCGCAAAGTCGAGCTGGGTGACCATAATGATCAGAACGATGAGGCCAAAGATAAAGAAGCCATTTTGGTATTTCTTTTTCATACGGTCGAGGAAAATAATATGATGATCTATTTAATCTTTACAGGGCGTCATTCTCACCGGCAGAAGCCTTGGAGGTAGTGGATGCCGGATGATTGTTGAGTCGTTCTTTGATAGCGTTCTCGTGCTTCTTAGGGATGGAGAAGCGCACCTTTTCACTGTCGTCTTTCTTCTCGTGATAGAGCTTGGGCAGCGGGTTGGCCAGCGGCTCATCGTAGGAGCGGCGGTTGCGGAAACCGTCGATGGCAGCATAGATGGCATGGCGCAGCGGAGTGGGATCGGCAACACCCCTTCCTGCGATATCGAAGCATGGAGAGAGATCTGGAGCAGTGGCCACTAAGGGCAGTCCTCCCATATATCTGACGTTGTTGTCGGGATGGAGCGCCTTGAACGGAGTCAGTCCCTGATCGTGGTACATGGCCAGGATGGCATCAAAGGCCATGTAATCACCTTGCTGGAAAAACTCGTCGGCCTGGTAAGGACCAAAGACATTGACACCAGCGTCAGCCAGTTTCTGAATGGCCGGTTGGATGACCTCCGTCTCCTCTTGTCCGAGCGCATTGTCTTTTTCCGCCGGGTTGAGAGCCAGCACGGCAATGCGCGGATTGGAGATGCGCATGTCACGGCGCAGGGTGGAGAAGAGGATAGCCACCTTCTCAATGATGTCGCTGGATGTGATGGAGGCAGGCACCTCTTTCAAGGCCATGTCACCGGTCATGAGAGCCAGTCGCATGTCGCCGTTGATGAGCAGGTTCAAGGCATGCTTGCCCTCGCCGATGCACTGCTCGATGTATTTGTCGCGTGGCGGGAAGTCGAAGCCGCCCACATGCGCCTCACCTTTGGAGGCTGGTGCGCAGACCATCACATCGAAGAGACCGTCTTTGTAGTCGGTGATGGCGCGGTCGAGAGCCTTCACGGCAGCCATGGTGGCGTCGGGAGAGGGGACACCGAGCTCCACCTTCACTTCCTCGTCGACGGCCGGCAGAATGTTGAGTTTGCCGTCCTGAGCCTCACGTGCATCTTTGATGATGGTGAAATTGTCTTTGATGCCCAGCGTCTTGCTGTGATAGGCAGCTACTTTCGGTGAGCCATATATGATGGGCGTGCAGAGCTCAAACATCTCGAGCTCCTCAAAAGCCTTGAAGATCATCTCGTAGCCGATGCCGTTGGTGTTGCCGTGTGTGATGGCCACGCGTATTTTGTTGTTATTCATGGTTGTTGGTCTTATATTTTAGATATATGAAATCATTTGTTGTTCTCCTTCATGGTGCAGAGTACGGCTTCGAGCCGTCGGATGGCATTGCGCTTGCTCTTGCCCGGAGCGAAGACAAAGCCTTCGACGACAATGTGTTGGCAAGTGTATCCGTCTTGTGTCCGGCCCTGTCTCATCGGCAGCAACCTGCTGACAAACGGCCCGCCCATGGCATCGTTTGTCATCATCCACAAGCCACGGTAGTCCCCCCTGCTGTCGGTCAGGATGCTTTCTGGAACTGTCGCCATGTGCATGCTGTCGGTCTCTCCGAGGATGTTGTGTCCCAACATATAGTTGCGTGCGTCCAAGAAGCGGCGGAAAGCACTTTCGTGCTTGTCCATGGGCTGTCCTTTAGTTGGGTCATTGCGGCGCCAGTCGCGGTAGACCACGATATTCTGCATCGTCGTGGCCGAGTTGTTGCTCATCCACAGGAAGTCTTTTCCCCGTTTGCTGGCGGTCATGTCAGCAGGAATCCATAAGTCGATGCCGAACATCTGTCGTATGACTTTTTCTGCCTTCGTGTTTCGCTCATGGCGGAGAATGCTGAGTTGTTTCCTTGTCTCGGAGAGGTTGAGAAGATGTCGCAGTCGCCGGCCGATGCTGTCGATACAGCTTCGGAGAGCGTCGGCTGTGGGGGCACCAATATGCACCACCGTTTGTGGCTGTGCCCATACGTTGCGCTCGCTCCGTATCGAAGGACGGGTATAGACATCGGGGTTGATGTCGACGAGAACGATGTTGCGCGTATAATGGAGCGTGCTGCCAAAATCATGGCGGCTGATATCAGACACGTCGAAGCAGGGTTCAGGCTGCGGCAGGCCATCCACATCGGCAGACAGCGCATCATGCACGATGCCTCCCTGATCACCCACGAGCAGGACCTCATAGAGTTGTCCGCCGGAGCGCGGCAACAATCCGCCTTTCCGGCAGCTCAGAACGGAAAGCGACAGCAACAGCAGTAGTCCACTTCCAATCTTTGTGAAGCTATGACACGATTTCTTCACGGGGGGATTCTTTATATCCTAGATGCGCTCTCTTCTTCATCGAGCCTCATTTCTCTGCGTTTTTCTTGGCCGTGCTGAGCAGGCCGCACGCGGCAAAGATGTCTTGTCCACGGCTGGCCCGAATGGTCGTATAGATGCCATGCTGAGTGAGATAATCGCGGAAGCTTTCCATCTTCTCATCGCTGGCGCCATGCAATGGCACGTGGGGGATCTGGTGGAATCGGATGAGGTTGACGCGGCATTCCAGGCCATGAAGCAGCCGTACGATCGCCTGGGCATGAGAAAGAGAGTCGTTGAGACCTCCGAAGACGATATACTCAAACGACAGTCGGCGTTGGTGTGAGAAGTCGTAGTTGCGGAGCAGTTCCACGACATCCTCAATGGCCATTCCCCTTTCTGCGGGCATCAGCTCCTGGCGCTGTTCATGGAGTGGTGAGTGCAGGCTGATGGCCACATGGCACTGGCTCTCCTCCAGGAACCGCTTCAGTTTGTCCTTGAGACCGACACTGCTGACCGTGATGCGCTTGGGACTCCATGCATATCCGTAGGGGGCGGTGAGGATCTCGGTAGTGCGCAGCACATTGTCGAGGTTGTCCATGGGTTCTCCTTGTCCCATGAAGACGATGTTGGTGAGTTTGTCGCGCTCGGGCAGGCTGTAGATCTGGTTGAGAATGTCTGTGGCTGTGAGATAACCCTCAAAGCCCTGCTTGCCTGTCTGACAGAACAGACAGTTCATCTTGCAGCCCACCTCGCATGAGACACATAGCGTGGCACGGTCGTCCTCAGGAATATACACCGTCTCGACAAACTTCCTGCTTGCTGACGCTGAGTCAATTCCTGCGGTGGTTGTGACGGGGAAGAGATACTTGATGGTGCCGTCTTTGGAGTGCTGGGCATCGATAGGCTTGGCACAGCCTATCTGATAGTGCTCATTGAGTTTTTCGCGGTTGGCTTTTGAGATGTTGGTCATCTCGTCGATGGAACTAACGTGCTGTCCGTAGATCCATTTAGCCATCTGTCCTCCGGTGAAAGAGGGCATGCCGAGCTCAAGGGCCACTTGCTTGAGTTCAGGCAGGGTCATGCCAAGGAGATTTTTCTTATTCATAGTGCAAAGATACAAACTTTTTGAGTAAAGTAGGGATATTGTGGCATAAAATAGCTATCTTTGCATCATTAAACACCTTATTATATAGGTAATGTCTATGAATTTTCCAACGAAAGAATACCATTGTGAACCACAAGTGAAGGTAGGAATTGTCAGTGGTATGACCATTCATTTCACCTTGAATGGAGCATATACCGTCTTGGGACGTGCTGTAGAAGGTGTGCAGAAGGCGGAGATGACAGACCAAGGTATCTTGTGGAAAGGCAAGGTATATCAAGAGCTGGTTTTCTCTCCTGTGGCGACGGAAACGTCGTTTACGCTGAGCGATGTGACGATCGGCGTCAATTTTCATTGGGAGCGACAAGAGTCTCAGACTTTCTTGGGCACGTTGCGCCTGATACAGAATGGTGACAAGGTCTGTGCCGTGAATGAGTTGCCGGTGGAGCGCTATCTCGAGAGCGTGATCTCCAGTGAGATGAGTGCCACGTCGAGCCTGGAGTTGCTCAAGGCCCATGCGGTGATCTCCCGCTCCTGGTTGCTGGCGCAGATGGATAAGCGTGGCAGGGAACAGAAAGCGGTCTCTGGTAGAGCAAGAACCGGAGCAGCTGCTTCGGAGATGGTGGATGATGAGGACCGGATCGTGAAATGGTATGACCGCGAGGATCATACCTTGTTTGACGTTTGTGCCGATGATCATTGCCAACGCTATCAGGGCATTACCAAGGAGACAAGCCGGCAGGTGGCTGAGGCAATCAGACAGACAAGGGGTGAGATCCTGACGGAAGGGGACAAGATCTGTGACGCACGTTTCTCAAAGTGCTGTGGCGGCGTGACGGAGGAGTTCCAATATTGTTGGGAGAACAGCCCTCAACCTTATCTGAAGGCCGTGGCTGATACCCCGGAGATGGTCAATGAACAGATAAGTGGAACAGCGACTTCTTGTAGCGACCTCGTTCCCGACTTGACGGTGGAGGATGCTGCTGAACGGTGGATCCGGTCTGCCCCACCTGCATTCTGCAACACGCAGGATAAGAAAGTGCTCTCGCAGGTCCTCAATGATTATGACCAGGAGACGACGGATTTCTACCGCTGGACCGTGGAGTATAGCCAACGTGAGCTGGCCGGCCTGATACAGAAAAAGACAGGGAGAAAGTTGGGACGTATCCGGGACCTTGTGCCTTTGCAACGCGGTAAGAGCGGAAGAATCTGTCTGCTGAGGATCATTGGGGAGGCCCATGACCTGATCCTCGGAAAGGAACTGGAGATACGCCGTGCACTGAGCACCAGTCATCTCTATAGTTCGGCTTTCGTCGTCGATAAGTGCGGCGCCGATGCTGACGGTTTCCCTCTGTCCTTCACGCTTCATGGCGCCGGATGGGGACATGGTGTAGGACTGTGTCAGATCGGTGCCGCCATGATGGGAGAGCAGGGCTATGACTATGGCCGCATTCTGACCCACTATTATCCCGGAGCCATTCTCACGAAGCTATATACATAAAAAAAGTTACGATCATGCTCGATAAGAAAAAAGAAAGAACAGAAGCAACTTTTCAGGAACGCAGGTCACCCTGGCTTTGGGTGCCTTCTTTGTCGTTTGCCGACGGATTACCCTTGGTGACGATCATGACCCTTTCTGTCATACTCTATAAGCAGTTGGGGCTGAGCAATACAGAGATCACTTTCTATACGTCATGGCTCTATCTACCTTGGATATTAAAACCGGTATGGAGTCCGCTGATCAATGTGGTGAAGACCAAACGGTGGTGGATCATCTTGACAGAGGTGCTGTTGGGTGCTGCTTTTGGTGGTGTGGCCTTTACAATTCCCACATCTTTTTGGTTGCAGGGCTCTTTGTTCTTCTTTTGGGTGATTGCATTTGCCGGCGCGAGTCATTGCATCTCGGCCGACGGTTTTTATATGCTGGGACTGAGCACACATCACCAGGCCACCTTCATGGGCATCCGTTCACTCTTTGACCGGCTGGCTACGATCTTTGCTCAGGGTGTGCTGGTGATGATCGCCGGCAATCTGCAGGTTGTCTTCCGCAACAGTATTTCTTATTCGTGGAGTCTGACTTTCTTTGGTGTTACAGGCTTGTTCCTTCTTTTGTGGCTTTGGCATAACTGTGTGTTGCCACGTCCTCAGGAAGATGCGAAGAAACCCTTTGTCAACTTCAAGACAATCGGACAAGAGTTTTCTCATACGTTCCGTACCTTCTTTGCCAAAGAGCAGATATGGGTGGCTCTGTTGTTCATCATCTTTTTCCGTATGCCGGAAGGTCTGATGGAAAAGGTGTCGGCACTGTTTCTGATTGATTCCGGACATAACGGTGGTCTGGGGCTTTCCCCTCAGGAATATGGTCTCGTACAGGGCACGGTGGGCATTATCGGTGTGTCGCTGGGTGGTATCCTGGGTGGCATTCTTGCCGGCAGGGACGGACTGAAGAAATGGATTTGGCCGATGGCCTTGGCTTTTTTCCTGCCCCAGATGGTCTATCTGCTGCTGAGCTACACGCAGTCCTCCTCGTTGTGGATGGTGAGCGCCTGCGTCTTTGTCGAGCAATTCGGGTACGGCTTTGGCTTGACGGCTTATACGCTCTACCTTATATATTATAGTCAGGGAGCTTACAAGACCAGTCACTATGCACTGGCCTCTGCAATGATGTCTCTGTCGATGATGCTGCCAGGACTTGTTTCCGGTGCTCTGCAAGACATGATGGGCTACCGCCATTTCTTTTTGCTCTCTCTCGTGTTTAGCCTGCTGACCCTCGTGGTAGTGGGGCGGCTGAAGATCGATAAGGAATTTGGTAAATCGGTGCAGGAACAGGCACAGGAACAAGGGACAGAACAGAAAATGGAAGAGAGAACATCAGCCAACAATCCATAAAGGAAGGCTAGACCCAAGGGATGGGTATCATACAAGCATACAAGAATAAAAGGATAGGAGAAACGAGCAATCGTCGATTCTCCTATCCTTTTTTATGATGGTATCGCGTACGTGGAATTTACTTCACCACTCCAATGATCTCTTTCACGTCCTTGCAGCCATGACGTTCCAGCCATTGCGCCATGCCTTGCTTGACTTTCACGCTGATGGCGGGATCGAGGAAATTGGCAGTGCCGATCTCGATAGCTGTGGCTCCGGCCATCATGAACTCGATCGCATCTTCAGCCGTCATGATGCCACCCAGTCCGATGACGGGTATCTTCACGGCTTTGGCCACATCGTGAACCATCCTCACAGCTACGGGTTTGACCGCAGGACCACTCAGTCCACCGGTGCCAATACTTAGTTTTGGACGACGATGCTCAATGTCTATGGCCATGCCCATCAGCGTGTTGATCAATGACACGCAGTCTGCGCCTTCTGCCTCGCAGGCACGGGCAATATCCGCAATAGAAGTGACATTGGGTGAGAGCTTCACGATGAGTGTCTTGTGATAAGCCTTTCTCACAGCCCTCACCACGCTGGCAGCACCCTCACATGTGACGCCGAATGCCATGCCCCCGTCTTTGACGTTGGGGCAGGAAATGTTCAGCTCAATTGCTGGAATCTTTTCCAAGGTGTCGATTCGGGCGGCGCACTGTGCATAGCGTTCTGGTGAAGAGCCACTGACATTGACGATGAAACGCGTGTTGATGTCTTTGATTTCCGGGTAGATATGCTTGCAGAAGTAGTCCACCCCCTTGTTTTGCAATCCTACACAGTTGAGCATGCCGCTGGCGGTCTCTGCCATGCGGGGATAGTCGTTGCCCTCGCGCCACTCCAGCGTTGTGCCTTTGACGATGATAGCACCTATCTCTTCCAAGGGAACCAAATCAGCAAACTCCAGACCATAGCCGAATGTGCCGCTTGCCGTCATCACAGGATTGGTCAGATGAAGGTCATGAATATTTACACTTAGATCTACCATAATAACTTCTTAATATTAAACACTGGTCCTTCTTTGCATACACACAGGTTGCCTTCTGTGGTCTTTTCCACGCAGCAAAGACAGGCACCGAGTCCGCACGCCATCATATTCTCCAATGACACCTCACATGGGATGTTCTTCTCTTTTGCAAAATGCGCCACAGCTTTCATCATAGGCGTGGGGCCACAAGTCTGGATGAAATCAAAATGCTCGTTCTGGAGGACAGAGTGATTGGTGACAAATCCCTTCTCACCAACAGAAGCATCTTCCGTGGTGATGTTCACCTCTCCGATTTTCTTAAACAAATCCAACTCCAGTAGGTCTTTGGCCGAGCGGGCGCCAAGCAAAAACACGGGCTCGCCTCCCTGGTGCTTGATCTCTGCTCCCTGATAGAGAATGGGAGCCACACCGACGCCACCTCCGACTAACAATACGCGTGGGGCGTGGCCTATGGCACTTCTTATCGTTTCGGAATTACTGAAGCCATGACCTAACGGGAGAAGACAGTTGAGCGAGTCACCGGGATGAAGCTTGGCCAGATGCTTTGTTCCTTCACCGACAGCAGCGACGAGCAACCATAATTCGTTGTTGGACTTATCAACAAAGTTAATGGAGATAGGGCGGCGCAGAAATGTCGTGGGACTATCCGTCACGAGAATGTTGACGAACTGCCCTGGGAGCATTTCTGGGAGAGGTTGCTTGGAAGTGAGCTTGAGCAGAACATGGTGGTCGCTGATATGTTCGTTTGAAGCCACTGTCAAGTCCATACAATATTTCTTCATATGACTGGGTTTAAAGTGGGCTTGTCGGCAGCAGGCGATTCCTGCTGCCTTACACCTTATTTATATAAGCAACTACAAACTTACACAAAAAAAACAAGAAATCGGCATTTCTTGCCACACATTATTTTTTAGGGACAAAAGACTCCCACGTCTGATCATCATAGAAAATCCTGATCTCAGTTATCTTGCGTTGCGGCTTGTCAATATATTTCACTACTACCTTCTCTGCGGATGATGCTGCGGGACGAGAGGAAGGGACGGTGGAAGTTGGGCCCTCGTCAAAAGACAGAGAAGGCTGTCGGACTTGAGATGAAGCCGAATCGGTCTGCTTCCCTGCTGCAAGATTGTCTTTTGCGGGTGGGGTAGTCCCTTCTTGGGCAGAAGCGTCAGGTGATCCGTCTTCGGTAGCTGGAGGCGTCTGTTGAGCGGCTCCTGTCAAGTCAGCAGAAGGATTGGCATACATGGGCCCTGTTCCGAACATCAACCAGTTGATGGAAATCTTTGGGAAACGCTGATGGATGTTGTCTACGATTTGCAGGGTAGGGCGCGTGCGTCCATTGAAGATCCCGCTGAGGGTGCCTTCAGAGATGCCCGTATACTGTGCGAAAATTTTTTGCGTCATATGCTGATTTTCCATCAGCTTCTTGATTCTGTCTTTCATGTCTGCTGTCATAGTGCTCTGGAAACCGTAAAATACCGCTATTATTGAATTATTTGCAAAGTTAAATCAAAAAAACGAGATATGCAAATGTAAATCCAATAATTTTAGCCATGAAATCATATTTGAAGTATTGAAGAATTTATGTTTGAAAACCAAAACATAAGATATAGGATTTGCGAATTCGAAAATCTAAATAATGATGTCCATATTGGTATAAAGCTTTCAATCAATGCTTTGACTTAAAGATTTGGCTTTTATCAAGCTATATTTGCGCTGTTTGGATCAAATCGAGGGAAAAAGGGCAAATATGCATGACAATCTAATGATTTTTACGGATTCTACTTTTGAGAATCGCCTTAACTATCTTGGTATTCAATGATTTACCGACAAATAATAGATATGTATAGTTTTCCGTTTGTGTTTTTGAATTTAATTTTGTTGATTTAAACATGTATACGAGATAAGTGTTTGTAGAATCAAATAGTTTTGAAATGTGATTTTATAGATTATATTTCTGTTTTAAGATGTAAATTTGTAGATTTGAATTCTAAGATATAAAACAATAATAAATGTTAAGATCAAATTTTTCGATACGATATAAGTCGTTTTTTCTCATTTTGGCGATTATTTGAACGAGGATGAAGGCTGATTCTATTTTTTAAAATCTCAGCAAAAAAATTTAGCCTAACTTCGCTCATTTTTAGGAAGTTAGGCTAAAAAAATGGTGTCTCCAGGATTTCCATTCTAGAGAAAAATTGGCTTGTTTTTGGCGTTTTTGAGCGCTTTTTAGTGCAAAATAAAGAAGATAAGTTCCCTCATCAGCTCCTCAGAAGGGGTGTTTGGGTTGTCCAAACCCTTTATTTTGGCATCTATTTCTCCTAGTTTATCCAAAATTTGTAGAGTCTTTCTTCCGGTGTAGTTTTTGAGTCCGGTTATATAGTCTTTTACTCCCCATGGACTTCTCATTCCGAGATATTCGGCTAAAGCATATTGATCGTTGCGATTGGGAGCATAATATGCCAGCATGAGATTCTGGAAATAATTAAAGAGGAGTGGCACGAGACTATAGGCCGATCCTGCTTTGGGATTATTATTGAAATAAGAGATGATCTGATTTGCTTTGTAAATATTTTTGTTAACAATGGCATCTCTCAGTTCAAATGCATTGAAGTCCTTGCTGACCCCTACGTTCTTCTCCACGATCTCTGGGGTGATTCTTCGGTTGTCTTGGGGCAGGGAGATGAGAAGCTTATCGAGTTCGGAGGTGAGTCGGCTGATGTCTGCACCGATATGATCTGCAATCATAGCCGCACTCTTCTCATCGATGGAAGCCTTTTGCCGCTTGGCATAGTCAAGGATGAATTTAGGCAATTGCCATTCTTTGAGTTTCTTGCTTTCATAGATGACCCCAGTCTTCTCGACGGCGGCGGCAAATTTCAGTCTTCTGTTGATGGTGCCGTTTTTATAGCAAAAGACGAGAATGGTCTTAGGCTGTGGATGCAGCACATATTTCTCGAGCTTATCAAACGACTTGAGTCCTTGTGCTTCTTTGACGATGATTACTTTCCGTTCCGACATCATGGGGTACTGCATGGCTAAGTCTGCTATCTGGGCAGCATTGACATCAGCACCGAAAACGACAGTAAGATCAAACGCCTGCTGTTCTGGAGAGAGTATTTGGTTTTGGAAGAAGTTGCTGAGCTTGTCGATATAATAAGGTTCATCGCCCATGAGTAGATACACGGGTGCGAACTTCTTATCTCGAAGTTGCTGCATAAGCGTGTCGAATGAAGCTGAAACTTTCTTTTCTGCCATGTTTCTGTTTTCTTATCTGTTATTCTCGTAATAAATGACTATCTTTGCAAGAGGTTAGTAAGCAGGGTCGAGGCCTGCTGACGTTCTACAAAGAATAATCACTTGCAAAGATAACAAAATGATTCCAATCAACCTACCCTGTAGAGATATAAAAATAGGAGGAACGCGTGAAAAGCCCTTGGTGCTGGATATATTGCGTCACCGTTATGTGGCCTTGACTCCAGAGGAATGGGTGCGTCAGAATTTTGTACATTATCTTATTTCTGATCTGCATTATCCTTCCGGTCTGTTGGCCAATGAGGTGTCTCTGAATGTTGGCTCAAAGCGTTTGCGTGCAGACAGTGTGCTTTATGATCGTGATATGCATCCAAGGATGATCATAGAGTATAAGGCACCGTCAGTGCAAATCACGCAAAAGGTATTGGAGCAGGTAGCCACTTATAATTTGCTGTTGCATGTTGACTATCTCGTGATGAGCAATGGCCTGACCCACTATTGTTGTAAAATGGATTATGAAGGTAAAAAATATATATTCCTTCCTCACATCCCTCCTTATGAAAATCTTTGATGGTCACATCTCGGAGGAAAAGGAGGAAATGCACGAAAAAACCTCATGGTTGTGAACCATGAGGTTGTGTGTGTTATACGGCTGAGTAGCCTTTGGTAGAGTTGTCGCGCATGATATCGCGAATGTTCAGCTCTTTGTATTCACCGCCTTGATGAGCTGTAGGGTCTGGATGATGAGGCTTGTCCTCTTCGTAACTGAAGTTTTTATAGTTCAGCTCGGCACATCCCCACACGATCAGAGCAGCCACGATGAACACTACCAGTGCGATTGCTATATTCATAGAGCGTATTGAATTATAATATGATACTAATTAGAAATATGTTGCAAAGGTAGCAAATTTCACTGTAAAACATTTATTTTCAGCTTAATTTTTTCTTTGCTCCCTTTTATTTTTCCTTAGTTCCCTTTTATTTTTCCTGACTCCCTTTTATGTTCTCCTGACTCCCTTGTGTGCCACGGCTTCTAAGGGATTGTCGGGCCAATCGTGTTTGGGGTATCTGCGCCGCAGCTCTTTTCTTACTTCGAAGTAGGTGGATTGCCAGAAGTTCTGCAAGTCTGAAGTCAGTTGCACGGGTTTGAATCCAGGACTGAGCAGCTCCATGAGCACCGGAATTTTTCCGTCGTTGACACGAGGAGTATGGGTGAGCCCAAAACATTCCTGCAGGCGTACACTGAGGATGGGCACTTCGGATCCTTTGCGATACTTGAGTCGGATTTTGCTCCCAGAAGGCACTGTGATGCAGTCAGGTGCCAGTCGGTTGACTTCTTGTTGCTGATCATAGGTGAGCACGTTCCAAAGGATATTTTCGATTGGGAGTTTTCTCATCTCATTGATGGAGGTGATCACTTTCCCGTCTTTCTCAAGATAGAGGGGAAGCCATCTCTCCGGCTGTCTGAGCATAGCGTCAGTGGAGAGGTCCGGCAGATGGAGTTCGGGATGCCATTGTGCTACAAGGGCTACTCTTTCTTGCAGTGCTGTTGCCTGGTCGGTCCAGGAGAGCATACTCCTTCCTTCTTTTTTGGCTGCCTCGCAAATAATGCTCACCAATTGTTCCTTAGGAATATTGTCCAAAGGCTTGGTGTCAAGGATCAGCACACCGATTCTCAGTTCTTTTTGTGCAACGATCCCTCCTTGGTGTGTGATCCAAGAGATATGATCCCACCAGTTGGCACTGGTCTCCAAGGTCTTGTCATCGACAGGTGCGGCAAGAAATGCTCTTCCTTTTCCACCATTACCGGCATGCAGCGTGGCAACAGCCAGCCATGTGTAGCTGGTGAGAGGATCAGCAGGGTCGAGCATCACTTCCTCGCCGTTGGCCAGTCTGTAATTGCCATTGTGATCCATTGCCTTTGCGATTCTTTCGGGATAGGCGGCAGCGACAAGAGCCCCTATATCCTCCCTTGCCACATAAGCATTGCTGGGATGTATGCCCACCATTCTGTCATATTCAGCAGCAATGTTGATGATGCGCTTCCACGGGCCCGGTGCATTCCGTCTTCTGGCATCCTGCAAGGCCGACACACGAAGGAGAAGATCGGAATAAGCACTCACACGCTGAGCCATCACGTCTTTTTCTTCCAGAATAGCGGCTATGTCGCAGGCTAGTGATTTTTCCTGTGGGCTGGTAGCCTGTAGGATCATTCTGGCTATTCTTGGATGGCAAGGCATGGCAGCCATCTTTTGTCCCAGAGAAGTGATCTGTCCCTCCCGGTTGATGGCTTTGAGTGCTCTCAATTGCTTGACGGCTTTGATGACATTGCCTTTTGGGGGCGGAGTGAGCCAGGGCAGGGATGCAACGTCTGTCTCGCCGAAGGCAGCGATAGCTAATATCATTGGCACGAGATCAGCCTCCTCTATTTCCGGTTGTCTTTGTTCTTCCATGCGCTGTTGGGTGGCGTTTGTCCACAGCCTGAAGCAGGTGCCCGGCGCGACACGTCCGGCTCTTCCCGATCTTTGTTTTGCCATATCCATGCTGATACGCACTGTCTCCAAATGGCTCAAGTCACTGGTTGGATCATAGACGAGCTTTCTGTAATAGCCGCTGTCCACCACGATGCGGATACCCTCAATGGTCAGTGAGGTTTCGGCAATAGGGGTCGCCAGTACCACTTTTCTTTCTCCCTTTTGTGATGGACTGATCGCCTCGTATTGTTGTTGTGGGGTCAGATTGCCGTAAAGCGGGCATACGTGTGTATTACTCAGACTGTTGCCCAATAGCTCAGCACATCTGACAATATCGGCCTGTCCTGGTAAGAAGGCCAGGATGTCTCCTTCCATCTCGCGGTGGGCCCGGCTGATGACAGCACTGACCGTCTCTGCGATCTGTCCGGTGAGGCAGTCTTCCTTTGAGAGGATGATCTCCACGGGAAACATTCTGCCTTGGCAAGAGATTTCCTTTGCATGGAGTGCTTGGCAGATCGTGGTTGCGTCAATGGTTGCAGACATCACGACGATGTCCAAGTCTGGTCTGAGGATGCTCCGTGTTTGTTGGGTCAGGCAGAAAGCTAAGTCCGACTGTAGGCTGCGCTCGTGAAATTCATCGAAGATCACGCAGCTGACGCCTTCCAGCGTCGGGTCTTCAGCGAGACGCCGCGTGAGGATTCCTTCTGTCACCACTTCGATTCTCGTCTTTTGTGAAATACGCTTTTCAAAACGGATCTGATAACCTACCGTCTGCCCGGCTTCTTCGCCGAGCATCTGCGCCATGCGCATGGCTACCTGTCTGGCTGCCAGTCGTCTGGGCTCCAACATGACAATCTTTCCTTGGGAAAGCTGTTGAAGGATTGTCAAAGGCAACAAGGTCGATTTGCCGGCACCGGGTGGAGCGACGACAACAGCCGCATGATGCTGTTGGAGTTCGTCATTGAGCATGTCTGCAATCTCAGATGCCGGCAACTGACGGTATGTGTCATTTATCTGCAGGGTTGACATTGTGTGGGTCTCCTATATATAATAAGGTGTTGTTTCGTTATGAATACTCATACAAAGATACGATATTTTGTTTGTAAAATCAGCGTAGCGGGGAAATAATATTTTTAGGGATAAAAATACCCAAATTATTACGCCAATCAAAAAATAAGTAGTACTTTTGCGGTGATTTAAACAAAACTAATTTGTATCATGGTTAAAATCACATTCCCTGACGGTTCTGTGCGTGAGTACGAGCAGGGCGTCACTGGACTTCAAATCGCAGAGAGCATCTCACCGGCTCTCGCCCGCGACGTTGTATCTTGCGGGATCAATGGTGAGACGACAGAGTTGAACCGTCCTATCAATGAGGACGCAACCATCGAACTCTACAAGTTCGACGATGAGGAGGGCAAGCATACCTTCTGGCACACCTCCGCCCACTTGCTCGCAGAGGCGCTGCAGGAACTCTATCCGGGCATCCAGTTCGGTTTCGGACCGGCAATCGAGAATGGCTTCTTCTATGATGTCATGCCCGCCAACGGCCAGACCATTTCCGAGAACGACTTCCCCAAGATAGAGGCCAAGATGAAAGAGCTCGCCAAGAAGAACGAGCCTGTTGTACGCCGTGAGGTCTCCAAGGCAGACGCTATCAAGGAGTTCGAGGCTGATGGACAGAAATATAAGGTGGAGCACATTCAGCAGGACTTGGCTGATGGCACCATCACCACATACACGCAGGGCAACTTCACTGACCTTTGCCGTGGCCCGCACTTGATGAGCACAGGCGCCATCAAGGCCATTAAGATCACGAGCGTAGCCGGTGCCTTCTGGCGTGGCGATGCTAAGCGTGAACAGATGACACGTATCTATGGCATCACCTTCCCGAAGAAGAAGATGCTCGACGAGTATCTCGTTATGCTCGAAGAGGCTAAGAAGCGCGACCACCGCAAGATTGGCAAGGAGATGGAACTCTTTATGTTCTCCGACCGTGTGGGTAAGGGTCTGCCTATTTGGTTGCCGAAGGGCACTCAGCTGCGTCTGCGCCTGCAGGAGCTGCTCCGCAGCGTGCTCAAGCCCTACAACTATCAGGAGGTCATCACGCCGGGTATCGGCTCGAAGAACCTCTATGTCACCTCCGGCCACTATGCCCACTATGGCAAGGACGCTTTCCAGCCCATCCATACGCCTGAGGAGGATGAGGAGTACATGCTCAAGCCGATGAACTGCCCTCACCACTGCGAGGTCTATGCCCGCAAGCCACGTTCTTACAAGGACCTGCCACTCCGCATCGCAGAGTTCGGCACGGTGTTCCGCTATGAGAAGAGCGGTGAGCTCCACGGACTGACTCGTGTGCGCACGTTCACGCAGGACGACGCTCACATCTTCGTTCGCCCCGACCAGGTCAAGGCTGAGTTCGAGACCATCATCGACATCATCCTGAAGGTGTTCCATATCTTCGGTTTCAACGATTACGATGCACAGATCTCTCTGCGCGATCCCAAGGATACCGAGAAGTATATCGGTTCTGATGAGATCTGGCAGGAGAGCGAGGATGCTATCCGCCAGGCTTGCAAGGAGAAAGGTTTGCACACACACGAGGAGGTTGGCGAGGCTGCCTTCTATGGTCCGAAGCTCGACTTCATGGTCAAGGATGCTATCGGCCGTAAGTGGCAGTTGGGTACCATCCAGGTAGACTACAACCTGCCGGCACGCTTCAAGTTGGAGTACACTGCTGAGGACAACTCCAAGAAGACACCGGTGATGATCCACCGTGCACCGTTCGGCTCTCTCGAGCGTTTCACCGCTGTGCTCATCGAGCACACGGCCGGTCACTTCCCCTTGTGGCTTACACCTGACCAGGTGGCTATCCTGCCTATCTCGGAGAAATACAATGACTACGCCAAGGAGGTGAAGAGCTACTTCGACTCTCAGGATGTGCGCTCATATATCGATGACCGCAATGAGAAGATTGGCCGTAAGATTCGCGACAACGAGCTCAAGCGTGTACCTTACATGATCGTCGTGGGCGAGAAAGAGGCTGCCGACAAACTCGTGAGCATGCGTAAGCAAGGCGGCGGCGAACAGGCTACCATGCCGATGACCGAGTTCGCTCAGCGCATCAAGGACGAGGTTGCAGAGCAGCTCAAGGTAATCAACGAGTAATCTCACTCTTGGAAACAAGAGACATCAACAAAAAGAGGCGGAGAGCATCATGTGCTTTCCGCCTCTTTTGTTTGTTCTCATGACTAAATCCTTTACCCTTCTTCCACGATGGTCATGGTCATCGACACGTCGTCCTTAGGACGGTCATCACGCGAGGTTTCCACATTTTGTATCTTCTCCACCACGTCAAGTCCGTCAACTACTTCACCAAATACCGTATACTGGTTGTCGAGGAAGGGCGTACCGCCGACGGTAGTGTAGGCTTTCACCTGTTCCTCGGTGAACTTTGGTTTGCCCATCTCCTTGCTTTTGCGTTGAGTCTCCTCTACGAGCTCATCTTGCAACCGCTGCAGTCCTGCCCGGTCGCGGTTACGGCGCAGCGACATGATCTCGTCGCGATGCTCCTTGGCAAGGGTGTTGAAGATGGTCTGCTCCTGCTGCATCTCCAGTTGTCGCTCCATCTGCTTGAGTTCCTGTGGCTTGTAGACCTTTCCCCAGACGATGTAGAACTGGCAGCCACTGCTCTCCCGGTTGGGATTCACCTCATCGCCCAAGCGGGCAGCACTCAGCGCTCCGCGCTTGTGGAAGTATTTGGGATAAACAAACTCTGCGGGGATGGTGTATCCTGTGTCGCCGGTGCCCAGCGATTTGCCTTTGGGAGCTCCCTTACTCTCCGGGTCACCACCTTGTATCATAAAGTCCTTGATGACACGGTGAAACAGCGTCCCGTCAAAGAATCCCTCCTTGACCAGTCTCAGGAAGTTGTCACGATGTTTGGGTGTCTCGTCATAGAGGCGCACGGTGATGTCACCCAGTGTGGTATGTATTTTTATCATGGCATTACTTTTCTTTTGTCAGCACATACAGTTTAGCGGTCTCTCCCTCCGGCTCATTGCCGAGGGAATCCGTCATGACAACCGACTTGCTGTCCTTGACTTTATAGTAGGTTTTCTCTCCCGATGATGGTGTGACGAGCTCGATGAGCTTGCCATCTCTCATATGGTAGACACCACTGGTGACGAACTGTCCGTCTTTCTTGCCGACATAGTCACTCGACAGACTGTAGGTACTGTCCGACGAGATGGTAAGCACCGTCTTGATGCCCGGGCAGTCGGCTGCCGGAAGTGTACCGCGATAGGTACCACAATAAGAGGTGTCGATGGCTGCGGTGTCACTACCTGCCACTTGGGTGGAGTCAGTGCTTGCCGCTGGTTGTTTATTCTTTCCGCCGCAGGCTGCCAGCGTAAGGGCGATGCCTGCCATGAGCATGAGTTTTTTCATTGTTTTTCTATAATGGTTGGATGATTATCTCTTATGGATGACACTGCTGTCAAATGAGTGTGTGTCGGCGATACCCGTATACATCATCATCTCTGACAACTCCTCATTCATGCGCTTCACTTTCTTCACGACACCCTCCGCACCCTCTTTGAGCAGTGGCGCGAGAATGCCGCGTCCTACGGCAACAGCGTCAGCACCTAAGGCCAATGCCTTGTAGGCATCATAACCACTGTCTATGCCACAATCGCAAAAGACGACCATTCCTGTATCCGACAGTGCCGTCTTGATGTCGTGCAAAATATAGGTGGGTGGAATGCCAAAGGGAATGCGGCCATGATGGTGTGAGACCACGATGGCACGGCAGCCCGCATCACGAGCCTTGATGGCGTCATCGATGGAGAGCACACCCTTTGCGATGAAAGGCAGTGAAGTAGAGGCCACGTATCGGCGAAGGTCGTCTTGGGTAATCGGACCGAGTGGTAAGCCGTCGACTACATCATAGTGACCATTCTTTCCTGCGATGTGGTCGACATCGATGCCCACTGCGATGGCTCCGTGCTTCTCTGCGAAAGCGATTTGCGATAGAATCAGTTCGTGGTCAGCAAAGGGCTTGATAATGCGTATGGTGGGCACCCCCACTGCTGCGATGGTGGCATATTCTTCGTCGGGCTCCATGCCCACCCAGTTGAGCAGGTTCAGTTCTTTGGCAGCCTTGGCATATTCTATCATGGGCTTGCGTCCGTCCTTGCCCACTTTGTTGAGATGCGAGAATGCCGGCATCATAATGGGTGAACAGAACGTGTGACCGAAGATCTTCGTGTCAAGACGAGGCTCCACGGAATCGATCACTCTCATCTCTACCATCAGACTGTCGAGATACTGACGGTTGATCATGTTGGCATCATCGGCCCGACCGCTGGTCACAGGTATCAGACCGGCAGGTCCCGGCCATGGATTGTTTTTCTTCTCTTCCATATTTCTCTTTTTTCATACGATGTCACAAATGTACAAAAAGAAATCGAGATGTGAGAGGAAAATTACAGATTATTATCACTTCTGTGGCTTTCTCATCTACCCATTTCCTCTCATTATCCTCTCATTGTATGTCAATGATCATCTGCCCGTCTGATGCCAGCCAAGACCTATCGTTCAAAGTGCTGATAGTCCTTGACACTGCGCCAGGCACCTCCCCATCGGAAGCCATGAGTCGTGAACACCTTATATAGTAGATCACCATGGTCTATCTTATGAGCGAATGAAGCTGAGCGGTCGGCATAGCGTGAGGCTGTTGACGGCTGCACCGTGATCTTGCCACGGATGCGCCGCACACAGGGATTATAGAGGGGATTGATGTCCACGGCAAGCCCTTCGGCATGTTTTGACAGCTTGCGCGAACCTTTTACCACGCGATAGCAAAAACAACTGGTGTTATTGGCACGCATCGACTGTTCGTCACTGGCTCCAAAGTCATCAATGAGCCGCATCTGTCCGATGGGGTATCGCTTCTGATAAAGTTCCCGGAAGACAGCGACCACGTCGGCTGCTATGCGCTTGTTGCAGACCAGCTCGCCTAAGTGTGTCTTACCGTCAAAACCCACGTAGAGCGTGCGCACATAGCGCAGTGAGGACCGTGGTACCGTACAGCCCTCAGGATAGGAGCGGCCCCGCATCCGGGCAAAGACAGCATCGGGTATTGGCTCAGCCGCGAAGCAGCGCGAGAAGCCATAGTGCTTGACAGCCTCATTGCTGACCTCGCATCCAGCCTGCCAGGCCTGCATCTGATGCAAGTCCTGTTGCAGTGACTGGCCGTGTATCGTCAACGTCATCCATGCTAACAGGCCAATAAATATTGTCTTTTTCATGATCTTAATTGTATGAAGGCTTATGGGTTGCAAAGATAGACAAATCTAATGAGACCGCACGATGTCCATCGTTTTTTTTGTTTTTATGGAGTCGTTGTGGTTATTATTTGTATCTTTGCAAGTGGAAGGTGCAAGAAAAACGCATCAGTAATGTCATGTTCAACCATTCAATACATCATCATGAGCAATAAGAAAATCGTACTGGTCACCGGTGCTACCAGTGGCATAGGTGAAGGCTGCGCCAAACGTTTTGCCGAAGGAGGATACAATGTGATTATCACGGGTCGAAACAGTGTCAAGCTGGCATCTCTCAAAAATGATTTGCAGCAACGGGGTGCCGATGTGCTCACGCTCGCTTTCGATGTTCGTGACCGTGAGGCGGCGCGCCAGGCTGTGGAGAGCATTCCTGAAGAGTGGAAAGCAATAGATGTGCTGATCAACAATGCCGGACTGGCACGGGGATTGGAACCGGAGTATCAGGGCGACTTCGATGATTGGGACCAGATGATCGATACCAATATCAAAGGATTGCTCACCATGACACGTCTCATCGTTCCGGACATGGTTAGCCGCAATCATGGACACATTATTAATATAGGTAGCGTGGCAGGCGATGCCGCCTATGCCGGTGGCAATGTCTATTGTGCGACAAAGGCAGCAGTGAAAGCCATTACCGATGGTCTGCGCATTGATGTGGCTGATACGAAGCTGCGTGTGACCAATATCAAGCCAGGACTTGTAGAAACCAACTTCTCCAATGTGCGTTTTCATGGCGATACCCATCGGGCTGACAATGTCTATCGGGGCATCAAGCCACTGACGGGTGACGACATTGCCGATGTGGCCTTTTATGCTGCCAGTGCACCCGAACACGTGCAGATCGCAGAGGTGCTTGTCCTTGCTACGCATCAGGCCAATGGAACTGTCATTCATCGGGAGAAAAAATAAAAAACGTCTCAACACATACATATCCCAATGAACCAACCAGCGATTACCATGCTTGGGACGGGCAATGCACTCGTCTCCCGCATTTTCAATACTTGCTTTGTGCTTCAGAGCATTGACGGAACACAGCTTCTTGTGGACACCGGCGGAGGCAATGGCGTTTTGACTCAATTGCGCCGTGCACACATCGATCGTGGCGACATCAGCAATCTCTTTATCACTCATGCCCACACCGATCATGTCCTTGGCGCTATCTGGCTGATCCGACTGGTATTGCAGCGTGATCGTCCACGGCAGCTCCACATCTACAGTCATCGGCGTGTACTCGAGCTGCTGGATTTGTTCTGCCGCTCGTTGTTGCCCAAGAAACAGACCGACAGAATTCCTGACCGGATTGTCTTTCACGAACTTCGTGATGGTGAGAAGTTCTGTGTCGGTGACATGCATCTGCAATGTTTCGACATTCACTCTACCAAAGAGCAGCAGTTCGGTTTCTCCGCGTTGTTGCCTGATGGTCAGAAAGTGGTGTGCTTAGGCGATGAGCCATTCAACGAGGCCTGTCGTCCCTACGCTCAGCATGCCGATTGGCTGATGAGCGAGGCCTTTTGTCTTTATGCTGATCGTGACCGTTTCAAGCCCTATGAAAAGCATCACAGTACCGCGCTTGATGCCGCACGCAATGCTCAGGAGCTTGGTGCCCGTCATCTCATCCTTTATCATACCGAAGAAGAAACCCTTGAAACGCGTAAGCAACACTATACCGCAGAGGCTGAGCGCGTCTATTCCGGGCAAGTGTTTGTTCCTGATGATCTGGAAGTGATCATTCTGAAATAAATGTCTGGCCACGGTCTTTTCCAGGCTTATTCCTTTGGTCTTTTGCCGATTATTTCCTAAATTTGCAAGTAGTAATCATAAGCAGCAAACGATGAATTATCCGATAGGCATACAGGACTTTGCAAAGTTGAGAAGCAACGACTTTGTCTATGTCGACAAGACCGACTTGGTATATGAATTGACCAAGAGCGATGGCGTGTACTTTCTCAGTCGCCCGCGCCGCTTCGGCAAGTCACTGTTGGTCTCCACCATCAAGTATTATTTTGAGGGTCGCCGGGACTTGTTCAAAGGTTTGAAGATAGAGAGCTTGGAAAAGAAGTGGGAGACCTCCCCCGTCTTCGAAATCGACTTCAATGGCTCCAATTACACCGAGGCAGATGCCCTGGAGCAGACGCTCAACGGCTATTTGACAAAGTGGGAGCAGCAATACGGCGTGAAGCCCGCCACCGACCAGCTCGGCCGACGCTTCGCCGACGTGCTGCACCAGGCCCATGAGCAAACGGGCAAGACCTGCGTGGTGCTCGTCGATGAATACGACAAGCCGATGCTCGACGTGATGGACACAGGACAGAAGACGGTCATCGACGGCAACGAGCAACTCATCGAGGACCATCACCGCGAGACGCTCAAGGCGTTCTATTCTGTCTTCAAGCTCGCTGATCCCGACCTGCGCTTCGTGTTCCTCACCGGCGTCACCAAGTTCGCACAGGTGAGCGTGTTCTCGGGATTCAACAACGCGCAGGACATCAGCATGCTTCCCCGTTATGATGCTATTTGCGGTATCACTACGGAAGAGTTGGACACTATCTTTGCGTCTTCTGTCAAGGATTTGGCAGAAGCAAACGTGGTCACCATTGATGAGGCCAAGTCTCAGCTCAAGCAGCGGTACGACGGCTATCACTTCAGTGAAGGCATGACCGACATCTATAACCCCTTCTCATTGTTGAATACTTTTAAATTCCAGAAGGCTAAGGACTACTGGTTTGCTTCCGGCACGCCGACCTACCTGATGCGTTTGCTCAGTCACAGTGACGAGAACATCCAGGATATCATCGACCATAGCTACGAGGCACAGGAGTTCGTAGACTACCGTGCCACCGTGGAGGCTCCCGTCCCGATGATTTACCAAAGCGGCTACCTCACCATCAAGGGCTACAACCGCGAGGACGAGGAGTACAAGCTCGACTTCCCCAACCACGAGGTGGCCTCGGGCTTCCTGGCGCTCTTGGCCTCCGGCTATTTCCGTACGCCCGCGCAGCCCAGTAGTTGGGCTACGAAGCTGAAGAAAGCCCTGCACCATGGCAAGCCCGACGATTTCCGTGATCTGTTGAACGACTTCCTGGCCAGCATTCCCTACTCAGTGCGGGAAAGCAACGGTGAGAAGAGCCATGAGCGGCAGTTCCAATACTCCGTCTATCTCATCATGCGCCTCATTGGCAGCACACGCAACACCGTCTACCACGAGAAGGCCTCGTCCAAGGGGCGCGCCGACTGCGTGATAGAGACCCCGCGCTATGTCTACATCTTTGAGTACAAGCTCGACCGTCCGGCCACAGAGGCCATGACGCAGATTGCCGAACGCGGCTATGCTGACCCCTACACCCACGACAGCCGCACCGTCTACGCCATCGCCTGCTCATTCTCATCCGAGACAGGCACCATCAGCGACTGGCAGGTGAAGCAAATAAAGGGCGAGACGAGTAGACCTTGATTTCTTACGTTCATCGCATACAAGCAACCAATTCAGACTTTAGTAATATTCTGCATATCAACGCAAAAGAGGTTCGGCACTAACTGCCGAACCTCTTTTGTGTTCTTGCCATCGGCCTGTTTTTGTCACTCGTCAGTCTCGGCCAGTAACAGATGATGTCGTGTCTGACTTAGATGATGCCAAAATTGTGGAAGAGATAAGCCACTAAGTATCCGACAATTGTCGCAGTAATGACATGGATGAGGCCGGGGATCATAAAGGAGTGGTTGAAGAGATATTTGCCAATGACCGTGGTTCCGGAGCGGTCGAAGTTGACTGTGGCAATGTCGGAAGGATAGTTGGGGATGAAGAAATAGCCATAGACCGAAGGCATCACGCCCAAGAGCACCCAACCGTCGATGCCGAGTGAATAGGCCAGCGGAAGCATGGACACCACGACAGCACCTTGGCTGTTGATAAGTACGGAGACAAGGAAGAAAGCAATGGCGATCGTCCAGGGATAAGCAGTGACCAAATTGGTCAGCATAGCCTGCATCTCGGGCTTGTAGTTGTCGAAATAGGTGTTGGCCATCCAGGCGATACCATAGATGGCGACGACGGCCACCATACCGCTCTGCCATACCGCACCGCTGACAGCGAGCTTCGGTTTGGCTTTACAGAAGATGACCATTAGCGCTGCTGCAGCAATCATCGTGATCTGGATGACAATGTTCATCGTGATGGGTTCCGATACCTTTTGTGTGACACCTGCCACCACGACGCCAGCCTTAGCCAGCTGTTTGGCGGACTCCGTCACCCCATTGGCCAGTGTGATCTGATCCGGTCCGCCACTGACAACTTCCACTTGATCAAAGCTGGGCAAGAGATTGAGGCCAAACATAGAGGTAATAGAGAACAAGACGATGATGCCTAAGGCAGCCAGAAAGATATAGACGGCACGCTTGCTCTCGGGTGCAATCTTCTTGTCGAGAACGGTGGCATTGTTGCCGTAGATATAGGCGCGCTGAACGGGGTCTTTCAGTTTGGCTTGGAACTTGGGATCTTTGTCCAGATCGAGTCCTCGGTGCCAACTATAGGCAACGGCCATAAAGATACCGCAGATGCAGGCCGGTATGGTGACCATGATGATCTGTATGTTGCTGATGTGATAGCCATTTTCTGCCGAGATGGCCGAGAAGGCAACTACAGCAGCGGCAATAGGCGAGCAGGTGATACCAATCTGTGAGGCGATGCTGGCAATGCTGCAAGGTCGTTCCGGACGGATGCCTTTCTTCAGTGCAATGTCACAGATGATCGGCATGAGCGTGTAGACCACGTGTCCTGTTCCGACGAGCACCGTGAGAAAAAAGGTAGTTAAAGGTGCCAGCAGCGTGATGCGGTCGGGATGCTTGCGCAGAATTCTTTCTGCAATCTGTATCATCCAGTCCATGCCACCGGAGGCTTGCAACATGCCTGCGCATGTCACGGCGGCGATGATGATATAGATGACATCGGTAGGAGGCGTACTGGGCCGAAGGTGAAAACCAAAAACCAAAATAGCCAAACCAATGCCGGAGATAGCTCCAAGAGCAAGACTTCCATAGCGGGCACCTATCCACAGCGCCCCGAGCACCACGAGGAGCTCAACGATCATAAGTATAGACATGTTTTTTAGGTTTATAAAGTTTTTGTACGAGGATAAAGGAATCTGACGCAAAGATAGTCTTTTTTGTTGAAATATGCAACACAATGGCTCAATGTTTTTTCGCAACTTGTTCCATTTGGTTACGGTACAGCCTTTCCTCTTACCCGAATTGTGCCATCGCAGCCCAATATCGTGGAAATGAAGGTAAGTATTTGTGAGAGTGGGAGAAAAGTTTTAAATTTGCAGAAGAAACACATGATATCGTTAGCAACACATGAGATTTGTCTTTTTTATATTTCTTCTGTTGCCCATTGCCGGCCAGGCTTATGTCTCGTGGCGTACGTGGCAACTCCTGCCTGCCATTCCTGCACTCCGTGTAGCGGTTGTGGCCTTGATGGCCTTGGCTTTTTTCACGTTCTTCATCGCCATGTCGGGCACCATCAACCATTGGCCTATGGGACTGGCGACGGCAGCTTACGAGGTGGGCACCTCTTGGCTGATCATTCTGCTCTATCTCTTCCTCACCTTCTTGCTGCTCGATATGTTGCGTCTTTGCCATGTGATTCCGTCCGCAGCCTTGAAGGGAAATGGAGGGTTGTCAATAGGGCTGGCAGTCGTGATGACGGCATTGTTCGTCTTTGCTTATCATCACTACAATGACAAGAAGCGTGTGGAGATGACGGTAAAGACCAGCAAGAAGATCGATAAAAACTTAAGGATCGTCCTTGTCAGTGACCTGCATCTTGGATACCACAACAACAGAGCCGACCTGCATCGCTGGCTGATGATGCTCAAAGCCGAGACTCCCGACGCCATCCTCATTGGTGGCGACATCATCGACGGCAGCTACCGCCCGGTAGCAGAGGAGCGTATGGCCGAAGAATTCCGGAACCTTGGCATCCCCGTGATCGCTTGCTTGGGTAATCACGACTACTACACAGGCATCAGTGCCGATCTACAGTTCTGTCGCGAGGCTGGTATCATGGTGCTGCGCGACAAGGCTGTCTTTCTTGACGGAATTGGCAACATCACTGTTGTTGGCCGTGACGACCGTACAAATCTCCATCGCAAGCCGTTGGCCGAGATTCTGCAGGGCGTGGACAAAAGTCGTTTCCTGTTGGAACTCGACCATCAGCCTTACCACTTGGAGGAAGCTGAGAAGAATGGCATCGACTTTGAGTTTGCCGGGCATACCCATCATGGGCAGGTATGGCCCATCAGCTGGATCACTGATGCCGTCTATGAGGATGCCTTCGGTCCGTTGCGAAAAGGAAAAACGCAGTATTATGTGAGCTCAGGACTTGGCATCTGGGGAGCAAAGTTCCGTATCGGCACACAATCGGAATACCTCGTACTGAACATTCAGAAACAGTAAGCACCTCTGCCTCTCCTTATTTATATAAAATAGGTGTAGATCATCATCGTTTTCAGAACAGGGTCAGCCAGTCGTCAAAGTCCTTGTTCTGGAACGTATGGATGCCGTTTCTTTCCGCAGCGTTGCAGTTCACTTCCAGGTCATCGATGAAGAGCGTCTCCGCAGGATCTATACCGGTCTCCTTGATGACCTGTTGGAAGATGTTGTCGTCGGGCTTCTTCATGTGCATTTCTTGCGAGAGGAACGTCTTCTCGAAATAGTCTTCCACGCCATAGTTATCCATCGGAAAGAGGGTCTCCTTGCAGTAGTGCCAGTGCAGGTCAATGGTGTTGCTCAGCAGAAAGACCCGGTGCCCTTCCTGTCGCAGTCGCAGTAGTTGGCGTTTCTTCTCATCAGGGATATACAGCAGCATGGCGTTGGCAGCGTCCGTGATCTGTTGATCGCTCACCTGACGATGGGTCATCTGGCGCACAGCATCAAAAAAGGCTTGATTGCTCATGGCCCCGATACCCATCGCCTGAAAGAGTTGCAGTCCTTCGGTATACTCTCGGATGTGATCCTTCTTGGGCCACCCTAAGTTCTCAAACGCACGCATCGTGGCGCCCTCATCGAGTTTGACGAGTACATTGCCCAAATCGAATATGATGTTTTTGTCTGTCATCTCAGAAAGAAAATAGTTAAGTTCCACATTCCCGTCCTCTAGGTGTTCAGAACGGGCTTCTGTTTTGCAAAGTTAGATAAAAAGTAGGTATTTGCGTTGGGCTTAACAATTATTCTTCGATTTTTTGTATCTTTGTCCCTAAAAACAGACAAAGATGAAACAGCAATTATTGATCTATAACCGGCCATGCACGGTTTTCCAAAGCGACGGACAGCCTCGCGTGATTCTGTTGCAACCTGTCGATGGACACGACCTTGAAGAGTTGGACACAGAGATCGCGTGGATCACCGGCCACAGTACGGTGAGCTATTGCTTGGTAGCCGTCCCTATCGACCGCTGGTTTGACGAGCTTTCTCCCTGGCCTGCTCCGCCCGTTTTCGGGAAAATGCCGTTTGGTAAGGGCGCAAGTCAGACACTCGACATGCTCAAAGAGATTGCCGATGAAGAGCAGCGGCGTCTCGTCCCGTCCGGAGAAACTCCGCTGAAGGTGGTCATTGGCGGATATTCCCTTGCCGGTCTTTTCGCGTTGTGGACAGGCTATCAGGCTGATCAGCCCTTCGATGCGGTTGTGGCCGCCTCGCCATCAGTCTGGTTTCAGGGGTGGCTCGATTATGCAGCCGGTCACAAACCGTATTCGCATGCTTTCTACCTCAGCCTCGGTGATCGTGAGGAGCATTCCCGGACACCTATTCTGACAACCATCGGCACGGCTATCCGCCGTCAACAACAGCTTTTGGATGATAGACAGGTGCCCAACATCCTTGAATGGAATCCTGGTAATCATTTCCAGGACAACGGCCAACGCACGGCAAAAGGCTTTGTGTGGGCAATGGAGCAACTGATCCAATAGACAGGAACCGCCCTATCGCTGTTGTCCCTGCCACACAGCTCCCAGCATAGCGGCACCACCGAACCCAATAGACCTTAAGAGAGGCACCTTTGCCAACGTGACACCACCGAGGGCAAAGACCTTGTCGTCGATGATGCCTGCAGCGGCAGCCCGCCGCAACATGTCAGTCGAAAACCGTGCATGATAGCCTTGTTTGGAGATGCTGTCAAAGACAGGGCTGAGAAAGAGATAATTCATTTGTGGCTTTCGTGCTTGCACTTCGTCAAGTGAGTGGCAGGAACACGACAGCGTGAGACGAGGAAAAGGCAGTGCCGCATCCTTCAGATCATTGCGGAAGCGTCTCGTCTGCTGCAAGGCGGGTGGCAGATCAGGATTGCGATGGTTGAGATGGAGACCACCGATGCCATACTCGCGGCACAGTTCGAAATGGTCGTGGAGCACGAGCCTGGGAAGGCACCAGGCTGGCAGACTGTCCAGCAAATGCCGTAGGTCATCGGCCGATGCCTCGGGTTTGCGCACATGCACCCGCCAAAACTCATCGCCACTGAGCAGTGCAGCGATGCGTCTGTCTTCTCCTGGAGTCATCTCCGGCAAGGTGATAGCAATCAATCGCATAGTTCGTTGTTGTGGAGTTCTTCTTTCCAAATTGTCGAAAAGCCTTTTGGCCGAGTAGGGGACACCTTATTATATATAGGAGTAGTGCGTATATTATATCTATTAAGGTGTGCGTCCCCTACCGGCCAAAGGGCTTATTTTTTCTCAAGATCATTTAAGGCGGCTGATGATCATGTCAGCCACTTTCTTGCCCGACATGAGCATGCCGCCAAAGATCGGTCCCATGCGTGGAGTACCCGACACGGCGGAAGAAGCCATGCCGCAGACATAAAGACCGGGATAGATCTCCTTGGTGCCCTCTACGACAGCGCGCTCTCCTTCCACCACGTCCAGGGAACGTTCTCCGGCAACGGCGCCGGTAGGCGTGTCGAGACGGATGCCGTTCTTTCGGGCCACCACTTTGCTGATCTCGCTGTCATGACCTGTGCCGTCGATGACAAACTTGGCCATGACGTTGAGCGGGTCGACATGGAGCCCTTCGCGCAGCACTGGGGTCCAGTTGACCACCACACCGCTGACCTTCTCCTCCTTGAAGATGACATCCTCCACTGAGTAGCAATTGAACAGGGTGGCACCGGCATGAACGGCATGATAGAGCAGTGATGAGGTGCTCTCGATGGAGTCGACGGTATAGAGTTGTTCCTCAAAGGGCTTGTAACGGATATCAAATTCGCGGATGATGTCCATCGCCTCTTCCTGGATGACCACTTGGTTGAACATCATCGCACCGCCCCACATGCCGCCGCCCGGGGATAGTTTGCGGTCGAAGAGCGCTACTCTGAGCCCGGCTTTCGCAAGGTAGTAGGCGGCAACGATACCCGAGGGGCCACCACCTACAATGGCCACGTCGAGCGTGAGATTTTTCTCCAGTTTGCTGAAATAGGTCTGGATAATGCCTTTAGAGATTTGTGTCTCAATCATAACAGTTGTTTTTATGGATGGTTGTATAATTCTTCGAGGGGGGATGCTGCAAAGCAGCATCCTACAGAACCGAGCAACAAGGGCAGGGCACAAGACTAGTCAAGGGCAGGGCGTAACGTCCGGCAAGGGCAGGGACTGTCTTGATGCTACTGTATGTCGCAGAGGTCGTGGCTGATGCGTGCCGCGCAGTAGTTGGGGCCACACATGGTGCAGAACCTGCCTTGGCGTGGATTGGCCGCCCGATAGATCGCCTGTGCTCGTTCCGGATCAAGGCTTAGATCGAACTGGTCGATCCATCGGAAGTCATAGCGGGCACGTGACAAAGCATCGTCGCGCACCGTTGCCCCGGGATGTCCTTTGGCGATGTCGGCAGCGTGGGCTGCGATCTTGTAGGCGATGATGCCGTTGCGCACGTCCTCGAGATCGGGTAGGGCCAGATGCTCTTTGGGTGTCACATAGCAGAGCATCGATGTGCCGCACCAACCGATGAGCGCTGCTCCGATGGCGCTCGTGATGTGATCATAGCCTGGCGCTATGTCGGTGACCAACGGACCGAGTGTATAGAACGGCGCATGGTGGCATTTTTCCTGTTCGCGGACGACGTTCTCCTTGATCTTATGGAGTGGTACATGGCCTGGGCCTTCGATAAACACCTGCACGTCCTTGTCCCAAGCCCGTTGTACGAGTTCGCCCATCGTGTCGAGTTCAGCGAACTGTGCACGGTCGTTGGCATCGTGGATCGATCCCGGACGCAGTCCGTCACCGAGGGATATCGCCACGTCATACTGTCGGCAGATGTCGCAGATGTCGTCGAAATGGGTATAGAGAAAGCTTTCCTCTTGGTGCAGCGTACACCACGATGAGATGATACTTCCGCCACGGCTGACCATACCCGTGAGACGGTCGAGCGCATAGTGCACGTTTTGCAGCCGTATGCCGCAGTGGATGGTGAAGTAATCTACTCCCTGCTCACACTGTTCCACGAGTGTGTCGCGGTATACCTCCCATGACAAGTCGGCAATCTTCTCATGGACTTTCTCAAAGGCTTGGTAGAGCGGCACCGTTCCCACAGGTACGGGACAGTTGCGCAGGATGTGCTCACGTGTCTCGTGGATATGACTTCCTGTGGAGAGGTCCATCAGTGTGTCCCCTCCCCATTTACAGCTCCAGACTGCTTTCTCCACTTCTTCCTCGAGGTTGGACGAGAGCGCCGAATTGCCGATGTTGGTGTTGATCTTCACCAGGAAGCGGTCACCGATGATCATCGGTTCTGCTTCGGGGTGGTTGTGGTTGCAGGGGATGACTGCCCTGCCGGCAGCCACCTCGTCCCGTACGAACTCCGGGGTAATGTAGGACTCGATGCCCAGCGCTTCATGGTTCATGTTCTCTCTGATCGCCACATATTCCATTTCCGGGGTGACGATGCCTTGACGGGCATAATAGCGCTGTGTGCCCTTGCGGTCGGGCATCCACGCGGCGCGCAGCCGTGGCAGTCCGCGGTGCAAGTCAATGTCGATATTGGGATCGCTGTAGGGCCCACTCGTGTCGTAGATGTAGACTGGATCGTTGGGGTGGCTCGTCATCTTGTCATTGTGCGCTGTCACTGTCGGCATGAGGCTGACCCGTCTCATGCCAACCTTGATGTAAGGATAGCGCTTTCCTTGGATATATACTTTCTCGGAATGCGGATAATTGATTTTGATATTTTGGTTCATGGTCTTTGATAAATGGTTTGGCAAATCAGTCTCATTTCTTCTGTCGGGTCATCGGCCTGCACGACACAGCCGCTGAGCGCTACGCCATCGAGTCCCGTAGCCATCAATGAGGGGATGTCGGCGCGCGTGATGCCGCCAATGGCGACGATGGGGAAGGTGATGCCCTGTTCGGCCTTCGCCTGAACGATGCGGCGATAGCCCTCGAGTCCCAAGATGGGAGCGAGATGGCGTTTAGTGGTCGTGAAGCGGAAGGGGCCGCAGCCGATATAGTCGGCATGGGCATCGGCAGCGCGCAGCAGATCGTCCTTGGTGTTGACGGTCGCTCCGATGATGGTCTCATGGCCCAGGAGCGTTCTTGCCTGGTCGACGGGCATGTCGTGGCGGCCGAGGTGCACACCGTCGGCACCGATCTCGCGGCACACCGCCACCCGGTCATCAAGAATGAGTGTGGCCCCGCAGGCATGACAGAGGCGGACCGCTTCGCGGCCGACAGCAATCACCTCGTCGTCGGAGGCCTCTTTCATCCGCAGTTGTATCCATCGGCAGCCGCCCTTGAGCGCCATCTCCATCTCTTCGAGATCGGAGTAGCGAGGAGTGGCATGGGTAATAAATTGCAGCATGTTTATGATTTGATGATGAGTTTTTCCGGTCTGAAGAAATGGTTGACAGGCCCGTGACCGTGTCCGGTGACGACGTCTTTGCCCGTTTTGAGTGCTTTGCTGATGTAGCGCTTGCCCAGGCTGACGGCTTCCGGCAGGTCTATGCCGCGTGCCAGCCATGCGGTGATGGCTGCTGACAGTGTGCAACCGGTACCGTGACTATTGTTGGTGTCGATGCTCTTGGCGCGAAAGACGATGGACTCGCCGTCTTGTGTGAAGAGCCAGTCTTGTTTTGTCGTCCCCTCGGTGTGTCCGCCCTTGATGAGTACCGCATGGCAACCGGTGTTGAGAATGCGCCTTGCCGCATGGTGCAGGTCGGCGGGCGTGGTGATGGACAGGCCTGAGAGCGTCTCGGCCTCGGGAAGATTGGGGGTGACAAGGGTGGCCAGCGGGAAAAGGCGTGTCTTGAGCGGCAGGATGGCGTCTTCCTTGATGAGTGGCTTGCCCGATGTAGACACCATGACGGGATCGATGACCAGGGGCACCGATGGGTAGTTGGCCAGTGTGTCGGCGACGGCAGTCACGATTCGTCCGTTGCCGAGCATTCCCGTCTTCATAGCCTGAGGAAGCATGTCATCGAGGACAGCCCTGAGCTGCATGGCGACCATTTTCGCCGGGACGGGCATGACGCCTCGCACGCCCAATGTGTTTTGGGCTGTCACGGCCGTGATGACGCTGGCGGCATAGCAGCCCAGGGCAGACATCGTCTTGATGTCGGCCTGAATACCGGCGCCGCCCGAACAGTCGGAACCGGCGATTGTCAAAGTGGAAATGTATTTGCTTTCCATCTTGTTGTGTATCGCTCTGATCTGACACTCCAAAACAAATGATCAGAGAGGTGCACATCCAATGTGTGGCACATCGAAAATATTCGCAACTTCCTACGGCAGCATTACCTGCATCAGGTTCACGGGTATCATCTCAGCTTCGCCTTTCTCCTTTCTACAAGAGACTGGCTCCGCACCCCTCTGACAGATTTTCGGTCTGTCATCTTTCAGTAAGCTTAAGAAGCTCTTTTCTGCTCCTTTTGCTGTTAGTTTTTGCAAAATTATAAAAAAATGATAAGTTGAGGGCGTAGTCTGAGGTTAATTAACATGATTTAAATATCTGTTTCAGCTTCAAATATCTTATGATATTTGCCTCATCTCGTTTTCTTTCATTAGTTTTGTGGCATAGAAATCAAATCTAAATTAACTGAGTGATGCTGAGCTGTTTTTGGGGGATATTTGTGTTGATGCTGATCGTTATTGGCTTCAACATTTGTCGTGAAAACTGACAAAAAAGTGGCATCGTCCTGCAATTCTTTTCGACGGGACGGTGCTTTGCCGTGATTTTTTGAATTCTCAGCGTTTTTTGTAATATGCTGATTGCTAAATCTTTATAGGATTCAGCCGCACCGCTGTGCCGTAGAATGGGTGAAATAGCATGATCAAATCACTGTTTTGACCCGATCATCTCAGTGCTTTGACGTTGTCATCTCGGTTGTTTGTGCCGGTCATCTGGGTTGTTTGATCAGGTCATTTCAATGTTTTGATAAAAACACCTTGATTTTTGTTCGCTTGCTCGATCGTTTTCTCTCGAACAGTCCTCATGTTTTTTCTAGAATGAAACTTTTAGATGGACGCGGTTTGTCAAAAGGTTTCTTGATTTTCCATGACCGAGTAGTCAAAAAATGGAGGCTTAGCGCTTGGCAAGCCGGAGATTCTTTGTAATTTTGCATGCGGTATTACCTATTTAATATATAGCAATGAAGCATATAGAAGTGGTGGCGGCAGTCATCCGCCGCAAAGGTCTGGTGTTTGCCACCCAGCGTGGTTATGGTGAATGGAAAGACTGGTGGGAGTTTCCCGGAGGCAAGGTCGAGGAGGGCGAGAGCCGTGAGGACGCCTTGCGACGCGAGATTCGCGAGGAGCTGAACACCGAGGTCGCTGTCGACCGTTTCATCATGACCGTGGAGCAGGATTATCCCACTTTTCATCTGACGATGCATTGCTACATCTGTCATGTCGTTGCCGGTCATCTCGAACTCTTGGAGGCCGAGGATGCCCGTTGGCTGCGGGAAGACAATCTCGGCGATGTCCATTGGCTGCCCGCCGACCGCAAAGTTGTGGACGAACTGTGTGCCACGCACTTGCTGACCAAGTAAAAAGAGTTTTTCCAAAGAAAAGTTTGGTGGAACCGAAAAGTTTTAGTAATTTTGCACGCTGTATGGGTAAGTTATGCCCAAAAACCAATATAAAAATGAATTTAATATAGCTGGATGAAGAAAGACAATCAGAAGAATCAGTATCGTGTCAACGGTCAGATTCATGTACGGGAAGTAAGAGTCGTAAGCGACGACGGCTCGCAAGTAATGCCTACACGTCAGGCACTTGACTTGGCTCACCAACAAGGGGTAGACCTCGTGGAGATCTCACCCAACGCACAGCCGCCCGTTTGTCGTCTCATCGACTATAGCAAGTTCCTCTATCAGCAGAAGAAGCGTGCAAAAGAGATGAAGCAAAAACAGGTGCGCGTGGAGGTGAAAGAGATCCGCTTCGGACCTCAGACCGATGATCACGACTACCAGTTCAAGCTCAAGCATGCCAAGGAGTTCCTCGAAGAGGGCAACAAGGTGCGCGCCTATGTGTTCTTCCGTGGTCGTTCCATTCTTTTCAAGGAACAAGGTGAGGTGCTGTTGCTGCGCTTCGCCAACGATTTGGAGGAGTATGCCAAGGTAGAGCAGATGCCAAAGCTTGAGGGCAAGAAGATGTTCCTGTTCCTCGCTCCGAAAAAGGCAGGTGTCGCCAAGCAAAGTCAGCAGAAGCGTGACCGTCTCGCTGCAGAGGCCAAGGCCAAAGAAGAGGCTAAGGCACAAGCTGCTGAGAAGGCAGAGAAAAACGGACTTCTGGGCAACGCCAAGGGTGGTGACGCCCTTCGCAAGCTCGCTGAAGCCGCTGACGGGGAGAAGAAAGACTAAGAAACAGAAAAACTGAGTGGTACCGCCGGGTATATGCGTTGCCACCTTTCATTTATATCAACATTAAAACAACAAAAAAATGCCAAAAGTTAAGACTAACTCCGGTGCAAAGAAGAGATTCACATTCACCGGTACAGGTAAGATCAAGCGTCATCACGCTTACCACAGTCACATTCTGACTAAGAAGACCAAGAAGCAAAAGAGAAACCTCGACCATCAGACGATGGTTGACGGCGCAAACCTCAAGCAGGTTCGCGATCTGCTCTGCCTCCGTTAATCGTTAACCTTTTTAGTCGAACGCTTAAAGAAAAAAATTATGCCAAGATCAGTAAATCACGTTGCATCTAAAGCAAAGAGAACAAGAATTCTGAAGCTCACAAAAGGTTACTATGGAGCTCGCAAGAATGTCTGGACAGTAGCTAAGAACACTTGGGAGAAGGGTCTTACCTACGCTTATCGTGACCGTCGTAACAAGAAGCGCAACTTCCGCGCTCTGTGGATTCAGCGTATCAACGCTGCCGCTCGTCTTTCTGACATGAGCTACAGCCAGTTGATGGGTGCACTCCATAAGGCAGGCATCGAGATCAACCGCAAGGTTCTCGCTGACCTCGCCGTCAACAATCCTGAGGCTTTCAAGGCCATCGTTGACAAGGTGAAGTAATGACAGACTCTAAGCAATTAGAGTTGTAGATAATTAAGCAGGATAGCGATGCCGAAAGACTCCGCTATCCTGTTTTGCGTTTTTGGATGTTTTTATTTTTTTTGAAATGATTTCAGTAGAGAACCTCAAGGTGGAGTTTGGTACCCGGCCGTTGTTCCACGATGTCAGTTTTGTCATCAACGACCGTGATCGCGTCGCTCTCGTGGGCAAGAACGGTGCCGGAAAGTCCACCATGCTGAAAATACTCTGTGGTCTGCAAAAGCCCACCTCCGGCACCGTCTCGGTGCCTAATGGCTCTACGGTCGGCTATTTGCCACAGGTGATGAAGCTTCAGGATGACACTACCGTGCGCGAGGAAGCACGAAAGGCCTTCTCTGGACATATCCAGATCAAGGAGCAGCTCGACAAGATGCAGCAGGAGATGGCCGAGCGGACGGATTATGAAAGTGAAGACTACATGGCCCTGGTTGATAAGTTCACCCAGACCCATGAGCGCTATATGATGATGGGAGGAGAGAACTACGAGGCTGAGATGGAGCGCACGCTCACCGGACTGGGCTTTGAGCGCAGCGATTTCGACCGGCCTACGCGCGAGTTTTCCGGTGGTTGGCGTATGCGCATTGAGCTGGCGAAGATTCTTCTCCAGCATCCCGACGTGCTCCTCCTCGACGAGCCTACCAACCACCTCGACATCGAGTCTATTCAGTGGCTTGAGCAGTTCCTGGCTCAGAGCTCCAGTGCCGTGGTGCTTGTCAGCCACGACCGCGCCTTCATCAACAATGTCACCAACCGTACGCTGGAGATCACCTGCGGCCATGTCGAAGATTATAAGGTGAAGTACGACCAGTATGTCGTGCTCCGCAAGGAGCGTCGCGAGCAGCAGTTGCGTGCTTACGAGAACCAGCAGAAGGAGATCGCCGACACCAAGGCGTTTATCGAGCGCTTTCGCTATAAGCCCACCAAGGCTGTGCAGGTGCAGCAACGCATCCGTCAGCTTGAGAAGATTGTGCCCATCGAGGTCGATGATGTCGACAACAAGGTCATGCACCTCAAGTTCCCGCCGTGTCTGCGCAGTGGCGACTATCCTGTCATCTGCGACGACGTGCGCAAGGACTATGGCACTCACACCATCTTCTCCCATGTCAACATGACCATCAAGCGTGGCGAGAAGGTAGCCTTTGTCGGTAAGAATGGTGAGGGTAAGTCCACGCTCGTCAAGTGCATCATGGGACAGATCCCTTTCACCGGTACGCTGAAGATTGCGCACAACGTCCAGATTGGCTACTTCGCGCAGAACAAGGCACATTTGCTCGATGAGAGTCTGACCATCTACGACACCATCGACCGTGTGGCCACGGGCGAGATGCGTCTGAAGATCAACGACCTGCTCGGCGCCTTCATGTTTGGTGGTGAGATATCAGAGAAGAAGGTCGGCGTGCTCTCCGGTGGCGAGCGCTCCCGACTGGCCATGATCCGTCTGTTGCTGGAACCGGTCAACCTGCTCATCCTCGATGAGCCGACCAACCACCTCGACATGCCGTCGAAGGATGTGCTCAAGGAGGCCATCAAAGCTTTCGACGGTACGGCCATCATCGTCAGCCACGACCGAGACTTCCTCGACGGACTCGTGTCTAAGGTCTATGAGTTTGGTGGCGGACAGGTCAAGGAGCATATCGGTGGCATCTATGATTATCTGCGGGCTCACAATGCCGAGACGATCCACGAGGCCCTCAACGGCAAGGCTGCCGCTGAGGAAAAGACAGCTGCAGCCGCCACTACAGTTTCTGCCACGCCTCAGGTTCAGTCTCCCGCAAAGGGTGGGGCTGCGCAGCCGGGTGCGTCTCAGCCTGCCACCAAGGAATCGTGGGAGGAGCACAAGGAGAAGCAGAAGAAGTTGCGCAAGGCCCAGCGTGCCGTGGAAGAGTCTGAGGCAAAGATCGCCAAGATGGAGGCCCGCCTCAAAGAGCTTGATGCGCTGCTCATGGATCCCAAGAATGCGGCCAACATGCAGCTTGTCAACGAGTACTCCACAACGCAGGAGGCTCTCGACAAGGAAAACGACCGTTGGATGGAACTCTCAGAGAAAGTGGAAGAGTTGGGCTAATAGTCTCTGACCGCTATGGTCTCTATAGTTTCTAAGGCATCTATGGTCTCTATAGTCTCTATAGTCTCTATAGCTTCTATAGTCTCTATAGCTTCTATAGTCTCTATAGCCTCTATCGTCTCTATAAATTTCTAACTTTAAAATAAAACAATGATGAACATGAAACAGATTCTCCCGATGCTGATGCTCGTCGCAGCGCCCGCACAGGGCCTGATGGCGCAGAACCAGTCGGGACTCGACATGACGAACTTCGACAAGAGTGTCCGTCCTGCCGATGATTTCTATCGTTATGCCACGGGTGGATGGCAGAAACTCCACCCGCTGCCTGCCGCCTACAGCCGCTATGGCAGCTTCGACATGTTGCAGGAAAACGTCAACAAGCAGGTCAATAGCATCCTTACTTCTCTGACCAAGAAGAAGTTCAAGGAGGGCACCACCGAGCGCAAGCTCAGCGATTTCTATAAGCTCGCCATGGACCAGAACCGCCGCAACAAGGAGGGACTGGCTCCCGTGAAGCCGCTGCTCGACGAGATGGAGGCTGCCAAGACGCTTGACCAGCTCCACGACTTGCAGTTGAAATATGCCAAGATCGGCTATGGCGTGCCCTTCGGCTCGTATTTCGGTGCCGACGACAAGAACGTCACCCGCAACATCCTCTGCCTCTCACAAGGTGGACTGACACTGGGACAGAAGGACTATTATCTCAACAACGACAAAGCTACGAGCGACATCCGTGACGCTTACAAGAAGCATCTCGTGCGCATGTTCAAGCTCTACGGCTTCTCCGATGCGCAGGCCAGTGCCAAGGCTGCCGATGTCTTCCGCGCTGAGACTGAGCTGGCCATTGCTTCCAAGAGCAATACCGAGCTCCGTGATCCCCAGGCCAACTACAACAAGATGAGCCTGAAGGAGTTTGAGGATAACTATCCCAACATTCCGCTCTGCCAGATGGCCGAGGCTGAGGGCGTGAAGCTCGACTACATCCAGGAGATGAATGTCGGACAGCCCGCCTTCTTCACAGCTCTCAACAGTCTGATGGCTTTGCAGACTGCCGACGAGTTGCGTGCCCTCATGGAGTGGGACGTCATCCAGAGCTCTGCCTCTTACCTCACCGACGAGATCCGTCAGGCCAACTTCGACTTCTTCGGCAAGACCATGAGTGGCCGCAAGGAGGAATATCCGCTTTGGAAGCGTGCTACCAACCAGGTCGAGAGCGCGATGGGCGAGGCTCTCGGTAAGATGTACTGCGAGCGCTATTTCCCTGCTTCCAGCAAGAAGATGATGGAGGAGCTGGTGCATAATCTGCAGATCAGTCTCGGCGAGCGCATCGACGCTCAGACTTGGATGAGCGACTCCACAAAGAAGAATGCTCACGAGAAACTCGATAAGTTCTACGTCAAGATCGGCTATCCCAACAAGTGGACCGACTATTCCAAGCTCACTATCGATCCTTCGAAGAGCTATTACGACAACGTGCTTGCTACACGCGAGTTCGCTGTTGACAAGATGATTGCCGACAAGGCTGGTAAGCCCGTTGATCGCGATGAGTGGTTCATGACACCACAGACGGTCAATGCCTACTACAATCCGACAACCAACGAGATCTGCTTCCCTGCAGGCATCCTGCAGCGCCCGTTCTTTGACCCGAAGGCTGACGCTGCCTTCAACTACGGCGCTATCGGCGTGGTTATCGGTCATGAGATGACTCACGGATTTGACGACCAGGGTCGCCAGTACGATGCCAGCGGCAACCTACACGACTGGTGGACAGCTGCCGATGCCAAGGGCTTTGAGAAGCGCGCCAAGCTCTACTCCGATTTCTTCGACAGCATTGAGGTGCTCCCAGGATTGCACGCCAACGGTAAGTTCACGCTGGGCGAGAACCTTGCTGACCACGGAGGTCTGCAGGTGGCCTTTAATGCCTTCAAACATGCGACAGCCAAGAAACCGCTGAAGACCATCGACGGGCTTACTCCTGACCAGCGCTTCTTCATCGCCTACGCCGGTGTCTGGGGTCAGAACATCACTGACCAGGAGATCCGCAACCGCGTCAAGCGTGATCCTCACTCGCTCGGTGAGTGGCGTGTCAACGGTGCTCTGCCGCACATCGACGCTTGGTACAAGGCCTTCAATGTGAAGAAGGGCGACAAGATGTATCTTCCGGAAAACCAGCGCTTAGAGCTTTGGTAAACCGATACTTATGATGAGGGTGGCCTTCCGGGGCCACCCTTATTTGTTCTCACAGCCTGACTTGCTTGCTTTTTTCGTTTATTATTATCTCGTTTCTCCTTTTTTTTTGCTATCTTTGCGCTGTATTCAATAGTGTTTTAAAGATAAGAGATCATGCCATTAAGATTACCAGATAAGTTACCGGCCATTGATATTTTGAAGCATGAGAATATCTTCGTCATGGACGAGAGCCGCGCTCACACGCAGATGATCCGTCCGTTGAAGATCGTGATCCTCAATCTCATGCCACTGAAGGTTACCACTGAGACCGATTTGATCAGACTGCTGAGCAACACACCCTTGCAGATAGAGATCAATTTCATGAAGCTGCACAGTCATACACCCAAAAACACGCCCATCGAGCACATGAAGATGTTCTACAAGGACTTTGCCGTGCTCAGTGAGCAAAAATGGGACGGCATGATCGTCACCGGTGCTCCCATTGAGCAGATGGCTTTCGAGGATGTTGAGTATTGGCAGGAGATTACGAGCATCTTTGACTGGGCTCGCACCCATGTCACCTCCACGCTCTATATCTGTTGGGCTGCTCAGGCTGCTCTCTATCACTTCTATCAGGTGCCCAAACATCCGCTGGAGAAGAAACGCTTCGGCATCTTCCCGCAGACACCTCTGGATCCCTTGCTGCCCATCTTCCGTGGATTCGACGACGTGTTTATGATGCCGCACAGCCGGCATACCGAGGTGTGGCGCAGTGACATCGACAAAGTGGCGGCACTCCGCGTCATTGCTGAGGGACCGGAAAGTGGTGTGAGCATGGTCATGGCCCGAGAGGGTAGGGAGTTCTTTATCACAGGACACCTGGAGTATGCTCCGGACACACTGGACAAAGAATACAAGCGTGATGCAGGAAAACGCGACGATGTGGAGCTGCCCAAAAACTATTATCGCAACAACGACCCGGAAAAAGGACCGTTGGTCACGTGGCGCTCACATGCTAATCTGCTGTTCAACAACTGGATCAACTATTACGTTTACCAGGAGACTCCTTATAATATCAACGAGATCAAGTAATATCTATGAAAGAGCAACGCACACTCGAGCTTCTCGCTCCTGCACGCGATCTGGCCTGCGCCATGGCCGCTGTGGATCACGGTGCTGATGCCGTCTACATCGGAGCATCGGATTTTGGCGCCCGTGTGGCCGCGGGCAACAGTGTCGACGACATACGCGCGCTCTGTGATTATGCCCATCGCTACGGCGTTAGCGTGTATGTCACGGTCAATACACTCATCTATGAAAATGAACTGGAGCGGGCTTATCAGTTGATGAAGCAACTCGCTGAAGCGAAAGTCGATGCCCTGCTGGTGCAGGATATGGCGGCGATAGAGCTGATGGACCGCGTCAGAAAGGAACTGGGCTACGCTCCGGCACTGCATGCCTCCACACAGTGCGATACACGATCGGCAAAAAAAGTGGAGTGGCTACAACAACAAGGGTTCAGTCGTGCTGTCTTGGCTCGTGAACTGTCGTTGGATGAGATACGTGCCATACATAAGGCTGTACCCACTGTCGAATTGGAAGGATTTGTACATGGCGCACTCTGTGTGAGCTATTCCGGCGTGTGCTATGCCTCACAGTATTGTTTTGGGCGGTCGGCCAACCGGGGCGCCTGTGCACAGTTCTGCCGCATGGAGTTTGATCTGCTCGATGCTGACGGCAAGACCATCGAGCATAACCGTCATCTGCTATCCTTGAAAGACATGAACCGGCTTGACCATCTTGAGGAACTGGCCGATGCCGGCATCTGCTCGTTCAAGATAGAAGGGCGGTTGAAGACGGCTGACTATGTCAAGAACGTGGTCAGCGCCTACAGCAAGAAACTCGATGAGCTGGTGCACCGTCGACCCGACGATTATCGCAGAGCTTCCCTTGGAAAGGTGAGCTACGGGTTTACGCCCGACTTGAAGAAGACGTTCAACCGCGGCTTCACCACTTATTTCCTCCATGGACGTCAGCCCGATATAGCCTCGTTTGACACCCCGAAGGCGCTGGGCGAGATGGTCGGACACGTCAAGGAGATGCGTCGCGACTCGTTCACGGTGGCGGGGATTGCCGCTTTCGCCAATGGCGACGGACTGTGCTTCCTCAACGACGAACACGAGCTGGAGGGCTTCCGGGTCAATAGGGTGGAGGGCGGACGCCTCTTCCCCTTCAAGATGCCGGCGCATCTGAGAAAGGGCATGACACTCTATCGCAACCAGGACGTGGCCTTTGAAAAGCTCTTGGGCGGTAAGACGGCCGACCGTCGCATTTCTGTTGCCATGGTTTATGGCCTGACACAGGACGGCTTCCGCCTGAGAATGTCGGTTGTAGGAAAGTTTGCTGAGGCTAAAGACTTGCGGGCCGAGGCGTCTGTCGTCTTTGATCATCAAGCCGCCAAGCGGCCACAGACCGACAATATACGGCAACAGCTCGCCAAACTCGGCACGACTGTCTTCCACTGCGAGCCTGCCGACATCATCATCGAGCAGGAAGCTGACGAACTGTTCATCCCTTCCAGTCTGCTTTCTGAGTTGAGACGAGAGGCGGCTGACAGCTTGCAGAAAAAGATTGTTGAGGCTACCGGGCAGGGGCTGGTGCGGTCCACGAAGCATACGGACGGGCAGCAACAGACCGAAATGAATGGTGGAGAAGAAGATCGTCGGGATGCGGCGCAGGCTGAGTGCAACGTCAACTTTGAGCAGCCGCAGGATCTTTACGACACCTACTCCTATTTATATAATGCCGCCAACCATCTCTCCCGGCAGTTCTATGAGCGCCAGGGGGTCAAGGTGGCGGCTCCGGCCTTTGAGGTGAAGGAGCCCGGGAAGGCACTGGTGATGCAGTGCCGTCATTGCCTGCGCTATGCGCTCGGCCACTGTGTCAAGCGTGGCGGGACAGCCCCGCGGTGGCGTGAGCCGCTGACGCTTCGGCTCGGTGACGGTCGCCGCTTCCGGTTGGAGTTTAGGTGTGACTTGTGTCAAATGAATATCTACGCGGAATGAGAATCATTCGTCTGTTGCTGGTCATGCTTGCAGTGGCCTTCTCGCTTGCGGGTTGCTATCAGCCCCACCACCGCAACCATGCTGCTTTCAAGTTCAGTGAGCGGCAGATCGACTCATTGTCTTTCTTCTCGACACACCACTACACCAACAACTACAACTTCGTGGTGAAGGCCGACTCGCTTTCGCTGATCAGTCAGATGCCTGAAGAGTATATCGGCGGGTTGCCTACTGACTCTTTCCTTGTACGCAAAGGTGATCACCTTGTGGTGGCCGACATACGCATGGTACCGTCTGACAAGACCGACTCGGTGTGGGTGGAACTGGCCAATGACAGTTCGGCCTTTGGCTGGGCGCGTGAGTCCTATCTCTTGCCTCGGGTGATGCCTGATGATCCTATCTCACAGTTTATTTCGGAGTTCAGCAATGATCATGTGCTCATCTTCCTTTGCGTCATCGCCGTTTTTGCGGCGGGCTATGCCTTTTGGAACATCAAGCGTCATAAGGCACATATTGTTCATTTCCACGACATCGACTCGTTCTATCCCACATTGCTCTGTCTGACGGTGGCCTTTTCGGCTACGCTCTACGCCAGTCTACAGATGTATGCCCCACAGATGTGGCAGCATTTCTATTACCATCCGACTCTCAATCCCTTCTCTGTACCTGCTCCGTTGATGGTGTTTCTGTGCTCGGTGTGGGCCATGCCCGTGATTGTGATCGCTTGTATGGATGATATCCGGCGGCAACTGAGCTGGGGAGAGGGTTTGCTTTACTTGGGCGGGTTGGCAGCCATGTGTGCTATCGACTACATCGTCTTTAGTATCACCACGCTCCACTACGTTGGGTATCTGCTTCTCGTGGCGTATGCGGTCTTTGCACTCGATCGTTATCTGCATGTGCCGCATGCCCGTTATGTCTGTGGAAATTGCGGCGCAAGACTTGAACACAAGGGCAAATGTCCTCACTGCGGCGCAATTAACGAATGATGAATGGTGAGAGATGGATTGTGAGGGATGAATTGTGAAGGATGAATGTAGTATTAATAATATAAGAATATGACTAGACAAGAGCGTTATCATTATATACTTGATTATTTCAGGAAGCAGGAGCCTCATGCGACGACTGAGTTGGCGTTTGGCTCTGCTTTCCAGTTGCTGGTGGCCACCTTGCTTTCCGCACAGTGCACCGACAAGCGCATCAATGCCGTGACACCGGCTCTCTTTGCCAAATATCCTACTCCCGAGGCTATGGCACAGGCTGAGCCGGAGGATGTATTAGACTTGGTGAGTAGTGTGAGCTATCCCAATGCTAAGTCACGTCATCTCGTGGAGATGGCCCGGAAACTCGTTGCTGACTATGGCGGTGAGGTGCCGTCTGATCCACAGGAACTGGTGAAGCTGCCGGGAGTAGGGCGCAAAACAGCCAATGTATTGCAGGCCGTCTGGTTTGGCAAACCCGTCATGGCCGTTGATACCCACGTCTATCGTGTCGCCCATCGACTGGGTTTGGTGCCCGCGACAGCCAACACACCGCTGAAAGTAGAACAATATCTGGAGAAGTGTATTCCGCAGGAAGACATACCGTCGGCCCATCACTGGCTGCTGCTCCATGGACGTTATATCTGTCAAAGCGCTAAACCTCAGTGCGACAAGTGCCCGTTTGACGCTATATGTCCGAAACTGATGAAAGGCAGTAAGCTGGAGTAATCGGTCAAGACTGGTAAGGACAACTTCGAAAAAGAAAAAGATAGGAACAAATGAATACCCAATTGATCTTCAACTTCCTGAAGGAAGTGGCCGCCAACAACAACCGACCATGGTTTGCGGAACATAAAGCGCAATATCTCGCTGCAAAGGCTGATTTTGAAAAGGGGGTGGAACAGGCAATCAATGCCTTGGGCATACTGGACGAAAGTGTGGCACACCTGACAGTAAAGGACTGTGTCTACCGATTCTATCGCGATACGCGGTTCTCACCCGATAAGTCGCCTTATAAACGGCACTTTGGCGCTTACATCTCTGCACATGGCCGTAAGGGACTGCATGCAGGTTATTACATCCATCTGCAGCCGGGGCATAGTCTGATCGCTGTCGGCGCTTACTGGTTGCCGACAAATATTCTCACTTCTGTGAGAAATGAGATCATGGGCAACATCGATACATGGAGAAAGTGTGTGGAAAATGGTGAGTTTGTCCATCTCTTCGGATATCCCAATGCCTCTGAATGGAGCGATGACGCACCGGCGCCCAAAGGCTTTGGCATCAGTTGCTTGAAAAAGGCGCCCAAAGACTTCCCCAAGGACTATGAATTTCTCTCTTATTTGAAGATGAAGGACTATTGTGCTTGGCATTGTGTGCCCGATAACTTCTTCCAGGACAGTCACTGGACTGACCAACTCGTGAAGATCGCCAAGGTGGCAAAGCCGATGATGGACTTTACCAACAATGTCATCGATGATTACGAGTGACGCTCTTTGCTTCCTTCGGAAGTCCTTCCAGACGCACAAGAAGGGGCATTCAGAGCTGACGACAATAAGGATAAAGAAAAAAGGAGACCCTCGGTAAGAGAGTCTCCTTTTTGTTATCTTAGAACTCAAGACGACTAAGCTTCTGCGTTTTCCTCAGTCTCTGCCTTCTTTCTTCTTGTCGTGCGCTTCTTCTTTGGCTTCTCCTCCACAGCGGGTTCCGTCTTCACACCAGCAAGCTCCGGATCGATGAGGATGCGTCCGCAGTATTCACAGACGATGATCTTCTTGTGCATCTTGATATCCAACTGGCGCTGTGGCGGAATCTTGTTGAAGCAACCACCGCAGGCATCACGCTGCACGTAGACAATGCCCAATCCGTTGCGGGCACCTTTGCGGATGCGCTTGAAACTGGCAAGCAGACGTGGCTCGATGCGGGCCTCCAGTTCTTTGGCTTTTTCCTTCAAGTCTTCCTCTGCCTCGCGAGTCTCCTGCATGATCGAGTCAAGTTCGTCGCGCTTCGACTCAAGGTCCTTCTGACGCTCAGTCAGTGTAGACTGTGTGTTGGCCAGGTCGTTCTGACGCTCCTGTACCTTTTGGTTTGCCTCTCTGATCTTCTTGTTACAGAGCTCGATCTCCAAGGTCTGGAACTCGATCTCTTTGGTAAGCGTATCGTATTCACGATTGTTTTTTACCTCGTCGAGCTGAGCCTTGTAACGGTCTACGCTGGCCTGGTTCTGCTCGATCTCATTGCGCTTTTGTGCAATGGCAGCGCGGAAGTCTTCTATCTCGGCGTTGATGTGGTCCATACGTGTGTTGAGACCAGCAATCTCGTCCTCGAGGTCACGCACCTCCAGTGGTAATTCACCGCGCAGTGCCCGCTTCTCATCGATGGCAGACAGGGTGGTCTGTAACTGATAGAGGGTGGAGAGCTTTTCCTCCACCGACAACTCTGATGGGTCTTTCTTTGCCATGATCAATATTTATTATTATAGTATTTATTTAAAGATAGATAATCGGATTGGTGTTGATCGCCGACATGACGCAACGCACACCGGGGCACTGTTGCGTAATGATGTCGCGGAAGATTTCACGTGTGAACTGCTCACTCTGATAATGGCCTATGACTGCAATCTGTATTTGCTGTTCATAGCCAAAATACTGATGGTAATGCATTTCGCCCGTCAGAAAGGCATCTGCTCCTGCTGAAACGGCTTCCGGAAGGAGGAAATCACCTGCTCCTCCACAGATCGCCACCCGGCGGATAGGACGTCGGAGTAATTCGTTGGCCATGACACATTCCACATCAAAGGTCTTTTTGAGTAGGATGATGAAGTCATCAGCCGCTAAAGGCTCTCTCCACTCGGCTATGACACCTTCCCCGCCCGAAATGGTCTTGGTCTGACCATCATCGGTTCTCACTTCGACAGTCCGTTGCTTACCGAAGAATGTCGGTTGTTGCAGTCCTAACTTCTCGGCGATCTTGAAGTTGACGCCTCCTTGCACTGCATCCATATTGGTGTGAAGAGAGAGGATGGTGATATGGTGCTCAATGGCTTTCATCACCGTTCGCTGCACTTCATCCTCGCCGCAGAGCCTTCTGAGCTTATGGAAGATGAGTGGATGATGCGACACGATGAGGTTGCAGTCCTTGGCTACAGCCTCGTCAACGACTTTCTCGGTTACGTCAAGACACAATAAAGCCCCTGAGACATCCGCCTCTGTCAATCCCGTTTGCAGGCCGGCATTGTCATAGTCTTCCTGCAAGGGCAGAGGCGCGAACTGTTCAAGGGCATTCACCACTTTTGCTATTTTCACGCTTAAAACGTTTTAGACTACAAAGTTAGACATTTTGTCCCAAATGACGATAGCTTTTGATGCGTATTTAAGAACAATTAATAAAAAAGCCCTGCCTTTTGGACAGAGCTTCTTATATTTGCTTTCCGACGTTGGCTCTCAAGTCAGCTTTCAGTCAGAAAGAGATCTTCTCATGCAATGATTTACTTCAGCAGACCACGGTTCTCAAGTGTGAGGTTGAGCAGCGTGTTGTACTTGCGATACTGCTTGTCATTGAGTACGTAGTGCATGTACTTCAATTCCTTGGTAGCTGCCTTCTTGACGAGCTCTGCACGCTCAGAAGCCTCTGCGTTAGCGGCCTTGCGCATGTCGTTGATGAACTGGTCGTGAATAGCCTCAACAGCGTCGATCTGGTCAGCGCTCAGCTCCAGGGTAGTAGCCAGCTTGCTGTAGTTGACAGTCATGTCATAGTTAGCAGCAGTGCTTGCCTCTGTTACCTCAGGTGCATTCTCAGGAATGTTCTCTGTGTTTGCAAATGCCATGCTCATTGTCATCACGGCAGCCAGTGTCAATACAATCTTTTTCATCTTTTTACCTTTCTTCTTTCCCGGTCTCGTCCTGGAATCTGTTCCTTGGATCTTTATCCGGGTGTTCAACATGTTATCCTTGAAATCACTTATCTTCTTGATTTCGATGCAAAGGTACGTGTTTTTATGTTACCAACCAAATAATTTGTTAGCTGTGTGCGGAAACAACTGCTTATTTTGATGTAAATCAAAGATTATGTTGCCATTTCGAATTTTAATAGGCTTGTAACTAAGAAAAAAACGCTACCTTTGCAACAGAACTAGAATAATCATCAAGAATAGTACAATAATGAGTGAAAACAAAAGTAATAAGCTGATCAGTGTGTCGTATCAGCTTTACGATGTCTCCAATGGCCAGAAAGTGCTCGTAGAAATGACCGAAGAGTCTAACCCCGCTACCTTCATTAGCGGCATGGGATATATGTTGGAAGACTTTGAAAATCAAGTCGTGGACTTGGCTATCGGTGATCATTTCAATTTCGAGTTGACACCAGAACAGGCTTTTGGCCCTCGCAACAACGATTTGGTGAAGAGCGTGGATAAGCATATCTTTGAGGTAGACGGCAAGTTTGATGAGAAGCATGTCTATCCCGATGCCATTCTCATGTTGCAAAATGAGGCAGGAGACCACTTCAATGGCCGCGTCGTGGAAGTAGGACCAGATACCGTGACAATCGATCTGAATCATCCTTTGGCCGGTTGCACACTCAATTTCGTCGGACAAGTGCTCGCCAACCGTGAGGCTACAAAGGAAGAAATGGCTCAACTGGCAAAGGCTATGTCGGGTGATGGTTGTGGCGGACATTGCGACGACTGTGGTGGTGGCTGTGGAGGCCATGGAGAAGGTGGCTGCGGTGGTGGCTGCGGCGAAGGTTGCGGTCACTGCCACTAAACTGCTTGCAGAACCGGGGTGTGGAAGGGCTGTCCCATCATGCCCTTTTATACCTATCATATAATTAGGTGTGCCGCTAGGGCAAAAAGGTGTGCCGCTAGGGCAATAAGGTGTACCCTATCAATATTAAATGTGTGCTTCATCAGTAATAATGGTGTATACCTTATATATATAAAGGAGTATCATTTATATAGTAAGGTGGATATTGTACATAATGAGGTGTAGCGCTCCTGCTTCATGAAGTGTAACGCTCGTACATTGTAAGGCGTTCGCCGCTTCAACGGATGGAGATATCGGCACAGAAAAACAAAACAGAAAATTAGAATGAGAAATACGTTTGGTAATATTTTCACCTTGACCACATTTGGCGAAAGTCATGGTGAGGCGGTAGGCGGCATTGTCGACGGCATGCCGGCTGGTATTGAGGTGGATATGGATTTCATTCAGCATCAGTTGGACAGGCGTCGGCCTGGTCAAAGCCAGATTACTACGCAGCGTAAGGAGCCCGATCACGTGGAGTTGCTTAGTGGCGTTTATGAGGGCAAGACGACAGGGACACCGATCGGTTTCATGGTGAGAAATACCAATCAACGCTCTTCCGACTATAACAACATGGTGGATTTATTCCGTCCTTCCCATGCAGACTATACTTATTTCAACAAATATGGTCTTCGTGATCCCCGTGGGGGAGGACGGTCTTCTGCCCGTATCACAATCAGCCGATGTGTTGGAGGCGCCTTTGCCATGCTGGCTCTTCGACAATTGGGAATCTCTGTTCAGGCTTATACGACACAAGTAGGAGACATCAAGCTTGAAGGCGACTATACGCATTACGACCTTTCGCAGATCGACTCCAACATTGTTCGTTGTCCTGATCAGGAGAAGGCCGGACAGATGGAAGCGTTGATCAGAGATGTAAAAGCTGACGGTGACACCATTGGCGGAGTGATTGCCTGTGTCATCAAAGGCTGTCCTGTCGGATTTGGTGAACCGGAGTTTAGCAAGTTGCATGCTCAGTTGGGCGCGGCAATGCTTAGTATCAATGCTGTGAAAGGTTTTGAATATGGCTTAGGTTTTGATGGGGTCAGTCAACGCGGAAGTCAGCAAAATGATGTGTTCATAACGAAAGACGGGCATATCACCACAAGTACCAACAACAGTGGTGGTATTCAGGGCGGTATCTCCAACGGGCAGGATATCTATTTCCGGGTAGCCTTTAAGCCTGTCGCTACATTATTGCGCAATCAAAACACGGTTGATGCAAATGGTTGTGCAACTACTCTGTTTGCAAAGGGACGTCATGATCCTTGTGTCTTGCCACGTGCCGTGCCTATTGTGGAGTCTATGGCGGCGATGGTGTTGCTCGATCATTATTTGCTCAACAAGACGGTGCATCTCTAAATGGAGCTCGATATCATCATGATCAATTGCCCACTTGCTATTGACAAAATGGCGACGTGGGCAAATGATCGATTGATAACGAATTACATAACTCGTTGTGTGCTCGTCACCAGCAAATAGAAAATTGCTATCAACAAAAGACGGCAGTCATCCACAATGGATCACTGCCGTCTTTTGAAACCTAAAAACAATCTCAACCTATGTAACTAATACATCTATTAACCTAACCAATCATCAAATACCTAATAACTACCTATATGAAAAACTACCTAACTAACTTGCTTTATACTAAATAATCTATTATCTTCTTTTTTCTGCTGCAAAGTTACGATATTTCCCGTTACTCATTAGGAAAAACAATCTTTTTTTGCACAAAACATAGTGCAATCGATTTCAATAAACGAAAATTGCAAAATATTTGCATTTTCTCTTTGCTGATATGCGATTAATATCTAACTTTGCATTTGGTAAATTGACGTATATTAGCTAACTATGAAGAAAATTAAGTTTGTCCTCTTCACAATGCTGGCAGCCTTATTGGTGTCGGCTTGTGGTACTACGCAGACGGTGCCCATCACGGGCCGTAAGCACACTCTCTTGGTTACAGACCAGCAAGTTCTCAGTCTGAGCAATCAGGAGTATCAGAAGTTTATGCAATCAGCCAAGCTCTCTACCGATGCTGCGAATACGGCAATGGTAAAGCGGGTTGGTCAACGTTTGGCTTCTGCTGTAGAAAGCTATCTGACAAGTCACGGCGCTGCCGATGAAGTGAAGAACTTTTCTTGGTCGTTTAGTCTTGTGCAAAACAAGGAAGCCAACGCTTTCTGTATGCCAGGCGGTAAGATCGTTGTGTATGAGGGCCTGTTGCCTTATACCCAGAACGAACCATCGCTTGCCATCGTCCTTGGTCACGAAATCGCACATGCAGTCGCTAAGCACTCTGCTGAGCAGATGTCCAAGCAGATCCGTCAGCAGTATGCCACACAAGGTGTGAACATTGTAGGCAGCGTGCTGGGTGTTGGCGATTATGCCAATCTGGCTACGAGTATTATGCAACAGGGCTTTTCTTTCGCAAACCTGAAGTACAGTCGTGATGATGAGAGTGAGGCCGATCATATGGGACTTGTGTTTGCTGCAATGGCCGGATACAATCCTCAAGAGGCAATTTCTTTCTGGCAGCGCATGTCACAAGGCAATAATAACACGAATGACTTCTTGAGTGATCACCCCAGCGATGCAAAGCGTATTGCAGCTCTTAAGCAGGAGATGCCCGAGGCACTGAAATATTATCAGGCTTACCAGGCTGCCCATCCAACAACAACAAAGAGCGCTACTAAATCTAAACGCAAAAAGTCAAGCCGTCGCAGATAAGGATGGCTGATAAAGAAAATCATGCCAGCTGGCAAAGAGAATAAGGCCAGTTGTTTAAGAAAATTATGCCAGCTTTCAATGGGAATAAGGTTGATGATAGGAAAAGGGCAGAATCACTCCCTCTCAAGAAAGGAGTGAGGACGAAAGCCTTTATTCCGGATGCTCTCCTTTGAACCCCATTGCATCACAGACTTTCCATAGGTGGCGTGCGTGGCCAGCATCTTCGCGTACACCTGTACCATTCCAATAGCACCATGCCAGGTAATACATAGCCTCGGCATGGTGTTGTTTTTCTGCATATTTCAGTATGCGGCATGCATCCTCATAGTTTTCCTCTTGCAAGAGCTTTTTGGCCCTTTGCACAGCCGCCTCATAGGTTTCGCCTTCATGTTCCTCATCTGTGAAACCAAAAAACTTTCTCCAAATACTTGTCATAGTCTTCTGTTACGTCTTACTTGGGTTCGGAATATTACAAAGATATAAATAATTCTTAACTTACACGCAAATCTTTAAGTAAAATATAGGAAATATCGATTTTTTTTCTTAATTTTACGTACGAAATTACAACCTCATTGACTATGATAGATTATCTTTCTGAAAACCTTTGGCTCTTATGGACGCTTATCTGTGTCCTTGCCTTGATCTTGGAAGTATCTTCCGGTACCTTCTACCTGCTTTGCTTTGCGGTCGGTGCCGCTGTAGCTATTATATCTTCATTCTTCGGCATAGCGTTTTGGGTACAAGTGCTCGTCTTTGTCATCTGCTCATGTCTGTGCGTGTTCTGTGTACGTCCGGTTGTCGTGAAATATTTGCATGGCAACCGTCAGGACAGGAAGAGCAATGCTGATGCACTCTTAGGCCGTGAGGGCGTAGTCATTGAGCCGATTACTGCCGATGCACCCGGCTATGTCAAAATCGATGGTGATGAGTGGAGGGCAGTTAGCAAGGGCGGTATTCGTATCGAGAAAGGAACGGTGGTGAAGGTCATAGCGCGTGCCAGCATTGTCGTTACTGTGGAGGCGGTCGCATAAATGACATCGCCCCATGAAAGTTTGAAAAGAAGTACTGTCTCTGCTTGATGAGCTTCATTCATACGGGAGTGTAGTGGCATCTGTATCTATAAAGTGCAATGCTTATATATAATAAGGTGTAATGCTAAGTATAAAAGGAGTATCGCTTATATATAATAAGGTGTAATGCTCATAAATAATATGAGAAAGGCCGTAAGGCGGTATGTGCACTGCCGCCAAGCAGTCCCTAACAAGTTTAACCCATAAAACAACAATAACCATGATTGGAACATACGTACTGATAGGACTTGTCGTCCTGGCGATCATCTTTGCTAAGATGGCCATTGTCATCATCCCCCAGAGCGAGACAAAGATTATCGAGCGGCTTGGAAAATACTATGCAACGCTGAAACCAGGCATCAATATCATCATTCCTTTTATCGACCGTGCGAAAGTCATTTGTACTTTAGTGCGTGGGCGCTATGTCTATAGCAACAGCATAGACCTGAGAGAGCAGGTTTACGACTTCGACAAGCAGAATGTGATCACGAAAGACAACATCCAAATGCAGATCAATGCCTTGCTGTATTTCCAGATTGTGGATCCTTTCAAGGCAGTCTATGAAATCAACAACCTGCCCAATGCCATTGAGAAATTGACGCAGACCACATTGCGTAATATCATAGGCGAGATGGAATTGGATCAGACGCTGACTTCTCGTGACACGATCAACACCAAACTGCGTGGCGTTCTTGATGACGCAACCAATAAATGGGGGATTAAGGTCAACCGTGTAGAGTTGCAAGACATCATTCCGCCACAAAGCGTGTTGCAGGCCATGGAGAAGCAGATGCAGGCCGAGCGTGACAAGCGAGCTACCATTCTTACCTCGGAAGGTAAGAAACAGGCCGACATCCTGCGGTCAGAGGGTGAGAAGGCTGCTACGATCAACCGTGCAGAAGCCGACAAACAGCAGGCAATCCTTCGCGCAGAAGGTGAGGCGCAGGCTCGGGTGCGCAAGGCTGAAGCAGAGGCTGTTGCCATCGAGAAGATTACGGAGGCTGTCGGAAAGAGCACCAATCCGGCTAATTACTTGTTGGCACAGAAGTATATCCAGATGATGCAGAATGTGGCGGAAGGTGATCGCACCAAGACCGTCTATCTGCCTTATGAGGCTACCAATCTGTTGGGTAGTATCGGTGGCATAAAGGAGTTGTTCGCTTCTGATAAAGGAGATGCCAATGCCAAAACCAAGAAGGAATCGTAGATCAGGGTTTAATCCTTGAACTTTCGGCATATGAAGAGAGTGGGGCAGGTTGTTGATGACAGCCTGCCCCTCATTGTTTATTTCTTAAATGATGTGTTTACTTTCTTATATGCTGCGCTCGTTTTCTGAAATGCAGCGCTCTTTTTTCTGTCAACTCGTGCTTTCTTCCTTTACTTTTATACTTTTTCTGGTGAGTCCCGTAGAAATCTCCCATAGGTCTCGCAGAACTGCTCACCGATATGAAAGCCCTCTTCGTAAAGCGCTTCCAGTTTGTTGATGTCCTTTTCGATTCTTCTGACGACCATCGGCTTTTTGGGTCTGATGCAGATCACTTTCCCTTCATGCTCCAAGTCTTCCAGTAGTTGCAGTTGTTGGTTGTAGGCTCTGATGCGATGACTGAGTGCCAGACGCAGACGGGGATAGTTGCGATAGACAAAAGACGGTATCTTTCGATCTTTGCCTATCTCCCTGAAACCATAGTTGCGTGTGGAGATGACCACGTTGGTAGGATGGCCGGCATCGATGCTTCGCATGACAGGTATGGAATCGATAATGCCCCCATCGAGCATAGGGCGTCCATCGACCCATACGATCTTGCTTACGTAGGGCAAGCTGCTGGAGGCTTTCACAATATCGCAAGCCCTTTGGCGGTCGTGCGTCTCTTTGAGATAAACCGGATGTCCCGATGCGCAGTCTGTGGCAACGATTTCGAATCCATCGGCATGGCGGAAGAATTCGTCATAGTCAAACGGCAGGAGTTCATTGGGGAAACGGTCATAAAGCAACTCCTGATCAAAGATACATCCTTGTGTCACCAAATGTCTGAGACCTATATAATTATATTGTGCCAGATAGTCGATGTTAGAGATCCGCGCGCGTCTCGGTTGTCGTGAGATATAACTCATACCGTTGCATGCGCCTGCCGATACCGCGACGACATAGCGAAACCATACTTCATGCTTCATAAAGGCATCCAAGACACCACTCGTAAAGACACCTCTCATGCCTCCGCCTTCGAGCACCAATCCTGTGTTCGTATCAATTTGCATAAAAACATTTAATTTTAATTGCAAAGTTACGCATTTTAACTGAATAATTAGTATCTTTGCAACAATTATTAATTTCAGTGTCTATGTATAGCAAAGAAACTTATGTCAGTCGTCGTGCTGAACTCAAAAAGCTTGTGAAGAGTGGAGTGATTATCCTCTTCGGCAACAATAATTCTCCTGCCAACTTTCCCAACAACGGATACCATCCTTTCCGTCAGGATTCATCATTCCTGTATTATTTCGGTCTGAACCGTGACGGCCTCGTGGGAGTTATTGACGTGGATAACGACATAGAGACGCTGATAGGTGATGACATCAGCATTGATGACATCGTCTGGTATGGTTCTGTTGACAGCGTGCACGATATGGCAGAGCAGGTCGGAGTAAAGAACTCGGCCCCAATGAAGTCTTTGAAGACCATCTGCAACGATGCGATGCGCCAGAAACGCACCATTCACTTCCTGCCGCCTTACCGTGCTGACATCAAGATTCAGATCTTTGATCTGCTTGGCATCCATCCCAACCAACAGAAAGAAAGCGCTTCCATGGACCTGATCAAGGCCATCGTGAAGATGCGTTCAGTGAAGACCGATGAAGAGATCGCGGAGTTGGAGCGTGCCGCAGTCATTGGTTATAAGATGCATACCACAGCCATGAAGATGTGCCGCCCCGGAGTTACAGAGCAGGAAATTGCCGGAGCACTTGACGGCATCGCCAACGGATTCGGCTCCATGGTCAGCTTTGCTACTATCCTGACACAGCACGGTGAGATCATGCACGGTTCTCCTTCGATGAACAAACTGGAGGCTGGTCGTCTGATGCTTTGCGATGCAGGTGCAGAGACAATTAATAACTATTGTTCCGACAATACGCGTACATCCCCAGTGAGCGGTCATTATGACCAGCGCCAGCTCGAGATCTATTCCATCGTAGAGGCTTGTCATGACTATGTGCTTCAGGTTGCAAAGCCCGGGGTGAAGTGGTGGGACGTGCATTTTGCCGTTTGCCGCCTGATGACCGACCGCTTGAAAGAACTGGGACTGATGAAGGGTGACACCGAGGAGGCTGTTCGCGCCGGCGCTCATGCCATGTTTATGTGCCATGGACTTGGTCACATGATGGGTATGGACGTGCATGATATGGAAGGCTTCGATCAGATCAATGTAGGATTTGACGAGGAAGTCCGTCCAAATCTTGAGCAGTTCGGAACAAATTGCCTGCGTTTGGGCCGTCGTTTGCAGAAAGGCTTCGTTGTCACCGACGAGCCGGGTATCTACTTCATCCCTGCTTTGATTGATGACTGGAAAGCCAGCGGACATTGCAAGGAGTTCATCAACTTCGACAAGTTGGAGACCTATAAGGACTTTGGTGGCATTCGTATTGAGGATGATCTGCTCATTACCGATGATGGCTGCCGCTTCCTTGGCAAAGACCGCATCCCTTATCATCCCAAGGATGTGGAGGCTTTCATGGCAGAGAACCGTTAATATTTCTCCGCAGTGATCTCCATCGGAAAGCCTCTTAAGAGTGAAGGGGCTTTCCAGTGTACACCTTGAAAATAAGATATACAAAGAATATATAGAGAGAATTACAGAATTTTATCATTTAAAGAGACAAACGAATAGAAAAGATGAAGAAAACAATCGTATTGGCTTTACTTGCTGTGTGCACATTAGGTGCCCACGCTGAGAAGAAAGACAGTGTTAACCCCAATAAGCCTGTCTTTACCGTAATCAAGAAAAATCCAATCACCTCTATCAAGGATCAGAACCGCTCAGGCACGTGTTGGGACTATTCTACACTGAGCTATTTCGAGTCAGAGATTCTCAAGGCCACAGGCAAGACCTATGATCTGTGCGAGAGCTTTGTGGCTAACAAGACCTATATGGACCGTGCCATCCAGGTGGTACGTCTGCATGGTGACTGCCAGTTCTCAGAGGGAGGCAGCACTTACGATCCTCTTTACTGTCTTGAGCACTACGGCATTTGCCCGGAGAATGCGATGCCTTTCCCCGGCAGTCTCTACGGCGATTCGCTCAACAACTTCTGTGAGTTCTTCTCTGTGATGACTCCCTACGTGCAGAGTGTGGCCAAGAGCAGTCTGAAGAAGATCTCCAGCCAGTGGAAGGTGGGATTGCAGGGCATCCTTGATGCTTATTTGGGCAAGTGTCCTGAGCAGTTCACTTATGAGGGCAAGACCTATACCCCGAAGACTTTCGCAGCTTCCCTGGGTCTTGACTGGAACAACTACGTGAGTTTCACCTCTTTCTCCCATCATCCTTTCTGGTCACAGTTTGCTGTGGAGGTACAGGACAACTGGCGTAATCCTTTGACATGGAACGTGCCTATCGATGATCTTCAGAAGATTCTCGACAATGCCATCATGAATGGTTATACCATCGCTTGGGGTGGTGATGTCAGTGAGGATGGCTTCACACGCAAAGGCTTGGCCTATAACATCGATGAGAAGAAGTTGGAGAACATGAAGGGCAGTGACATGGCCCGTTGGTTGAAACTGACAGCTGCTAAGAAGAAAAACCTTGTCGACTCGCTGGGCGTGAATGTTCCGGAAGTGACACCGACGCAGAAACAGCGTCAGGAGCGCTTTGACGACTGGGAGTTGACTGACGACCACGGCATGCTGATCTTCGGCATTGCCAAGGATCAGAACGGCAAAGAGTACTACATGGTGAAGAACTCTTGGGGCAAGAGCGGCGACTATGATGGTATCTGGTATATGACCAAGAACTTCATCATTGCCAACACAATGGACTTCATGGTCAACAAAAATGCTGTGCCAAAGGATATTCGCAAGAAATGCAATATCTAATGCCAAGTAACAAAGCATCATCATCATTGGGAAGAAAAGAGCTCCCCTCGTGAGAGCGCTTCCTTTCTTGAGATAAAACAAACAGGTCATCCGCCTCTTCACTGTCGTGTGAAGAGGCGGATTTCTTTTTGGAAGGGTAGGAGGATCCTGCGCTTCCTTACTTGATACGAGGGGATTGCCATCCTCATTTCCATCCTTCTCTATACTTTTTCTAATGTTTTTTTGCTATTAAGCAAGAAAATTCGTATCTTTGGAGCAGAAAAAGAAATATTTAAAATGCATTTCAAATGGAAGTATGTGCCACCTACATCCGATGAACTCCGTTTGGCAAGTGAACTGAGCGAAAAACTCAATATGAGTCCTTTGCTCACCCAGCTGCTCGTCAAGCGCGGCATTACCACCGAGAGTGCAGCCAAGCAATTCTTCAAGCCCCAGTTGGCCGATCTGATCAATCCTTTCCGTATGAAGGATATGGATGCCGCGGTCGACAGGCTCAATGATGCCATGGGACGCAAAGAGCGGGTGCTGGTCTATGGTGATTATGACGTAGACGGGTGTACGGCAGTGGCTTTGGTTTATAAGTTTCTACAACAGTTCTATTCCAACATCGACTATTACATCCCTGACCGCTATGATGAAGGTTACGGGATTAGTCGTAAAGGGTTGGAGTATGCCCAAAAGACAGGTGTGAAACTGGTGATCATCCTTGACTGCGGCATCAAGGCCGTCAAGGAAATTGCCTATGCCAAGACATTGGGCATAGACTTTATCATCTGTGATCACCATGTGCCGGATGAGGAAATGCCGCCTGCAGTGGCAATTCTCGACCCCAAACGCGATGATGATCCTTACCCGTTCAAGCAGCTGTGCGGTTGCGGCGTAGGCTTCAAACTCATGCAGGCATTTGCCAAGAACAATGGCATCCCCTTTTCCAGACTGATCCCACTATTGGATTTCTGTGCCGTGAGCATTGCCGCCGATATGGTCCCGGTGGTCGATGAAAACCGCATTCTGGCCTTTCATGGCCTGAAAATCCTTAATCAAAACCCCAGCGTGGGACTCAAGGCGATTATCGACATCTGTGGTCTCAGCGGGCGGGACATCTCCATGAGCGACATCGTTTTCAAGATCGGACCGCGGATCAATGCGTCCGGACGCATGGAGAACGGCAAGGAAAGTGTGGATCTTCTCGTTGAGAAAGACATCAACGAGGCACTGCGAAAGGCAAAACACATCAACGAATACAACGAGCAGCGCAAGGATATCGACAAGCACATGACGGAAGACGCCAACCAGATCGTCTCCCGGCTTGAAAGCCAGAAGCATCAGTCCAGTATCGTCTTGTATGATGAGCACTGGAAAAAAGGTGTCATCGGCATTGTGGCTTCCCGACTGACAGAGATCTATTTCCGTCCCACCGTGGTTTTGACGCGTGACGGCGACCTTGCCACGGGCTCGGCGCGCTCGGTGATGGGTTTTGACATCTACTCAGCCATTAAGAGCTGTCGTGATTTGCTGATCAATTTTGGAGGGCATACCTATGCCGCTGGACTTACCTTGCGTTGGGCCGACATTCCCACGTTTCGCAAGCGTTTCCAGAAGTATGTCGAGGAGCATATCCAGCCGGAGCAGACCGAGGCTTACCTCCGCATTAATGCGATCATTGATTTCAAGGACATCACCAAGAAACTCTATAACGACCTGAAGCGTTTTTCACCGTTTGGTCCCTGCAATCCCAAGCCTGTGTTCTGCACGCTTGGTGTCTATGACTATGGTACGAGCAAGGTCGTCGGCCGCTCGCAGGAGCACATCAAGTTGGAGCTTGTCGACTCCAAGTCGGGCGTAGTGGTCAATGGCATCGCCTTCGGCCAAAGCGCATCGGCCCGGTATATCAAGTCGCGTCGGTCGTTCGACATCGCCTATACCATTGAGGACAACGTCTTCAAGCGCAATCAAGTGCAGTTGCAGATCGAGGATATCCGGCCGCAGAAGGGTGAGTAGGCATTGTGATTGGACTGCATTTTTTCATAGACAGGAAAAGAGTGAGGCTTAAGCATTGGACAAATATCGTGATATTCTTCGCCGTTATTGGGGTTATGACGATTTCCGCGGTATACAGCGCGACATCATTGACAGCATAGGCAGTGGTCATGACACCTTGGGACTGATGCCGACGGGTGGTGGGAAGTCCATTACCTTTCAGGTTCCCGCCTTAGCCGCCGATGGCGTCTGCATTGTCATCACGCCTTTGATAGCGTTGATGAAAGACCAGGTAGCCCATCTTCAGGCCAACGGCATCAAGGCGGCAGCCATCTATTCCTCCATGTCAAGGAGCAAGATCGTCGCGACGCTGGAGAATGCCATCTTTGGCGGGCTGAAGTTGCTGTATGTTTCTCCCGAGCGTCTGGCCAGTCCGTTGTTTCTGCAAAAGCTCAAGCGCATTCCCGTGAGTTTCATCACTGTTGATGAAGCCCATTGTATCAGTCAGTGGGGATATGACTTTCGACCCTCTTATCTCAAGATAGCAGAGATCCGGCAGCTCAAGCCCGATGTGCCTGTGTTGGCGCTTACCGCCACCGCCACACCGGCTGTTGTTGACGACATCATGGATCGTTTGGCTTTTAAAGCCAAGTGTGTCTTCAAGATGAGCTTTGTCAGAAAGAACGTCATCTATGTCGTCCGTCCCACAATCGACAAGCAGAAAGAGTTGCTGCACATCCTTCGTCATGTTCCGGGATGTGCGATTATCTATGTGCGAAGCCGGGAAAAGAGCAGGGTGCTCTCCACTTTTCTCTGTGAAAACGGCATTTCCTCTACTTTCTATCATGCCGGATTGGAGTCTCATGAGAAAGACGAGCGGCAAGAGAAATGGTCCCATGATCAGATCCGGGTGATTGTAGCCACAAATGCCTTTGGTATGGGTATCGACAAACCTGATGTGCGCCTGGTAGTCCATTTCGATTGTCCCGATGCCGTTGAGGCCTACTTCCAGGAAGCCGGAAGAGCGGGACGTGATGGACAAAAGTCTTATGCTGTGCTGCTATGGGATGACAAGATGGATCAGCGCATGATGCTCAAGCGTGTGGAAATGAATTTTCCTCCCAAGGAGAAGATTGCCGACGTATATGAGCATCTGGCCTATTTCTATCAGATCGGCATTGGCAGTGGGGGCGGCCATACGTTCTCATTCAACATTGACCGGTTCTGTGTGACTTACCGTCTGTCGCCCTTTCTGGTCACTTCGTCCTTGCAGTTGTTGCAGTATGCCGGTTACATCGAGTATAATTCCGACCCCGACAACGTCTCGCGTGCAAGGATGTTGGTCAGTCGTGACGAGCTTTATCGACTGAGACTTCCGGCTCAGGAAGACTTGGTCATCACGGCCTTGCTGCGTTTGTGCGATGGCATCTTCACGCGGTATGCTTTCTTTGACCTCTACGAAGTGGCGGAGCGTGCACAGCTAAGCGAGCAGCAGACCTATTTGGTACTGAAGACGATGAGTGCCAAGCACATCATCCATTTCATTCCTAACCGTCATATCCCACAGATCACCTACGTGAAGGATCGCGTCAGCATGGAAGAGGTCATCATTCCGCCTCATGTCTACGAGGACAGAAAACAAAAATATGAGCAGCGTCTTGCTGCCATGATGGATTATGTCCTCAACGACCAAGAGTGCCGCAGCCGCCAGTTGTTGGCCTATTTTGGTGAAGAGGCACGGGAAGACTGTGGCCAGTGCGATGTCTGCGTGCAGCATCGCAAGGACCATCGCCAGCTTTTGGCCGCTTTGCCGCAAAAGATTCTGAAATTGCTGTCAGACGGCCAAGCCCATGATTTCTCCGATCTTCGGATGTTGCATGCCGATAAGGACACACTCACCTCGGCCGTTCAGTCTCTTGCAGACGAAGAGAAGGTCGATGTAGGACTTAACACCATCCGGTTACATACCTCGTAACCGGATGGTGTTTTTTGTTATTTTTTCAGCAGGTCGGGGCGCAGACGTTTGGTCCGCTCCATGGCCTGATCCATTTCCCATTGCTTGATCTTTGCCTCATTGCCGCTCAACAGGATGTCGGGGACCTTCCATCCTTTGTAGTCGGCAGGGCGGGTGTAGATAGGAGCAGCCAGCAGGTCGTCCTGGAAGCAGTCCGAGAGAGCACTCTGATCATCGCTGATCACGCCGGGCACCAGTCTGACCACTGCGTCGGCGATGCAGGCGGCTGCCAGTTCACCGCCGGTGAGCACAAAGTCGCCCACGCTGATCTCGCGCGTGATGAAATGGTCGCGTACGCGCTGGTCGATGCCTTTGTAGTGTCCGCAAAGGATGATGAGGTTTTGTTGCAGCGACATGTCGTTGGCGATATGCTGGTTGAACTTTTCACCATCGGGTGTGACGTAGATCACGTCGTCGTAGTCTCGTTCTGCCTTCAGTGCCGAGATGCAGCGGTCGATGGGCTCGATCTGCATCACCATACCGGCGAATCCGCCGTAGGGATAGTCGTCGACACGGCGCCATTTGTCGAGTGTGTAGTCGCGCAGGTTGTGGAGATGGATCTCTGCCAACCCTTTTTTCTGTGCACGTGCCAGGATTGACTCGTGGACAAAGCCCTCGATCATCTCGGGCAATACGGTAATAATATCTATTCTCATGGTGTTTCTGAAATGGTGTGTCTGTTGATGGTTGCTGTAGGATCATCTGACGGCCGATTTCTTTCTCCGTCTTATCCTTGTGTGAATCTGCTGATAAACTCGTCTTCGGTGATGATGGGCGTGTTGAGCTCGTGGGCTTTTTTGTTCTTGCCGCTGGTGCTCGTGTTGTCGTTGTTGATCAGAAAGCTCGTCGACTTGCTGACGGATCCTGTGACCTTTCCGCCTTGGCTCTCGATATAGGCTTTGAGCTCTGCACGATTCTTATAGTGGTGCACATCGCCTGTGATAACAAATGTCAGGCCTTGACAAAGGTTGCCGGTGGGTGCTGTCGATGACTCTGTGACGTGGAGTTGGTCCATGAGGTCGTCGAAGTCACGTTTGTTGTCGGCATTGCGGAACCAGGCAGTGAACGATGCCGACTTTTCCGGGCCGATGCCGGGAATCATTGCCAGTTGCTCACTGCCGCCGAAGAGTCCGCTGTCGGCGGTGGCGATGTCGACCAGGGCTTTCAGGTTGTAGGCCGAGAGCAACCGCTGGCAGACATCCTTGCCACATAGTGGGATGCAAAGCGCGTAGAGCAGTTGGCGTGCCTCTACGTTGCGGGCTTTGTCGAGAGAAACCATCAGGTTGGAGACCGACTTGGTGCCGAAGCCGTCGAGATGGGCCATCTGCTGGGCATAGTCGCCCAAGCGGAAGATGTCGCCATAGCGCGTCACCCATCCCAGATTGATGAAGCGGGCCAGCGTCTGCTCAGAGATGCCGTCGACGTTCACGCCTTCTTTCGATACGAAGCGGGCAAACTTTTTCAGTTTCTTGGCCGCACAGGCGGGGTTGGTACAGTGCAGGGTGCGTGTGCCGCTGGCCTCACTGGTGATCACCTTGGTGGGATGGCCACACACGGGACATTGTCCGGGAATCTGCAACTCACCGACTTTCTCACTGACGCTGATGACTTTCGGGATGATCTTATTGGCTTTGATGACTTCGAGTTTCGTGCCCTTGTCGCCAATGCCCAGTCGCTCGCACTCGCTGATGTTGCACAGTGAGGCCCGTTTCACTGTGGTGCCCTCGAGCTGCACGGGGCGGAATACAGCCACGGGCGAGATCGTCGATGCGGCGCAACTCCATTCGATGTGGTCGAGTTCGGTCAGCGCACTCTCGTCGGCCCATTTAAAGGCGTAACCCGCGCGTGTGGCGTGGTGTCCTGTGACGGATCCAGTCTGAGCATAGTCGTTGTCGTCGTAGGCGATGACGAGCCCGTCGACGGGGTAGGGCATCGTTTCCACCTTCTTGGTCCACCGGTTGATGGCGTCGTCGACATGCTCCAGCGACGGTTGTTCAATCAGTTCATGCTCCACGGGACGGAAGCCGAGACGTTTGAGCCAGTCCATACGTTCTCCCCACGAATGGATATCGTCGTCGCAATGCACGAGGGTGAAGGGAATCCATTGCAGGTGGCGCTGTCGCACCTCGTCGATATCTTTCAGTGTGAGCGATCCGGAGGCGAGGTTGCGCGGGTTGGCATATTCCTCGTCGCTCTCCATGTTGAACTGCTCAAAGTCGTGGTAGCTGATGACACATTCGCCACGGATGACCGTATGTCCTTTGTAGTCGATCTTTGGCAGCACGCCGCTGATGGCTGAGGCCAAGTGCGTGATGTTGGTGCCGATATGTCCGTCGCCGCGTGTGACGAGCTTGGTCAGTCGGCCATCGTCGTAGGTAGCCACCAAGGTGAGTCCATCGAGTTTCCAAGAGAGCCAGATGGGTTTCATCTCAGCCCACTTCACCAAGTCTTCCGGCTTCTTCGTTTTCGCCAGAGAGAGTGCCGGAAATTCGTGTGCTTCTTTCTGTCCCGTGAGCGTGTCGGCCGAGACGTGATGGGTCGGCGAGCCCTCCAGTACGGTGCCCGTCTCCTGTTCCAGTCGGGTGAGCCGGTCGAAGAGCGCATCCCATTCATAGTTAGTCATCAGCTCCTCGCGGCCGTTATAGTATGCGTCGGAGGCTTTGTTGAGCTGCTCAATCAAAGCCTTCATTTCCTCAGTCTTTGTCATAAGATCATGATATGGTCGTAACCTACCATAGTAGGCTTTCTGTTTACAAAGTTAGCAAAAAAAATCGGTATGTCCGTTGTTTCGTCGTTTTTCTTGCTGTTCATCTCAATGAGCCTTGTATTTCGTCGTAATAATGATTCAGAACAACTATTGCCGGTTGCTTGAACTTTATGATTGGATCGATGAAGAACAGGCGCTCATTGTCGAATAGCACATTATCTCCATCAGCGGATACATCGGTAATTGCAATGTATTCGTTAGTATAAAAATATCTGTCTTCGATTTTTAGTCCTAATCCTTTCATTAGATAGTCATCAATATCTTTTTGGCTCGGAGTAGAGAACTTCTTTGAAAGATATTGTTGTTGTAGGATAATTCTCACGCCATCAATATCTTCGCTAATTCCAATAAACTTATAGCTTGTCGATGGGAAAAGAATGTTATGGATCAAATGTTCATAGATGACATCTTGTGCATGGATATTTTTGATAACAGCCTTGGCGAAAGGATTGCGGATCTTGGTAATAGTATCCCCTTCTTCATTGAGATAGACAATGCTTTCTCCGGAAGGGAGTCGTTTGCGATCACCAAACTTACTCCATTCTAATTTGGGTATGAAAAGGCCATAGTCTTTGGCTATGGAAATCAGGCGTTCCCCTTCAGTCTCTTGCGCTGCATCTCTCGTGCCTTGCTCGTAATCTCCATATCGTTGAGAGGATACCCCAGTCTCAAACACTCGAATATCGCTTCTGTCGCGATCGGCCTGTATTTTGGACTCAAGGACAACACGTATAGGTTGGCTTTCTGTCCGTTTCTTAAAGAGATGTCTGATAAGTTTATCTCCATATCTCCACATTATATAATCTGCTTTGTTTGCAAAATTAAGTTTTTTCTACGAGACTTCCAACTTTATCTGTGGCTTTTTGTTCTCTTTTTATTTTGCCATTCCCCTCGTCTACTGTATAGAGCTCAGATAAGTTACGCTGCACTCGGGGATGCAAAATAAAAATCCATTTCATTCCTTTTTATTTTGTCATAGTTTTGCTACTTTGGAAATTTATTTTTATTTTTGCATCAGAAAGGAATAGTTATGGCTACATTGCAAGTTTCAAATACTCAGATTTCAACATTAGATGCTCTTTGGGCACTTTTCAAGAGTCAGCCCAAGGCCGTTCGCAAGGCTTTCGTGAAAAGACTAAAGTCGGAAGAGACCTCAGAAGAATTAAAGGAGGATGTCGTCAAGCATATCAAGGCAGTGAGGAGCGGAAAGGAAAAGATTTATTCCTTCGACTCCTTGGAGAACGCAAAAAAATGGCTTGACGAATGAAATACAAAATCTATTTCTCCTCGTCTTTCAAGAAATCGTATAAGCTCTGCAAGAAACGGGGTTATGACATGTCGTTATTTGATGATGTATATAACCTGCTCGAAAAAAACGGTTGTCTGCCTGAGAAGTATTTGCCACATCAATTACATGGCAAATTGAAAGGCATTTGGGAATGCCATATCACGCCAGACTGGATTCTATTGTGGGATCAGAATGACAAAGAGTTGACGCTTTATCTTATGGATACAGGTACACATGCCGATCTTTACAAGAAGTAAGCAAGAGTCCTTTAAGAAAGATGAAAAGATGAAAATCATAGTTTCAAAAGAGATTGAGAATGTTTGTCCTAATTTCGTAGGGGCTTGCGTAGAGGCTCAGGTAAAGAACTCGCCCTATTGTGCCGAGCTGTGGCAGGAGATCAATGCCTTGGGAGAGCACTATCGCGAGGTGCTGAGCACCGAAACGCTGAAGGCGATTTCCGGTATCGAGGCTACGCGGCGTGTCTATCGTGCTTGCGGCAAGGATCCCTCGCGCTACCGTCCTGCCGCTGAGGCACTGATACGCCGTCAGCTCAAGGGCAAGGATCTCTATCAGATCGACACCTTAGTGGATCTCGTCAACCTGGCGAGCATCCGCTATGGCTACAGCATTGGCGGCTTCGACGCGGATAAGTTCGAGGGTGACACGCTGACGCTCGGCGTGGGCCGCGAAGGTGAACCTTACGAGGGTATAGGCCGTGGCATGATCAACATTGCGGGACTGCCCGTCTACCGCGATGCCGTGGGTGGAGTAGGAACGCCTACGTCCGACAATGAGCGAACCAAGATCAGCTTGTCCACCACCCATCTCGTCGTGCTCATCAACGGCTACGACGGTGACGAAAGTCAGGTGATTGCCAACGCGCAGTACATCCAGAAGCTCGTCAGGAAATACGCTCAGTCAGATGGCGGAACGTTCTTCACCTACAGATAACTTATGGTCTGAGTCATGAGGCTACGGCGTATGCTCGTAGCCTCATTTGTCTTATTAAGTGACAATTTTGAAGCACTGAGAATCGATTCTTTTCCAGCAGCACCTTGTTTGGCCTTGATTTCTGCGAAAAATCGGTCTTTCTGTAACTGGCAAATAATCAGATAGTTATGAAAGCGAATGGCTCGTAGTATATAGAACTCGGTGTTTTTTACAAAGAAAACTTTGAAAAATAGCTGTCATCTCAGTTGTTTGACCCGAAGAAAACAGTTAGATGACCTCGTCATTCAATTGAGATGACCTTGTCATTCAATTGAGATGACCTTGTCATTCAACTGAGATGACAGCATCAAACAACCCTTTTTATCCCCCAACACTGCAAAAATGCGCTTGAGAAAGCGGAAAACTCGTTCCTCCTTTTCTATTTCGCATGTTTTAGTTGACAGACTTTTGTAAGAAAAAACTGCGGAATATAATAGTTGTTTCTGATCGAGTTTCATTTGCTATTATATTCCAATCATTATATCAAAACGGACGAGGCTGTATTGGTATCGACATTCTCTCCCTTTTAGGAAGAGCTAAGAGGATCATTACAACCCTCTTGCCTTCCATATGGTCTCTTTGGCGGCGTTGATCTCCTGGAATTTTTTTTCTGCTGCTTTTCTGACATCCTCGCCGAGTGTTGCCACGCGGTCGGGGTGGTTTTTCAAAGCCAGTTGTCGGTAGGCAGCCTTCACCTCATCATCGGTAGCTGTCGGTGCGACGCCCAAGACCTTGTAGGCAGCGTCGAGGTTCGTGCCGGCGTCTTTCAGATTGAGCATGGCGTCGACATCGGCCTCGCTCAGTCCCAGTCCTATGGCGCACTCCTTTAGCGCAAGGATCTCCTGCGGCGTCACCACACCATCGGCCTGAGCGATCATCGCCAGGAAGTTGAGCAGTTGTAACCGCTGCTCGTAAGGCATATATTGCTGGAGCTGACGGCAACTGCTCATCACGGCACTGCGGTACTCAGCTGCGCCCAGCCGCTTTTGCTGTTCAAAGAGCTTCATGAGGATGTCTTCGCCCTCGCTGACCGCCACCTCGCCAAAGTTGACTCTCAGCCAGTTGCGCACCACATTCATCTCGGAGTGCATCACCTTGCCATCGGCTTTGATGATGTAGGAAGCCAGAACGAGCAGAGAGAAGCGAAACGTGTTGCGCTCGCCCTCTGCCATATGCTGTTGGGTGTAGGCCTCTCCACCGTTGGTGTTGACGGCATCCACGCTGGAATCAAAGATTGCACCCAAGACAAACCCTGCCAACGCGCCGAGTGGTCCGGCAGTGATCATGCCCAGGAAGCCACCTATCCATTTACCCATTTTTGCCATGATGATAATCTTTTAGTTTTCTTGTTGTTTAATGCGCCCCGATCGGGAAGGTCATGCCCTCGTCAGTGAGCTGCGTCTGGGGGAAGATCTCTTTTGCGTCATGGAGTATGCCCGCCTCGTCGTCATATCGCGCACTGAAATGTCCGAGCAGCAGCTGACCGACATGAGCCTCCTTGGCCACTTGGGCCGCTTGCCGCGATGTGGAGTGGTAATAGAGAGCTGCGCGCTCTTCCATGCTCTTGTCATAGGTGGAGTCGTGGTAGAGCACGTCCACGTCTTTGACCAGTTGATGGAGAGAAGGGATAAAGCGCGTGTCGCAACAATAGGCGTAGCTGCGGGGCTTGTCAGCCGGACTGACGAGACGTGCGTTAGGAATCACCTCGCCGTCCTCTGTCGTCCAGTCCGCCCCCATCTTGATATTATTGATTTGTGAGACAGGGATTTCATAGCAGTCGATCATGTCGCGCCGGATATGCGGCAACGTCGGCTTTTCCCGGAAGAGAAAACCATTGCAGGGCACCCGGTGCTGCAGGGGTAGCGACTCCACGGTAAGGCTTCGGTCCTCGTAGATGACTTGGTGGCAGGTGGTGTCCACGGGATGGAAGACAACGTTGAATTCCAGTCCTGTGCAGAACATCTTCAGTTGCATGTCGAGCAAGGGACCCATTGCTGCCGGTGCATACACATGGAGCGGGGCTGTGCGTCCCAACATGCCCATGGTGGAAATCAGCCCGATCAGTCCGAAGCAGTGATCGCCGTGTAGATGCGAGATAAACACGGTCTGTATCTTGGTGAAGCTGATATGGTATTTCCGCATTTGCAGTTGCGTGCCCTCGCCACAGTCGATCATGAAGAGCTTGCCCCGCAGTTCTATGACCTGCGAGGAAGCGCTGTGCTTGAGGGTGGGCAGGGCACTGCCGCAGCCTAAGATGTGTATGAGGAAAGGTTCCATTTATTTCTGACGGGTATAGACAAAGATGCCTTCGCGGTTCTCGAGATAGAGCGAGTCGCCACCCAGTCGGTCGATGTTGAAAGTGTCGCGGTTGAGCAGCAGTTGTCCATTGAGAATCTTCCAGCTGGTCCAGGGATTCTTTTCTGCCTGTACGTTTGACTTCACCGTTCCGCCCTCAAGGATCTCGAAGTTCTTGTCCAGACTTGTCCATTTGCCTTGTAGCGTGGTGAGGTTGATGACCTTTTTGGCCACCTTCATCCCGTCTTGCGTACCACCGGCTATCACGGCCAGGCGGTCACCGGCAAGCAGGCCACCGAGCACGGCTTCCGTTCCGTCGTCGGTTTGTGGCAGTTCGAAGTCGATGCTGTCGCCGGCGTCGGTGATGAGCTGCACGATGTTCATCGTGGTACCGTCACCGCAGGCTCCGTAGATGGTAGAGTCAGGGGTACTCTCCGCCTCGACGGAGTCGTTACTCTTAGCTTTCGTCTTGTTGGCCTTTCCGTTGCAGCCCGTTATGGTGAAAGCCGTGAACAGCACTGCCAGGCACATAAAAGTTATCTTTCTCATCTTTTTCTTATTTCATCGTTCTACAATATTCTGTCACACAGAAGGGCAGGGCATCAGCGACAGAGCAGCCCTTGTCACTCATCCTTGCGTACTCGCTTTGCCTCGTTCCATAAGTCATCCATCTCGCCGAGCGTCATGTCCTTGAGGCTCTTGCCCCGTTCTTTGGCTTTCTGCTCGATATATCCGAAGCGCGAGATGAACTTTCGGTTGGTATGCTCCAGTGCGTTGTCGGGATTGAGATGATAGAGGCGTGCAGCATTGATGACGCTGAAAAGGAAGTCGCCCAACTCCTTGGTGGAGTTTTCCTTATCCTCCTTCTTCAGTTCCGCCTCCAGTTCGCCCATTTCCTCTTTCACCTTGTCCCACACGTCCTCTTTCTTTTGCCAGTCAAAGCCGACGTTCCGGGCTTTGTCCTGGATGCGGTAGGCCTTGATGAGCGAGGGCAGTGCAGCCGGTACGCCACTGAGCACGCTGGTGTTGCCGTCGCGCTCGTGCTGCTTGATCTGCTCCCATGTCTGCTCCACGCCGGCGGCCGTCTTGGGCTTGTCTGCGGCGGAGTCTTTGGTGTCTGCGGCCGTTGTGGTGTCGGCCTCAGTGTCTTTGTAGACCACCTGTCCTTTGGCGTTGATGGTCAGATCGGCCGATGACACCGAGAAGGGATCGTTGTCGATCGTCCAGTCGCCTTGATTGTTGTTCCAATTGATAAAGGGATGGCGGAACATCAGCTTGTCAGCTTCGCGGTTGCAGACATCGGCCATGTCGAACTCACCAGCCTCGTCGCCGATGAGCGCATAGAAGATCACATGCTCCATGACGTCGCCCAATTCCTTCATCACTTCGTGATAGTCGCGGCGCATCAAAGCGTCGGCGAGCTCAAAGACCTCCTCGATGGTGTTGGGTCGGAGGCTCTCCATGGTTTGCTTCTTGTCCCATGGACATTCCTTGCGCAGCCGGTGCTGAACATCCAGCAGGCGGCCGAAAGCTCTCAGTTTTTCTTCGCGTGTATGCACTTCGTCTATCTTTTTGATGCAAAGTTACTGATTTTCGGGGGATTTTTAGTACTTTTGCAGCATTAATTATAAAATAAGGTATAAAAGATAAGAATACATGGAATTAGCAAGTAAGTACGACCCGAAAGAAGTAGAGTCGAAGTGGTATGAGTACTGGCTGGACCACAAGCTTTTCAGCTCCAAGCCTGACAATCGCGAACCCTATACTATCGTCATTCCCCCACCAAACGTGACGGGTGTGCTGCACATGGGTCACATGCTCAACAACACCATTCAGGATATTCTCGTGCGCCGTGCGCGCATGGAGGGAAAGAACGCCTGCTGGGTGCCCGGCACAGACCACGCTTCTATCGCCACCGAGGCCAAGGTCGTCGGCAAACTCGCTGAGCAGGGCATCAAGAAGACCGATCTCACGCGCGAGCAGTTTCTCGAGCATGCCTGGGACTGGACACGTGAGCACGGCGGCATCATCCTCAAGCAGCTTCGCAAGCTCGGTTGCTCCTGCGACTGGGACCGTACGGCTTTCACCATGGACGAGACACGCTCCAAGGGCGTCATCAAGGTCTTTGTAGACCTCTATCGCAAGGGCTACATCTATCGTGGCGTGCGCATGGTCAACTGGGATCCGAAAGCCCAGACCGCACTGTCCGACGAGGAGGTGATCTACAAGGACGAGCACTCTAAGCTCTATTATCTCAAATACTATGTTGCTCCCGAGGACCAGGCATCTATTGAGCGTAAGGACGAGGGCAACGTCATGCATAAGGACGAGAAAGGTTACTACGCTGTGGTGGCTACTACACGTCCGGAGACCATCATGGGCGACTCGGCCATGTGCATCAACCCCGAGGACGTGAAGAACACATGGCTCAAGGGCAAGCACGTCATTGTGCCACTGGTCAACCGCGTCATTCCGGTGATTGAGGACGGATATGTCGACATACAGTTTGGTACCGGCTGTCTGAAAGTCACCCCGGCTCACGACGTCAATGACCACATGCTCGGACTGAAGCATCATTTGGAGACCATCGACATCTTCAACGACAATGGTACCATCTCTGAGGCTGCCGGACTCTATGTCGGTCAGGACCGTATGGATGTGCGCAAGCAGATTGCCATCGATCTGACCAATGCCGGACTGATGGAAAAGATCGAGGACTATGACAACAAGGTGGGCTTCTCTGAGCGCACCAATGTGCCTATCGAGCCGAAGCTCTCGACCCAGTGGTTCCTGAAGATGCAGCACTTCGCTGACATCGCCCTGCCTCCGGTGATGGACGACGACATTGAGTTCTATCCCAAGAAATACAAAAACACCTATCGCCACTGGCTGGAGAACATCAAGGACTGGTGTATCTCGCGTCAGCTGTGGTGGGGCCACCGCATCCCGGCTTACTATTTCAAGACTGCCGACGGCAAGCGCGACTTTGTCGTGGCTGAGACGGCCGAGGAGGCTTTGAAGCTCGCGCAGGAGAAGAATGCGGCTCTGACCGCCGCCGACCTGGAGCAGGAGAGCGACTGTCTCGACACGTGGTTCTCTTCCTGGTTGTGGCCGATCTCGGTCTTCGATGGCATCAACCATCCCGACAACCCCGATATCAAATACTATTACCCGACCTCTGACCTCGTCACCGGTCCGGATATCATCTTCTTCTGGGTGGCCCGTATGATCATGGCCGGTTACGAGTATCGTGGTCAGATGCCGTTCAAGCACGTTTATTTCACCGGTATCGTGCGTGACAAGCTCGGCCGCAAGATGAGCAAGAGCCTGGGCAACTCGCCCGATCCGTTGAAGCTCATCGAGCAGTATGGTGCCGATGGTGTGCGCATGGGCATGATGCTCTCCGCTCCTGCCGGCAACGACATCCTCTTCGACGAGAGCCTCTGCGAGCAGGGCCGTAACTTCAACAACAAGATTTGGAACGCCTTCCGCCTCGTACAGGGCTGGCAGACCGATGACAGTCTGGCTACTCCCGAGGCCAACAAGCAGGCTGTGGCCTGGTTCACCGCCAAGATGAAGGAGGTCAACGCCATCATGGACGACCAGTTCAAGACTTACCGCATCTCAGAGGCACTGATGACCGTCTACCGTCTGTTCTGGGACGAGTTCTCAAGTTGGTATCTCGAAATGGTAAAGCCCGAATATGGCAAGCCTATCGACACCGCCACCTATCAGGCAACGCTCCACTTCTTCGACGACCTGCTGAAGATGCTGCATCCGTTCATGCCGTTTATCACCGAGGAGCTCTGGCAGCACCTCTATGACCGCAAGGACGGCGAGAGTATCATGAAGGCTACACTCAACATTGCGGCACCGAATGACGATGACAAGAAACTCTGTGACGAGATGGAGCAGGTCAAGCAGGTAATCTCCGGCGTGCGCACCATCCGCAATCAGAAGAACATTGCACCGAAGAAGGCACTGAAGCTTCAGGCTGTGGCTGTTAACCCTTACGCTGCTTACAACGACATCGTGAAGAAGATGGCCAACGTCGAGAGCGTTGAGGTGGTGAGCGACAAGGCTGCCGACGCCAGCGTCTTTATGGTAGGCACTCAGGAGTATGCCGTGCCCGTGGGCGATCTGATCGATGTCAAGGCCGAGATCGAGAAACAGGAGAAAGAACTCCAGCATCTCGAAGGCTTCCTCGCTGGCATTCAGAAGAAACTCGCCAACGAGAACTTCATCGCCCATGCCCCTGAGGCCGTTGTGGCCCGTGAGCGCAAGAAGCAGCAGGACTCTGAGGAGAAGATCGCCGCGCTGAAGGAGTCTCTCAGCCATTTGAAAGCTAAATAATTATATCTCTTTTGTATATTCCCCCGCCTTTTCTGGGCGGGGGGCTTTTGATTATTTCGCATGAAACACCGTATTCTCCTTTTTATGCTTGTCTGTGTCGGCATGCTCTCGTGTGTGTTGACCTCATGCAATGACGACAGCATTGATGTGACCACGGTCAACAAGCAGACCATTCTCATCTTTATGCCCTGGTCCGGCTCACAGTATTCTGATGGGCTCTATTCTAATTTGAAGGAAAACCTTGACAGCATTGAGAGTGCCATCATCGAGAATAAAGGCTTGAGCGGCCGGGTGCTGGTCTTCCTTTCCACCTCGTATAAGGAGTCGTCTCTCTATGAGATCACCTATGAGAACGGACAGATACAGCATCATACCATCAAGGAATATAGCGGCAACGAGTATGACTCGACACAGGGCATGTTGCAGATCCTCAATGATGTGCAGGCCAATGCCTATGCCCTCAACTATGCCATGATCATCGGGGGACATGGTTCGGGATGGACTTACAAGGAGGATTGGAACAACTATCCCTATAATGCCAAGCCTCAGGGGGTGTCCGGCGCCAAGAGCAACAGTGCCGTAGCAGATGGCGTCCTGCCGCTCTATCCTCAGACACGCTTCTTTGGCAGTGTGAGTGATATGAACTATGCCTTTAATATCACAGACTTGGCCAATGCCATCCAGCAGGCGGGGATGAAGATGCAATACATTCTTTTCGATGACTGCTACATGGCCAATATCGAGACGGCCTACATGCTGAAGGATGTCACAAACTATCTGATTGCCTCAACCAGTGAGGTGATGGCGATGGGCATGCCTTATAAAGAGATATGGAGTAGTCTGGCCAGCAGCACACCGGGGTATGCAGCCATCGTCAACAGCTTCCATTCGTTCTACTCCAATTACAAGATCTACTATGGCAATGGCTCGGACTATATCATTCCAGGCGGTGCCTTGTCGGCTATCGACTGCCGCTACCTTGATAAGTTGGCGGCTGTGATGAAGGAGATCAACAGCCACTATACCTTGGCGGACAGCTTGCGTGACAGTGTGCAGGTCCTTGACGGATTCAACAATCATCTCTTCTATGACATGGGAAGCTACGTCGATCATATGTGCAGCAATGCCAATCTGAAGAGCGATTTCCATGCTGCACTGGACAATGTCGTGAAGTATAAGCAGGCGACAGATTCGGTTTTTACCAACATCTATTACAATGCTTACTCCATTCCCGTCAAGTCCTTTAGTGGCATCACCATCTCCGACATGAGCCAAAACAGTGTGGCCATCAAAGGACGCGAGAAGACTGCTTGGTGGCAAAGTACCCATTAAGCGGCCTACACCTTATTATATATATACATTAGGTATTTAGGAAATGTAGAATATCTGCTTATGGTGAGTCTTTTGAAAAATCATTTTTGGGTTCTTTTCGCTATTGTGCTGCTTAGTGGTTGTTCTTCCCGCCAAGCAAAAACCACCAAGGGACAGAACGAACTGCGTTATGCTACTTTCCTAAAGATGAATGAGCAAGGGGAGGAGACCACGGTTACGGTTCTCGATCCCTGGCATGAAGGCAAGACTTTGCAAAAGTTGCTGTTGGTCAAGCAGCAGAGTACCTGTCAGTCCAAGGAGGCCTTGCGTCCCCTTCGCCGTGTGGTCGTGTTCTCGACATCCCATTGTCAACTGCTGGAATATCTTCATCTGCAGGACCGTATTGTCGGGGTCTGCGATCTGCAATATATTCTCATTCCTGATATCCAACAACGAGTGAAGAGTGGGAAAATCGTGGATTGTGGTAACTCCATGTCACCCGATGTGGAAAAGATCATTGCGCTGCGTCCTGATGCGATCATTATCAGTCCTTATGAAGGCAATACGGCGCTCACACAACTCTCCCGCGTGGGAATCCCCATCATACAGGCAGCTGACTACATGGAGACGTCGGCTCTGGGGCGTGCCGAGTGGATGCGCTACTATGGTCGGTTGTTTGACTGTGGTCAGCGTGCCGACTCCCTGTTTCATGTGGTGGACAGCACCTATCAAGGGCTGAGGCACTATGCTGCCCGCTTGCCGTTGGGCAAGAGCATCCTCACTGAGCGCATGGCCGGTAACGTGTGGTACATGCCTGGCGGAAAGAGTACTATCGCTGCCTTGATCCATGATGCCAACGGCCGCTACGCTTTCTCTGATGATCAGCACAGTGGCAGCCTGCCCTTGTCGCTTGAACAAGTCATCACCAAGGCAGGGCAGAGTGATGTGTGGGCCTTGAAATATAATGGACCACAGCCTCTGACCAAGAAAGGATTGCTTCAGGAATGTGCCGGATACAGTGTGCTCAAGGCGATGAAAACCGGACAGATCTATGTCTGCAACTGCTCTGTGGAGCCTTATTTCGAGGAGGTGAGCTGGCGTCCCGACTGGCAGTTGCGCGAATTTATCCAGTTGCTTCATCCTCAAGTCAAGTTAGGCGGACTGAGATATTACAGAAAGGAGATCAACTAAAGTCCATGGATCAAAAGAGATGGATCGTCAGTGTTTTGATATTGGTGATTGCTATACTACTCTTTTTCGCGTTGAGTTTGTTGCATGGCAGTGTGTCGATACCAACATCTGCTGTCTTCAGTATCCTGATGGGTGAGCAGACTCCTATGAGTGCATGGCAGTATATCGTCCTGCAAACACGCTTGCCTCAGGCTTTGACAGCATTGTTGGCTGGCAGTGCGCTGGCGGTGAGCGGTCTGCTTCTTCAGACGGTCTTCCGTAACCCCTTGGCTGCCCCTGATATCTTCGGCATCACCAGTGGCGCCAGTCTGTCGGTGGCTTTGGTCACCTTAAGCCCGGTGCCTATGCTGCCTTCTATGCTGAACGCACTGTCGTCTGTCGCTGCCGCTTTTGTGGGGGCCATGGTGATAACAGCACTGATCTGGGTGGCCAGCCGCATGGTGCGCAATAGTGTGATGGTGATCATTCTGGGCATGATGGTCGGCTACGTCACTTCAAGTGCGATCACGTTGCTCAATTTCTTTGCATCCGAACAAGGCGTGAAGATCTTCTCGGTTTGGGGGATGGGCAGTTTCGGTGGTGTGTCGATGGAGCAGATGCCGTTGTTTGCCACGCTGGTCATTGCCGTCACGGTCGCTTCGCTGTTCTTTGCCAAGCCGCTCAACGCATTGCTGATGGGCCCTGGCTATGCCAGGAATCTGGGCGTCAACGTGCAACATATGCGTGATATGCTGCTGTTGCTCACCGGCTTGCTCACGGCGGTGGTGACAGCCTATTGCGGTCCGATCGCATTCCTTTCTTTGGCGGTGCCTCATATTGCCCGGTTGCTGATCGGAACGAGTGACCATCGACGGCTGTTGCCCGTGACCATACTTTGTGGCGGAGCCATTGCTTTGCTGTGTAACGTCTTCACCACACTGCCAGCCAGCGGCGCAGTCTTGCCCCTCAACGCCATCACGCCGCTCATCGGTGCGCCGGTGATTATCTATGTCATCTTGAAAAAGCGACACTGAGCGCCGGGCTGATGCCAACCGCCATGAGATGTTTAACTTATAATCTTTGACAATTATGATCATCACAACAAAGACCGGTGACCACGGTACAACATCGCTCTATACTGGAGAAAGAGTAGAAAAAGACGATCTGAGAATTGAACTCAATGGAGAGATCGATGAGCTTAATGCGCTGCTTGGACTCTGTAAGTCACAAAGCGGGAGGAAGGAACCTTTCGAAACATTGCAGCATCAACTCACACAAGTGATGACAGTTGTAGCCAGCAATGGCAAGGCTGAGGCTGAGACCCTGCTGTCTATGCAGCATGCCATTGACAGGATGGAAGCACACATTGCTGAGGTAGGGAGGAACCGCCATTTCACATTTCTGCTCCCAGGGAGAAGTGTGGCTGATGCTACATTGCATCTTGCCCGGGCAAAAGCGCGGACATGTGAGCGCCGCTTTGTCTCTTTGAGCCGTCAGATCGCCTTCCCAGATGTGATACGCGTTTATCTGAATCGACTGTCTGATTATCTTTTCAGTCTGATCTTGTCCGCAGTCCAAGATGAAACAGATTTTTAGGTTTAAAAAATCCTAAATGCACAATAGCTGTCTGTGATTTGTTGCACAAAAAGTTTATCTTTGCAAATGAAGAAACATACGCGTATGAAGAAATATTTACTAGTCTCTTGCATGGTTCTTTCTGCTCTTTTAGGAGGAGCGAATAGAAGTTGGGCCAATGCCACTGTCCCTGCCATGGACATAGTGGAGAACGATGTCCAGTCTATCAGTATTATCCTTGTGGGCGAGTCGACGTTGCGCATTGTAGGAGCGGCGGGACAGGTCTTATCTATATATAATGTGACGGGTGTGAAAGTTATGAACATCAAGGTCGACAGTTCTGATAAGAGTTATCATCTCAACTTGCCACAAGGTTGCTACATTGTGAAGGTGGGGAATGTAGTCAGAAAGATTGCCCTTCGATAATGCTTTCCTTGAGAAAGGGAAAAATTCGGATGAAAGGGCGTATTGGTATTATTTGTCTTTTCGTAATCGTGTTGGGCTCATGCCGGGAGCATGTGCCTAATCCCAATATGCAGCTGACGCTTTCGTATTATGACAGTTTGAGCCAGCGCAGAGAGCGTGTTTCCATTCGTAAAGTGCAGGAAGGACTGGACTCTATGATTCGCAACGACGATGATTCGATGTTGGTGGATCGTAGAGTGAAAGGGTTTTATCTTCGCCATCATGACTTTGTCTGGATCAGCCGAAAAGGCGTGGATAGCCGTGTCGACACACTATTGGCTCATTTGCAGGAAGTAGACAGTATTGGTTTGAGTGAAGTTAAGTTCCGTATGCCGCAAATCAGAAAAGACTTGCAGCGCATGCGGGAACTACGTTTCGACCGGCGCAATACAGCCAGCCAAGTGGTAGCCCGACTGGAATATAACCTCACGAAGGCTTATCTCCGCTATGTCTTTGGTCAACGCTTTGGCTTTGTCAATCCCACAGATGTCTTCAACCGGTTGGATCTCAAAAAGCAAGACTCGCCGGAAAAGGTCTATAGGACGCTCTTTGCGCTGAAGATGGATCATCCCGACCGGGCATTCTTCCGGCAGGCTATACGTGCAGTCCGTCCTGACAGCCTCCCGGCTTTTCTGAACAGCGTGATGCCTGATGATCCACTTTATCTCAGCCTGCGCCGCACATTCCTGGACAGACAGATGCGGAAGAGGTATGGCTACAATACGCTGTTGGTCAATATGGAGCGTTGTCGCTGGCGCTTGGCTGACTATCCTCATATGCATCGTCGTTTTGTGGTAGTGAACATTCCTGCTTATCATCTTTGGGCCGTCGACGGGGAACGTGCGTTGACGATGAGAGTGGCATCGGGCTCTTTGGAGACCAAGACACCTCTGCTGTCGAGCTATATCTATTGCATGGACGTGAATCCACAGTGGATCATCCCTAAGAGCATCGTCAAGAAGAGCATTGTCCATCGGTTGAGCTCTGGTTATTTCCAAAGTAAACATTATTTTATCCGGGAACGGTCCACGGGTAAGATCATCCCTGTGTCGCAGTGCAACCGGGCGATGCTTGAGAGTGGTGAGTATCTTGTCATACAGGAAGGCGGGGAAGGCAATGCGCTGGGACGTATCATCTTCCGTTTTAATAACGACTTCTCGATCTATCTCCATGACACTTCCTCACGTGGCGTCTTCCAGCAGGAGGACAGAGGTGTCAGTCATGGGTGCGTGAGGGTGGAGCATCCTTATGAGCTGGCTTTGTATCTTCTAGGCGACCAACGTAGTGCAATGGCAGAGAAGATTGCTTATTCGATGCAAGCCGACGTGTCGCCTCTGGGCAAGCCGAAGGAGGAACTCACTGACCGGCAGCAGGCCGTTGCAGACACGCTGAGAAGAGACATGCTCGTCGGGCGGGTAAAAGTCGAGCCGAAGATTCCGATCTTTATCACTTATTTCACGCTGTGGCCGTCATCGGATGGTGTCTTGCAGCACTATGACGATGTCTACGGCTACGATCAAGTGATGATGGCATGGCTGAAAAACTATTGCTATGGGGGAACCTCCCTTTAATCATAAAAGAATGGGGCAACAAGATCATTTTCCAAAATACGATGACGAGACGCTGAAGAGAGAGCTGACTGATCCCTCTTCCTGCCGCGCGGCCTTCTCCAAGATGGTCGCACGCTATAGCGAGCCCCTTTACTGGAAGATCAGAAGAATGGTGCTCACTCATGACAATGCCAATGATGTGTTGCAAAACACTTTTTTAAAAGCATGGAACAAACTCGACTCTTTCCGTGGTGATGCTAAGATCTCGACATGGCTCTATCGCATTGCAGTCAATGAGGCCCTCGATTTTCTCAGACACCAGGAACGCGTCAATGAGGTGAGCGGGGAAGCGCTCACGGCGGTAGCGATGCAACTTAAGGCCGACAGCTATTTCGACGGTGATGAACTGCAATGCCGATTGCAGGCTGCCATCGCCCTGTTGCCCGATGTACAGCGTACGGTCTTTTGCATGAGATACTACGACGATATGAAATATTCCGAGATCAGTAAGGCTTTAGGTACCAGTGAGGGCGCCTTGAAAGCCAGCTATCATCTCGCAGTGAAAAAAATCGCAGCCGTGATTAAACAGTCTGAGATTTGATACGTCATAATCATAGTGACATATAGAAACCATCAACTTATTGTTGATATGCAATCATAGGAATCATTAGATATGGATAAGGACGAAAGATATATTGAGAAGCATCTGGGTCACGAGAATCCGTTTAGGGTTCCTGATCATTATTTCGAAGACTTTGCCAAGCAGTTGGAGATGCGACTGTCGGAGCAGAACAAGAAGTCTTCCGCGTCTGTTGTGCCACTGCGCCCGCAAAGACCTTTGTGGCGCAGGCCCGGCTTTATGTGGTCGGCAGGGAGCGTCAGTGCGGCGTGCCTGGCCTTTCTTTTCCTGCATCTGAGCAGTGGAAAGATGGGCACACAGCCAGTGACATCTTCTGCACAACATGTGGCGACGAGCACTTGGTCGGGGTTTGACGCTATGACAGATTATACGATGATGGACACAAACGACATGTATGCCTATATGGCGGATGCTAATTAAAGAGTATGATGAAATATATTTTGATGGACAACAAACGGCGTTTAAGGCTTCTGATGGTGTTTTTCCTACTGTCATTGGTCACTTTCGCACAGCCTCCACAGCCACCACGTTTCAATCCCGCACAGTTTGAGGCGGACATGGAACAATTTATCACGACAGAGGCGTGTCTAACGCCTGTTGAGGCTTCACGATTCTTCCCACTCTTCCGGGAGATGCAGAGCAAGCAACGTGCATTGTTCGGGAAAATGAGATTGTATGCGCATACCGACACAAGTGATGACGCTGCAAGCCTCAGGGCAATCAAAGAGTGCGACAAGATCGATTTGGAGATGAAGAAGATCCAACAGGCCTATCATCTGAAGTTCTGCAAGGTGTTGTCTCCCGGCAAGGTACTTGCCGTGATCAAGGCAGAAGAAAAGTTTCATCGGCAAGCTTTCAGAAAGATGGCCAGAAGAAAAGCAAAATAAAAACTTTCAGCGCCATGTCTAATGACGGGCGTTGAAAGTTTCTTCTTTTTGTAGGTCTTTGCTTCTCCTATCTACAGACTTTTATTTTGTCTTGATATAGACTTCTGTTTTCCTTTTTGCAAACATCTCCCTTCCTTTTTGCAGACTTTTATTTTCCTTTTCGTGGACTTTTATTTTTTCTTTTTCAGTTTTTTGATCTTCTCCGCAATCCTTGGATATTCGGGATAGAGTGTGAGAGCCTTCTCATAGTTGCGGATGGCAGCCTCGATGATGCCCTCGTGCTCGCATTCCTTGCCCATCAAGACATACTCGGCCGCAAGGTGTTTAAGAAACTCTTGTGTCTTTAGTTGTTTTGCCTTAAGTGCTTCTATCTCTTTTCTCTGTCGGTTGACGATGTCGAGTTTTCTGCGTAGATATCTCTTGGCAATCGGCCTCTCGATGTCGTAGCGACTGTGGATGGCAATAAAAAAATGATCCAAAGCGGCCTGCATGTCTCCTTTGTCAAAAGCACTGACGGCATCGTAGTATTCCTTGTCGGCCTTAGACTGTTGCAAGGCTTTGCTGATGATCTGGGTGTTGTTGTAGTTGCTTTTGGCGTAGTCAACAACGTCCTGCCTGACAAAGATCTCGCTGCGCTGAATGGGGGACTTCAGTGTGATGCCCTCCAAGGAACGGCAACGCGAAAGAGCCACATAAGTCTGACCTCCGGCAAAGACGCCGCCGGTGAAGTCGATGCGTACATGATTGAAGGTGAGCCCCTGGCTCTTGTGCACAGTGATGGCCCAAGCCAGTCGCAACGGGAATTGTGTATATGTTCCCAGCTCTTTTTCCTCGATCTTCTTCTCCTGTTCGTTATAGGAGTATTGCATATTGCTCCAGATCTCTCGTTCCACATCCACTTCATTCCCGTCCTCTGTTCTGACGAGGATATGTTCGTGCTCATCCTCATCAAAGGCGGTGATGGTGCCCAGTGTGCCGTTGACCCACCGGTGCTCCCGGTCGTTCTTGACAAACAACACTTGAGCTCCTAATTTCAGATGCAGCTCTTGTGGAGTGGGGAGACTGTTGAGCGGAAACTCTCCTTCGATCATGCCGATAAACACTTCGGGGTTGCCAGGCAGCCGTGCGAGCTTCTGATCATTGATATAGTCGACTGTGTCCCGACGGGTGGAAAGCGTGATGGAGAGTTCTTCTCTTTTGTCTTTTTCATTCTTTTCACCCTCTTGAGAAGAAGACAATGATGGGGTGTCTGCTTTTGCTACTTGGGTAGTTGACGATGGTGTGGAGGAGAGCGGGGCAGAAACAGTCGTGCTATTTTCTACCTGGCGGTTGAGACGCATCAGATCAGTATCGGTCACTTGAGCTGAACGGATGTGGTCAAGGATATGAAGAAAAGTGGGATCGCTTTGTCGATATACCTTTTTTAGTTCTATGGATACCAATTGCATCTGCTGAAAGACATTGGCATCAAAGAAAAAAGCAGATCGGTAGAAAGGACTGAGCAACTGGCGGTCTTCTTCCTTGACGACCGGTTCCAACTGATAGACATCGCCGACAAGCAGAAGCTGTTTGCCTCCGAAGGGCTCGCGCATGCGATGGCAATAGACACGAAGAATCTTGTCAATGAAGTCAATGATGTCGGCCCGGACCATACTCACCTCATCGATGATGATCAGTTCGAGGCTTTTGATGATCTTGATCTTCTCCGCATTGTACTTCATCGTCTGTCGCAGATGTCTGACGGTGTATCGGATGTCATTAGGAACAAGCGGATGAAAGGGGATTTTGAAGAAACTGTGAAGTGTGGAACCGCCAGCGTTGATAGCAGCAATGCCCGTTGGTGCCAAGATGATATGTTTCTTTTTGGTGTGAGCAGCTACATACCTGAGAAAAGTAGATTTACCCGTCCCCGCTTTTCCGGTGAGGAAAAGCGAGCGATGGGTAAATTGTATGATTTGGAGAGCCTGTTGCATCTCCGGGTTCTCCAAATCGATAGGATCGTCGTGATGATCGTTCATAAAGTTGTGGGGCCTTTAACTTTATAAGTTGTTGAAGTTGACCTCTTCTGTCGTCTTTTTGTGTTTCTTTGTGTTTTTATTGTCTTCTGTCTTGGTTGTCGTTTTGCTGCTTGTTGTAGCAGGTGCCGTTTTAGAAGAGGACTGTGTGGGTGTCTGGGGCTCTTCCACAGGGTTGCCATCTTCGTCAAGAATGACTTCCTCGTTGCTGACATAATGTGCACTGTCATGACGGACGGTGTCGTGCTTGACAGGAGCAATATAGGTCACACAATTATACATGCTCGAAGTGATGCTTTCATCATCGGGTTTGGCAAAGTGACCATGGTATTTCTTATATGCGGGATCACTGAATACCGACTTGATGAAGTAGCCGCAGATCGGTAGCGCAGAGCGGGATCCTTGGCCCAGCCGGCCGCTCTTGAAGTGAATGCTGCGGTATTCGCCGCCTACCCATGCACCGACGCAAAGCTTGGGGCTCACGGCCATGAACCATGCATCGGCGTGGCTGTTGGACGTTCCGGTCTTTCCACCAAAGTCTGTATCGCGGAAGAACGAACCGGCATAGTCCGAAGATGACAGGGAGGTGGACGTGCCGCCCGGGTCGTGGGTGCCGGCCATGAGCATCTGTTGCATCAAGTATGCACTCTTCACCGGAATGACCTGAGTGGCCTGACTGTTGTCGGAGTAGACTTCATTACCGTCTTTGTCAACGATGCGTGTGACCATAACGGGATCATGATGGCGGCCATTGGCGGCTACCACACAATATGCGTTGAGGAGCTCTGGCAGTTTGACATCGCTGGATCCAAGTGCCAGTGAAGGCTCGTCATCGAGTTGGCTCTTGATGCCCATTGCCTGAGCAGTCTCAATGATGCGCTTGATGCCAACTTCCTGACCCACGCGGACAGCTACAGAGTTGATACTTCTTGCGAAAGCACTGCGCAGCGTTAGTGAGTCGCCAGAGAAAGTACCATTGGCATTTGTGGGTGTCCAGGTGGTCATCTCATGCTTCTTCTTGTCATAAACCTGCATGGAGATATACTCGTCGCGACGCTTGTCACAAGGTGTAAGTCCCTGGTTCATGGCTTCGGTATAGACGAAGAGTTTGAAGGTTGAGCCCGGCTGATGGGTAGCCTCTGCCTTGTCAAACTTCCAAGTCTTGAAGTCTACGTCACCCACATAAGCGCGGATAGCACCTGTCTCTGGTTCCATGGCGACCATGGCACAGTGCATGAAGTGCACCATATAACGGATGGAGTCGAGAGTAGACATCTCTTTCTCAATGGTACCTTTGTCATAATCAAAGAGCTTGACCATGTGAGGCTTGTTCATGTAGTAGGAGATGGAGTCCGGATTGTTGGCATATTTAGCCAGTAACTGCTTGTATTGAGGCAAGCGCTGAGCAATGTCCTCAATGAAATGAGGCACTTCATTGCCGTTCTCGTCATACCAGCACACACCTTTCTTGTTGGCTCCCCATTCACTGTCGAAGTTACGCTGAACAATTTTCATCTGCTTGAGGACAGCTTCCTCAGCGTATTTCTGCATCTTGGGATCCAGCGTGGTGTAGATCTTCAGACCGCTGCTGTAGAGGTCGTAGCCATTTTCCTTGCACCAGTCCTGAAGCTCATTGGCGATAGCCTCGCGGAAGTACATGGCCTGTCCGTCGTAGTTCTCCTCAACTTTGAAGTGGAGCTGGATAGGAATCTGCTGCAGGGAGTCGCACTCCTCGCGGGAGAGGTCTCTGTGGGTGTAGAGGTTGTGGAGCACCGTGTTGCGGCGCGCTAAGCTGTTCTTAGGATTGGTACGCGGGTTGTACATCGTGGTGGCCTTGAGCATTCCGACTAACAGAGCGCACTGCTCGGTGGTCAGGTCTTTCGGTGTTGTGTCGAAATAGGTCTTGGCTGCCGTCTTGATACCGTAGGCGTTGGAACCGAAGTCTACGGTGTTGGCGTACATGGTCAAGATTTCCTTTTTGTTATATACCGTCTCCAGTTTGGTGGCGATAATCCATTCCTTGCTCTTGACGATGAGGATCTTCAATCCGGGAATCTTGCCCAGCAAGCCAGTAGAATATTGTGAGCGAACACGAAACATGTTCTTAGCCAGCTGCTGTGAGATAGTCGAGGCGCCACGTCCGTCATGACGGAGTAGGGCATCCTTTATGGCACTGAAGATACCTATGGGGTCAACAGCCATGCCGCGAGGGCGTTTGTAGTAGCGCTCGTCCTCAGTGTCGATAAGTGCTTTGAAGAAGTAAGGATTCACTTCCTCATATTTCACGGGAGAGCGGTTCTCATTGAAGTACTTGCCGATAAGTGTACCATCGGCAGCATAGATTTCAGAAGCCTGGCTGGTCTGGGGATCCATAATGCCGGAGAAATACCCGGGGCTCTTGCCAAACAGCCAAAGGAAGTTGATGTCTACGGCGCCCAGATACAGCATGAAAGCTACGATACAAGACACAAAGGCGATGAGCGTTTTGGTATACCACTTTCGTCCTTTATAGAGCGATTTGTACCAAGGCCAAAAGTTGCGTGCCTTTCTCCAGCACCAACTTGTGAAAGCTTTTAATTTTTTCATTATTCTTTCAGTTATCGCATGACTGCAGGAGATGTCATCGTTGTTGTGAAGGGCATGTCCGGCATTCCTGTGTGTGACTATACGGGGTGATTCTGTAGTTTACAAAAGTAATAAAATAATAATTGATTATGGAATGGAATCTATATATTTTAAGATATCTTCAATGTTGTCGGGGGAGAACCAACGGATGGCGTCGTCTTTTTTGAACCATGTGAGCTGTTTGCGCATATATTGCCGAGTGTTGGACTGTATTTGCCGGATAGCTTCCTCACGGGGGATGAGACCGTCGAAGTAAGCAAACATCTCCTTGAATCCCACCGTGTTGAGTGAGTTGAGATGGCGGAGAGGAAACACGTCTCTGGCTTCCTGTTCGAGTCCTTCTTCTACCATTTTCAGTACACGCGCATTGATGCGCTCGTAGAGCTCCTCACGTGGGCGGTTGAGTCCTATCTTGACAATGTTGAAAGGTCTATGTTTTTTCTGATGAGTACGGAAAGAGGTGTAGGTCTTGCCGGTTGCGATGCAGATTTCTAAAGCGTGGACAACTCTTCTGGGATTATTGCGGTCTACGATTGCCCAGTGCACGGGATCGAGTTGACGGAGCTGATCGACAAGTGCAGGGAGACCTTCGTCGCTCAACCGCCGTTTCAGTTTTTCGCGTACCTCGTCTGGTACGGTAGGGATGTCATCAATGCCATTGCATACAGCGTCGATATACATCATGCTGCCACCGGAAAGTAACAGCCTCTCGTGGACATTGCCGTCTTCCTCACCATTGAAGAGTCGCATGATGAGGCGTATGGCGTCTTGCTCATACATCGAAGCACTGTAATAGTCTTGCAAACTGTGATTGCCAACGAAATAATGGTGAACACACTGCAACTGTTGGGTAGTGGGGGCTGCTGTGCCTATGGGTATCTCTTTGAATATCTGCCGCGAGTCAGCATTGATGATAGGAGAATGGAGATGGCGGGCTATGGAAAGACATAGCTCTGTTTTACCAACACCTGTTGGTCCAAGGACAACGAAGAGCGTTTTCATAAAAAGGAAAAGGAGTTAGAAGCAAGTATGCTCCTAACTCTTATAAAATTACAATGTTTTCTCAACTTCATGGATCGTGTGATGCCACTTATTGGTCTTGAGGCGTCGGATGACCGGCTTTTAATCCTCATCATCTGATGATGCCGCGCTTGGAAGACTCGACAAAGTCACAGATATACTGGATCTCGGGGGTCATCTGCAGTTCGCTCTTGATCTTTTTAATGCCGTCCTTAAGGATACCTTCTGAATAGAGAAGACGATAGGCATTATGGATAAGTTCTATCAGATCATTGCTGAAACCATGACGGCGCAGTCCTACGAGGTTGACACCACAGTAGCGGGTCGGCTCCTTGCCGGCAATGATATAAGGAGGTATATCCTGGCTGAAGCGGCATCCGCCCTGGATCATCACGTACCCACCGATGTGGCAGAACTGATGGCAAAGGACTTCGGCACTGATGACGGCAAAGTCATCACAGCTGACTTCACCGGCGAACTTTGTGGAATTGCCAATGATCAAGCCGTTGCCAAAGAAACAGTCATGGGCTATATGCATATTTTCCATCAGCAGGTTATTGCTGCCTACTCGTGTCGTTCCTTTGGAAGCTGTGCCACGGGAAATAGTTACGTTCTCACGGATGCTGTTGTTGTCACCTACCTCGCATATTGTTTCCTCGCCTTTGAATTTCAGATCCTGGGGCTTCGTGGAGATGCTTGCACCCGGGAAAAACTCGTTGTTGTTGCCAATGCGGGCGCCATAATTGATGGTGACACTATTTTGCAGTACGTTGTTGTCGCCGAGCACAGTATTCTTGTCAATGTAGCAGAAAGGGCCGATGACATTGTTGTCACCTAACTTCGCTTCGGGATGTACAAATGCTAAAGGACTAATTTGATTCATTCTGAATAATGGGGTCTTGAGATTATTAATAGAGCCATTGCCTCTCGATTCTTGAAGGCCAGTCTGAGTGTGATGTACAATCAGCCGGCCTTTGAGATGATCAGCTTATTTGTTCTTAACGATCTGGGCTGTGAAGGTGGCTTCTGACACGACATGGTCACCGACAAACATGTATCCCTTCATGGAACTGATGCCATGGCGGACAGGGCCGAGCAGTTCAACACGGAAGAGCAGTGTGTCACCGGGGACGACCTTATGGCGGAACTTCACGTCATCGATCTTGAGGAAATAGGTCGACCACTTCTCGGGTTCGTCGAGCTGGCTGAGCACGAGCAGTCCGCCGCACTGTGCCATAGCCTCGATCTGCAGCACGCCGGGCATAACGGGCTCGTCGGGGAAGTGACCTTGGAAGAAGGGCTCGTTGGCGGTGACGTTTTTCACGCCGACGATGCTGGTAGCTCCCATGGCTACAATCTTGTCCACAAGCTGCATAGGATAGCGGTGGGGCAGAAGCTGCCGGATATGGATATTGTCGATTATAGGCTCCTCATTGGGGTCGTAGATAGGAGCCTGCACCTCGTGCTTCCTGATCTCTTTGCGCATCAGGCGTGCGAACTTGTTGTTGATGGTGTGGCCCGGACGTGTGGCGATGATGCGTCCCTTGATGGGTTTGCCGATCAGGGCCATGTCACCGATGATGTCAAGAAGCTTGTGCCGGGTGCACTCGTTGTCCCACATCAGCGGCTTGTGCTGGATATATCCGATCTTCTTCGCATCGATATGGGGAACCTTCAACAGGTCGGCAAGCTTGTCGAGCTGTTCTTGTTCCTCGGGCTTCTCATAGATGACGATAGCATTGTCGAGGTCACCGCCCTTGATGAGGTTGGCCTTGAGCAAAGGCACAATGTCGCGAACGAAGACGAAAGTGCGTGCCGGCGCTATTTCCTCGGCATAGTTCTCCATCTTGTCGAGTGTGGCGAACTGGCTGGAGATGAATTTCGAGGGGAAGGAGCACATAGCTGTGATGGAGAAGTCGGTGTCGGGCAGAATGGTAATGCATGATCCGCTCTCCTCGTCTTTGATTTCTATCTTCTTTCGGATGATATAATAGTCTTTGGGCGCGCTCTGTTCTACGATGCCCACCTTTTTGATTTGTTCGACATACAAAGCAGCCGAACCATCAAGGATGGGGAATTCTGGGCCGTTGACTTGGATGAGGCAGTTGTCAATGCCCATGGCATAAAGCGCAGACATGCCATGCTCTACGGTAGAGACTCTTGCCTCTCCCTGTTGCAATACGGTGCCTCTCTCGGTGTTGCTGACGTTTTCAGCAATCGCCTCGATGGTGGGTTGTCCTTCTAAATCGATACGTTGGATTCTGTATCCTGTGTTGTCAGGCGCGGGATTGAACGTCACAGTGAGGTTCAGGCCGGTGTGTAGTCCCTTACCAAAAAGGGAAAAACTACCGCCGAGCGTTTTTTGCTTTTCTGTATCCATCTTTATATCAATTGCTTAACAATAAAGCTAAAGTTCTTGTGTGGGATTATCTGTTTGTTGTTATGTAGGCAAGTCTTTATGATCTTTTCTTCAGCTCATCCACTTCTTTTTGCAATGCATTGAGCTGCTTGTAGATCTCAGGGAGTCTTTGGAACAGAGCTTGACTTTTGAAGTAGGCGAATTGTGGCATTGGTGGAGTGCCGATCAATGTTTGGTTGGACTTGAGGGAAGAGGGAGCGCCTGACTGAGCTCCCAACAGCACTTTGTCGCCAATGGTGATATGTCCGGAGACACCTACTTGTCCGCCAAACATACACCACTGTCCCACTTTGGTGGAACCAGCCACGCCGACCTGCGCTGACATCACCGTGTTCTCGCCAATGTCAGTGTTGTGGGCGATCTGCACGAGGTTGTCGAGCTTCACGCCTTTTCTGACGAAGGTGGATCCCATGGTCGAGCGGTCTACACATGTGTTGGCACCAATCTCTACATTGTCCTCAATGGTGACGATGCCGATCTGAGGTATCTTGTCGTACTGTCCCGTCTGAGCGTTGGGCGCGAAGCCGAAGCCGTCGGCACCGATGACGCTGCCGGAATGGATGGTGACGTTGTTGCCAAGCTTGCAGTCGTGATAGATGCTCACCTGGGGATAGATTAGGCAGTTGGCACCTAACGAGGCATTGTCCATGATGGTCACGTTGGGATAGACCTGTGAGCCGTCGCCGATGGTCACGCCGTCAGCGATATAGGCAAAGGCTCCCACGTAGACGTCTTTTCCGAGCTTAGCCTTGGGCGAAACAAAGGCCAGGGGATCGATGCCGTGCTTCTTGGGCTTGGCTGACTCGTAGAGCTGCAACAGCCGTGCGACACAGTCACGGGCGTTGTCGACGCGAATGAGCGTGGCGGCCACCGGACGGTCGATGGTTATTTGCGAGTCTACCAATACAATGGTGGACTTGGTATCATATAAATAGTGGATATACTTGGGGTTGGCCAAAAAGGAAATAGAGCCTGCGGTGCCCTCCTCGATCTTGGCAAAGGTGTGCACGCTGGCGTTCTCATCTCCTTCGATAGTGCCCTGTACAAACTGAGCAATTTGCTTTGCGGTAAATTCCATCTTCTATTAGGATTGAAACATTTCTGCAAATATAATAAAATATTCTCGAATCCTTGAAGATAGGCTGAGATTTTGTGCATTTTAAATAAAAAAAGACGCACTAATTGCACATTAGTACGCCTTTTGTGAAATGAAATGAGGCTCTTTTTGAATGAGCCGTGTGTTTTTTACTTATCCGGTTTTAGACAGTTCCACTTCCATTTGCTGTTGCAAATCCTTGGCTTTCTCTGCCGAGGCTTTGGCGAAGTTTTCATCATGTCCGGCATAGATGATGCCTCTGCTGGAATTGACCAACAGTCCGCAATCTTTGATCATGCCATATTTGCAGACTTCCTGAAGTGAGCCACCCTGTGCGCCAACGCCCGGAACAAGAAGGAAATGGTTGGGGGCTGCTTTGCGGATGTCTTGGAACATCTGCCCCTGAGTGGCTCCGACCACATACATCATGTTGTCGTCGTTGCCCCACTGCTGTGACTTTTTCAACACTTTCTCGAACAGACGCTCGCCATCCTTGTCCTCTGTGAGTTGGAAATCGTGGCTGCCCTTGTTGCTTGTCAGTGCAAGTAATATGACCCACTTGTCCTTGTACTCCAGGAATGGGGTCACGCTGTCCTCACCCATATAGGGAGCTACTGTAAGGGCGTCGACGTTGTACTCCTCGAAGAAGGTGCGCGCATACATGGCGGATGTGTTGCCGATGTCGCCGCGCTTGGCATCAGCGATGATGAAGTGGTCGGGATAGAACTTCTGAAGATACTCCACTGTGCGTTCAAACGATGTCATGCCTTTGACACCCTGGCATTCATAGAAAGCCAGATTGGGCTTATAGGCCACGCAGTAAGGTGCGGTGGCATCGATGATCTGCTTGTTGAAGAAGAAAATGGGATCTTCCTCTTGCAATACACATTCCGGCATCTTGCGGATGTCGGGATCCAAACCCACGCAGAGAAATGTCTTCTTTTGGAATATCTGCTCAATTAATTGCTTGCGGTTCATGGTCTATTGTTTTTTACCAATTGTCGTTTACTATCATCAACTGCCTTGAGCGATCGTTGATTTCAATCCGGGACACGCCCTTTGTCAGGCAGTCATGGCCCATATAGAGCCTACAGTTCGTTTTCCTTCAACTTTTCAGCATTCTCGGCCACAGTGAGGTGATCGATCATGTCCTGGATGTTGCCGCCAAGAAAGCCTTGCAGGTCATGGATGGTGTAACCAATGCGGTGATCAGTGACACGTCCTTGGGGGAAGTTATATGTACGGATCTTCGCACTGCGGTCGCCTGTTGACACCAAAGAACGGCGGCGGCTGGAGATGTCGTCGACATACTTCTGGTGCTCATGATCATATATATAGGTATAGAGGCGACTCAGAGCCCGTTCCTTATTCTTAGGCTGGTCACGCGTCTCGGTACATTCGATAAGAATCTCTTCCACCTCTCCTGTGTTGGGGTTCTTCCAAGGATAGCGCAGACGCACGCCTGAACTCACCTTGTTGACATTCTGTCCGCCGGCACCACTGGAGCGGAAGGTATCCCACTTGATGTCGCCCTCGTTGATGTGAACTTCAAATTTCTCTGCTTCCGGCAGCACGGCTACTGTGGCGGCAGAGGTATGCATGCGGCCCTGAGTCTCTGTTGCGGGGACACGTTGGACACGATGCACGCCACTCTCATACTTTAGTGTGCCGTAGACATTATCGCCACTCACGGCAAAGTCGATCTCTTTGTATCCGCCGACAGCACCTTCCGAGACGCTCGTCACACTGACGGTCCAGCCTTTCGACTCACAGTATTTCTTATACATATTGAAGAGATCACCGGCAAAGAGAGCCGCTTCGTCACCGCCGGCACCTGCACGGATTTCCATCTGCACGTTTTTGGCATCTTCCGGGTCTTTCGGAACGAGGGCTATCTTGATGTCTTCTTCGAGTTTGGGCTTCAAAGCTTCGTTTTCAGAAAGTTCTTCATGAGCCATCTCTTTCATGTCGGGATCTTTCTCGTTGGCCAAAATATCTTTGGCCTCTTTGATGGCATTGAGGCAATCGATATATCTTTTTCGCGCCTTCATGATGTCGTCAAGATCCTTATATTCTTTGGTGAGTTTTACGTAGCGCTGTTGGTCGGCTATGACAGCAGGATCAGTGATGAGTGTGCTGACCTCTTCATAGCGTGCCTCCAGGCCGTCGAGTTTCTCCAATATGCTATTATTCTCTGGCATAAATCGTCTAATGGTTTATTATTCTAACGTTTGTTTCTTTGCAACAAACGGTGGGCTTAATATTCAAACGTTCCAAATTCTGACTGGATTGTCAGCGAGCGCTTGCCTTCTTCGATGTGTCCGATGACCTGGGCATCGATGTTGAAGCTCTTGCTGACCGCGATGACCTGATCAGCTACCTCTGGCCGGACGTAGATCTCCATGCGGTGTCCCATATTGAATACCTGATACATCTCTTTCCAGTCTGTGCCGGAGCAGTCGTGAATGGTCTTGAAGAGTGGGGGTACGGGGAACATGTTGTCTTTGACAACCTTGCAGTTCTCGCCTACAAAGTGCAGGACTTTGGTCTGAGCGCCGCCAGTGCAGTGTACCATACCGTGGATCTCGGGACGCAGCTCATCGAGGAGTTTCTTGATGACCGGGGCGTAGGTACGAGTTGGGGAGAGCACCATCTGGCCGGCATTGACGGGCACTCCTTCAATCTTGTCGGTGAGGTGATATTTACCGCTATATACCAGTTCGTCGGGTACGGCATGGTCGTAGCTCTCGGGATATTTCTCAGCCAGATACTTTGCGAAGACGTCGTGGCGGGCACTTGTCAGTCCGTTGCTGCCCATGCCGCCATTGTACTGATGCTCATAAGTGGCCTGTCCGGTAGAGCTGAGACCTACGATGACATCTCCCGGACGGATGTTGGCATTGTTGATGACATCCTTGCGCTTCATTCGGCAAGTGACAGTAGAGTCGACAATGATGGTACGGACCAAATCGCCGACGTCGGCTGTCTCACCTCCGGTTGGCCAGATGCCGATGCCCATGCCGCGCAGTTCGGCAAGAAGATCGTCAGTGCCATTGATGATGGCACTGATCACCTCACCCGGGATCAGCATTTTGTTGCGTCCAATGGTGCTTGACACCAAGATATTGTCAACAGCTCCCACACAAAGAAGATCGTCAGTGTTCATCACAATCGCATCTTGGGCGATTCCTTTCCACACGCTCAGGTCCCCTGTCTCTTTCCAATAGAGGTAAGCCAAAGAAGATTTGGTACCGGCTCCGTCGGCGTGCATGATATTGCAGTATTCCGGATCCCCACCGAGCACATCGGGGATGATCTTGCAGAAGGCCTGGGGGAAGATGCCCTTGTCGATGTTTTTGATGGCGTTGTGCACGTCTTCCTTTGCGGCACTGACGCCTCGCATCATGTATCGATTATTCATTTTCTTCTATGTAAGTCTTGAATGATATAAAATAGTGGTATATGATATTCTCACGCAATTAGGAACTTTATCTCTCGTCGTTCCAGAACTGCCAGCTGGCAAAAGCCTGGAGCAGGAGCATCTCCAGCCCGTTTTTTACCACTGCGCCATGCTCTTTACCTTTTTTCATGAACAGTGTCTCGTCGGGATTATAGATCAGATCGTAGAGCAGTGTATGGCTGTCCATGGCATCGTATGGGAGGTTGGGACATTCATCGGCGTGGGGATACATGCCGCAAGGCGTACAGTTGACGATGACATTATATTCTTTCATCATCTCATCCGTGATGTGGCTATACTCGATCGTTCCCGGTTTTTCGTAACGACTCACCTTCAGGGTCTGCAGTCCCAGCGATTTCAGTCCGAAGTCGATCGCCTTGGAAGCGCCTCCGGTACCCAGGATCAGTGCTTTCTTATGGAAATGCTCCAACAGCGGCTCGATGCTCTGTGTGAAGCCGATGACATCGCTGTTGAATCCCTTGAGGATGGTTTTCTTGTTCTTATGCGTGACCTTGATGACATTGACGGCACCGATCTCACGTGCTTCCGGAGAGAGAGCGTCGAGATAGCTAATGACTTTCTCCTTATACGGAATGGTGACGTTGAGTCCTCTCAGTTCAGGATTTGAGTCAAGAATCTCCGGCAGTTCTTCGATTGTGGGGATTTCGAAGTTCTCGTATGTTGCGTCAATGTTCTCGTTTTGGAACTTCTCATTGAAATAGCTGATGGAGAAAGAGTGTCCAAGAGGGTAGCCAATCAGTCCATATTTATCCATGATGCAGCAAATGTTACTTGTTTGACGTGATGGTTATTTCTCGGCGAAATACAGAGTGCATATGCCAAAAGTCAGTCGCCGAAAAGAGACTTTGGCAAATCCAGCCTTTTGCAGTATGCCCATCATCTGCTCTCCTTGTGGAAAAGCTTCGATGGTGGCAGTAAGATAGCTGTATGCGCTCTTGTCTTTAGAGATGATGCTGCCATAGACCGGCAGGAAGGTGTGGGAATAGAGTTTGAAGCACTGCTTCATGGGGAAGTGCACAGGCTCGGTAAGCTCCGCAATGCTCAGATGACCACCTTTTTTCAATACCCGGCACATCTCCCGCAGACCTTGGTCCAGGTCTTGGAAATTTCTGATACCAAAAGCTGCTGTGACAGCATCGAAAGTATTGTCGGGGAAAGACAGGTGCATGCAGTCTTCTTTCTGAAAAGAGATGATGCCGTCCAATCCGGCAGCTTTCACTTTCTGTCGTCCCACATTCATCATCCCCTCAGAGATGTCGGCTCCGATCAACTTCTGTGGATGAAGCATTCGGGCTGAGAGTATGGCAAAGTCGCCTGTGCCCGTTGCCACGTCGAGGATCGAGGCGGGATGGAAGGGGGCAAGTGCTTTGATGGCCTTGCGCCTCCATCCTTTGTCGATGTTCCATGACAGTCGGTGATTGAGCGTGTCGTAGTTGTCGGCGATGTTGTCAAACATCTCCTCTACCAGTTGCCCTTTGTCACCCTTGCCATTGTAGGGCTTGATGCGCTCTTGTTTGTACATTCCTGATGCGTTGAGCTTTTACTTACGTGTTGCGAGATAGTTCTTCACATTGCGCTCGATGCGTGCAGCAATGTCGCCTTCCTCGGCAGCCTTGTCGAATTTCTCACCTGTGATGTGCTCATAGAGCTCGATGTATCTCTCTGACACGCTCTCGGCATATTCGTCAGTGATCTCCGGCATGGTCTGCCCCGGTTGGTTCATGAAGTTGTGCTCGATGAGCCACTGTCTTACAAACTCCTTGGAGAGCTGACGCTGGGGCTCACCCTTTGCCAGGCGCTCCTCATAGCCGTCGGCATAGAAGTAGCGGCTGGAATCCGGTGTGTGGATCTCATCTATGAGATAGAGCTTGCCGTCGCGCTTGCCAAATTCGTATTTGGTGTCGACAAGGATCAGACCGTGCTTGGCGGCGATTTCCTGTCCGCGCTGGAAGAGCTTGCGTGTCCAGTCCTCGATGACAGCGTAGTCCTCAGCCGAGACGATGCCTTGCTTGATGATCTCCTCGCGTGAGATGTTCATGTCGTGGCCTTCGTCAGCCTTGGTGGTCGGCGTGATGATGGGTTCGGGGAACCGCTCATTCTCATGCATACCTTCCGGCAATTTCACGCCACAGAGTTCGCGGCATCCATCCTTGTAAGCGCGCCATGCAGAGCCTGTAAGGATCGAACGGATGATCATCTCCACCCGGAAACCTTCGCATTTCAGTCCCACGGTGACCATAGGATCGGGTGTTGCCAGTTTCCAGTTCGGGCAGATGTCGGCTGTCTGATCAAGGAACTTAGACGCGATCTGATTCAGTACTTGCCCCTTGAAGGGGATGCCTTTGGGCAAGACCACGTCAAATGCAGAGATACGGTCAGTTGCGACCATAACGATGAGGTCATCGTTGATGTTGTAAACGTCGCGCACCTTACCATGGTAAACGCTCTTCTGTCCTTCGAAATGGAAATCGGTATGAGTTAAAGCTTTCATGATAGTATGAATATATAAATGTGTTTTATGAGATATCTTTAATAATAGGTGTGAGGATATTTAGTTCTCGGTGTAGTCACCCGTGTCGATGATGGTCATGGTCTGCTCGGCATCACGGTTGTCGAGCTCGTTGTTTTTCATTCTCTCCGTGCGTTTCCTTCGTTCTTCTTCTTGGTGCTTGTCATAGGCCTCATAGGCATTGACGATGCGAGTGACGAGCTGATGTCTGACGATATCTTTTTTTGTGAGTTCGATGACGGAGATACCTTCGACACCTTTCAGTATTCTCAGCGCCTCTTTGAGTCCGCTTTTCTGCTCTCTCGGCAAGTCGATCTGGGTCATGTCTCCGGTGATGATCATCTTGGTGTTCCATCCCATGCGTGTGAGAAACATTCTGATCTGAGCAGTCGTCGTGTTCTGAGCCTCGTCAAGGATGACGATGGCATCGCTGAGCGTACGTCCGCGCATGAAGGCGAGAGGTGCGATCTGTATGATGTGCTTCTCCATCAAGTCATTGAGCCTTGTGGCGGGCAGCATATCCTGCAAGGCATCGTAGAGCGGTTGCAGGTAGGGGTCGATCTTGTCCTTCATGTCGCCTGGCAGGAATCCCAGTTTCTCGCCAGCCTCCACAGCCGGCCGGCTGAGGATGATGCGTTTGGCGGTTTTCTCTTTCAGCGCTTTCACGGCCAGGGCAATGCTCAGATAGGTCTTGCCCGTTCCGGCGGGTCCTACGGCAAAGATCATATCGTTCTTGTTGAAAGCATCAATGAGTCGTTGCTGATTATCGGACCGGCTCTTGATGGGCCGCCCGGAGATACTGTATACGAGTACGTCTTTCACGGCGTCGGCTTTGGTCTGCCGTCCTTTGATGATATCGAGAATGTCTTCGTCGGTAATGGAGTTGTACTTCACTACATGCTTTCTCATTTTCTCGATGTCTTCTTCAAAACGGGCCATGTCTTCCTCGTCTCCAAGCACGCGCACGACATTGTCTCGCGCCACGATACGCAACTTGGGGAAGAGAGCCTTCAACATTTGCAGATGTGCGTTGTTGACTCCGTAAAACACCACGGGGTCGATATCCTCGAGTACGATATGTTTTTCTATCAATGTGTAACTTTTAAGAGTGTAATATATTACACTGCAAAATTACAATAAAATACCGAAAAAAGGCAGAATCAAGTCGAAAATATGTGTGGTTGCCTCACGATTTCTTCTTGAATGTTTTGATATTCTTCTGATTTGTGTTATTTTTGCAGGTGAAATGAGAATCACAAAGAAAAGATACCTACAGAGTTTCTTGATTGTTACGGTGGTGCTGGCTATCGTGCGTCTGCTGTTTCCGTCAATAGCCTCAGAGCACAAGACACCGGTCGTCGTACAGGGAAATGAGGATAAAAATAAGGTTAGCATGCAATCAGATACGTCCCATGCCACACAGAATGTTGCCGGCACAGAGACGAGCGTTGATGACACCGATGCCGAGGAAGTAGTGTTACAGGGGACCAATTTGAGCAAGTTGGCCCCGTCGACGCTGCCTCCTTTGCGCTATGTGGCAGGCTTGTCGCCGTTTTTTAAGGCGGACGGCTCACTGCGTCGTACACCTATTTACAGTGTACCGGGCTATCAGCGTACTTTCGAAGACCAGCAAGATGTGCAGCTTGTCTCTGCCAGCAGATGGGGCATCAAACCGGTGCAGAACCGCGAGGAAGCCGTCAGACGTAAGTCGGGACTGGTGTATGTGGGAAGCAATCCTTATGTCTATATCGACAAACTACATAGCAGCATCCCGTATCTGGTGCCGCGCGCCTCGGTGCTCTTGCAGGACATCGGCCGAAGCTATTTCGACAGTCTGACGATGAAAGGCATTCCCTTGCACAAGATCATTGTCACGAGTGTGCTCCGGTCCAAGGATGATGTGGAGCGCCTCCGGGGGCATAATGGCAACGCCACACAGAACAGTTGCCATCTGTACGGCACAACGTTCGATGTGTGTTACAACCGATACAAGACTGTGGAGCCACCCGGAGAGCAACGTCACGCCGTGCGCAACGACACGCTGAAGTATATCTTGGCCGAGGTGCTTCGCGACATGCGGGAAGAGAAACGTTGCTATGTCAAATACGAAGTCAACCAAGGATGCTTCCACATCACCGTGAGATAGGACGGGGGCGTCAATCCATCCGGTTCTTATAATCGTCATAGGTGAATTGACGCAGCATCTCAAGTTCGCCGTCAGGCCGCGCAAGCATGAGCGAGGGGTGGGAGATGCCGTTGAACATGGTCGTCTTCACCGTGGTGTAGTGGATCATGTCTTCAAAGATAATGTTCTCGCCCACTTGCAACTCATGGTCAAACTTCCAGTAGCCCATAAAGTCGCCACTCAGGCAAGAGTCTCCGCCCAACCGGTAGACGTGTGGTGCGTTTTCGGCAGGATAGAGCCCATCGGCATCGGTGCCGATGCTCTGTGCGAAACGGACTTGTGGCTGGTAGGGCATCTCCAGGCAATCGGGCATGTGGCACGTGAAGCTGACGTTGATAATGGCCGTGCGGATGCCGTGGTTCTCAACGATGTCGACCACCTGACTCACCAAGGGACCCGTTTGCCAAAGGAAGGCGCTGCCCGGCTCCATGATCAGTTTCAAATGGGGGTAGCACTTGTGGAAACCATTGAGAATGCTGATCAGCAGTTCCGTGTCATAGTCCTTGCGCGTCATCAGATGCCCGCCACCAAAGTTGATCCATTTGAGTTGTGGAAACCATTTCCCAAACTTCTCCTCAATATGGGCCAGTGTACGCTGAAAAGCATCGGCTCCACTCTCGCAATGACAGTGGCAGTGAAAACCATCAATGTCCCGCGGCAACACTTCGGGCAACTGCTCTGCGATGAGGCCAAAGCGTGATCCGGGCGCACAAGGATTATAGAGCAATGTCTCCACTTCGCTGTACTCCGGGTTGACGCGCAATCCCAGGCTGATGTCAGGATTGGCTTTCTTGGCCTTGTCGGCAAAGCCGCGATACTGGTTCAGAGAGTTGAAGATGAGATGACTGGAGCAGCGGGAGATCTCCGAGATGTTGTCGTCGGTATATCCCGGGCAGAACGTGTGAACACGACTGCCAAACTCCTCATAGCCCAGTTTGGCTTCATAGAGTGAGCTCGCCGTGGTGGCAGAGATGTATTCGCGGAAGATAGGAAATGTCTTCCAAAGGGCGAAAGCTTTGAAAGCAAGAACGATGGTCGTGTCAGAGCGGCGCGCCACCTTGCTGATGAGCTCCAGATTGTTGCGCAGACGTTGCTCTTCGAGCACGTAGGCAGGGTGATGGAGTTGGGAAAAAGTCTGTAAATCTACCTTCATAGATCAATTTTTTGATGCAAAGATACGTTTTATTTTCCAATATTATTGTGAGTGTGACAGAAAATTCATACATTTGCATCATCAAAGGCATTGAGCATTACACTTTTGTTATATAAACGCTAAACAAGATGAGTGAAAAAAACTCTTTTTTGGTTTTCTCGGGAACAAAAACGAGATACCTTGCAGAAAAGATTTGTGCCAGCTTGGGTTGCCCGTTGGGTAATTTAGTCATTACGCGCTTCTCTGATGGTGAGTTTGCAGTGAGCTATGAGGAGTCGATCCGCGGTCGTGACGTCTTTTTGGTGCAGAGCACCTTTCCGAATTCCGACAACCTTATGGAGTTGTTGTTGATGATCGACGCTGCCAAGCGCGCTTCCGCACGCCACATTATTGCAGTGATCCCTTATTTTGGCTGGGCACGTCAGGACCGCAAGGACAAGCCCCGTGTGAGCATTGGCGCCAAGCTGGTTGCCGACTTGCTGAGTGTGGCCGGTATCGACCGACTCATCACCATGGATCTGCATGCCGATCAGATCCAAGGCTTCTTCAATGTGCCTGTCGATCACCTCTACGCCTCCGGTGTGCTGTTGCCTTATCTGCAAAGTCTGCATCTGAAAGACCTCGTGATTGCTTCTCCGGATGTCGGTGGATCTAAGCGTGCCAACACGTTTGCCAAATACCTGGGCTGTCCGCTGGTACTGTGCAACAAGACAAGAGCACGTGCCAATGTCGTGGAGAGCATGCAGATCATCGGTGACGTGAAGGGCAAGAATGTGGTGCTCGTCGATGACATGGTCGACACTGCCGGCACTATCACCAAGGCTGCCGACCTGATGATCGAGCATGGAGCTCTGAGCGTGAGAGCCTGCGCTTCCCATTGCGTCATGAGCGGACCGGCCAGTGAGCGCGTCGAGAACTCTGCTCTCGAAGAGATTGTGTTCACAGACTCTATCCCTTATACACAGCGCTGCCATAAGGTCAAGCAGCTCAGCGTAGCTGACATGTTCGCGGAAACTATCCGTCGAGTGGTCAACAACGAGAGCATCTCTTCACAGTATCTCGTGTAAACAAGGAGTTGTTCTCCTATTAAGATACAATAAAAAACTCCCGCCAAATTCTTGGCGGGAGTTTTTTGTTGGTTGGAAACGGGTTGTCTGATGGAGGAAGGAGGACAACTCGATACATCGAAACGAACGGCAACGTAGGGCCGTTACCGTCTTTGTGCGATCTAGCACGGACTTTTTTTTGTGATACTGCATGGGCTTTTTTATGCCCCAACAACGTTTTTGGTGATGCTGCGACGGCCGTCATGCTATGCTGTGACGGTCGTCACGCGATCTTCTGACGGTCGTCACGGATCGGTGGATTAGAGCTTAGGTGTGATGATACCATGTCGGTAGGCATAGAGGAGCTCCATGAGATCATCAATCTGCTTGCGCAGTTCCACGCCCTTGTCCGTGTCGGCTACCAACATGCGGTGGGCCGACATTTCCACGATCTGTGTGGTGGACTTGATGTCGGTGCCACGGAGAATAGCATCCTCGGTGCTTGTGAAAGGCTCATGCTGCACGAGTTGGAAGCCGCGGCTATGATAGACCAGCGTGTATCCGGCAATGCCCGTCTGTTTGTGATAGGCTTGTGCGAAGCCGCCGTCAATGACCATGAGCTTGCCTCCCGCCTTGATGGGGTTTTCGCCGGCACCTACCTTCACCGGTACATGACCGTTGATGATGTGTCGGTTGGGGCCTTTGACACCGAAAGCATCCATGATCTGCTCGCAGATCTTCTCATCATCGCGCAACTTGAAGTAGTTGCCTTTTTGTTCGGCATGGGTTTCCTTGTCCTCGATGAAATAGCGCTCAAAGGTAGCCATTTTAGCCTTGTCGAAGAGTGGGCTGTCGGGACCGCACCAGAGATAGAAGAAATAGTCGACAGCATAGTCGCGCTCCACAGGGTTGGTGTCGTTTTGAAAAGCTGAGCGGACCAAGTGTCCTACTGTCTGCATCAGTTCCATGCCTGCTACAGGTTGTCCCGGATAGACTTCCACCTTTTTTAATGATCCGTCTTCCTCAAGCGGTACAGAGGCGTGGTAGAGCAGATTGTTGTTGCAGACCTGATACATGCATCCATGGTCAAGCAGCGTGTCGATATGTTTGTGGAGTTTTTCGCTGACCAAGAAGCTATGATGCAGTCTTTGTAGAAGCTGGTGTTCCTCATCCGTGAGCACGCATGGGTTGGCGGGATCGATCGTTGGGAAATGACAACTGCGGAGTGGATAGACTTTGCCGTCGAGCATGATGGTCCCATGGTCGTAATCGATGAAGTTGAACAGTTCGCGGTTTTGCATCTTCCATTCTGGATGCTTTTCATAGAGCTGCGCCTCTAATTTGAACTGCATCACAGCGATGGCCTTGTGCATTTGCGCATTGAGTCTGATGGTCTTCTCATTGAGGTTTTCGGCTTCCCCGGCCAGGATCGGACGGAACTCCGTACAGGGATCATCGGCGTAGGCATCCATGGCGAAGGTAGCCAAGGGCACCAGGTTGATGCCATAGCCCTCTTCCAGTGTGGTGAGATTGGCGTAGCGCAGTGAGATGCGAATGACGCTGCAAATACAGGCATCATTGCCTGCTGCGGCTCCCATCCACAGCATGTCGTGGTTGCCCCATGTGATGTCCCAATGGTGATAGTTCTGCAGCATATCCATGATTTTGTGCGCCCCGGGTCCACGGTCATAGATGTCACCGAGAATATGGAGTTGGTCGATGGCGAGTCTTTGGATGACGTTGGCGATGGCAATGATAAAGGCATCGGCGCGCCCCGTGTTGATGATGGTGTCGATAATCACGTTGACATATGCAGTCTTGTCAGAATCTTCCGTGCGCTCATGAAGCAGTTCCTGGATAATGTATGAGAAGTCCTTGGGAAGAGACTTGCGCACTTTGCTGCGTGTGTATTTGCTCGATACGTCACGACATACGGCAACGAGATGGTGGATGGTGATGTGGTACCAGTCGTTGAGGTCTTTCTCTGCGGCTTTGACGAGTTCCAGTTTTTGCTCGGGATAATAGATGAGCGTGCAGAGTTCGCGTTTCTCCGTCTCGCGTAGTGTAGTGCCGAAGAGCTCGCCCACTTTTCGCTTGATGTTTCCGGATGCATTTTTCAGTACGTGTTGGAAAGCCTCATACTCTCCGTGGAGGTCGGCCAGAAAATGTTCCGTGCCTTTGGGCAGGTTGAGAATAGCCTGGAGATTGATGATCTCGGTGCTGGCATCGGCGACAGAGGGGAAAGACTGGGCCAGAAGCTGCAAATATCGTATGTCGAGTTTCTTGTTGTCGTTCATTGTAATACTGTTGTTGGTTGTGATAAAAAAGTTATATAGAAAGTTGTAGGTCAATTGTGTCAGATGTTGAGGGTATAGCCGTCGGGCAGTCTGAGCGTGTCTTGCAACCGCCTGATCACCTTTCGTGCGAAGTCCGCCAGTCCCATAGCCTTCAGGATATCCACGACCCGGTCTTCGTCCATCGGTGTGAACCGGAGTGTCATGTAGACATTGGCAAAGTGACGCAGAGGCACATGCGCACTCTCGGTCTCGTGGTGCAGATTGATTATCTCCACGACCAGTTTCCGTTCACCCACCTCATTCTTATCCACGTTCTCGCTGAGTTTGCTACGGATGAGGATGGAGTGGGGAATGAGCGAATCTGCCGGCAAGTCGCCCTCGGCGTATTTCCATGGAAGCGGATACTTGTCGATGTTGCTTACTTGCAAAGCCGGAAGTCCGACGTGGAGTCTTTCCAATCCTTGGCGAAGATAGTCATCGACGTGCTCATCTGCTGCATAGATCAGAATTTTGCGCCATTGCTCGGCGGAGAGCTGGCTCCACAACTGTGTCAGCTGGCTGCATTGATCATGATCCCGGAGCATGAAGTCGTCGATGCCCAACTGCACAGTGCCGTAGAGCAAAGCCTGGGCCTCCTTCGTCATCGAGAATCGCACATTGGAGTCAATGACTTTGCGATAGAGCTTTCCGGTGGCTTGCGCCACAGACTCAAATGAGACCAGACTGGTGAGAATGGGATTCTTGATCAGTACGGTTCTGTCATTGAGGCGAAGCTGTTGGAAGGAGTGCTCCTCCAGTTTGCCGCAGACCTGTACAGCGCTGGCCTTGGCTATGACTTTCCGCCATCTCAGCCATTCATAGGAACGCTGGTGATGCGCATATATCCATGGTTGCAGATCGCCTAAAGGTGTGATAACGACAGGGATATGAAGACTGTAGGCTTTATGCAACAGATGGAGAACAGAGCGATGCCAAAGGGAAAAGACGTGGATCACATCGAAGTCGCTCAGAGCGGTCAGCACCGTCCGTCCGAGAGAATGGAGGCAGGTTACCTCATAGTCTTGACCCAACAGGCCTTGCAGCCTTGAGATATAGTCCTGTCCCAAGGTATAGCTTGTCGAGTCGGAAGGGAGGAAGATGAGGAGTTTCTGCTTTTCCATGTATTCTTTGTCCAATACTTATTGTTTATGCGTAGTGAAGTCATAAGGGCTGGCAAACAGGTATCTCACTGCGATAGCCAGTCTTCTCCAGGCCACAGTCAATTCCAAAGGCAGTACCGCCCATAAAGAGATGGGCTCACGCAGACGGCTGAAGGCACGGTGTGCTCCGCAAAGACGGATCGTCACTGTGAGAAGGAAAGCCAAAATGGCAGCACCTAATATCACCCACTTTTGGGAGAGTGCTCCCCACAAGGCAACGCCCACGATGGCCCATGCATTCAAGTGCAGCAAGACCTGATCGGTAAGGAACAGCAAGCGGTGGCTCAGGCTGTGTTGGAGATGACGGCGGGTGGCCATATAGAAAAGACGGCTGCTGCGCCACGCCCGTTGGGTCGGCATGTCGTCGGTCATGATGGCCTCGGGATGGGTGACCACTTGGGTCATACCTTTCTCTGCGTATTTGTTGACCAAACACTCATATTCTCCTCTTACCAGACTCAGTGAGCCCTCGAAGCCATCGTTGTGCATGAAGTCACTTTTGCGCAGGGCTACGGTGCGGCTCATGGTGCGGTAGGGAGTGCCTTTCACGTCTTCTCTCAAGAGATAGCATGTGGTGAGCAAGCGGTCGAAGCGCCATGTGGTTGGCGTGTCCTGCTCGAAATGTCCGTAACCGATGACCATTTTTGTGTCCTGCATGGCACAAGCCTGCCCGATGTGACGTAGCCACTGTGGACTTGCTGGCGTGGCATCAGACTCGATGAAGACCACCCATTCGGTCTGTGCTGCCTTCACGCCCAATGTCATGGCCAGTCTCTTCCGACTCATATAGCGTGAGGAGTTGGGAATATAGGTGACATAGAGCGAGGCATGAGGATAAGTTTCCGGCTCGGTCTCCATGTTGTGCTTGAAGCGTTTCAGGACATCCAAGGTATCATGGTCGCCATATTCAGCGACCACGATCACCTGATATCCCTCGGGATAGTCCTGATGGAGTATATCAGGAAGATGTTTTTCCAGTTTCTCAGCCTCTTCATGCGGAGTCAGGACGATGGTCAGCTGGGGAAGTGAAGAGGCTGCTTGTTCCGAGTTTGCGTTGTCGTCTCCCTCTTCCGGTTCCTTTTTCTCATCGTGTGAGGGAAGGAAACGGAAGAAAGGATTCATGAGAGAGGACAGAACAGCTAACAGAATGACAGCTGCTCCGCAGATGATCGTTGTCGTGTCAAAGTATAAAGCAATGTTCATATTTACAAGAAATCTTCTGTAATGTAGCCTTGGGGTAGGGGCCGGCAGTTGTATTGGCTGGCCATGATCTCACCATAGGCACCGGCAGAGCGCAGGGCGATGAGATCTCCACGATGTGTGGTGTTGAGATCAATGGCCTTGGCAAAGACATCACTCGATTCGCAGATGGGGCCGACCACATCGTATGTGGCGGCCGGCTCATTGCTTGTCAGATTTTCTATTTTGTGATAAGCCTGGTAGAGCGCGGGGCGGATGAGGTCGGTCATTCCCGCATCTACAATGACAAACTGCTTGTAGGTTCCCTGCTTGACATAGAGGACGCGGGTGATCAGACTTCCCATTTGTGCCACAACGGCGCGTCCCAGTTCGAAGTGAAGGTTTTGGCCTGGGCGCAGACGCAAAAGCGATGCGTAGGTCTTGAAGTAATCGTGGAAGTTGGGGATGGGCTGACGGTTGGGATGATCGTAGCTGACTCCCAGTCCGCCACCTACATTGATGTTCGAGACTTTGACGTGATGCTTCTCCAGCAGGTCCTGCAATTCATTGATGCGATTGCATAGCGCTTCGAAGTCGCCCATGTCAAGAATCTGGCTGCCGATGTGGAAATGAAGTCCAAGAAACTCGATATGCTCCATCTCCTTGATGTGCTCAATCGTCGGAAGCATGTCCTCCATGGCGATGCCGAACTTGTTTTCGGCCAATCCCGTTGTGATGTTGGCGTGTGTGTGTGCTCCTACATTGGGGTTGATGCGCAGGCAGACACGTGCCACGGTGTTCTTGGCAGCGGCCAGCTCATTGATGACCTCCAGTTCCGGTACGCTTTCCACGTTGAAACAAAAAATGTTGGCATCCAAAGCCAGGTTGATCTCCCAGTCGCTCTTGCCCACACCGGCAAAGACGATCTTATTGGCGGGGAACCCTGCTTTCAGGCTTGCACGGATCTCGCCGCCACTGACGCAATCGGCACCCAAACCGGCCTGACTGATGATGCTGAGCACTTTGGGGTTGGCATTGGCCTTGACGGCATAGTGCACGTTGAAGCGCTCATAGGCTCTGCTTTCCTCGTTGATGGCTCGCAGCGTGTTGCGCAGAAGGGCAGTGTCATAATAATAAAAAGGAGTCGTCACCCCACTGAACTTCTCAATGGGGAAACGACCTTTGGTCAGCTCTCTTTCCATATTCTTATCTTTCAATGAGAGGGATTCACGAGGAATCCCTCATGTGGTCTGTTGACGATGTATCTTACTTGTTGTTGAACAGCGTGTCGCTGAGGCTTTGCAGGGCTCTCTTCTTGTCTGCTTCGCGGATCAGGAAAGAGATGTTGTAATTGCTGCCGCCATAGCTGATCATGCGCACGGGTATGTTCTTCATGGCTTCTGTTGCCAGCGTCTCGAAACCAAGGTTGCTCCAATCAAGATCTCCGACTACACAAATGATGCACATGTCGGTGTCGACGGTGACTGTGCCATATTTCTTCAGTTCATCGACGATTTCGTTGAGGTGGGCATCGTTGTCGATGCTCATGGACACGCCGACTTCGGAAGTCGCGATCATGTCAATGGGTGTCTGATAGCTCTCGAAGATCTCAAAGACCTTGCGCAGGAAACCGGTAGCCAGCAACATGCGTGAAGACTTGATCTTGATGGCGATGATATTGTCTTTGGCGGCAACGGCCTTGATTTTCCCTCTGACAAGCACATTGTCGATGATGGTGCCTTCAGCATCGGGGTCAAGCGTGTTTTTCAGTCTGACAGGGATGCCGGCGTATTTGGCAGGCTGCACGCAAGTAGGATGCAGAATCTTTGCGCCGAAGTAGGCAAGCTCGGCAGCCTCTTCAAAGTTGAGCTGATGAATGGCTTCGGTATGGTCGACCACACGCGGGTCGTTGTTGTGCATGCCGTCGATATCTGTCCAGATCTGAATCTCGTCTGCGGGAAGCACCGATCCGATGAGCGAAGCCGTGTAGTCAGAGCCTCCCCGCTGCAGGTTGTCGACCTCGCCGTAGGCATTGCGGCAGACAAATCCCTGTGTGATATAGATCTGATGTCCCTGGTTCTTTTCCATCACCTCGTGGAGTTTGTCCTTGATGTAGACGGTGTCGGGCTCGCTGTTTTTGTCTGTACGCATGAAGTCCAAAGCGTTGAGGAGCACGGCATCGACGCCTTGCTCCTGGAGATAGTTGACCACCATGTTGGTGGACATGACCTCTCCCTGGGCCACGACAGCTTTTTCCTCAAAGCTGGTAAAGAGATCCTTGGTGAAAGAACGCAAATAATTGAATTCTCCCGTAAGGAATTCTGTGGTTTTCTTTTTGAAGGCGTCTGTATCGTAGAGCTCATCAACATGCTTCATGTATTTCTTTTCGAGGTTGTTGATCACCTCGTTAGCGCCATCAGGATTTTTCTTGTAGAGATAGTTGCTGATTTCTACGAGAGAATTTGTGGTGCCGCTCATGGCAGAAAGGACGACAAAAGTGGGCTCGCCAGAAGCGGTGACGAGACCGGCTACATGTTTCATGCGATCGGGTGATCCGACGGAAGTACCTCCAAATTTTAAAACCTTCATATTGCTTAGTCTTTATGGATTGACATGTGATTATTGTTTTCAGGAATGCCTGAAGCTACATCGTTGCCTCGTCCTCGGTGAGGTCGAGGTTGGTATATTCTTTGGTGACGTCGCTGAGCTGTCCGTCCTTGCACCGGTAGACGATGCCGGGGAAACGGTCCAGCAACGGTATGTTGTGGGTGGACATGACGACAGCAGTGCCTGTGGTGGTGATATCCTTGAGCAGTTTCACGATGTTGCATGCCGTCTCAGGGTCGAGATTGCCTGTCGGCTCATCGGCAATGATGATCTTGGGATGGTTGAGCAGGGCACGTGCGATGGAGATACGCTGTTGCTCGCCACCGGACAGTTCGTGAGGCATGCTTTCCTTGCGGTCGGCCATTCCCACGGCTTCGAGGACCTCATCGATGCGTTGCTCGATCTTTTGCTTGTCCTTCCACCCCGTCGCCCGTAACACGAAACGCAGATTATAGTAAACTGTCTGGTCGTGGAGAAGCTGGAAGTCCTGAAAGATGATCCCCATCTCTTTACGTAGTGCAGGTACATCCTTGCGCCGGAGCGTTTTCAGATCACGTCCCAAAACTTGTGCGGTGTCGGTCTCGTTCTGAGGCAGATCCAATTCGCAGTAGAATGTTTTGAGCAGGGAACTTTTTCCAGATCCCACTTTTCCGATCAGATAGATAAATTCTCCTTCCTCGGCGTGGAAGTCCACGTCGTGGAGGATCAGCTTGTCTTGTTGGTAAATATTTACTTTTTGATAATCGATAAGCATAATCAATTCATTCTTTTTTCAAAGAGAGATAACGATATAGGACAGTGAAAGCAGTGCCCTATTCTTTAGATTTCTTGACGCGACGTGCCTTATCCCAATTGGGGTTGTGGCGCTTGGCAAGTTCGTTGGCGAGCGTCTCGATGCGCAGCCCTTTGGCACTCAGAAGCACGATGAGATGGTAAAGAAGGTCGGCCCCCTCATAAACCAATTGCTCTTCCGAGCCTCCGACAGCCTCGATGACAGTCTCTACGGCTTCTTCTCCCACTTTCTGTGCGATCTTGTTGACACCTTTCCGGAAAAGACTTGTTGTGTAGCTGTTTTCGGGCATCTCCTCTTTGCGTTTGTTGATGAAGTCCTGTAGCTCGCTGAGAAATTCCACGGGATTGCATTCGTTGTGTTCGCCCCAGCAGGTGTCTGTGCCTTTGTGGCAGACTGGGCCGTCGGAGTTGACTTTGATCAGCAGCGTGTCATTGTCGCAGTCATTTTGGATAGAAACCAAATGCAGGTAGTTGCCCGATGTCTCGCCTTTGGTCCACAAGCAATTGCGTGAACGGCTCCAAAACGTAACGAGTCTCGTGCTGATGGTCTTGTCATAGGCTTCCTGATTCATGAAGCCGAGCATCAGCACATTCTTGGTGGTGGCATCTTGTATGATGGCAGGGACCAATCCTCCCATTTTCTCAAAGTCTATTTCCATGTTCTCCTCGGTTTACTATTGTTATGTTGTCGTGTCTAAGTCTCATTATATTCTTACGTTGATCCCCTCTGCTCTGAGGTAGTGCTTCAGATCGGGAATGGTGATCTCGCCGAAATGGAAGACAGAGGCGGCAAGCGCTGCATCGGCCTTCCCCTGGATGAAAGCATCCCGGAAGTGCTCTTTCTTGCCTGCGCCGCCACTGGCAATGACGGGAATGGGGACCTCGGAAGCCAGTTGGGCCAATGCTCCATTGGCAAAGCCCTGCTTAACTCCGTCATGGTCCATGCTCGTGAAGAGAATCTCGCCGGCACCACGGTCAGCGACCTCACGGGCCCAGTCCATCAGCCGCAACGGTGTCCGCTCACGTCCTCCCTTGATGTAGCAATGCCAGCCATCGGCATCGTTGCGCGCGTCAATGGCACAGACACATACTTGCGAGCCGAAACGCTTGGCAATTTCGTCAATAAGCTCGGGGTGACGGATCGCTGCCGAGTTGATGCTGATCTTGTCAGCGCCGGCGTAGAGCAGACGCTCCACATCGGCGATGCTCTCTATTCCGCCGCCTACGGTAAAAGGTATATTGATCTCACGTGCTACCCTGGTGACGAGATCGGTGAAGGTCTTGCGCCCGTCGGAGGTGGCAGTGATGTCGAGGTATACCAGTTCATCGGCGCCTTGGCGACTGTATTCCTTACCCAGTTCCACAGGATCGCCTGCTTGTCGGAGGTTGACGAAGTGTGTGCCTTTGACGGTTTCTCCGTCTTTGACGTCAAGGCAGGGTATGATACGTTTTGCTAACATCTTTATCTTTATCTTTCTTGGGCGTTAATGTAAGGTTGGATGTCCGTGGCAGTGATCTTTCCTTCGTACCATGCTTTGCCGAAGACCACAGCAGGAACCTTCGCGTTGTCAAGCGCTGCAATATCCTCGATGCTTCCTACGCCGCCACTAGCGATGAGCTGTAGATGGGGATAAAGGGCCAGAATGTCGCGATAGAGTGCTGTGGAAGGTCCTTGCAATGTGCCGTCGCGTGAGATGTCGGTGCAGAGTACGTTGGTGATTCCGGCCGCTACCCATTGCTTCAGGAAATCCGGCAGACTGATGGACGCGTCTTCTTTCCAACCATTGATGCTGATGCGACCGTCATGAGCATCGGCGCCGAGGATGATATGGTCAGCCCCAAATTGCGAGATCCACTTCTGTACCTTTTCTGGATGGGTGACGGCAATACTGCCTGCCGTGACCATAGAGGCTCCGGCTTGGAAGGCACGGTCGAGATCGTCATCGCTTTTTACGCCACCGCCAAAGTCCACGATGAGCTTTGTGGCATGGGTGATCGCTGAGAGCACACCGACGTTGACGATATGTTTGGATTTGGCACCGTCGAGATCGACGACATGCAGTCGGCGGAAGCCTAGCGCCTCAAACTGTTTGGCTTGGTCCACGGGGTCATCATTGTAAGTGGCTACTTGCTGGTAGTCACCACGTGTGAGTCGCACACATTTGCCCCCGATGATGTCGATGGCTGGTATGAGTTCTATGTTGTGCATGGTTGATTCTCTATTCATCTTTCATTTCCAGGAAATTACGCAAGATGGTTTCTCCCACTTGTCCGCTTTTCTCCGGGTGGAACTGTGTCGCCCAAAAGTTGTCTTTATGGATAGCGGCGGAGTAGGGAAGGATATAGTTGGCCTGCGCTATCGTATCTTCGCATACAGGCACATAGAAACTATGTACAAAATAGGTGTAGTCGCCCTCGTGAAGACCTTTAAAGAGTGGAGACTTCAGATGAGTGAGCTCATTCCATCCCATGGCGGGAACTTTCTCATCATGGTGGTTGGGAATGAATTTTTTGACATCGACATCGAAGATGCCCAAGCAGGGGGTGTCACCCTCTTCAGAATGCCGGCACAGCAATTGCTGTCCCACGCAGATGCCTAATACCGGTTGGCGCAATCCAGTGATGATGTTGTCCAGTCCATGCTGGCGTAAATAGTCCATGGCTGTCTTAGCGTTGCCTTGCCCGGGGAAGAGCACGCGATCAGCTTTCTGTAGTTGTTCTGCCTCATCGGTGATGTGTGGGTCGATACCTAACCGTTTAAGAGCATTAACCACTGAAAACATGTTACCTGCATTGTATTTTACGATAGCTATTTCCATAATTGCTGCAAATTTACGCCTTTTTGGCTACAATCGTGCAAGAATGCAAGAAAAACAGATTGCCAGCTATCGAATTTTGCTGTTTTTGAGCTTTTGCGCTGGCAAAGTAGCTTATTTGACCCGCATCTGTAAACGTCCTGTGTAGCTGACAGTCAACAGGACTTCGTAACTGCTCATGCTGTCGGGAATCACCAAAACGGCAATATAGTGCACACCGTTCTTGTCGATGGAATCGAAGATCAGATCGCTGAGGATGGCCTGACTGAGGAAGTCTTCAGGGACGGTATGCTTGAATTGCTGCTTGCGGAAATCTCCGGAAAAGAGTTTGGTGGCGCCATGATAGACATTCAAGTTGACGATGTTGTCGTAGTAGATATTGTCTACTTCCACGCCTTCGTCATTGTATGAGGCCTTGACAACCTTGTAAGTGGTCGGGTTGACGGTGACATAACAATGATAACCGACGCCGTTGTAGCTGACAATGGTGTCTCGCTTGATGAGCTGGTTTTGGTTGACCGCTTTAGGCTTTTGATGAGAGAACTGCATGGCGTCATCCGGATCATCGCTTTTAGCCAGTCTCACCTCATCGCCATTTTGGTTTTTAAAGATAAACAGATGAGGAGTCTGCTTGATAATGGGATATTTGACATCCTCGGCTCCGTGCAGGACGAGCGTGTCGCTGAAGATTTGGAATCTCACGGGCTGACTGGTCGTGTCGGGATAGAAGATCGAGTCGCCTTGAGCTTCAAAGGCGACGTCCTCTTCATCCTCGTTCACCCATATACCTTGTAGCATTTTCTTAGCTGCGAGGTCTTCTTTTGGAGCTGAGACTTGTTTGGCGCGATCACGGCATCCGCCAATGCCCATCGCTAAAGCAGAGAGCAAACATATCAGCAGAAAGAAATGCTTTTTCATAGTTCTCTAATTATATATGGTATATCACATTACCTTGTTGACAAATCGTGATGTCTATTGCCCGATGCAATGATATTCGATTCCGGCTTGTCTCAGTTCTTTCGCATCAAAGATGTTTCGGCCGTCGATGACCAAAGGCCGCCGCATGGCATGAGCAATGACATTCCAGTTGGGCAGGCGGAACTCTTTCCACTCAGTGAGCAGAAGCAAAGCGTCGGCCTGGTCAATGGCGTCATACATGTCGTGGCAATAGACGACGGCATCGCCTACACGTCGCTTGCATTCGTTCATGGCCACAGGGTCATAGGCGTGAATTGTGCATCCAGCTTCTTTCAGCAACCTGATGATGACCAGTGCCGTGGACTCTCGCATGTCATCGGTCTCCGGTTTGAAGGACAGCCCCCATAGTGCAATGGTCTTGCCTGCCAGACTCTCATTGCCGTAGGCTTTCTGAAGTTTATGGAAGAGCACCGTTTTCTGATGCTCATTGACACGCTCTACAGCTTTGAGCACATCCATGGAATAGCCGTTGTCGTCGGCAGTCTTGATGAGCGCTTTCACGTCTTTAGGAAAGCAGGAACCGCCATAGCCACAACCGGCATAGAGAAATTTACGTCCGATGCGGGTATCACTGCCAATGCCCTGGCGCACCATGTTGATGTCGGCGTGAACCAGTTCGCAGAGGTTGGCCATGTCGTTCATAAACGAGATGCGGGTTGCCAACATGGAATTGGCAGCATATTTCGTCATTTCCGCACTGGGGATATCCATGAAGATCACCCGGAAATTGTTGATCAGAAATGGCTTGTAGAGTCTTGACAATATCTCCTTTGCCCGATCACTCTCCACGCCGATGACCACGCGGTCGGGGCTCATAAAGTCCTTGATGGCATTTCCTTCCTTGAGAAACTCTGGGTTGCTGGCAACATCGAAATCCACCTTTGCGCCCCGTTTGTCGAGTTCTGCTTGGATTGTGTCCTTCACTTTCTTTGCTGTGCCGACAGGCACTGTGCTCTTGGTGACCACAACGATGTAGTTGTTGAGGTTTTGTCCGATGGTCTTGGCCACCTGAAGCACGTATGTCAGATCTGCGGACCCGTCCTCATCGGGTGGGGTGCCGACAGCAGTGAAGATGATCTCTTGGTCATTGATGATGGAAGCCAAGTCGGTGGTAAACTTCAGACGTCCTGCCTTGACGTTTTTCTGAACCAACTCTACAAGGCCGGGCTCATAAATAGGAATGTCGTTGTTCTGAAGTCGTTGGATCTTTTCTTTATTGGTATCGACACAAGTGACGATGGCGCCTGTATCAGCGAAGCATGTGCCGCTGACAAGCCCTACATATCCGGTGCCTACGATTGCTATGTTCATCTCTAATGCTTGATGCTAAACCAGTGCTAAAAACGCATTATTCAAAGAAGTCTGCGTCTTTGAAGTCTTTACCCTGCAAGTCTTTCGGGCTTGTAGTTACCTCCTTTGGATCGATTGGCCAATTGATGCCTATCTGTGGATCGTCCCATCTGATGCTTGCTTCATGGGCAGGCGCATAAATGTTGTCGACTTTGTAAGTGAAAACCGCTTCCGGACTCAATACCAGAAAACCGTGAGCAAAGCCGCGGGGAATGAAGAGCTGTCGCTTGTTGTCTTCCGAGAGCTCTGCCATCACGTATTTGCCAAAAGTAGGGGAGGACTTCCGAAGATCCACAGCGACATCAAGCACTTTGCCTTTGATGACTCTGACCAATTTGGCTTGGGAATATTCTCCTTTTTGATAGTGCAGGCCGCGCAGTACGCCGTAAGACGATTTGGATTCGTTGTCTTGGATAAAGTCCACCTTGCCCACATGAGCCTCAAAGTCACTCTTTTTCCAAGCCTCGAAAAAATATCCGCGGTTATCGTTAAATACTTTCGGAGTCAATATCCAAACCCCCTTGATACTTGTCTCTTCGTATTCCATATTGTCTTTCGTCATATTTTGCCACAAAGATAACAAATTCATTTGAATAATTTGCACTGTATTCTAAAAAAAATATTCCCTATGATTTTTAGTATGCTATTTTTTGGAGATTATGACCTTTTTTCTTAATTTTGCAAACGTGATAGAATTAAGTAGACATATCGAGATATTGCTTTTAGACAATGATTGTGTCATAGTACCTGGTTTCGGAGGTTTTATGGCACACTATGTCAGCGCTGTATACGATCAGGCCGACGGCTCGTTCTTGCCGCCGAAGCGGACCGTGGGCTTCAATCCCAAGCTCACGATCAATGATTCGTTGCTTACTCAATCCTATGTCGAAGCTTATGATATCAGTTATCCCGATGCATGTAAGCGCATTGAGGAGGAAGTGCGTGAACTCAAAGGACATCTCGAGAATGAAGGCTTTTATGAGTTGACAGATATCGGGACGCTCCGGGTCAACAGTGATGGCAATTATGAGTTCTCGCCTTGTGAGGCAGGGATTCTCACTCCTTCGTTGTATGGGCTTGGCTCTTTTGAGCTGAAGACGCTGTCCTCTGCTGACAACGACGTCAGGCAAACTAAGGATGAGTTGGCCGAAGAGAGAACGGCAACCACAACAGCGCTTAGCGATATGGAGGCGATAGAGGCGGCTGAGGTAAAGCGCAATCAGCATGATGCCCGTATGATTGCCCTGTGGCGCAATGTGTCTGTGGCTTGTATCGCATTGATTGTCTTTTTGCTTTTGCCTACACGGTTGAGCAATGGACAAGGACTGATAGAGAGTCGGGTCAACACCGATCTGCTTCAACCAATTTTGCCCCAACAGAAAACTTACGGCGAAACGGCGGTAGGAGAAACGGTCAGAAAAGCCAATGTGAAAGCTTTGATTTCTCAAGCCCGCAGAGATAGTGTGGTCAGACACCCCCGTGTCACACAAGATGTTTACACGATCGTCTTGGCCAGTCATGTGAGTAAGGTCAATGCTGAGGACTATGTCAAGAAACTCCATCAGAGAGGGTTGGACAGCGCTGCCGTGCTTTCTCTTCAAGGAAGCCGGAAAGTGGTCTATGGACATTATCCTACTGCGCAGGAGGCACAGAAAATCCGTAACCAGCTCGCCTCGCATGATGAATTCGCACAAGGGTGGGTGATGAAGATAAAGCAGTAGATTGATTCAGAGAAGCTATGAAGAAGATCCGTTGTCCCCATTGTGGAAATATTATCCTGTTTGACGAGAATGAGATAGGTCCGGACGGAAAGTTTGTGACTACATGCTCGGCGTGTGGTAAGAAAGTAGGTGTCAGACTGAAGACAGCGAAAAAGCCTACGCCTCAGGAAGTACCGCAGACGGCTGCGCCAGATCCTGTAGAGGCTCCCGACCAGCAACCTACGGAACAACCATCAGCAGAATATTTTGGTAAGCTGGTGGTGATAGAGAACCGTTTTCATTACAAGCAAGAGTTCCCCTTGCATCTTGGTGATAATGTGATCGGAAGAGCATCTCGTAGTTCGAATATCGATTGCGCGATCGCCACAGATGATCCGAGTGTGGACATGACCCATTGTGTGATCAACGTGTCGCGCGATAAGAAAGGACGGCTCAAATATATACTTCGTGATGGGCCAAGCAACACGGGCACTTTTGTCGGCAATGAGTTATTGGGTGACCATGAAAGAAGGGTGATTGAGGATGGTACGCTGTTCACCATCGGTGCCACCTCCATCATATTGTCAGTGGAATAGACATAAAACAGGAATAGACATAAAAAAAGCTTCCTCCCTGCTTGCAGGAAGGAAGCTTTCTTATTACTTATTTCGCGTCGGCTTCTTTCATGTCTCCTTCGATGTAGATTCTTGTCAACTCCGGTACGCCGTTCGTGCGAACGGTGATTGCTTTTTTGAAGTGGCCGGGGAATTTACCTTTCCCATTGTATGTCACGGTGATCACTCCCTTTTCTCCCGGTTTGATAGGAGCCTTGGTGTATGCTGGGACTGTGCAACCGCAGCTAGCCAAAGCCTGATTGATGACCAGAGGCTTGTCACCAACATTGGTGAACGTGAAAGTACACTTCTGTACAGGTTGACTCTCTGAGAATGTCCCAAAGTTATAAGTCAATTTGTCAAACTTGATTTGAGCCTGAGCGAAGGCCTGTCCTATGCAGCAGAACAGGAGCATGGCGAACATCAAAACTTTCTTTTTCATTTTATGATACTCTTTTGGTTTCTTTCCATTCGTACACTTATATATAAATAGGTGTATCTGTTTCCGTTACTGATTTGTAGAGACATGGGCAATAAACCCACTCCCCATTATTTAAGACTTGCAAAAATAGAAAATGTTTCTGACAGTCGCCCTTTTTAATGATAGTTTTAACAGATTTAAGCAATTATTAGATTTAAGTAAGGCCTTTGGCTATTGCTTATTTCATGAAATCCACGTATATTTGCAGTGTTTATACCTCAAACCTATTAATATTCATCTAAAGGCATTTGCTATGACGAAGGAAACAGAACAAAATGTGATGACAGGCCATTTAGACAAGAAAAAGCTTCTTTGGGCCTTGATCACCACGCTGGTAACACTGATTATTTGGAATTTGCCGGGTGCATGTTTGGGTATCGCCGGGCTTACTGTGGTGCAGCAGCGCGTCGTAGCCATTTTCGTGATGGCTGTGATGTTGTGGATTACGGAAGCAATACCCGCGTGGGCTACTTCCATCACCATCATCTTTGTATTACTATTTTGTGTAAGTGACTCTTCCTTTAATTTCCTGCAAGGCAATGAGGGACAGTATGGACAATTGTTGGACTATGTGGGTGTCATGGCATGCTTCGCAGATCCTACGATCATCCTTTTCCTAGGTGGATTCATCCTTGCTATTGCCGCTACGAAGTCGGGACTCGACGTGTGGATGGCAAAGACGCTCATCAAGCCGTTTGGCAAGAAGAGTGAGAATGTCTTGTTAGGCTTCCTGCTCATCACCGGCGTCTTCTCCATGTTTATTTCCAATACGGCTACAGCTGCCATGATGTTGACCTTCCTGACTCCAGTTTTCAAGGCTTTGCCTGCAAATGGAAAAGGGCGGATCGCTTTGACCATGTCCATACCTATTGGCGCCAATCTCGGAGGTATGGGTACGCCAATCGGCACGCCACCCAATGCCTTTGCTTATAAAGTGCTCAATGATCCCGCCGGTCTGAACATGCAGATCAGTTTCGGGCAGTGGATGATGATCATGGCGCCACTGGTGCTGGTACTTTTGCTCTTGGCATGGGTCATTTTGAAGAAGTTCTTCCCGTTCAAACAGAAAACGATCGAACTCAACATCGATGGAGACGTGTCGCACAACTGGCGTACCGTGGTTGTCGGTGTAACCTTCTTAGTGACCATTTTGTTGTGGATCTTGGGTAAGTATGTGGGTGTGAACTCCAACACTGTGGCCATGTTGCCCATTGCAGTCTTTGCCATCACGGGTGTCATCACAGCCAAGGACCTGCAAAAGATCGACTGGGGCGTTATATGGATGGTGGCTGGCGGCTTTGCCTTGGGACTGGCGCTCAACGGCACCGGACTGGCAAAGACGGCCATACAGTCAATACCTTTCGGCGAGTGGAGTCCAATCGTTATTCTGATCATTGCCGGCTTGGTCTGCTACTTCCTTTCCAACTTCATCTCCAATACAGCTACCGCAGCACTGATGATCCCTATTCTTACGGTTGTCTGTGAGGGTATGGGTGATAAGCTGAATATGATCGGTGGCACTTCCACTATGCTGATAGGCATTGCGGTGGCAGCCTCTGCTGCTATGACCCTGCCAATCTCTACGCCTCCAAACGCCATCGCCTATTCCACCGGCTTGATCGATCAGAAAGATATGGCTAAGGCGGGTATTGTCGTTGGCTTCCTGACGTTGATTATCGGCTTCTCGCTCTTGATCGTCGTTGGAAAAGCGGGTATCTTCTGATCAAGGAGTCTTTATTCATAGGAATAAAAAGTTCAGGGCACCCTCAGGGTTGGGTGCTCTGACTTTTTTGTAGATGTCTCATATGATTTTGTAGCCCATATATAATAAGGTGCATACTCTGATCGTTATAAAGAGAGAGGTCTCTGAAAAGACAGGTGAAAGGTCAGGGACTGAGACTGAATAATGATCGTTCATCAATCAAGACATGTTAGAAAGTAAACAGATAAAGAGTTTGCAACAATGTAAGTTGTTTGCTGATTTTAGTGAAAACGAGATCTCCCAGTTTGTCAAGGGTGTCAATCATAAGATATTGTCTTTTAGCAAGAACGAGATCTATTCGCTTGCTGGCATGCCCTATCGTCATATTGACATCGTCTTGTCGGGAACCCTTGTGTGTCGCATGTCGTCCGTGGGAGGAAAACAAATAGAGGTCAGCCGCCTTCGTACAGGGACACTCATTGCTCCTGCGCTTATTTTTTCTTCTAACAATCTCATGCCGGTGAGTGTGGAAACTGTGGAGCCTTGTTCTATACTTCGTATTGACAAACTTGACTTCAAGAGATCGATTGGTGAAAATAACAAGTTGTGCATGAACTTCATTCATACCTTGTCCGATATCAATATTTTCCTTACCCATAAGATCAATGTGCTCTCCTTGATGACAGTGAGAGAAAAAGTTGGCTATCTGCTGATCAAGCGAGCAAAGGAGCAGAACTCCCGCACCATTCAGCTATACCGGAGCCGCCAGCAGATAGCAGACAGCTTTGGCATTCAGAAATTCTCTCTGCTGCGTGTGCTTTCTGATTTTGCCAAAGAGGGGGCTATCGAGATCGATGGGAGGAACATCAAGATCCTTGACAGCAACAAGCTGAAATAGCGGTTTTAACTTTATTTGTCCGTCTGTGGTCACATTTGTTGCCATTCGAGTGCAGAAAATATTCTATTTTTGTGTCGTAGTATCATAGATACATACATCGTTGGAAAAAGAAAAGATAAAGTATATGATGGGTAAGTTACAAGTCAAGAGAGTGTATCTGCCTGCTGAAGAAGAAGACGGATATCGTGTGTTGGTCGACAGATTATGGCCTCGCGGTCTCTCAAAGGATAAGGCCGAGATTGATTCGTGGAACAAGCTGCTCGCACCGTCAACCGAACTGAGAAAATGGTTTGGGCACCAGCCCGAGCGCTTCCCTGCTTTTTCAGAGAAGTATATGGCAGAGCTCAGTCAGAACGAAGATGCTCAGAACTTTATAGAAAGCTGCAAGGAACTTCTGGCTAAAGGCAATGTCACACTGCTCTTTGGTGCAAAGGATGTTGAGCACAACCAAGCTGTCGTTTTGCAAAAGTGGATTGAACAGAAACTTGAGTGTTAATTAATTAAAATTGTCAAAGAAAGATAATGGCTTATTACCATCTTTTTATTATCTTTGTAGCCGCAATTGGAAGATTGGCAGAGTGACCGAATGCGCTGGACTCGAAATCCGGTATACCCCTTTCGGGTATCGGGGGTTTGAATCCCTCATCTTCCGCATCACAGCTAAGGGAGGCCGGCACGAGCGGTTTCCCTTAGTGCGTTTATAGACAATAAGTTACGTAATATTCACCTTCTAATTCTTTCTGTCATAGGATGTTTAGCCGCAGCCTTTTCCGTTGTCGGTCTTGTGGTCACATTTGTGTCCAGTTTTGTTTTGGGAAAAGCCAAACCGTGGTAACTGCTTCCCAAAAGGGCTTTGCCCCCGAAAAAAGACAGGTTATTTCCCATGGGCATTCTAATGGAATGTCACCGGAACATCAATGGCATATTATTTGTTCACTTACCATAAATAACCATCTTATAGGAATATGAGAGCCAATATCAGAATCAATGAGCTGACAAGAGTGGTCATCGTAGGTGCCGGCCTCGGTGGTCTCAAGCTTGCCATGCATCTGCGCAAGTCCGGTTTCCAAGTTGTGATCGTCGACAAGAACAACTATAACCAGTTTCCACCGCTTATCTATCAAGTGGCCTCTGCCGGTTTGGAGCCCAGCAGCATCTCTTTTCCGTTGCGCCGCATTTTCCAGGGCTATAAGCACTATTTCTGTCGGATGGCAGAGGTGAAAGAGATAGATGTCAAGGAAAAGGCCATTCACACATCGGTCGGCACGATTCACTACAACTATTTGGTGCTCGCCATGGGCGGAACAACCAATTTCTTTGGTAACGAAAATATCGAGCGACATGCTTTGCCCATGAAGACTGTAGAGGATGCTATGGCCCTGCGCAATCATATTTTGCAGGCGCTGGAACGTGCGGAGACGGAAGAAAATGCTGACAAACGGCAAAAATACATGAATTTCGTTATTGTCGGCGGAGGTCCTTCGGGCGTTGAGATTGCCGGGGCCTTGGCTGAGATGAAGAAGGACATCGTGCCGAAGGACTATCCCGACCTTGCTGACCGTATGCATATCTATCTGCTCAACTCCGGCCAGCGCTTGCTCAAGGCGATGGATCCTGTGTCGTCGACTACCGCAGAGAAAGATCTCAAGAAGATGGGTGTACATGTGCGTAACGGTTGGAGGGTGACCGACTATAAAGACGATGTGGTCACCGTCAACAACGGACAGACGTCGATAGAGTCGGCCACGGTTATCTGGGTGAGCGGTATCAAGGCCAATGCCATTGGCGGTGTGCCCCAAGAGGCCATCGGCCATGCCGGCCGACTACTCACTGACCGCTTCAATAGAGTAAAAGGCATGGACGATGTCTTTGCCATTGGTGACCAAAGCCTTGTCGAGGGCGACCCTGACTGGAAACTGGGACATCCGCAGCTGGCACAGGTAGCCCTGCAACAGGCAGTCAACGTGGCGCGCAACATCATGCGGAAGGAGCGGGGAGAGGAGATGGTGCCTTTTGTCTATAAAGATCTCGGTACCATGGCCACTATCGGGCGCAAGTGCGCTGTGGCTGAAATCGGAAAGGCGAAGTTCGGTGGACTGCCTGCATGGTTGCTCTGGCTGGTGGTACATCTCCGGTCTATCCTCGGCGTGAAGAATAAGTTCATAGTATTGCTCAACTGGATGTGGAACTACTTCAACTACAAGCAGAGTCTCCGCTTGATCCTGCGACCGAAGCAGAGACCACTTGAAGGTGATGAATAGAAACGCATAAAGCCCTTTGCCAAGTCGGCAAGGAGCTTTATGCGTTTCTATTCGTTATTCCTGGGTATTCCTATATCTGGCGGTTAAGGGAATGGTGCCAAGTGACATCCTTATGACTGATAGCTTATTGCTCTGGTTCCAATGTGACGATTTCGTCGGGAATGGCGGTAGTGTCTATGGCAATGGTCGACTTGTCAAGGCGGTGCACCCCCTTGATGTCTTTCATGACCTCGTCGATGGTCTCTTGCACGTCATAGCCTCTCTTTCCGTCACGGTAATGCATGAGAATCTTGAAACATGGATGCTTAAGATGGCTGACGACTTCGGCCGCCTCCTTGGAGTCGATGGTGAAATACCCTGCACATGGCAGTAACACGATATCAGCCTTGGCCAACTCGGCATACTCCTTGTCTGTTGGCAGACGCCCTAGGTCGCCAAGATGGGCGATGGTCATATCTGGCAATTCAACAAACGTGATGTCTGACAGTCCCCGGTGTGCTCCGTTGTGATGGTCGTGGGGCACCGTCAGTTTACGCATCAGAAAGTTGAGTTTCTTGCCGGTGGTCTTGACAAGGTGTGCGGCATTGTGGTCACCATGCTCATGCGAGCAGCTCACAGCGTCGGCCTCTACGCCTCTTGGCAACAGCGTTCCTGGTACGCTTCCATTCTCATAAGGGTCAAAGACAATTGTCGAGCCATTGGCTTCTACTTTGAAGCAACTGTGGCCGTAATAGGTGATGATAGCTTTTGACATAGTATCTTGCTTCTAGTTTCTTCTTTGGTGACAAAGATACAGCTTTTTTCTAATACATGAATTCACAAATGATAATTTTTCGCCATCGCAATACATGTTATTGATAAAATTATCGCTAAAGACGGGGTATCTTCATACTTTTGCACTCTTAATAAAGCAACATGGAGAAAAGAGACTTGACCCGAGGGAGCATATTGGGCAATATACTGACATTTTCACTGCCCTATATGCTCTCCTACTTTTTGCAGATACTCTACGGACTTGCCGACTTGTTTGTCACTGGTCGCTATTGCGATGTGGCAAGCATCACGTCGGTATCCAACGGAGCCCAGGTGATGTAAATGTTCACTGTCGTCATTATTGGACTGGCGATGGGCACAACAGTGCTCGTGGTCAGGTCGATAGGAGCCAACTTTGCCTCAGAAACAAAAGGACAAAGTTATGTTTGAATTGAATAACTATCTCAAGAATCTGCCGCAGGACCTCAAGTCGGACCATACTTTCAAAGACTGGCTACATGATGAGGCTGATATAGAGACGAAGCGTGGTGTCGTCATGAGTATGAAAATAATGCGGGAATCTCTGAAAGAGCATGGTTGGCAAGGGCTTCGTGCGTGAGTGCAATGATGAGATAAGCATGAAAGAAACGGTATCTGTCTCCTACTTACAGTGTTTCGTTCGAGATTGTAGGAAAACTGGGCGAGGTCTTTTGACAGACGGATAATATTTCGTATTTTTGTCTACCAAATTAATCATATTATCATCATGATAAAGAATATCGTTTTTGACCTGGGGGGCGTATTGGTAAAGATAGCCTTGCAAGGGTGTGTGGATGAGTTCAGGCGACTTGGATTCAAGGATGTCGACAAGTACTTAAATCCCTATGCCCAAAAGGGAGTCTTCGGTGATTTGGAGGCAGGAAAAGCCAGTGAGGAGGACTTCCGCCGCGTCATCAGCAGGCATTGCGGAAGAGAGGTCAGCTGGGAAGAGTGCCAGAAGGGTTGGCTCGGCTTCATGGTTAACGTCTTGGAGCCTAACTTGCAGGAACTGATGAAGTTGAAGGCTGAGGGCTATCATCTCGCGCTGCTTTCTAACACGAATCCTTTTATCACCGCATGGTTCCGTAGCAATGATTTCGATGGCAAAGGGCATGGCGTCGACTATTATATCCCTCGTGAGCACCAATATCTGAGCTATGAGCAGCAGTGCATGAAGCCGGGCAAGGAGATTTTCGAGAAGATGCTGAAAGGTGAGGGCTTCGCTCTCGACGAGACGCTGTTCGTTGACGATGGCGAAGGCAACCTGAATACGGCTCGTGAGCTCGGCATACATACGTTCTTTCCTGCAAATGGAGAGCTTTGGGGAAAGAGACTTGAGGAAGACTTAAAGAGGTGAGGCGATTTCAATCAAGTCCACGCAAACGACAAAGAGAAAAAGGAAATATAGCAGTGCTGAGAATGTGAGCAAGGGAATTCTTGCCCTGTTCGTTGTGTCATATTGTGCCACGCAAGGACGGTCAGAGTTGGTTGGCTGACGGCCAGGTTTCCTTTCATGAGTTTCTCAACTATTTCGACCGTGACGACCTCTTGGACAGGAATCGCAACTTCAGCACTCTTTCCGGACTCATCATTGAGCAGACTCGGCATATACCGAAGGCCGGTGAGCATGTGTAGTGGAATGGCTTCCGATTCGAAGTGGTCGATATGGATGGAGCAAGGATCGACAAGATATTGGTAACGCCTTGTACCCCTCAAGAAATTGTGGAGTGAAACGGGTGAGGTCTGGTTACTGATGTCCAGTTCCTATTTTCTATAGTCTTTAGGGCTCTGTCCAGTATGCGCCTTGAAATACCTCGTGAGCGCCGACTGGTCGGAGAAGTTGAAAGCATGGGTGACCTCCTTCAGACTCAGCGTCGTCGTGCTAAGTGCGAGTTTTAATTGTTGCACGCGATAATCATTGATGAGATGCTTGGCCGTTAGCCCGGTCTGTTCCCGGGCTATCTTGCCAAGATACTTGCTGCTGATATTCATTTGCGAGGCATAGTACATCACCTCAGAGCCCTCCCGGTATTTCTCCTCGAGCAGTTGCATGAATCGCGCAAACAGCTGTCGACTGCGTGAAGTCGTCTTCGTCTGCGTCTGAGGGCTGTCGGGATGATACCGCATGAAATCGGCGAAGCCAATAAAGAAGGCCTGTAAGAGATGGGCCGTGATTTTGTCAACAGACGGGATATATGGATCGTTATGGTAGAAGCGGAACATGCTGAAGAGCGCTTTCACCACATTTTGAATCAATCCGTTGTTGGAACAGACGCGTTCGTCGCGCAATTCCCTGTATATCTCATGCTCTATGTTCATGCTGGCAGCGCGCAGCACTTCGGCCGAGTAAACAATGGCCTCAGCCGAGAAGTCATCCGTGGCGTTTTTCCACAGGATGATGTCGTTGGGAAAGAAAGATATAAAGCTGTCGGTTGACAATTGCCATTGCCCAAAATTAATCTGTATTTCCGCCTTTCCACTTTTGCACAGCAGCATTGCTCCGAAGCCGATGGCATGCTCATCCATCTGCAAATCTGATTTCTTTATTTCTCGGAATTCGGTGCTCGTCTTCATATCAGCTATTGGTGTACTTATTTCCTCTTTTTGCTGCAAAATTACAAAAATAAATTCATATAGTTCCGTTTTTGTCAAAACGATGTGATTTTATGTTTCATGCCCTTGTCGGAAATCATTGTAACTTTGCACCCGATTTTATAGAGTGACATCAAAGCAGAATATTAATAGGAATGAAGAAAAGATTGATCATGGCTGTAGCCCTTGTTACAGTCGGTATTCAGGTATTTCATGCTCAGAACTCACGTCCGTTGGACATTCAGGGCTTATTTACGCTCATCGATACCAATAACAGCAGTGTGCGTGTCAGCAAAACCGGCATAGAGGCTGCTCGCCACGATGTTAAGGCTGCCAAGAGCCAGCGACTTCCCGACATCAAAGCCCAACTCTCAGCGAGTTTCATTGGCAACGCCTTGCTCACTGACCGCGATTTCAGTGAGGTGCACGGATTGCATTCTCCCCATTTCGGCAATCAGTTCATCGTCGATGCCAGCCAGACCATCTATAGCGGTGGTGCGCTGACCGCCGGCATCAGGATGTCGGAGCTGGGGCTTGAAAAAGCAGGCATCGCCTCCGACCTCACCATACAGCAGCAACGTTTCCTAGCCTTGAGCCAATATCTCGACTTGGAAAAGATTGCCAATCGTGAGCAGGTGGTGAAGAGCAACATCGAACTGACCAAGAAGATCATCAGCGACATCGAGGCACGGCATCGTCAGGGTGTCGCCCTGAAAAACGACATCACACGCTACGAGTTGCAGATGCAGACCTTACTGCTCGAGTTGACCAAGCTCCGCAACCAGCGCGCCATCGTCAACCATCAGCTCTGCGTCTCTTTGGGCATTGCCACCTCCGACTCTATTGTCCCCACGGAGCATGTTGCCGACAAGACATTTGCCCGTGACGCTGAGGCTCAGTGGCAGTCAGCCACCATGTCGAGTCCTACTTTGCGCATGGCCTCGGTAGATGAGCAAATGGCTGGTCAGAAAGAGAAGCTGGCAAAGAGCGAGCTGCTGCCCAAGGTTGCAGTGGTGGCACAGAACAATTTCAATGGTCCCATCACCTTCGAATTGCCACCCGTCAACAAGAATCTGAATATATGGTATGTCGGCGTAGGTGTCTCTTACCCAGTGTCTTCACTCTTCAAGAGCAACAAGAAGTTGCGTGCAGCCAAGGTGGCAGTGCGCGAGGCTCAGGAGAGGAAGACGGTAGCTCAAGAACTCGTTGGCAATCAGATGCAGGCTGCATGGACCAACTATCAGCAGAGCTACGTGGAGTTGCAAACCCAACAGAAAAGCGTGGAGCTCGCCCGGCAAAACTTTGAAGTCGTCAACGATCGGTACATCAATCAGCTTGCGCTCGTTACCGACATGATCGACGCAAGCAACATGCGGCTGGACGCGGAACTCGCCGAGGTGGATGCCCGCATCAACATCGCTTATGCTTATTACAAGATGAAGTACATCGCCGGAGAGTTGTAAACGACAGAGGACATAGAAAACTACACATTATATTTATATAGAATTTCAGTCACATCATGAATAAGAGAAAACAGGTTTTAAGAGCTTACAATATCGTTGTCATCGCTTTGCTCGTACTCGGGCTGGCTTATGTTTGCAGCCGTTTCATCCATTTCGGCCGCAAGGAATATACCGACAACGCCATGGTCCACCGCAACATGACGCCCGTCAACACCCGTGTACAAGGCTTCATCAAGGAGATTCGCTTCCATGAGTTCCAATATGTCCACAAGGGCGACACGCTCGTCATCCTCGAGGATGCCGAGTATCGTCTGGCACTGGCTCAGGCTGAGGCCTCACTCCGTGGCCAAAAGCGTGGCAGCGGTGCTGTGAGTGCGGGTATGCATACCATCAGCCGCAATGTCAGCGTGGCCAGCGAGGGCATGCGCGTGGCCAACGCTGGCATCAGCGAGGCCAAGGTCAGCATGGACAATGCCAAGCGCGACTACGACCGCTATGCAGCGTTGCTGGCCAAGGGAGCCGTCACACCGCAGCAATACGACAATGCCAAGACGCGTTATGAGGAGTCGCGCAGCCGCTGGCAGGCCGCACAAGCACGACTGTCACAGGCAGCCGCAAGCCGCACCGCAACAGCCAGTGTGAGCGGAGAGCAAAGCCAGCGCCTCGGACAGAGCCATGCCGGGGAGAGCGTGGCTGAGGCACAGCTCAACCTGGCACGGCTCAATCTCTCCTATACCGTCATCACGGCTCCCTGCGACGGATATGTCGGCAGAAAGAACATCTATGTGGGCCAGTTGGTGCAGCCCGGACAACTCATGGTGAACATCGTCGACCAGAACAGTGTCTGGGTGATTGCCAACTACCGCGAATCACAGCTCCGTCATATCAAGAATGGTGCGTCCGTCTCGTTCACCTGCGATGCCATTCCCGGCATTACCTATCAGGGCAAGGTGGTCGCCGTCTCCTCAGCCTCCGGTGCTGCTATGGACAACATCCCCGTTGACAATGCTACGGGCAACTTTGTCAAGGTGGAGCAGCGCATACCGGTGAGAATAGAGCTCACCGGCGACAACAAAGCCGAGGACATCAAGAAACTGCTCAGCGGTCTGAATGTGGAGACGGAGGTGAAATACTAAAACGATTCAAGACTATGGCCGATCCAATGATAGGGCGCCCCTTTGCCATGCCCATGCTGAAGGACTTCATTCCCAAGAAGCTCCAGCCATGGCTCTACCTGGTGTGCGCCGTTATTTTCCAACTTGTCAACACCATCTACATGGGCTCAGTATCGCAGATGGTGGGCTCCACAGGACTCATGCGTGAGGACATCACGTTTATCTTCCTTTGTGGAGTCGTAGGCGTGGCAATGCCGTTCCCGGTATTGTTCCGCATGAAGTTCCGTTTCACCAACCGCAGCTTAGAGCTGTTTTCGGTCGGCGGAATGATCATCTGCATCCTGTTGACGCTGGCACTGTTCAATTTCACCGATGTCCACGTCACATTGCCGTTGCTCTGCCTTCTGTCGTTTGTGTGCTGTTATTTGAAGCTCATGGCGACATTTGAGATCTTCAGCAATATCCAGTTGTGGATGACTCCTCGCCGCGACTTCCGCATCTTCTTCCCGTTGCTCTACATCGTTGTCTTAGGCGATATGAGTGGCGGGGCGTGGGTGTCGTCCCAGTTGACCTATTTCGGCGACTCATGGCAGACGATGCAGTGGTTTGTCATTGCGTTGCTGCTGGTCGTATGGCTTTTTCTGTGGACCTGCACCCGTCACTTCCGCTTCATGCGTCCGCTTCCTTTTCTGTCCATCGACTGGCTTGGCGGCGTACTCTGGTCGGTCACGCTGTTGGAGTTGATATGGCTGTTCCATTATGGTGAATACTACAATTGGTGGGACAGCCGTCTGTGGCGCGGCGTGGTCGTGGCAACGGTCATCACGGCTTACTTTGCGGTCAGCCGCATGCGCCACATCCATCACCCCTATATCGACCCGAAAGCCTTCCGCTACAAGACATTATTGCCGATACTCGGAATGTTTGCCGTGGCTGAGGTGATGAACGCCACACCACAGGTACTGCAAAATGCATTCACGGGCAGCATAGCGCACTGGGGCATGATGACGGCCGCGCCGCTCAACCTCATTACCATCGTTGGCAATGTCACCGGCTGTCTGTTCTGTCTGTGGTGGATGAAGATGACACGGCAGGCCTATACCCGTCTGCTGACGATAGGCTTCGCCCTGCTGCTGAGCTACCAGGTGGCGATGTACTTCATCGTGTATCCCGGACTCAACTTCGAGATGCTCATCGTGCCGACGTTCCTCCGTTCGTTTGGCTATACCATCTTCTTTGTCACCATGACGCTCTATCTCGAAGAGCTGATGCCCTTCCAGCATTTCTTCATGGGTCTCACCATCTGCGGTTTCATCCGCAATGGTCTGCTGAGTACTATGACCGAGAGCATCTACGCCTTCCTGCTGCGCTATCATATCATGGACAATCTAGTCAGTGCCCACCCTTATACGCCCGAGATGAGCCTGCTCACCGGCATCAAGCAACTCTATGGCGTGACGTGCATGGGTGGTTGTTTCTTCCTCCTGTTGCTCATGTTGTGGCACGTCAGTCCCGTACGCTCAACGCTGAAGCACCTGCCTTACTGGGGAAAGCTCGGTCATGAAATGCGCAAGGAATTAGGAAGGTAGCACATAGGAGATAAGCGTATAAGCAAGGACGGTACATGGAGTTTTGTTCCGTCATGACGTAAAACGCCCCTTGCAGAGGAGAAATCCTTCTGCAAGGGGCGTATCTGTTAGAAAATGGCGAAGCCCGTCTGACGGCATGCCATCACGTCGGAGTGGTCACCGTAGATGCTCAGGGCATGAGTGGCTATGGAGCGCGCAGTGACATTGAACACAGCCGGAAGGAGTTCACCAGCTATTTTGTACATATTGAGGTCATCTGCGGCCCTGTGAAGAAAATCAACGAGACCCTTCCGTATCTACCCTTACGAATGTGGTCTCGACAATCCCCGCCGCTCCTTCTCGGCCTGGCTCGTGGCTGTGGCGGAACCTGACGCAGAGGCCGTGATAGTAATCTTGTGGAACTGAGTAGCTATAATATCAAAGAAAAGTAGTATCTTTGCATACTGATGAAAGGTACCGGCAATCATGATTCTTGCTATAGTTAGAACATGAGTGATGGATAAGGCCCGAAAAGAAGATTTACAACTCGATTACTGAAAATGGCACGACAGAAAACAGACCCGTTGCATGTGGTAGTTTACCCATCCAACTTCAAAGGTGATAACGGACAGAAGATGCTCTATGTATCCTCCAATGCCCGTGAGGAAGTAGGACTTGACAAGCTTGACGACTTCTGCCACGAGTATGAGAATCTGCCTAAAGGCTATGTCACCCGATGCTTCGACGCACTGATGAGCGCCATACCTCGTCTCATCGCTGAGCATAAGCGGGTGAAAACGCCTATCGGCAGTTTCTATATCAAACCGCAGTTCCTGCGGACTATGACTGAGGACGAGAAAGTAACGGCCAAGGATATTTGGTTGGGTGGCATAGACTTCCGGCCTACCAAAGAGTTTCGTGAGACTGTGCAAAGGCAATTCCAAAGCATTCAGATAGACCGTCGCAACCATCCGATAGACACCAATTACTACAGTCAGCGCAATCCAGAACTGGAGAATTGTCTGTCGTCAGATGCCAATGGCAACCGTTATGTGACCGTGGAAGAATATCGCCGTGCCACCGGGCTGAGCGCTCACTCGGCAAGAAAATGTCTTGAAAACATGACCAAGGGCGACAATCCTATCCTACAAAAGACGAAGATAGGCACCACCAACGTCTATACAGAAGTGTAGTGCGAATCTCAACGCTTGTTTTTGCTGCCTGACAAACGATTGTTCGCTGCGTAGAGAAAGGTCATTCTCTGCGTAGCGAACAATCTTTTTCTATAGGATTACCACATTGAGAACATGGCTTCGAGGCCATCAAAACATGGCTACGAGACCATGAGAACATGGCTTTGATCCCATCGGAATATAGTATCTTTGAATTGAAATTGTGACTGTTATCATCAGCAGACAAGGACGCGAACAACATGAAATTCACTTTCCTTGCATCGCATCGGCTTGTCTGATAAGCAACGGTAACAGGGGCAACAGAGCCATGTCATGTTGTTCCGTGTACAAAGGTTACTCTCGAAACAGATTACTTCTGTGCCGGTTCCCATTTGCAGCGGACGGGCGATACGATAGCGCCCTCTGCCTTGAGTTCCTTCATCGCCTTATCCACCTCCTTGCGGTCAAGGCCAGAGAGTTCTGCAATCTTACCTGCATTGAGCGGCGTGCCAGCCTGCTTCATGGTCTCCAGTACTGTGTCTTTTGTTGCCATAATGATGTCTCCTATGTTTGATGTTATTGATAAGTTGATTATTTCCAATCGTTTTTGATTGGCCACAAAGATACGAATAAAGTTTGATACTCATCTATTCGGGCCTGCATTTTTTTGCTGTCTTCCTTTGTCTTTGCTAATTAATTCATTACTTTTGTGGTCAAAATAAAATCTTAATATGAAGAAGAGTATTCTTACAATAACATTCGCACTCGCAGCACTCGTTGCGAGCGCACAGACAGGCTTGAAGAAAGTTTATGACGAGACCATCAATCCGATGGAACAGATCGACAAGGCGGTAGCTAAGGCAAAGGCAGGCAATGCAGAGAAGTATGTCATTTGTCAAGTCGGTGGCAACTGGTGTCCGTGGTGTCTTCGCTTTGCCGACTTCATCAGTAGGGACAGTGATATAGCAAGGGTGGTCAACGACAACTTCGTCTACATCCACGTCAATTACAATCCACGAAAGTCAGGCGGAGATGCTCAAGTCAAGGCAGCTAAGACATTGATGCGGCGTCTCGACAACCCGCAGCGTTTCGGTTTCCCCGTATTTGTTGTACTTGACCAAAACGGCAAAGTCATCCACATCCAGGATTCCAGTTTCTTAGAAGAAGGCCAAGGCTACAACAAAGCCAAAGTCCTTCGATTCTTCAACAACTGGACCCCCAAGGCAGTAGAGCAGAAGTAAAGCAAATAATCATGCTGCAATCACAACTCATAATATCGCCAAAGGGCAAGTTGATGGCAATGATACCTCATTACCTGCTTATCAACGACCAGTTATTGGGCGTGATCAAGGGCAATGAGGCGCACGTCAACCTACCTGCCGGCAGATATAAAGTGACCATCCGCAGTATGTACAAATTCATAGAATCGTCGGCTGATGTATATGTCCCCATCGGTGAAAGTAAACGTCTAACCTTTACCGACAAGGATAAGATTTGGAACTGGCTGTTTAACATTGACCTTGTTCTATGGTTTCTCAAGCGCATACTGCATGTTCCCGAGCCGTGGGGAACCATCTATGAGATGGTCAGCAACGGCTTCTTCGCCGTTTGGCTTCTCCGCATTTGGATCATCCGCAAAAGCTATTTTAATATCGAGGAGAAACAACCAAAAGACGCATAGTTAAGGTATTGGCAGAGGATAGCCCAAGGGCAGAATTACTTTACAATAATTCTCAATCATATGGCATTCATCACCGAGGCGCGCACGTGTGGCAAGAAAGAAGCACCCGGGAACCTCCAAGATCCGCGGCAGGGAGCAGACTTGTCGTCGATGCCCTTCTGACGAGTGGATGCCGCTATTGCCTGCATCTCCCCGCCAAGTCAGCCTTCAGATACCATAAGCTAACTCGTGCAACCGCCCACAGACGAAAGAATTACTGAAAGGCTATCCATAAAGAAGTCACTGTAACGAATACCCACCATGAGCGTCATGGTCTTCTGGAGAAGCCCAAAGCACACAATCATTAGCAATGGACCAAAGACATAGTCATACCACCGGGCAATATCGTTCACTGCAAGATAGGTTATCATCATCACGCTTACGACAAACTCCAACCATGCCGTTACCATGCCGGGCGTATAGAACCGCTTCATGCGAAAAAGTCGGATGCCCATCGTGTGGACAAAACACTCTATGAAACCAAAGGTTGCCACAGCAATGGTTATCAAAGGTGTCGTGTCGAAAACAAACGGTACGATGCTAAGTGTCAGCAGCAGAATACCGGCGGGAATCCTGCTGGCACGGCTCATCTCATCATCCACTTTTATACCGACAAGGCCGGAAATCAGTTTGATGAACCCACCGGGATAATGCCCTTCCTCCCATTCATGCAGGACGAACAACAGCGCATCGACAACCACAAGTTTCTGAACCGTTGACAAGTTGCCTATAACAGCCGCAGCAACAATAAACGACAGAGCCAATACGGTGTAAATTTCCAGCGCATAATACTTTATAAACCTTTTCATGTTCTGATATTTTATATTTCGAATGCAAAATTACTATGAATCATTAAGCCATAGACAAACAAAAAGCCCGCTTTTATGTACAATTTCACGGAATAGTATTACCTTTGCAAAAAATCCATCTCGTCATGAAAGGAATAGAGACCATAGATGCCGCCGACATCAAAAATCGCATCAGCGATGACCAAGTGTCACGCAACCAAGATTATAGGAATGTGGTGGGACAACATTTCATCCTTGTGAGACAGTCGGAAATTGTAAAAAAACAAATAATCATCGGGCAGCCCATGAGACTTGCCGAGTGGAGACTGCTGCACATATTAGCTGGAAGGGCATCGTATCGTATCAATCTCGTCGACCATCTCCTGCAAGGCAATGAGATACTCGTCCTTCCTTCAGATACCGTCGTAGAGGTTCAGAGTCTCAGTAAGGACTTTGCCGCTGAGGCTCTGACGGCGATTGATCTTCCTGGCATTGACGGCGACAGCACAGATCGTCTCCTGCCCAAGGAAGTGCAGCACTTGTTCTTGGAAGAGGCCGACCGCAAGCGCTTCGGCACTTACTTTGACCTTCTTTACGAACAAATGACGCGCGCCAAGGTGTGCGACACCGCCGTCAGCCTTCTCTTTCTTGCTATGGTGGCCGATGCAGCAAGCCTCAATAAGACGATGTATGATGGGAATAACAGCAGGCAGTCAAGAGGAGAAGAAATAATGGCACGTTTCATCCACTTGCTGCGGCAGTATGGAACTACACAGCGAAACATTCCTTTCTATGCGGAGCAACTCCACATTACCCCCAACCACCTCAGCGATGTGGTACGGCAGCAATCCGGACTGTCAGTGATGGACTGGATACATCGCACAACGACGACGGAAGCCAAGCTCCTGCTAAAGCACTCCGACATGATGATTTGCGAAATCAGCCAGCGGCTGAACTTCCCGGAGCCGACTGCTTTCAACCGTTATTTCAAGAAGCAGACGGGAGTAACGCCACTGGCGTACAGAAACAGTTTGTAGATGTATTGCATGCTCACCGTTGTCAGTAGCCAGACTCCGTTGCCCTTACTGATGGTACCGGCTTTTTCATATATTTCGATATATTCTCGCCAAAACTTCGTACTTTTGTATCATCATTATGAAGTTGCGTGCGGTCATAGAGCGGATTACGTATCAGAATGGCGAGAACGGCTATTGTCAAAGCGGCATCCTCTACACCCTCAACCAATTGGCCAACGAAGGACACGTCTATGCCCATCGCGACCAACTCGTGGAAGCAGGAGTAAAGCTCTTGGAAACCGACAAAGCCTCCATAAAGTCCGCCCTTGACCAAATGATTGCCGCCGAGGACTTGAAGACTGAGGACGAGGCCATCTACAAGCCACCGTTCTATTTCAGTGAGGTGGGTACCGCCAACAAGCTCAAGACCCTCTTAGCAACCCGACAGCAGAAGATGTTCGAGAAAGAGCCCGACATAGCCACCGGCTGGCTGGACAGGCTGCCCGTGACTTCACCCCCACGGAGCGCAGTTCCTTCAGCAGCATCAATCTTGAGGATAGCCCAGAGTTCAAGACAACCAAGTATTTTTGCAAGACCAACTTCAATATGGCAAAAATCAAGAAGCTCAATACGTTGACCTCCCCAAGATCTACGCCTTCAAGGATGCCCGTCAAAAGGAAGTCATGCTCAACCGCAACTTTGCCCGAGTGAACCGCGAGATTGACGAAATGATAAAAAGCCTGCTCAACTCAGCGTAGCGTGGCTTAATAAAAAAGAATGCCGCCCATAGCATGATATGAGCGGCATGACATGGTTCTATATATTTTGGTTATAAATCGAATTTATAGCCTATAGTGAATTGGAATACAGAGTGTTTTGTCGATTCGCCCTCTGCCTCTATAGCCTTGGTGACGCTAAAGTTGTAGCGAGCATCAAATTGAAAGTTGCGATATTCGTACGAAAGACCCACCGGAATAGCAAAATCTACACTCTTTACACTGGCATCTACCCCTCCAGCCTGAAGAGCTTTTTCTAAATCGACCTCAGCGGAAGCACCAGAAGCAGAGACCTTGACTTTGCTATTGACCTTGAACCCCGGCTGAATACCAGCCTTGACGGCCAACCCTTTGGTAACATACACATTCAGAAGAACAGGCACGTTAATGTAGTCCATTTTAATGGTACCGTCCATTTCATCGCTGTTGGCTTTCAATCCTTGCTGTGAATAGAGAGCACCGAGAGAAAGAGACAACACGTCGGTAGCTTGATATTCGAACTCTGCACCTCCAACAAAACCTACGCGCGGATCACTGCCGTCATTGTCTGTCATCGTAGCTACGTTGAGACCCACTTTGGGTTGAATGTTAAACGAACCTTTTGCATGTTGAGCAAAGGTTCCGACTGATGCCAACAGTAGGCAAGCAATAAAGAGAATCTTTTTCATAAATGGATAAATATTGTTATGGTTTCATAATTGCATGCAAAGATACGAATATTATTACGCATTACCCTCTATAGCTCCATAAATTTTCAAAATATTGACCATAGGGTGAGTATGGCTGGCAGAGTGAGTGCCATTCAACATTACTTCCTATGCAGCATGTGAGGTTGGATAGAAAGCATTTTTATTTCTCTTTTACCCTTATGAGGGCGTTTGCAACGATTGCTGTTATTCCACCCGTTGAGATACCCGACGAAAAGATGGAATGGATCAGCCTCGGCATCTTGTCGAGAATTCCTGGGACAAGTTCCACGCTCATTCCCATAGCAAAACTGATGGCCATCACCAGCACAGCCTTACGGTTGATGTCTGTAGCAGCTATGATACGTATACCCGATGCCGCCACCGTTCCGAACATGAGAAGTGTGGCACCGCCAAGGACACAGTCCGGGATGAGAGAAAAAAACTGTCCTACAACGGGAAAGAGCCCAAGGAGGAATAACGCTCCGGCGATGAAATACCCGACATAGCGGCTCGCTACTCCCGTGAGTTGTATCATACCGTTGTTCTGTGCGAAGATAGAATTCGGAAAACTATTGAATACAGCTGCCAGCATGGAGTTGAAACCGTCGGCGAGGATACCGCCCTGGGCACGCTTCATGAACACGGGGCCTTCAACAGGCTGCCCGGAAATAAGGGAATTGGCCGTGATGTCTCCGAAAGCTTCTACGGCTGTGACCAGATAGATGATACCGAGGGCTATGATGCTGCCCACATCGAAATGCAGACCGAACTTGAAAGGAATGGGTATGTTAACCGCACCTGCGCCATGCAGCTGCGTGAAGTCAATCATGTCCATCGCCCAGGCTACCACACAACCCACAATCAGTCCGATGACGATGGAACCCATACGGAGATATTGATTTTGCGACCGGTTGAAAAAGATGATGGTCACCAGGACCAATACTGCAAGCCCTAAGTATCTCAGTGAGCCAAATGTACCGTTGTCTATGGCAGACTGTCCACCTCCACAACTGTTGATGCCGGCTTTGATAAGGCACAACCCGATGAGCGTCACGACAATGCCCGACACAAGTGGGGTGATGATCTTACGTGCATAGGGTAGCAAGCGGCTCACGGCCATCTCCACGACGGATGCCACCATCGTCGCACCGAATATGTAGCTAAGAGCCGTAGGCGCATCAATGTGCCCATTGACCATGCCAAGCATCCCGGCGCCAATAATCGGAGTGATGAAGGAGAACGACGTGCCCTGAATGCAGAGAAGTCCCGCCCCCAATGGTCCTATGCGGTGGCATTGTATGAACGTAGCGACACCTGATACAAAAAGCGACATGGAAACAAGAAACCCTGTGGTCTGAAGGTCAAACTTTAAGGCAGAGCTGATGATAAGCGGAGGCGTGATGATGGCAACGAAGATGGCCAACAGGTGCTGTAATGCCGCAAAGAGGGTACCCCGGAGTGGCGGACGGTCATTCAGGCCGTATATCAGGTCCGATTGTTGTTGCATGATCTTAGTCCTCCCTCAGCTTGATCTCACAGTTGTCAAGGGAGTCGACGATAGCCAGACTCTCACACCTCACACCGGCAGCCTCAATGACGTCACGTCCGTGCTGGAAAGCCTTCTCGATGATAAATCCCATGCCGACGAGCTCGGCGCCGGCCTGGTTGCAGAGGTCGATGATGCCCTTGGCCGCATTGCCGTAAGCTAAGAAATCGTCGACAAAGATGACCTTGTCGGCGGGGGTGAGGTAGTCTTTTGAGATTACCACGTGGTATTCCCGCTGTTTCGTGAATGAGAAGACACGTGTGGAGAGCATGTTGTCCATCGTTGAAGGCTTTTTCTTCTTGGCAAACACCACAGGCAGGTCGAGCAGAAATCCCATCATGATGGCGGGGGCTATGCCACTGGCCTCAATGGTAAGAATCTTGTTGACCTGCGAAGAGGCAAAGCGGCGTATCAGTTCCACCGCAACAGCTTTCATCAGATTGGGGTCCATCTGATGGTTGATGAACTTGTCTACCTTCAGGATTCCACCAGGGTAGCACTTTCCGTCCTTGAGGATACGGTCACGAAGTAATTTCATAATAGAGAGGGTTTAATGTTACAAAGTTACTACAAACTTGCGAAATGGCAAAATAAACACCCTTATGAATTATTTCTCTACTTTGGTTTGTCTATACAACGATATTTTTGCCGAAACTTCGTACCTTTGTAACTTGGCATAACGACACAAGACATGATTGAACAGTCATCTAATTTAGATATGGACAAGACAAAGATTCTTTTCATCTGCCTGGGCAACATCTGCCGCTCTCCTGCGGCAAACGCCATCATGCAGAAATACATCGACGACGCAGAATTGACGGACAAGTTCTACATCGACTCAGCAGGTATCGGACCGTGGCACGTCGGCCAGCTGCCCGACAAGCGCATGCGCCAGCATGGTGTAAGACGCGGCTATCGCATTGACCACATCGCCCGTCAGTTCGACGCACGCCATGACTTTGACGACTTCGACTACATCGTGGTCATGGACGATGAAAACTACCACGACATCTGCCGCAAGGCACACAACGAGGCCGACCGACGCAAGGTCATCCGCATGGCCGACTACTTCACGAAGTACAAAGGGAGAACCTCTGTTCCCGACCCATACTATGGTGATGGCGAAGACTTTGAGCTCGCCCTCGACCTCATTGAGGACGGATGCGAGGGAATGCTTGATGGTCTGATCTACAAAACTACCTGATAATTGTTATTCTTGATGTCGTGAGGAAGGCTATCTGCTGCCCTCGTCGTTTATCAGACTGTTGATAAGTACGTCGAGGTTGTCAGGCCTTTGAGCTGTATCTCTCTCCGACATATCCGTTTGCTTCTGTGTGGTTGGTGAGGTCGTAGTGCTTGAGAACGGGAGGAGTTGGGGCAAGGTCGTAGTGGTCCATCTGCTCGATGTTCATCTTGAAATAAACCATCTTGTCATAGCTGGTGTATAGCCGGGACAGCACAGCGTTGTGTTCGTAAATCCACCGCTGCGTGGCATCATCGACATCAAAGTCGGCCCGTCCGCTGCACTTCACGAACTCATTGTCCGCACTGGCCATGATCTCGATAAAGGGATTCTCGTGCAACTGTTTGTACACTTGCTTCTTCGGCGAGGTGGCGAAGTAGAGCGTGGTGCTCTCCTGCTTCATAATTTGAAACACGCGGATGTGCGGTCGTCCGCCCTCGCAAGTGGCAAAGGCCACCTCAATATGTGACTTCAGAAAGTCCAAAGCTTGTTGTATCATCGTCTTGATTATATAAAAAAAGAGCGGTCAAACGACCGCCCCGAATCATCTTGCTTAGTATCCGATGGTGAAGCGCTCCTGATGGTGAGCGGGCTTCTCCAACTCGTCGACCATGGCCACGGCGTAGTCCTGGACGGAGATGTGGCTCGTGCCAGTGGCAGGGTCGATGATGAGGTCGTCCTTGCCGAGGCGGAACTTGCCCGTGCGCTGTCCTTTGTCTGCATCCTCAAAGGCACCGGCAGGAGAGAAGAACACCCAGTCGAGGTCGTGCTCCTTCATCAGGTAGTTGAGGTAAAAGTCGCCCAAAGGACGCACGCCGTCCATGATCTCGGCACGGATAGCACCGGAATCAACCACACGCAGACCCGGCTTGACAAACAGCGTGCCGGCACCGCCGACAATGAGCAGACGGCCCACGCCACTCTTCTTCACAGCCTCCACGATCTTGGGATAATTCACCTCGATGAGGTGCTTGATGTCGGGGTTGGTCCAACCGGGGTTGTAAGCAGAGATGACAGCATCTTTGCCCTTGGCGATGTTGGCGATGGCATCGACGTTGGCCACATCCTCCTCCACAGCCGTGAGGTTGTCGTTTTGGGGCAGCTTGGCGGCATTGCGCACCACAGCCGTCACCTTGTGACCGCGTGAGAGCAGTTCGTTGAGAATTGCTGAACCTACGAATCCTGTTGCGCCGATTAAAACTACATTTGCCATAACTTGTATCCTTTCAGTATTTAATAGTGAATATTTTGTTTCTTACGTGACTGGGTTCCAACCACTTTGGTTGTCTTCCCGTCTTGTTTACGACTGCAAATTTAGGTATTTTTCCTATACTCTGCAAGAAGGCACTTTTCGGTCTTATAGTTACCGTTTGGTAGGAATTGTATGCCTGCTGACTTCTTCGGGAACGACTTTAACAAGCATTAACCTAAAGTTTTCTCCATGGTGAGCAGAAAAACCTGTGGGGCACAAAGAAACAATGCACGAAGAAAAAGGCTCAGATGTTGAGTGCAGGACTGCATTTTAACATGACCGACGAGCAACATGATGATCTCGAGGCAGAGTTTCTTAGCAAGAAACACTTCGATCCTAACATGTCATAAACAAAGGACTGATAATCTTCGCAATCTTCTCCAGCCCGTCTTTGTCAATGTCATCAAAAGCGCTATATCCTTTGCTGTCAACATCAATGACGGCAATCACGTCGTCACCTTTGAACACGGGCACTACTATCTCTGACCGAGACTTGGTCGAGCAAGCGATATGACCGGGAAACTTCTCGACAACGGGGACAACGATAGTTTTCCACAGTTCCCAAGCAGTACCACAAACGCCCTTTCCTTTCTTTATTGTGTATCAGCCAGAGTGATACTATCATAAAGCATTTGTTGTGAGCAGGGGAGTATCTGCGCGTACTGTGTGCTATTGGCTTTCCTCAAAGACAGAATCTGTAAAAATGGTCATTGAATGAGGATTCCATCTACAATGCCATGCTGATATTTGTCGTAATTTTGCAGCCGTAAAACAATAACAATGATGATTATGAAGCAAGTAGCAGTATTAATAGGTGCCGGTTCCATCGGTCAAGCCATCGTGCGCAGGGTGGCTGCAGGCAAGCATGTGGTGCTCGCTGACTATAGTGAGCAAAACGCAGCGACGGCTGCAAAGACTTTGGAGGATGCAGGTTTCGAGTGCTCGACCCTCCGGGTGGACCTTGGCAGCAAGGATGATATTCTTACTCTCGTCAAGGAAGCACAGAAGTATGGTGAGGTTACGAACCTCATCAACGCGGCAGGTGTCTCCCCCTCGCAGGCCTCGGTGGAAGAGATTCTGCGAGTTGACATGGTCGGCACAGCAATATTATTGGAGGAGTTCGGCAAGGTAATGGCAGAGGGAGGCTCCGGCATTATCATCGCTTCACAGAGCGGTCACCGGTTGCCCGCTCTGCCGCAGGAACAGAACGACGCGTTGGCAATGAGCAAGCCGGAAGAGCTCACGAAACTCGACTTCGTCCAGGCCATCACCGACACGCTGAAGGCCTACCAGTACTCCAAGCGCTGCAACGTACTGCGCGTCGCTTATGAGGCTGACCGCTGGGCAAAGCGTGGCGCCACGATCAACTCTATTTCACCGGGCATCATCATCACTCCGTTGGCCAATGACGAGCTGCACGGCCCACGCGCCAAAGGCTATCTCGACATGATAGCAGCCAGTCCCGCCCATCGCGCCGGCACTCCCGACGAGGTTGGTGACCTCGCCGAATTCCTCATGTCGAGCCGCGGCCGCTTCATCAGTGGCACCGACATTCTTATCGACGGCGGTACTACGGCCAGCTATTGGTATGGCAGTCTGCAATATCTCAAGGCAACGCATTAAATACAAGGTGGCATGGGAAAAATTTTAATCGCATACTACTCCCGCAGAGGAGAAAACTATTGGAACGGAAGTATCCGTAACCTTGCCAAGGGAAATACGGAAGTTGTCGTGGACAAACTTAAGGCCTTGCTGCCCGATGCCGATGTTTACCATATCGATACCACTTACGAGTATCCTAAGGACTACAACGAATGTATCGACCAGGCTAAGCAGGAGCTCCGTGAGCAGGCTCGCCCTGAACTGAGAAATGAGCTCGACGGCATCGACGGGTACGACACCATCATTCTTGGCTACCCTAACTGGTGGGGCACGATGCCGATGGTGGTCTATACCTTCCTTGAGAGTTTCGATTTCAGCGGCAAGACCATCATCCCCTTCTGCACCAACGAGGGCAGCGGCATGGGCAGCAGTGAGCGCTTCATCAAGAGGGAGGCTCCCACGGCAACGGTGCTCGGCGGTGTCAGCATTCATGGGGCTGAGGCAGCTCATGCCGATGCACAAGTGAGAACAATTATAAGTAAGATATAAACTTCACATGGGCCAAAAGCCGACAGTGAAAGATAATAATTCAGTACAGAGACAATATTATGGCAACATTAGAAGACAGATTTGCAATCCGCGACCTTCAAGAGCGCTATGCAACAGAGAGTGATAAGAACAATCAGGACTATTACAGCGAGTTGTTCGTTAAGAACGTCAAGTTGCGTGTTTATTTCTATGGTGAGCTTGGCATGCAGGCTGACGACGTCGACTCCATGATCAAGCAGTATAAGGTTTTCGGGGCTGCCAAGGCAAGCTTCCATCAGAACGGCCAGCATGTCATCGACTTCCAGGACGATACTCACGCCACGGGCACCGCCTATGCCCTTGCCACCCTCGTCAACAATGAGAATGGCAAGGATGTGGTTACATTCCACATCGTCCGCTATTACGACAAATACGTGAAGATTGATGGACGCTGGTGGATAGCTGAGCGCGAGCAGCACTTTGTCTACACGGCTAAGCAGGATGTCGTCAAGTCGGAAGACGCGGAAAAGGTTAAAAGAGAATAGGTATACGGAAAAATTTATTGTATCTTTGCATCGGACAACAACTTGCAGAGATATGGAACAGAACAAGAAGACAATCATGAACTTTGAGACGATACAGGAGTTTAACGATGCTCTTGGCGTTGAGACACTTCACCCTTTGGTCAGCGTCATCGACATGAGCCAGTGCAAGCCCATGCATCACATGCGCCACACCATGAGCTTCTATGCCATTTTTCTGAAGGAAGAGAAGAATTGCGAGATCATCTATGGCAATACGAAGTATGACTACAACAAAGGCGATGTGGTCTGTCTCGCTCCCGGTCAGATAATAGGCATTGAGGATGACGGGCATATCTTCCAACCGCAAGGCTACGCTCTTTTCTTTGACCCCGAGTTTATCCGTGGCACATCGCTTGGCAAGAACATCAAGAACTATGGCTTCTTCTCTTATCAGGTGAACGAGGCGTTGCATCTGTCTGAGAAAGAGCGCACGACGTTCATTGAGTGTCTGAACCTTATCAAGGATGAGCTCAACCATGACATCGACCGCATGACCCGTCAGCTGGTCTGCTCGTATATCGAAATCCTTGTCAATTACTGCCAGCGTTTCTACGAGCGCCAGTTTGTGACCCGCGAGCCCATCAACAGCGCGTTGCTCGCCAAGTTTGAGACATTGCTCAATGACTATTTCAAGCAGAACAACATGAACCGCGGACTGCCGACAGTCAACTACTGCGCGTCGGAGCTCTGTCTCTCGCCCAACTATTTTGGTGACCTTATCAAGAAGGAGACGGGGCAGACTGCCATGGACTATATCCACAGGCATATTATCGACGCTGCAAAGGAACTACTTGCCGACCCCGACAGGTCTATCACCGATGTCAGCTATCAGATAGGTTTTCAGTACCCTCAGCACTTGAGCCGTATGTTCAAGAAGGAAACGGGCGTGACGCCGGCACAATACCGCAAGCAAATTACTGCCTAATGGAAACGCGTGCTACATTGCGTGTGTTAACCCCTGGCACCACCAAGGATGACATCAAGGTGAACGTTGACAAGGACGGTTGCCTGACCATCAAGATGGAGCACAAGGACGAGAAGAAGGACGAGAACAAGAAGGAGCACTATCTGCGCCGCGAGTTCTCATACAGCAATTACGAGCAGGCTCTGACGCTGCCTGACGACGTGGAGAAAGACAAGATTGAGGCTAAGGTTACTGACGGTGTGCTTCACATTACACTTCCTCGCACGGCAAAGGCAGAGAAGGAGACAAAAAAGATTGAGGTCGCTTAACCGGCTTCGGTTCTGCTCTGATACATGGGGACTGCTCAAAAGGCAGCCCCTTTTTTTGATTCTACATCAACCCATTTGGGTAACATAAGCAAAATCCTATTTGTAACGGGCCGGTATCGTCAGCTTATCAACTGATGGTACCGGCTTCTTTCGCATTTATTTTGCAAATTTACCCCTTGTCGCCTTCGCTATCTTGACCAGCGAAAGCATGATGGGCACTTCGGTGAGCACGCCGACGGTCGTAGCCAACGCCGCGCCACTTTGCAATCCGAAGAGGCTGATGGCAACGGCCACGGCCAATTCGAAGAAGTTGGAGGCTCCAATCATTCCGGCGGGAGCTGCGATGTCGTAAGGCAAATGCCAGGCCTTGGCCCAACCGTAGGCGACGGCAAAGATGAGGTAAGTCTGGAGTATGAGCGGCACTGCAATAAGCACGATATGAAGCGGATTGCGGAGAATGGTCTCGCCCTGAAAGGAGAAGAGAATGACGAGCGTGAGCAGCAGTCCTGCGGTGGTGTAGCGGTCAAACTTGTGGACGAAGACTTGTTCGAAATACTCCTTGCCCTTGCGTCTGACGACAGTCGTGCGCGTGATGATTCCTGCAATGAGTGGCAGCACCACAAAGAGCACAACGCTTAGCAGCAAGGTGTCGTAGGGAATCTGCACGCCGCTCACTCCTAACAGTAAGGCCACAATAGGCGCAAAGGCCACGAGGATGATGAGGTCGTTGACAGCCACCTGCACAAGCGTGTAGGCCGGGTTGCCGTTGGAAAGGTAGCTCCAAATGAACACCATCGCCGTACAGGGCGCGGCACCTAAGAGCACGGCACCCGCCAAATATTCGTGAGCAAGCTCCGCAGGAATCCACTGTCGGAAGACCACAAAGAGGAAGAACCATGCAATGGCAAACATCGTAAATGGCTTGACGAGCCAGTTGACCACACACGTCACCACCAGGCCCTTAGGATGCTTGGCTACATCCTTCACACTTTGAAAATCTACTTTCATCATCATCGGGTAGATCATCACCCAGATGAGGATGGCCACGGGAATGCTTACGTGAGCATATTCGAACCGCGAGAGCGTTTGTGGGACAGCCGGAAGGAACTTGCCCACGGCAATGCCCATAATGATACATAGCAGTACCCACAGAGTGAGGTACTTGTCAAAGAATCCTATTTTTCTTTCTTCCATGATTGATAGTTTATCCATTATGCCTGCAAAGACCTTCCTTTTTCTTGTTTGAGCCATGGACGCAAGACGACATGTCCGTCGGTGATGCGCTCCACCTCCTTGATCCATTTCATCTCATTAGAAGCCTTGACCTGCAGGAATGGGTCGGCAGTGTGGTTCAGCACCAGACACTGGTTGACGACCCACCAATGCTGGTGGATGCCGGCACGCTGCAAGTCAGCACGCAGCCGTTGGGCCTCCAGCACGGGCGTGGGCTCGGGCAGCGTGACGATAATGAAAGCCGATTGGCTCTCGTCGCGCAGCCGTGGCAGCAACCGCTGGACGGCGATAGGCGCGTCGCCCTCGTTGTGGGCAATCTGTCGGTCATAGCTCTGCGTGGAGTCGAGCAGGAGCAGGGCATGGCCTGTGGGAGCCGTGTCGATGACCACCGTCTTGCTGTCGGCCCGCATCACAATGTCGGCAAAGCGGCGGAACACAGCTATCTCCTGGGTGCAGGGGCTGCGCAAGTCCTCTTCAATATAAGAGAAGTCGGTGATGCCGGCTTCCCGTGCCTTCTGTCTGACCTCCTCCTTATAAGCCTCCAGCACTTTCTGCTCGTCGATGACTGCCACCTCGATACCCGCTTGCCCAACCTGCCGCGCATTGAGATGATTGGCAGGGTCGGTGGTAGTGAGCAACACGTCGTCGCCCAACGCCTTCAGTCCCAATGCTATTTTCGTGGCAATGGTCGTTTTGCCTACGCCGCCCTTGCCCATAGTGAACACCACGCGCTTACCTTCATCGTGGAGCGTGCGGATGAGGTCGTCGAGCGTCTTGTAATCCGTTGTAGTGCCTGTAGGCTGAGAAGTGGCAGCTTGGTCGCTGACAAGCATCTTGCGAATGTCGTCCACGGTGTCCATGTTGTAGGAGCGCAGAGGCACAAACAAAGTCTCCATCGTGGCGAGTGTCTTTGGCATTCCACTGATGGCCCCTTGCTGGGTGGTGTACATCTCCTTGGCAAGTGGGTCGCCATTGTCGGGCGAGTCCATGATGCCATTGAGCACCAACAATTGGTTGTCGATACCGAGCTGTGCCAGCTCATGAGCCGAGCGGGCTGCCTCCTTGAGTGCTGTCTCCTGAGGGCGGCTGACGAGAATCAGTCGGGTCTTGGTGCCGTCGGCGAGGTTGTCCACAGCCTGGCGGTAGACCTCCTTGCGCGACTCCAATCCCGAGAGCTGACCAAGACACGAAGTCCCGTGCTTGCTTGTCTTGATGAACGAGGTCCAGGCGGTAGGCAGCTGGAGCATCCGCAGCGTGTGGCCGGTGGGTGCCGTGTCGAAGATGATGTGGTCGTACTTCCGCGCGTCGGCCTCGTTGGTGAGGAAGTCAGCAAACTGGTTGAAAGCGGCTATCTCAACCGTGCAGGAACCCGACAGCTGTTCCTCCATGTTGGCGATGGCCGACTCGGGCAAAATACCACGGTAAGGACCTACCACCGACTCGCGGTATTCCTCAGCTGCCTTGACGGGGTCGAGGTTGACGACCGTCAGCCGCGGCACTCCCGCAATGTTGGTGCCATGCTGCGAGATGTCCTGATGAAAAACGTCTTGAAGGTTCGAGGCTGGGTCAGTACTGATGAGCAACACCCGCTTGCCACTGTCAGCCATGGTGATGGCGGTGGCGCAGGCAAGGCTTGTCTTGCCCACACCTCCTTTGCCGGTGAAGAACAGATATTTCTGCTCCCTCACCTCGTTGATACCATAGAGTCTCATACGCGATTCCATTTTAACAACAGCAGCATCCACCATCCTTCTTCGGGTCATCACTTCCGCAGCAGCAAGAATGGTCCTGCTCGGGTTCACTGTCCCCACAGCAGCATGAGTCCTGCTTGACGGGGACAAAGGTGAGGTCCTTGCCCGTCCACTCGCTCAATTGGGCAGTGGAAGGATATTCGCCGGTGACCGTAATCTCACCGTCGACAAGGGTGATGGGCAGCACGTCGGCGCCTTTCTCCTGAAGCAAGTGCTTTACCCTCTCATTATGGATAAAAGCCTGTGGCTCGCTGCTCAGGTTGTGGCGTCTCACCTCGATGCCCATATTTTTCAGCGCGTCGATGAGCGTGGCGATGCGCAGCAGGTTCTTGTCAACATTAGGGCCGCATACTCCCGTGGAGCAGCACATGGCCGGGTCGAAAATTTCAATTTCTTTCATTGTCTGGTTTTATTTTATTGTTCATTTCTTCAATATCTGTCTCACCTGGGCCGCTGTAGGCACTTGCCCATTGAGCACAACTTTACCGTCGATAATGATGGCAGGCATGGACATGATGTCATACTCCAATATTTTGGCAATATCGGTCACGTATTCTATAGTAGCATCTATTTTGTCTTCCTCGACGACTTGCTTAACGGTGTCGTAAGTCTTCTTGCAACGGCAACAGCCTGATCCTAAAATCTTAATATCCATATTATTAGTTATTTGTAAAACTACGAACTTATATCTTATAATATAAGGCGGACAGCTCGTGGTCCGCCTTTCGCTGTCTACTCCTTACCACAACCACAGCTGCTACTCTTGATTTCCTTGGAGAAGAAATCGTTGAACAGCTCACGGGCATACTGCCAGTTGTCACGGTTGATACAGTATCTCACCTTGGGCGCCTCGATAGTGCCCTGGATGAGTCCCGCGTCTTTGAGCTCCTTGAGATGCTGGCTCACGGTAGCCTTGGTGATGGGCAGCTCGTCGTGGATGTCGCCAAAGTAACATTCCTGTTGACGGGCTAAGAACTGCAATATCTGTATTCTTGCGGGGTGGGAGAGTGCTTTGGCGAAACGTGCTATCTGCTCCGCCTTGAGGCTATAATCTTTTTTGATGTCCATGGGCGTCTTGTATATATTGGTGATAAAAATCATTGAACGACTGTATGATACGGTCTCTTGTCTCGCGGAACACAGCAAGTTGCTCTTTCATAGTTCCCTTTGACACAGAGGGGTCCGGAAAGCTGATGTGCAACCGTTGCTTTACTGTCCCCAGAAAAATGGGACATGACTCACGGGCATGATCGCAGACGGTGATGACCACATCCCACTCCTCGTTGACATAGTCCCTGACATCATGCGGTTGCAAATCGGTAATGGGCATACCAATCTCCTTCATCGCTTGAATGGCGAGAGGATGTGTTTGTCGCGCAGGGTGAGTACCCGCCGACCTCACGCTGAGTCCTGCATCTAAATGTTGTAGACAGGCCTGTGCCATCTTACTCCGGCAACTGTTGCCCGTACAGAGAATCAATATCTTCTTCATATTGTTCGCAAAGTTACGAATAATATTCGAATAACAAGCAATAGTTCCTCAACTAATTGATGTATTTTTATTTTGTTGTGCAAAACAATAGTCAACTTTGAAGTTGTATGTATCGAGGATATTATTTAACTTTGCAAAAAGAAGACAAAATTAAAAGTCCGTGGCCCGGACCGGAAGGCCTTATTCCTGTTACAAACGGCAAGGCGGAAGATGCCAATAAAATCAACCGTCAATATCTTGATGACCTGCTCGTTGAGATGCGGATGATTGATGCTGTAGAACCGAACCTTGAGACAGAGATATTCGGAAGAAGATTCAGTTCGCCGATAATGATGCCCGCTTTCTCTCATCTTAATAAAGTTGGCAAAGACGGCCGCAAGCCGATGGAGGAATACGCTATGGCTGCAAAAGAACTCAACGTGCCCAACTGGGTGGGAATGGAGCCTGACGATGAATTCGCCTCTATTGCGGAAGTTGGCGCGCCTACGGTCCGCATCATTAAGCCACTTGCCGACCATGACATGATCATGAAGCAGATAGCCATTGCTGAGCACCACGGAGCTTTCGCTGTCGGCATTGATATTGACCACATCGCCGGAAAAGACGGACACTATGATATTGTTGACGGGCTGCCGCTTGGCCCAATAACGAAGAATGATCTTGCCGGATACACCCGTTCGACAAAGCTGCCCTTCATAGCCAAGGGCGTTCTCTCTGTTTCTGATGCGCTCAAAGCCCGTGACGCTGGCTGCAAAGGAATATTTGTCTCCCATCATCATGGAAGAATACCCTTCGGCATACCTTCTACTGCCATCCTGTCTCAAATCAAAAAGGCACTGGAAGGCAGCAACGTGATGATATTCTGCGACTGTGGTATAGACACGGGTTATGACGCTTACAAGGCTCTTGCTCTTGGTGCGGATGCGGTTGCTGTGGGGCGTGGCATCCTGGCACCACTGCTGAAAGAAGGCACGGATGGTGTGGTAAAGAAAGTGAGGAAGATGAACGAGCAGCTGTCGGAACTGATGATGTATACGGGTATCGCCGATACGAAGTCTTTCGACAGCAGCGTCATCCATTATAAGAAAAACAACATGTTATTCTGATGAATTTGTCTTCTATAAAAGAAATTATTCGTATATTTGCACAGTTTATTAATTATAGAAGAGTCCACTTTAAAAAGTCCGGACTGAGACCATTTGATTAAATTTGAAATTACACATATAATCGGTCTTTGAAAATTTTGCCATCTGGGTATTTTTTTGTAAATTTGAAGAGTAGAAAACGACATAGTCACACTGTTCAGATGTTCAAGAAAAGCC